>JAJPJI010000028.1 GCA_021324305.1 Gammaproteobacteria bacterium | reverse complement strand
GAGAACAGTGCTGTCATTCCCGCGAAGGCGGGAGCCAGAGAACAGTGCTGTCATTCCCGCGAAGGCGGGAGCCAGAGAACAGTGCTGTCATTCCCGCGAAGGCGGGAATCCAGGCTTATAAAACACCTTAGCCTGGTAAACAACCAGCAAAGATAAAGCGTGCGTTTGAGTATGGATATAGTAAGATTTTCATATGGATTCCCGCCTTCGCGGGAATGACAGCAAGTAACTCGGGAAACAGTAACTCGGGAAACAGTAACTCGGGGAACAGCAAGTAACTCGGGAAACAGTAAGTCGGGGAACAGCAAGTAACTCGGGAAACAGTAACTCGGGAAACAGTAAGTAACTCAGGAATGACAATAAGTAATTCAGACAATGACACAATGACATGTTAAGGTTAAGGGAACGGTAGGTTAAGTTTAGGCGCAATGGCAGTAAATCCGGGGTATAAAAAGCAAGTAAACATTAAACAGCTAATTTACATTTCATCATAGATAAAACTGAGCAGTATACATGTCCGAAAAAATTCAGAAAATATTAGCCAATGCGGGTGTCGGTTCACGCCGGCAAGTTGAAACCTGGATACAGGAAGGCCGAATCACTGTTAACGGCAGAGTCGCTACCATTGGTGATCGCATGACTTATCACGACAAGGTGTGTGTCGATGGCCGGGAAATCAAACTGATCAGGAGTAAAAACCAGAAAAGTCGTGTTCTTCTTTATCACAAGCCCGAAGGTGAAATGTGTACCCGGCATGACCCTGAAGGACGTCCAACCATTTTTGAACGCCTCCCCATCATTCGTAACAGCCGCTGGATTTGCGTCGGCCGGCTGGATTTCAATACATCGGGATTATTACTGATTACCAACGATGGCGAACTCGCCAATCGCCTCATGCATCCCAGTTCGGAAATTGAGCGCGAGTATGCTGTGCGCGTACGCGGCGATGTCACGCCGGAAATCATCGGCAGACTGCAAAAAGGCGTACACCTCGAAGACGGCATGGCCCGGTTTGATCAAATAATCGATGCCGGCGGCAGCGGTTCAAACCACTGGTATCACGTCACTGTCAAGGAAGGACGCAACCGCCTGGTCCGCCGTCTCTGGGAAGCACTTGGCTTTACCGTGAGCAGGCTTATTCGGATCCGGTTCGGAAATGTGTATTTGCCCGCCGGCTTGCGCCGCGGCCAGCATATTGAGCTGCATGAAGATCAGGTGGCAGACCTGGAAAGTTTCCTGGGACAAATTCCACAGGAGAAATGACTCCCTTGCAAGAGAATCATTGTTGCCTATGAACAAGACTTTTTCCATGTGTTATTGGCACCACCGATAATAATTTTTTTTGTTTGCACAACTTGTAAATCTTGCCTAAATCGCCATCATGCAAAGCAGCATACTGTTGCTCCGTTAATGTATTCTCATTAAGAGATTTTTTAGGTTTGGACTTGATCGCATCAAGAAGCAGCTGTGCAGCGGTGATTTTTGTTGTTTTGTCTATTCCGCCCGGGATAAATAAAAATGATTTTCTTTCTTCCTTACGATCTTGCAGTTCAAATAAATAACGGTGTAATACATACAATGGTTCCTTGTATTGTTTACTTTCCTTGGGAGCATGGACATAACGCCATTCATTTAGCCAATCGGGTATATCTTTTGTTTTTTGATTTTTCGTCACATACGCATCAATCGTATTCCATAACATGTCAATTTGATGATTCATCGGGCGTCCTTTTACCATGGTTGGCGCCGCATGCAGGGCGCGATTGAATTCATCTTGAGTCATAGGGTTATCCAATTCAATGGATTTGACAAGATTGTAATACGCAGAAGAGGCGCCGCCTCTGTCAATGGCATCAAAACAAGACATATTAAAGCTTTTTGGCTTGAGTGTTTCCAGGATGTAATTGGTAAATTCAAATTTGATAAAATGAAAATAGGCTGCCTGTAATTGTGCGCCAGAAATTTGAGCACCCTTGTTATCAACATTAATTTTTTGAATTTTACCCTGCTCGTCAAGCTCTACATCAACATCGATATCAACACCCAAAGTATCTTTAAAACTTTTTTTCAACAGTTCAAGGACATCATCCTTGAATTGACGATTGTCTGCGCCATACAATTTTTTTCTTACATTAGCACTCATTTTAAAATCGTATTCTTCGCCTTTTGTTTCATCGGCCAGAATACGGACAATATTTATTAGATTACGATTCAAGTCCTTAGAGCTAAGCGGGGCATGTTCCTTGATTTCATCCTGACTCAGCAGCCAGCGATTGGCAGGCAGCGTAATAACCGCCACATGAGGGTTTCTTGCTTCTGCCTTGTGTAGCTCTGCAGTCAGATTGGTCTCAAGTTTTTTGCCTTTTGTAGTAGGCAGGTTATTAATGTAAACATGGAAAATTTCATCTGCACCCAGGGTATCTGGTGCATTAACTTTCGCCCATGCTTCAAAGAGAGGGTTTACACGCGGCAAGCCCTTGTGATATTCCCCTTGCGTACCAATACGATATTCTACAGGTAAATCTGCATTATTTTTGTATTCATATTCACGCACCGTATGCAAGCTTGTGACAGTTAACGGCTTAACATCACTGCTAGTGTATTTTTTTACCGCACCCGTCCAGGAGTCGACATCCAGTGCGGTTGTCTCATTGATTGCTTTCCCTGATATCGAAAGCTTTTTCTCGATGTCTTTTTTCAGTTTGGAGCGTGACTTTGTAGTTGTAGAATCCTTGATAAAATCTGCGGTGATTTCAAGTGCTTCATTTTGATTGGCAAAAATAGCATCTAATAGCGGTTTATATTTTTGTTTCCATTCCTTAATCGATTCTGTATCACCTTCATAACCGCGTAGCTCCTCAAGCTTTTCTTCAAAAAAATCTTCGAGTGCCAACATGACTTTTGTGTAAAAATTTCCATAAGCCCCACTTGCTCGATACGTTGCCAGATCTTGATATTTTCGGCCTTCATATTGTTTTGTAAAAAATGGTTTGAAGGGATCTTGATCTATTAATTCCTCTGGTATAAACGGTGTAATATTTGCCAGGAAACGAAAACAAAGAATATTGATTAGTTCATCAGCATTGTTAATTATTATATTTTTGCTGGTATCGATATCAGGAACAATACGTGTATTCAGCATGACTTACTCCTCGTAGATTATGATCGCTAAAGCGATTTGTTTTTTTAATTATAGCACCATGATAGAGAGGACGATTAACCACAGCCTGCGCGCGAGAGGAATATATATAAAATAATCAAATACTTGATTTGCCTCATAAATAACTTCTTATAAATAAGGCACAGGAGCAAGAGTATTGCTGAAATTATTATTAGCAATACGGAAGTAAAAGCGTGGAATGGTTTAATTAAAAATATTTTATTCAATAGTCAACAGGCTTACCTCCCAGCTTCCGCCTTCAGTTGATACAAAAGATCCAGGGCTTCTTTCGGGCTTAATTGATCGGGATTAATAGCCTGCAGCTGGGTGATGACCGGATGCTCTTTTTCCGCTTCCGTGAATAGATCTCGTTGTTCGGGAACAGGAGAATATTCCGCGATATGCACATAAGCCTGTTGTTCAAGCTCCTGCAATTTCTGTTTGGCGCGCTGAATCACGGAGCGCGGCACACCCGCAAGCTGAGCCACCTGAATGCCATAACTCTGGTTCGCAGGACCCGGCTGCACAGTATGCAGGAAAATAATCTTGTCGCCGTGTTCTGTGGCATCGAGATGCACATTGTGCACCGTGGAAATTTCATCCGCGAGCGAGGTCAGTTCAAAATAATGCGTTGCAAAAAGAGAAAACGCACGAATGCCCTGGGCCAGATAATGCGCGCACGCCCAGGCTAGCGATAATCCATCGAAAGTACTGGTACCGCGTCCGATTTCATCCATTAATACCAGGCTTTGCGCTGTTGCATTGTGCAGGATATTCGCGGTTTCAGTCATTTCCACCATAAAGGTGGAACGGCCGCTCGCCAGATCATCAGCTGCGCCAATGCGGGTAAAAATCCTGTCAATCACACCAATTCGCGCAGCGCGCGCCGGCACATAACTGCCGATATGCGCCATCAGCGTAATCAATGCAATTTGCCGCATATACGTCGATTTGCCGCCCATGTTCGGGCCGGTAATAATTAACATTCGCTGCCTGCCATCCAGTTTGACATCATTGGGCACAAATGGCTGCTGTGACACACTCTCAACAACCGGGTGCCGGCCATCTGTGATTTGAATTTCTGTTTCTTCAGTAAGCTCTGGCCGGCACCAGTTTAAATGCGCCGCCCGTTCCGCAAAATTGGCGAGCACATCGACTTCTGCAATCGCACTGGCCGAGGCTTGCATGCCGGGAATTTCCGGAATGAGCTTGTCCAGCAATTCGTCATACAACATTTTTTCCCGGGCGAGCGCACGGTCACGCGCACTCAGCGCCTTGTCTTCAAAGGCTTTCAGTTCCGGGGTAATGAAACGTTCGGCATTCTTCAGGGTTTGTCGGCGGATGTAATCCGCTGGAATGACCTGCGCCTGGGCACGGCTGATTTCAATGTAATAACCATGCACACGGTTATATCCAACCTTGAGTGTAGATAATCCGGTGCGCTGCTTTTCCTGCTCTTCCAGCTTAATTAAAAAATCACCGGCATTTTCACTCATCGCCAGCAACTCATCCAGCTCCGCATCATAACCGCGTGCAATGACACCGCCGTCACGGATCGTGACCGGTGGATTCTCGATAAAGGCGCGCGCGAGCAAATCATGCAATTCCGGATATTCACCAATCGAGTTTTTCAATGCCACTAATCTTGCTGAAGTAAAAGCATGCAGCTGCCGCTGCAGTTCGGGCAGGAGCGCAAGGGTTGAGCGCAGGGCAACCAGATCCCGCGGCCGCGCCGTCTTTAGTGCAACGCGCGCCAGTATGCGTTCCAGATCAGCGACATCACGCAGTATTTTCTGTATCGCGGCATAGCTATGTTGATCGATAAGTTGCTGAATGCTTTCCTGTCTTTCATTCAGTATGCTGCGATCGCGCAGCGGACGGTTTAGCCAGCGCTTCAGCATCCGGCTGCCCATGGCCGTGCGCGTTTGATCCAGCACCGATGCCAGCGTATTTTCCTCACCGCCGGAAAGGTTTGTAGTCAACTCAAGATTGCGCCTTGACGCTGCATCGAGAATCAGGCTCTCCTCGCGTCTCTCGATATGAATAGTGCGGATATGCGGCATGGCAGCGCGTTGCGTCTCTTTGGCATATTGCAACAGGCAGCCGGCCGCGCACAGTGCAGCCCGCATTTCCTGGCAACCGAATCCCTGCAAATCATAGGTTTGCATCTGTTCCGTCAATAAGCGTACGGATGTCTCAAAATCAAATTCCCAGGGAGAACGCCTGCGCACCTGGTTTTGATAATCGCGCAGCACAGTGTGGTCCCAGTCATCGCTGACCAGCAATTCTGCTGGCCGCAACCGCGCCAGCTCGCTGATCAGTGCTTCGTCACCCTTGACTTCCAGCAAATGAAACCGGCCGCCGCTGATATCCAGTACTGCTAATCCATAGACATGATCCAGCTGGAACAAGGCGAGTAATAAATTATCCTGATTGTCAGACAGAAAGGCAGCATCACTAACCGTGCCAGGGGTCAAAATCCTGACAACCTGTCGCTCCACTGGCCCAGCTCCCGGTTTGGGATCACCAATTTGCTCGCAAATGGCAACCGATAATCCCTGGCGTATCAGTTTTGCGATATAGGATTCCGCAGAATGAAATGGCACACCTGCCATTGGAATGGGCTTGCCGGCAGACTGTCCACGTGCTGTCAGGGTAATACCCAGCAGGCGCGCTGCTTTTTGCGCATCGTCATAAAATAATTCGTAAAAATCACCCATGCGATAAAACAGCAGTGTATGCGGATAATCAGCCTTGATACGCAAATATTGCTGCATCATGGGCGTGTGATCGCGGTAGGTATCATTCATCGATAGCGCCATGTCATAATTCCATCTAATCAAACGATTTGAAATTTTTTGCCGAAAATAACCTAAGCTTATATACCCTGACTCAGGATGAAGGTAAAGAACATGGTGAATGCATTGAGAATACTCGTCCCTGACGTGGCGAGTGAGTTAAAACAGCGCGGGTTGACCTTGGCAACCGCAGAATCCTGCACTGGCGGCGGACTCAGTTACTGGCTGACCAGCATATCGGGCAGTTCTGACTGGTTTGAGCGCGGTTATGTCACCTACAGCAATACCGCAAAAATGGAAATGCTGGATGTCAAAAAGGCTACCCTCGATCAATGGGGCGCAGTCAGCGAACAAACCGCACGCGAAATGGCGGAAGGAGCGCTGCGCAATAGCGGCACGGATCTCGGCATCGCCATCACAGGCATTGCAGGTCCGGATGGCGGATCAACGGAAAAACCCGTGGGAACTGTCTGGATAGCCTGGAGCAGGCGGAACCAGGAAACCATTACTGAACTCAATCTGTTTTCTGGCGACAGACAGGCGATACGCCTGGCGGCAATGGCAACAGCACTGGAGAGATTGCTGGAATTGGTAAAGTAACCCTGTCAGCCACATACAAGCTAAAAGGGGCGCCATGGCGCCCCTTTGCGTATCGGAATAATCCGATTATCTCACTGTGATTTCCTCAAGGTATTTTCTTGTACCTCTTCCACCACAGGCGTGGAAATGGGCTGTCTGCGTCCGCCAAACATGGATGAACAGTTGCTGCTGACTTTGGACCAGATGAATCCACCTAACTTTACAGTTAAATCAGCTACTTGCTCTCCAACACCCACTGCGCCAGTAAGAGCAACGAGGTTGAGGAGACGATCGCGGCTTTCCAGCTTTTCCTGGTCGGTTTCAGCTTGCATGTAATTCAAGAGCTCTAACGTTCCATAACTGACAGCAGTAGCAACTACCGCGAAACGCACGCCGTAATAAGCAACACCTTTGGCGATGGCACTGTTAGACGGTCTGGATGGCTGCAAATCATGACCCAGGAGCGATTCTTCGTCAGAAGCTTGCGGGCGCCGCTCTTCCTTCACTGCCAGATCTTCCATTGGGTGTGGAATACGGCTCATGTGGCCCCACATCTTCAACATCTGATCAAAGCCGACAACGATGAGCGGGAAATACTGGTTATGCAATACCCCTTCCTGTCCAGCCATCAGTAAAGTCATGCGCAGTGCTTCATACATGGCGATTGGCTCGACAACATTGGTCACTACCTTGATTCCAATCTGCAGCAAATTGCGTCCAGCTTCTTCATTGGTTTGTCCGGGCTTCTTACAGCATTCGATTAATTTTTTGGTCAATCCAAATTCCGCATAAGCAACTAATGCCGTTACTCCGGTATGCGCCAACGGATTCTGGAGAACCATACCGACTACTTGTAATGCTGGATTGTTGGAAGCCATAACAGCAGGTCCATAAGCTTCAATCAGGAAACCGACGCCAACACTGGTCGCTACCGGCGGAATAAATGAAAGCGTATATTTCACTGGTGTAAAAGCATCGAAACCGGAAAATGGATGTTTACGTTCAGTGACAGCATGAATAGCATCCATAGTAGTAATATCAGCCAGCACAAGACCGGTTCTCACCATTTCTTTATATGGCTGAGGCAGGACGTCTGGAATGAATTCGGTTGTTAAAACGGTAGTCATCGCAACACCATCTACCGTATAGCTGTAGGCAACTTGCGAAAATCTCTGCAGGGCACTCGTTCTTTCAACTTCAACAACATCGTCATGATGTTCGGTATCGGCTACAAGAATTTCATCTTCTGCTTTTCGCTTTGGTCTTGGACTGGACATTACAACTTCTCCCTTATTATTAATAAAAGTTATCACTCATCTGACAATGATTATTCTTCCTCGTTCCATTTTTATAATGTCAAAAGCGCGGGTATTCTACGGGGTGAATTCTTAAGAGAACCTTAAGAAAGGAAATATTTGATTAATTAATTTGTTATTTAACCATTGGCTTATGATCAAAAATTAATCTGATCCACCAGGTGAGCTTTGAGTTTTGAGGTTTGGATCCCGCGGTCGAGCCGCGGGACGACGCCCCAGCAAAGCCGCAGCACGTCCCGCGCATTATGCGCGGGATCCA
Source organism: Gammaproteobacteria bacterium (assembly GCA_021324305.1). Lineage (GTDB taxonomy): Bacteria > Pseudomonadota > Gammaproteobacteria > DSM-16500 > DSM-16500 > Aquicella. The sequence continues at coordinate 30,777 of JAJPJI010000028.1, read as the reverse complement.
GTCAATTTTCCTGCAATAAAACGCTTTCCCATTTGGGGATTACAGGTTATAAATAAAGTCTCCCCTGTTCCTCTGTCTCCCGATGCCTGTAACTATCCTCGGGATGCAAGGATTATGACCCACCGACAAACAATATGTAGAAGGAATACAGTATGGAAGAGAATAAAAAAAAGGCACTGGCCGCGGCGTTAAGCCAAATTGAACGCCAGTTCGGCAAAGGCACGGTGATGCGTCTGGGTGATGATGCCGCTGATGTTCCGGATATTGAAGAAATTTCCACCGGATCACTTTCGTTAGACATCGCTCTTGGCATTGGCGGATTACCCAAAGGCCGCATCGTCGAAATTTACGGACCGGAATCTTCCGGTAAAACCACCCTCACCCTGCAAGTCATCGCGGAATGCCAGAAAAAAGGCGGAACTGCTGCATTTATTGACGCCGAGCATGCGCTGGATCCTGCTTATGCCAGACGTCTGGGTGTCAATGTAGATGACCTGCTTATTTCACAGCCAGACACTGGCGAACAGGCTCTCGAAATTGCTGACATGCTGGTCCGTTCCAGCGCCATTGATGTCATTATCATCGACTCTGTTGCCGCACTCACCCCCAAGGCTGAAATCGAAGGAGAAATGGGCGACCAGCACATGGGCTTACAGGCACGTCTCATGTCACAGGCATTACGCAAGCTGACAGCCAATATCAAACGTTCTAACACGCTGGTCATTTTCATCAATCAGATCCGCATGAAGATAGGTGTCATGTTTGGCAATCCGGAAACCACCACTGGCGGTAATGCGTTGAAGTTTTACGCATCCGTCCGTCTGGATATTCGCCGTATCGGCAATGTGAAAGAAGGCGAAGAAATCATAGGCAGTGAAACACGTGTGAAAGTTGTGAAAAACAAGGTTGCGCCGCCCTTCAAACAGGCTGAATTTGACATTCTGTATAACGAAGGCATCTCGCGTGAAAGCGAAATCATTAATCTCGGCGTGCAGTTGGGATTAATCGACAAATCCGGAGCATGGTTCAGTTACAACGGGCAACGCATAGGCCAGGGCAAGGAAAATGCGCGGCAATTCCTGAAAGAACATACGGCTATTGCGAAAGAAATTGAAAATAAAATTCGCGACATCATGATAGTCCATGGCAAAGACGGATCCGCACAGAGTGAAGAGCCTGAGGAAAGCGTTGCCTAAGAAAAACCATGAGCAATAATGACAACAGCAAAGCTGCTGATCGTGACGGCCTCGAAAAAATCCGGCGTGCTGCGCTTAACTGGCTCACACGCCGTGATTATTCCCGGCATGAAATCCTGATCAAGCTTAAAACCAAAGGTTACTCTCCTAAAGACAGTGAATCTGTCGTTACTGAACTTGTTCAGACAGGGCTCATCGACGAACATCGCTTCATCGAAAATTATATCTATTGGCGCCGGGGAAAAGGTTATGGGCCACTGCGCATTTCCATGGAGCTGCAGGCTCGCGGCCTGACATCTGATGTGATTGCAGAACGATTACAGATCACCGATAATGCGTGGTTTACTGAAGCACGCAAAGTCTGGCACAAGCATTTTAAAGGCAGGCTGCCGAGCAATTTCAAAGACCGTGCCAAACAAATGCGCTTTCTGCAATACCGTGGCTACACCCGGGAACACATAGAGAGTGTGTTTGGAAGTGAGGACAGTTAAAGCGTATCGCGAGATAGAATGAATTTTGTGTGTCATTCCCGCGCAGGCGGGAATCTATCCATGGCACGATTGTGGCATTTTGTGTGTCATTCCTGCTTAGGCGGGAATCCATCCATGGCACGATTGTGGAATTTTGTGTGTCATTCCCGCGTAGGCGGGAATCCATCCATGGCACGATTGTGGAATTTTGTGTGTCATTCCCGCGTAGGCGGGAGTCCATCCATGGCGCGATTGTGGCATTTTGTGTGTCATTCCCGCGTAGGCGGGAGTCCATCCATGGCGCGATTGTGGCATTTTGTGTGTCATTCCCGCGTAGGCGGGAATCCATCCATGGCACGACTGTGGAAAAACGAATGATGGATTCCCGCTTTCGCGAGAATGACACTGAGCACTCGGGAATGACACTGAGCACTCGGGAGTGAGAATGAGCATTCGAACGTGACGCTGGTATGATATTTTGTATTTGTTACTTAATTAAAATTAAACAGTGAAAACCATGACAACAAAAATGACGCCCATAAGCAGCAATAAAATCCGCAGTGAATTTCTGGAATATTTCCGTGAACACGGACATGAAATCGTGCCCAGCAGCTCGTTAGTGCCCGGCAATGATCCAACTCTTTTATTTACCAATGCGGGCATGGTGCAATTCAAGGATGTATTCCTTGGCCTGGAATCCAGGCCCTATACACGCGCCACTTCATCACAACGCTGTGTCCGTGCAGGCGGCAAACACAATGATCTGGAGCGGGTCGGTTACACCGCACGTCATCATACTTTTTTTGAAATGCTGGGTAATTTCAGTTTTGGCGATTATTTCAAACGCGATGCCATCCGTTTTGCCTGGGACTTTCTTGTTAATCGCATGCATTTGCCGCCAGAAAAATTATGGGTCACTGTTTTTGAAGATGACAAGGAAGCTGAAGAAATCTGGTTAAAAGAAATGAAAATCGATCCGGCACGCTTTAGTCGCTGCGGCGAACACGATAACTTCTGGTCCATGGGCCCAACCGGTCCCTGTGGTCCTTGTACGGAAATTTTTTACGACCACGGCCCTGATATCGCTGGCGGCCCGCCAGGCAGTGAAGATGCTGACGGTGACCGTTATATCGAAATCTGGAACCTGGTCTTCATGCAATATGACCGCGCTGCGGACGGCACACTCACACCCCTCCCCAAACCTTCCGTCGACACAGGCATGGGGTTGGAACGCATTTCTGCGGTACTGCAAGGCGTGCATAACAATTACGACACCGATTTATTTCAGCCACTGATCAAGGCTGCAGCCAGCATTGCCGGCGTCAAGGATTTGTCCAATTTCTCCCTGCGCGTGATTGCCGACCATATCCGTTCCTGCAGCTTTTTAATTACCGATGGTGTTATCCCCTCCAATGAAGGCCGCGGTTACGTATTACGCCGCATTATTCGCCGCGCACTGCGTCATGGCAACAAACTGGGACTAACTCAACCCTTCTTCTATCAGCTGGTGCAGCCATTGGTTGATCTCATGGGAGATGCCTACCCTGAACTTGTCAAGGCGCAGGCACATGTTGAAAAAACATTACGCCAGGAAGAAGAGCAATTCAGCACGACACTGTCTCAGGGTTTGAAACTTTTTGAACAAGTCGTCAGCGAATTAAAAGGTGATATTATTCCAGGCGAAACTGTATTCAAATTATATGACACTTACGGATTTCCAGCGGATTTGACTGCTGATATCGCACGGGAACGTAATTTAATGATTGATTACGATGGCTTTGAAGCAGCCATGTCCAAACAGCGTGAACGCTCGCGCCAAGCAAGTCAATTCACGACGGAATACACCGTCGCCCAGGAAAACCAGCCACCCACTGAGTTCACCGGCCATAAAAATCTGCTGGCAGAGAAAATTCCCGACACAGGAAAAATTCTCGCCATGTATCGGGATGGAAAATTTGTCGACTCACTGAATGCAGGTGAGAAAGGCTCTATTGTTCTGGATCGTACGCCATTCTACGCAGAATCAGGCGGCCAGATCGGTGATCAGGGCATTCTGCGCATAGATAATAAAACCTATTTCAAAGTCCTGGATACCATCAAGCAGGCCCACACCCATCTGCACTTGGGCAAACTGGAAAAAGGAACATTGCATGTCGGCGATGAAGTGATTGCCGAAGTCGATGCAAGACGCCGCGCAGCCACCGTCCTTAATCACACCGCAACACATTTGCTGCATATGGTGTTGAAGCAGGTATTGGGTGAACACGCCATCCAGAAAGGCTCATTGGTGGAACCAGAACGACTGCGTTTTGATTTTGCCCATTCCGCACCTCTCACTGACGAGGAATTGCGTAAAATTGAAAAACGGGTCAATGATGAAATCCGCGCCAACTATGAAGGCGTGGTACGTGTGACATCGCCGGAAGAAGCGATTGCAAGCGGCGCCGTCGCCCTGTTTGGCGAAAAATACGGCAGCAAGGTTCGCGTGGTGCATTTTGGCCCTTCAGTTGAACTCTGCGGCGGAACGCATGCTGACCATACGGGTGATATTGGTATCTTCAAAATCACAGCGGAAACAGGTGTGGCAGCCGGTATACGTCGCATTGAAGCGGTAACAGGCGATGGAGCATTGCGTTACATGGAAAAGCGCGAAGATGAATTCAAGCAAAAAATTCACCAGTCTGAGGAACGCATACATTCGCTGGAAAAAGAGATTCAGCAGCTCAAGGATAAACTCGCTGGCTTATTCAGCAGGGATCTGGCAGTACGTGCAAAACCCGTAGGCAATCTCAAAGTATTGGCTACCGTCGTTGAAGGTCTGGACGGCAAGGCATTGCGCAACGCCATGGATCATCTCAAACAGGAACTCGGCACCGCTGTTGTTGTGCTCGCGACCGTCAAAGAAAACAAGGTCGGTGTCGTTGGAGGCGTCACATCTGATCTTGTTGACAGAATCAATGCCAAGGAAATTGTCAGCATGGTTGCCAGCCAGATAGGCGGAAAAGGCGGCGGCCGGGCAGATCTCGCTGAGGCAGGCGGAAACAAGCCCGAGGCACTGGACGCGGCCTTGCAATCTGTCTATACCTGGGTGCAGGAAAAAGTGGGTGCTTAATTGAATTCGCAGCGCCAGTCTTCTGCCATGCCGGCGCAAGCTGGCATGGCAATAAGTGCAACAGGCTGGCATGAAATGAATGGCCGACGCGCAATATGACAAATCACATTATTTTGCGATTGAACAACAATGAAAGATCACGCAAAATGAGCGGTACCGACACTTCGGAAGTGACAAGAATATTATGGCTCTAATCGTACAGAAATATGGCGGCAGCTCGGTCGGCAACCTCGATCGCATTCATCATGTGGCCGAGAAAGTAATTAAAGCCAAAAATGAGGGGCACAATATCGTTGTTGTCGTTTCTGCAATGTATGGCGAAACAGACCGCCTGATTCAACTGGCCAATGCCTTGACCCAACATCATGACCCTCGCGAACTGGATGTATTAATTTCCAGCGGCGAGCAGGTTTCCATGGCGCTGCTGAGTATGGCACTCAATGCCAAAAACTGTCCTGCCCGCTCATTTACCGGGCCGCAAATCGGCATTTTTACTGACAGCATTCATACCAAGGCACGCATTCTGGATGTCAAGACCGATATCATCGAACGAGAGTTAAATCAGGGCCGCATAGTAGTTGTCGCAGGCTTTCAGGGAGTCAATGACCGTGGTGATATCACCACGCTGGGTCGGGGTGGTTCAGATACCACCGCTGTCGCCATTGCTGCCGCGCTTAAGGCAGATGAATGTCAAATCTATACTGATGTCGATGGCGTCTATACAACTGACCCCCACCTCATTCCTGAGGCACGCCTTATTCCGCAGATCAGTTTTGAAGAAATGCTGGAAATGTCCAGTTTAGGTGCAAAAGTTTTACAAATGCGCTCTGTTGAATTAGCCAGCAAACACAGCATGCCTATTCGCGTGCTCTCCACCTTCTCTGACGGAGCTGGCACCCTGGTTACCTTTGAGGACAAGATTATGCACAAACGCCTGGTATCGGGCATCGCATTTAGCCGGGAAGAAGCGATTATCTCCCTTTCAGGCATCCCCAGACAAATTGGGATTGAAGGCAGAATTCTCAGCAAGGTCAATCAGGCAAATATTGAAATTGACATGATTGCTCAAAATGCAACCACAGAAGATAAATCTGATTTCACTTTCACTGTACATCGCCGGGAATATCCCAAGGCAATGAAAGTAATAGAAGAATTAAGCACGGAATTAGGTAAAATCAATGTTAAAACCAATTCCAAGGTGGCAAAATTGTCACTGGTAGGCATAGGCATGCGTTCGCATACCGGTGTTGCCACTACTATGTTCAGGATATTGGGTGAACAAGGTATCAATATACAAATGATTACCACCTCTGAAATCAAGATTTCAGTCGTGGTGGATGAAACCCATCTGGAGAAGGGTGTCAGAGCGGTACATCAGGGATTTGAGCTGGATAAGCCGTTTCAATCCTCAGACCGGTCATTTATAGAATAAAAAAATGCAAATCCTATTTGCAGAAATCCATTTTATTGTTTACTATTGCACACCTTGAAAGTTGCTAAGGGTAGGAAAACAGAAAAATTGTTGTGAGTTCCCCGCTCCTCGTGAGAAGCCTGATAAAATAAATTGAGGGGGCATGACTTTATACCCTAGGAACGCACACAATGTACCGAATGGACTAAACGGGGACTTAAGTGGTTTTTATGGACAAGGCAGTTTTTAAAAAGGAGATGGATAATGCTCATATTAACAAGACGTGTGGGTGAAACCATAGTCATAGGTGACGATGTCATCGTAACTGTACTTGGTATTAAAGGTAACCAGGTGCGCATCGGTATCAATGCGCCCAAAGATGTGTCGGTTCACCGCGAAGAAATATACCAACGGATTCAGCAGGAAAAGAATACAACGCCGAAGCAGGAAGAAGTTGCACCTGTTGCTGCTGTGCCAGTAGTAAAAAAGAAACGTGAGCCAAAAGCCGATAAAGGCGAAGGCAATAAAGAGTAAACAGTCTCGGTTCTGTCGAGGCAAACTATTGAAGGAGAGGTGGCCGAGAGGCTGAAGGCGCTCCCCTGCTAAGGGAGTATGGGGCCAAAAGCTCCATCGAGGGTTCGAATCCCTCCCTCTCCGATAAGTGTTGCATGAAGCAGCACAAGTGAAGAATGGTCTCTAATTTTTGTTACGCGCCCGTAGCTCAGTTGGATAGAGTACTTGGCTACGAACCAAGGGGTCGGGAGTTCGAATCTCTCCGGGCGCGCAAAAAAAGGATAATCACCTCGCAGAGGTGGTTATCCTTTTTTTTGGGGGCCGGAATAAACAGATTCAAACTCCCAACATATAAATCCATCCTTTTCTGCCTGATTGTCGTATGTTGCGAATAATATCATCGTAAGGTAAAGGCAAAGCATTACAATTGCCATGCTGTTCGGGAACTGCAGTAATTCTTCCACGATCCACCAATGCTTCGTTATAATCTTTCCAGTTATGGATATGGGATTTATGGTTCTTTGACATCATTCAATCCTTTGACTTCGAGGTGTTGGAACCCAAAGTCTATGGATTTCTGTGCTCCTGGCAAGCTTATTTCTGTATCCGCGACATCTTATTCAATAAGATGGATGGATCCCGGCCTTCGCCGGGATGACAGGCAAATCGTAGGCTCGACGCCAGGGGTAGTATCCTTACAGACGAAACTGCATCCTGGCCTCGACCAACGATGAGGCAGAATCAGGATGCATAACAATTCACCTGCGGTAACAAGGACTGGAACATCAGTATCTGTTCATTCGGATCAATTTTGATACATAATATCTCATGCACTTTGCAAGCATGAACTCGTGATGCATAAAATCAAAAAACATTATCTCATCAATCCAGCGGCATTAATAATTGGAATGCTGGTCTGCGGTCTGTTATCTGTTTCCTTCGGCAAGGAACTGCAATGGGATTTGGCAGGGTATCATTTCTATAATCCCTTTGCATTTTTGAATCATCGCATGAACACAATGGATTATTGGCCGCCTTCCGCGATCCAGGTTTATATCACCCCAACCCTAGATTTTATTTCTTATTATCTTATTCAGCATTGCACGCCGAAAATGACAGAATTCATATTAGGCTGTCTGCATGGCATTAATGCTGCCCTGGTATTTTATATTTCCCGGTTTTTTCTGGCTTTTTTTATCAGGGATTTCCGCTGGCAGACTGGCATGGCGATCACTTCCGCAGTGATTGGTCTTTACGCACCCACTGTGCTCCCAGGCATTGGCGCATTTTTTAATGATAATACGGTCAGTATTTTCATATTGGGTTTCATCCTGTGGTGGGCATGTATTTTTAAAAAATATTTTGCATCACGCTCCTTATCAAAAATACGACTCACTTGCGCAAGCATACTACTGGGTATTGCCGCAGGATCAAAATTAACCGAAGGCATTTATGTCGCAGGTTTCCTTGCAGGATTCATCTTGTTACCCATGCCTTTACGCGATAAACTGACTTTTTTTATCTGTTCAATTTCCGGAATCGCCGCAGGATTCATTCTGGCAAACGGCTACTGGATGTGGTTGTTATGGGATAACTTTCAAAATCCATTCTTTCCATTGTTTAACGGGATATTTCACTCGCCCTATTTTCCCTATCTTAACTGGAGCGAACCTCGCTATCTGCCGCGCGGAATTATTGAGTCACTGCTATTTCCGTTTTATTTTTCAGCAGGACGCAAACCCACTGCGGAGTTGTATTTCACTGATTTCCGCTTTGCGCTTGTTTACGTGCTTTTTACTTTATATTTCCTGGCCATTCTTGATAAAAGAAAGCGATCTGAATTAAAAAATTACACCTTGTGGTGGCTGTATTTGTTTTTTATTTTTTCCTACATCGCCTGGCAAACCTGTTTTTCCATCATGCGCTATCTGGGCGTATTGCAAATGCTCGCCCCGCTTGTTTGCATGCTGCTTGTCTTGCAACTTGTTAAAGGCTTTACCGACAGATTATTTTCACTGTTAGCGATCATCGTCTTTATCCCGAATACCATGCACCCTATCAGGATGGAAAGAATCCAGGAATTTGGCAGCGATTATTTCAACGTCAAATTACCAGCCTTTGTTGCCCGGCAACAATCAGCCACTGTCTTGCTGGCATATTCGTTTTTCGCAAAAACACCCAATCCCAAACCCAATCACTATCTTATTCCATTTTTTCCTTCCGGCTGGCATTTTACCGGTATCCCTTTCTATCGTTATCAATATGAAATTCCGCCTCGCGTAAGATCATTCGTACAACAAGGGCCACAACCGGTTTATTTGCTATCTGCGTCCAACTACATGCCATCTATGTACGCAGCCGCGAAAGAGCTTCATTTAATGCCGGCAGGGCCATGCGGAAAGATTACCAGTGACAGACAGCGATTAACCCATGAAACGATTTTATTGTGTCCAGTTCAGGCTGCTTCCTGAAAATTTTTATAAAATAAACGGCCTGGGAGTTACCATATATTTTTAAACTATTTTTTATGCTTATTTTTATTGTTGATGACCTGACCCTCTTCATCTTCTGCCATGCTTAAAGACATACTGGCCAATACATTGCGGCAGCAAATTATCTTGCTGTGATAGTGCATCTCAAGGAACAAAATCCGGTTGCAGTACATAAACATTGTTTATACTTGCACTGTCAACGTCTTTCCTGAAATTGCCGGTACTCGTGCTCCAGGCAGGATAATCCCGTTTAAATTGAGGGGATCAACCGCAGCAATGGTAATCTGCTGCCCCTCCGGCTCTTGCTTGCGCATGGCACGCAATGATTCCACCGCATAGGGCAGCGCAAATTGCTCCCCAAGAAAACCATCAACAAAACGGCCGCCTCTGATTTCACCGCGATCTTCCAGCCGGCGAAATACTTTTAATAATTCACGCCACTGAGGAATCATTTTTTCCCGCATCAGCAAGTCCCGGAACACGACTCCATAGCGCTTGAGCAGCATCCAGCAAGTCGCCTCCATTTGTTTACCATGATCAGCCGATGATTCTGCGTACAGCAACGACCATCTGCCGGTACTGTGTCTGGGTCTGCTTCTGCGGCCGCGATAATCCAGGCGCCTGCGTGGATCAATTAATGCGCGCAAATTATCAAAACCATCCGCGGTGATCACACCAGCAGCAACCAGTTCCCATAACCCAGCTTCAACTTCTGCCTTTAATTTTCCGCAACCTCGAACAATGTCAGTAAAAAATGAGGCACCCCTCTGTTTAAGATATACATAGATACTTTTTGCCACATGACTGAGCCCGGTTAATTCAGCATCGTCAGCAAAGCGGTCATGAGCCGACATCCATTCGGATTCCTCACGAACAAAAAACGTGACGGGTGCCACACTGGTTGGAATAACACGTTTTTTGCCTGTTACACCCTGCTCCTGAGTCAATGATTCACCTTCCGGCAGCGTGGCAGGATGCGGTGACAGCCTGCCCCAGCCTATGACACCTGTCATGCAAAGATGATCCAGCAGATCGGGGTCATAGTCGATCACTCGTTTAACCAGGATTTGTTGTTCCCATGCATTTGCTGGAATCTCAAACCCCTGCAATTGCCTTATCACTTCCAGTATTCCCTGCTCACCGCGCAGCTGGGTTCCTGGCAATAGATGCTGCCAGGAAAGCAGCCAGCGCATGAATTGCGCGGGTGTCACCGGTTCAATTTCCCTGCGTAGATTGCCTAATGTCAGCCTGTGAATGCGCGCGAGCAGACGGCGCTCACACCATTCGCCCTGATCGCTGCCTGGGCTTCTGAAATTTCCACGCAATATCAGCCCTGTCGCTTCCAGCTTTAACAAGGCCTGATCAATTTCCGAAAACTGCAGCGCCAGTGTCGCGCTTAATTCACCTCCGGTAATCGGGCCCACATGCAGCATCCATCCGCGCACCATATTCACAATGGCGTCTTCACGTTCTGGCTTTTGTTCTTCAATGGCAGGCAGCGCCATTTGCAATTGCACGTCTGGATAAATCGCTGAAAACGTTTCTGCCTTTTCAGCGGCAAGCCAGAATTTGCGGCCATTTATCATGGCCGAGCCGATACGGTGCGCAGCTGCCAGTGCTTGAAAAAATCTTTCCCACTCCGGAGCGGCTGCCTGATTTTCATTTAAATAAATGTCTTCCGGCAGTGCAACGAGCGTCTGCAAAACATCATGCAATTCATCCGCATCACGAATATCAGGCCAAGCCTGTTTCTGCACTTCAGCGATGGCGGCCGGATCCAGTTTGCCGACTTCCTGTAAAACAGAATCTGGAAGCAGACGGCGCATCTCGACTGCGCGTGCACGCCGTTCTTCCAGCGGCGCATCATCCAGAAAGGCGTAAGGATTGGCATTGAGTATTTCGTGTGAAAACGGCGAGGGTACAGGTGTATCAACTGCAATGCATTTGATCACGCCGTTCATGATTCCGTTTAGAACACCAATCAGACCGTCAATATCCAGTGCTTCGGACAATACATCTTTCATGGCTTCATTGATCAGCGGATGGTCCGGCAGCTCGATATCCCTGCCGCCCAGATTATCCTGACAGGCCGCTGCATCAGGGAAGACTGCTGCAAGCAAGTCATCAGAGAGCATGCGCAAGATATTGGGAGGAACTTTCTTGCCGTTGCGAAAACGGACCAGTGCCAATGAGCGCGTCGCATCCCAGCGCCAGCGGGTATTGAACAAAGGCGATTGCAGGACAGCCTGGGTCAGCACATGCCGGATCGTATTGGGATGGAGAAAGGCAAAAACATCCGCCAAGGGAAAACTATGCTGCTCAGCAAGTGCTATATTGATGCCATCGTCAGTCGCCGCTGCCTGCAGTTCAAAATTAAAGGAACGGCAAAAGCGCTTGCGCAGCGCGAGCCCCCACGCCTTGTTGATGCGCGCGCCAAACGGAGCATGAATAATGAGCTGCATGCCGCCTGCTTCGTCAAAAAAGCGTTCGGCTATTACGGTGGTTTGAGTCGGCACGGCACCGAGCACCGCCCTGCCCTGCAGCACATATTCCGCCAATTGCTCCGCGGCGGAAGCATTCAAGCCACATTTTTCCCCCAGCCAGTTTAATGCTGGCCCGGCATCCGGCTGCAAAGCAAGGTCATCATTCGGTGAAAGCGTTGCTGGCAGCATTTCACTGACTCTCTGCCGCAAATCCGAGACCCGCAAGGATAATTCAATCGTGCGCGCCGGCGCTTCACCGCGCCAAAAGGGAACAGTGGGTGGCGCGCCATGTGCGTCTTCAACCAGCACCCGTCCGGTGGCACTCTCTATCCGTTTGATCTGCCATGATGTGGTGCCTAGCAGGATAATGTCACCACGATTGCTTTCAATTGCGAAATCCTCATCCAGGGTTCCCACCATGACATTATTGGGCTCGGCAATCACAGTAAATAGTCCGTTTTCAGGAATGGCGCCCCCATTGGTAATCGCAATCAACCGGCTGCCGCGACGAGCCTTTACCATGCCGTTCACGCGGTCACGAAAAAGATAGGCACCATAGCGTCCACGCGAGCCTGCAATGCCTTCGGACAACATGGCGAGAACAGCATTGAATGTATCGCGTGATAATGAATTATATGAATAGGACCGTTTGATGAGATCAAATAAATCATCTTCACACCAGTCTCCTGTTGCACAGATCGCGACAATTTGCTGGGCAAGAATATCGATTGGTTGATGAGGGATGATCAGCTGATCAAGGTCGCCTTCCCTGATCGCGTGGATGAGAGCGGCGCATTCCAGCAATTCATCCCGCGTGGTTGCGAACAGCCGGCCGCGCGAAACAGCACCGCGCCAATGGCCGGCACGTCCGACACGCTGCAGGGCAACCGCAATTGCCCGCGGTGAACCTAACTGACAGACAAGGTCTACTGTACCAATATCAATCCCCAATTCCAGTGATGCTGTTGCAGCCAGGACTTTCAATTCTCCATTTTTCAACCTGGTTTCCGCGTTCAATCGCAGTTTACGCGATAAACTCCCGTGATGAGTTGCAACCTGGTCTTCTCCCAGCCGCTCTGCAAGATGATGGGCAACACGTTCAGCCAGTCGCCGTGTATTCACAAACACGAGGGTGGATCGATTTTGTCTCGCGAGTTCAGCAACACGGTCATAAATTTCATCCCACATTTCATTTGTAGCAATCGGCCCCAATTCACTGCGCGGCACTTCGACCGCCAATTCCAGATATCGTGCATGACCGATATTAATGATCTCTGGTTTTGCCTGACGTACGCCGGTCAAAAAATGAGCGACGGTTTCAATCGGTTTCTGGGTCGCGGACAACCCGATTCGCACCGGCGGTGACAGACATAATGCTTCAAGCCGCTCCAGTGATAATGATAAATGCGCTCCGCGCTTGTCATTCGCCATGGCATGGATTTCATCAACGATGACGGTTCGTACATCCATCAGAATGAAGCGGCTTTTTTCAGCGGTAAGCAGGATATAGAGTGACTCCGGCGTGGTGACCAGAATATGCGGCGGTTTTTTCAGCATGGCTTGCCGCTCGCGCTGCAGGGTGTCTCCCGTCCTGACTGCAACACGGATGTCAGCCATATCCAATCCGCGCGCTTTTGCAAATTCCGAAATTTCCACAAGCGGCCCGGTCAGGTTTTTCTGGATGTCATTGCTCAGCGCTTTGAGTGGAGACACATACAATACTTCTGTCTGGTCCCGTAATTCACCCGCAAGAGCCTTTCTGACAAGACGATCAAGGCAGGCCAGAAACGCCGCAAAGGTTTTGCCTGAGCCGGTAGGCGCTGAAATAAGCGTGGTTTTACCCGCGAGAATAGCCGGCCACCCCAATTCCTGAGGTTCTGTCGGAGAACCAAATTTACTGATAAACCAGTCACGTACAACCGGATGCGCCCAGTCAAGGCTGGTATTTTTTTCGGCAAGCATAATAATTCGTGATAATGGAGTGACTTCGTATTTAGATTATAGATCAATATGCTATCTTATGTGTTAAATATTTACAGCAGGCGCACAAAATCAAGACATTCAGGCAAGAAATCACCGGGCTGATAAAATGTTCGAATATGCCGCTCCGATAAAAAATATTGAGACGCTAGTTGACGAGACAAAAGAGGCTCCTTATCATTCACCCTTCTGCGCCCGTAGCTCAGCTGGATAGAGTATCTGGCTTCGAACCAGGTGGTCGGGAGTTCGAATCTCTCCGGGCGCGATAAAAAAGGATAATCACCTCGCAGAGGTGGGTATCCTTTTTTTGTTGGGGCCGGATTAGACAGATTCGAACTCCCGACATATAAATAATCAGTTCAACAAAATCGCATTAGCGATTTTGCCAGGAGCGCAGCGACTAAATCTCTCCGGGCGCGATAAAAATCCGGCACCAATGGTAATGCCATAAAGAACCAGGCACTGTGGGTGGGTTGCCGTGATTTTGCCGCTTATGATTTTAAACTTTTTTCAATTGTCTGAGTAAATTGAACTCGTATCCCAAGTCTCTCAGCTTCCTTTCTTAAATAATTAACAGCTTCAATATTGGCCGCATTCAGATTTACTCCGAGCTTGTCTTGCGCAAGCATTAGAGGCGTTTTACCGTCGCTATTTGTTGTGTTCAATATTTCCTTGATAAGCGAATCGTCCATTCTGGAAATAAGCGCCTTGATTATATCGATATTAAAAATATTTTTTTGAAAAACAGCATGAAAACAGGTATTACCATCTTCATTTTGAGCTGTTAATAAATAATTAAATAATTTAGAATCTTGACGCGCAATATTAAGCAAAGCATCCATAATCTCAACATTGCCTCGATTCACCGCTATATGCAATACGTTATTTTTGTAAGTACCAGGAGCAGAAAGAAGGTTCATAAAAAACTCATCCTCAGTTTTAGCAGTTATCTCTTTTTTAGAAAGGGAATCCTTGAAATTGACTTTTTTACATACGTTGTATATCGCCATGATTTCCTCTTGGTCGCCAGCTAATACCGCGAGATGCAGAGGCGTACGTTCATCTGAATTTTTCGACATTAATTTATCTTGTAATTCCTGCTCTGATCGCAATAATATTTGTTCACATAAGAACTTGATTTTTTTTGCACCATTTCTATGCATGGACAAATGCAGAACATTATTTTTTTCCTGATCAAGCGAATCAAGCATTTTTTCAACTTCAACATGCTTCACCAAGACATCCATAACCTTGCTACCTTGTTTTGATGAAATTGAATACTGAAAAGCGTTACGCTCATTATCACCTACCATATCCAATAATTCATTCAATTTGATATTAAACCATTCGGGTGCCGCTTCAAAGAACACATCGACAAGATCAGCACGGTCTGATATACATACTTCATGAAAAGCCTTTATAAATAATTTTTGGCAATCTGTCTCATTGAACAATGTTCCCAGCATTTGAAGAAATGTCATTACAGTTTTTGGGCCACAATATTGAATAATCGATCCCAATGGAATATCACTCAACTCGTTAATATCAAGCATGTTTTCATTCTTGCCTTTTTGTAATAATTTCACCAGTAATGCAGGGTCATTTATTTTTGCAGCACCTGTGATTAATTGATGTAATGTATCCCTATAATTCATTTCACTATCAATTTTCTTGATAATTAAAAATTGATTGATAAACACAACGATTGTTTCATTGAATCCTTTATTCACCGCCTTTGTAATTGCATTGCGCGTTTGTCTGCTTTCCAATTCAAAAGGCGATATGGATAATGCATGCTCCAATATGGCGTCAACCGTAGCTGCATAGCCACCTAAAGCTGCCAATTCAAGAGCGGTATTGCCTTTTTTGGTTGCAAGACGAAAATCGGCACCATTATTTAAATAAATTCGAACCGAATCTGTATCCCCAATACTTGCTGCCATGCATAGAGATGAATAATTATCCGCCTGTTCAGCTTGATAATTTACAGCATATTTTTTGGCTTTAACTACCTCTGTTTTTGCCAACAACTCGTGTTGTGCTGGATATAAATCCGGAGATGGCTCCCCCATTACAAAATTGCGGAATGCCAATGGACAAGGTTTTTTATCATCTGCAAACAATGAACCAAACATTTTTTTAGCCAAGCCTTTTACATCAGAGGCGTCAAATTCCTTTTCACCAAACATTTTATTTGAATCATAAAAGTAGACTGTATTACCTTTTTTATAAATTCCCACTGTATGATTATGCGATGTAATCAGCATTAATCGTTCATCCATTATGATTCGAGGCAGGATAGAAATAAGATCGTCTAATGTAAACATTCCACCTAAAGCAAATTCACGTTGAATTCTACGATACTTGGTATCTTCCAGGCTTTCTGCCAATTCGCCATGGCCATAGCTTGGCATATAATTGTCAATATTTTGAAAATATTCGAGATGATTTAATAATCGGTCAAAATCTTCGCCATCTTTGACTGTTAATTTATCAACATCACCTCTCCATTTTGCTAATCTTTTTAAGACACGATTCAGCCATTCCAAGTCATCTCTTTCAATATGCTCTCGACCCTTCTCTCTAGGCTGGTCTTGTAACCATCTTGAGTATAAAAATAGCGGAGTAAATCCAGAACAATGCCCTTCTGAATTTTTAATTTTGCGGATAAAATCCTCATCTCTTGGTTTTTCATTTATCGTAATGTCTTTTATTTCTTTAGCTCTTCTTTCATCTAGTTTATGAGCAACTTTAAGATATTTTCCAAATTGTTCTAACAAATGATTTTGAGCCACGACGCCTACAAACTTTGCAAAAGTATCATACATGCTCATACTCGCCACCCTTCGTCTGAATTATTAGATTTTCTTTAATTATAATGGAAATAATGTTTTTTATTATCCCGGAAGGATTGCGACGCATGTTGATAACTATTTTTTGCGTACCCCCAAGCATGCTTGATAGACAAGGTATTGAATAATATAGATATCCATTTTGTGAAATGAGCGAATTGCGAAATTTTCCTGACAGCGCACACTGCTTCTGGTTTTTATACGCACTGGACTCAAAATCTTGGAATAGGATAATCCGGCGCCAATTCACTCGCCAATTCACGCATGAATTCAACACTATAATTTGTGTTATCAGGCTGCTTTGACTCATTTAGTGTGTTAACGGCGATAAAGACAATATTTTTTTCTGGAAGAACCGCGAAAACACCGCTATAGCCGCCAAAACTGGGGTTTTGCACCAGCCAATGATTTATCACTGCAAATCCCATGGCAAAATAAATATCGCTCGTATTTTTCCCCAACCCTGCTGTATCAGGCGCACGCAGTATTTGCAAAGATTTTTGCGACAGCAAGCCCTTAGTCATCCATGCGTTCGCCCACTTGCCCAAATCAGTTATATTTGAGACAACCGCGCCAGAGTATGAGGTCCAGGATGGATCCCAATAGGTGGAATCTTCATAAACATTTCTATCCTGGCTAAATGCGTGAAGTACCGGCGGTTGTATTAATGCGTTGAGACTGAACTCTGAATCCTTCATGCCAACTTTGGTGAATATATATTCCCTCATCAAATCATGCATATTTTTGTTTGTGACCTTGGTGAGAATGCTGCCCAGAATGACAAAATCAGTGTGTGAATAGAACTGATTCGTACCTGGTTGAAATCTCGGGGGATTCATCATGCCATATGCAATCAAATCAGTAGATGACCATGATTTGAAGGGATGATTTAACACGGCATCAACAAATTTCTGATTGTAAACATAATCAGGATAGCCGCTTGTGCAGCTTGCAAGCATTTTAAGTGTTACACGGCTGGCATTTGGAAGACTGGGATACCAACGTGAAACAGGGTCATCAAGTTTGATTTTATTTTCTTCCACTAACCGCATTAAAATGGCTGTGAGCATGGTTTCAGTGATGCCGCCAATCCGATAATGCATGCCTGGATAGGCTTGCACGTCAGTCATTGATTCGCCGATGGCATTGATGCTGATAGGCTTGCCATTGATCCAGAGACCATAAATCATGGCCTTGATGGGTTTATCTTTTACGAAACTTTTGATTCGATTATCCAGCCATGATCGTTCCACAGCAGCAGATACCGTATCGATGAATATCACAGTAATCAATAAAATGAAGAGAATATATCTGATTATCTTATGCATCACGAGAGAAATTCCCGGTTTATGAATAGATTGAGAATATAATACCATCTGGAGATAGAATACTCATTCATTTAAGATCATGTTTTCCAGAATACTATTGGGATATTGATTAATGGCTATGGATTTTGTTCATCAGCAAATAACACATACAATTCACAAAAAGATAAGTCAATGCCATTGGCATCACATTGCTTACTGATAACCAAGTCGCATAAAAAGTATACGCTCCGAATGCTACCCAGGTAGTCGCGAATAAAAATGCATTACTGGACGCTGCAAGTTCAGGAAATTGCGACAAGGACTCACTCACAAGCATGGCAAACATGATGGCAGCACAGAATATGATGATAAAAAGAGGAACCAGAAAAGAAGCAACTGTTATCATGTCAAAATATGATAATGTCATTAGAATAATGATCATTATCGATTGCACTATAAGTGAAAAAATCACTTTAATATTATGCTCGACGTTAAACAAGATACGATTTGTCAAATTGCCCAAAAACCACGCAAGACCAAGAGACAAGGCAACATATCCATATTCAACCGCAGATAAGTCCAATGTATTTTGAAAAATAAATGGGCCTAAAATACTGCTTAAAGCAGTATACCCAAACAGGATGCTTAAAAATAAAGTGCGATACATATATGATTTGTTAGCCATGATAATGGCATAATTATGAATCAGGTGGCTCATGGAAAATGGGCGTTTTGATTTTATTGTTTCAGTTGTCAGGCATAACATGCAGATCAATAAAATAGTGACATAGGTTAAAATAAAATAAAATGAAGCCCGCCATCCAAAATAATACTCACAATAACCGCCAATAAACGGAGCAACAATAGGCGCCAATGCGAAACTGATGGTGAGATAGTTGAATTTCTTTTTTAGTTCATTCCCTTCAAAATTGTCATTAAGCAACGCTCGCGCAGGCACTATCATGAATGCGCAGGCAATTCCTTGCAGGGCCCTGGTGGCTATAATTAACGAGATAAATGGCACATGAATGATAGTAATGACCGTTATAAATTGTATTACAAGCGCGGTGATGATCAAACTTTTTCTGCCTATCGCATCACTCACTGGACCTGCCAGATATTGACCAAACCCCATTGCAATTACAAAAGAAGTCATGGTTAATTGAATGAATGAGTCATCTGTTGAGAATGCTTGCGCCATATGGGGCAGAGAAGGTAAATAAATGTCGATACTCATGCCCGCCAAGGGAACAAGAAGATTAGCTAATATGGCATATCGAATTGGTTTCATCCTGGCAATCATACTCTTTCTGATAAAGGGAAGCCAGACTGTCGCCTCATTAGACAATGATTGCGTCTTCATGCCAAATCTTAAACTCACAGGCATGGCCATGAAATTGCCACCTGTATCTCGTCCAATGTGAATTGCAAGATTCCTGCTTAATAGAAACTATTCAAGTTTGCTTTTGTTCTCCAGCAGTTAATGATTGCTCGAATAACTCTCGTTGATAACCACTCTCATGAGCTGACTCAGCATTGATAATATTCTTACTGAGCAATTCCTGAAATGACTGCTCCATTGTGAGCATTCCCATTTTTCTGCTTGTTTGTATGACGGAATACATATGCGCAATTTTATCTTCCCTGATAAGGTTCCGAATCGCCGGTGTACCTATCATTATCTCATAAGCAGCAACTCTCCCGCCTCCGATTTTTTTTAACAACGTCTGACAAATGACTGCTTGTATGGATTCTGACATCATATTTCTTATAATATTTTTCTCGCCTGCCGGAAATACATCTATTATTCGGCTGATTGCTCGTGGTGCTGAACTGGTATGAAGCGTCGCCATCACTAGGTGACCGGTTTCAGCCGCAGTCAATGTCAGCCGAACAGTTTCAAGATCACGCATTTCCCCTACAAGAAGAATATCGGGATCTTCACGCAACGCAGACCGCAATGCGCTTGAAAAATTAACCGTGTCACGATGTACCTGCCGCTGATTAATGATGCTTTTATTCCTTTTATGTATGAATTCGATTGGATCCTCAATCGTTATAATATTACAAGCCTCATGCATATTGATGTGATTGATCATGGCAGCCTGGGTTGTGCTTTTTCCGCATCCTGTCGGCCCGGTAATCAGGATCAAACCGCTGGAGAGACCCAAAAGATCTTTCATAATCTGCGGAGAATCAAGCTGATCCAGGGTAGGAATCTCTCTGGGGATAACGCGAAATGCGGCGGCTACACCATCTATCTGATGAAACGCATTAACTCTAAAATCCGCAAGAGATGGATCCCCTAATACAGTAAAATCCAGTTCCATCTGATTCTCAAAGATATTTTGCTGCTGCTTGCTCATCAGACTATAAACAAGGCGCTTCGTCGTATCCGCATCCAGAAGAGGAAAATCTTCGGCAAGTATTAAATCACCATCAATACGCAGCACTGGAGGCGCATTAGGCAATATATGCAAGTCAGATGCACGTTTGACAACACTTAAGCTTAATAATTCGTTGATATCCATTCAGAGCCTATTGTCTATGCATGCCATGACATTCATCGAATATGATTTTAATATACCATAGTTTAAGGGGCCCATTGAGTGACTACGAAATAGTCATCAATATAATAAATGAATTTAGTTTGGTTAATTTTTGGCTGTCGAGCTTTTAAAATAAATATTATTTTCCAAACACCTGCAACACATCCACCCACCCTGCAAAATTACGATCTGGTTACTATAATTTAATTAATACCATGCATATGGGGGAATATCACATGTATTCCAAAAGACCGTCCCACTTTGAAAAGGAGATTCAAAAAAAGTTCGATGCCATACCTCGCATCAAGGGAGGATATGTCTGGACTGGCAACAGCAATTATAGTTTTCATTTTGACAACGAATTATCACTCCATACGCAAGCAATACTGAAAACTGCCCCACAGCAAGGCAGTATTCAAACCCTGGACATAGGCACATCAGATGGCAGTTTCATCTTAACCAATGACTCATCCTTGAAAGAAAGCCCGATTACATCCGGGCAATCCAGTCACGTTTATGGCATATCAGCAACAGATGAGCGCTCGTCCAAACAACCTATACCTGATGAAAAATATATTTTAGGTAATGCAGAAAATCTGACGCAAACCTTGTCCAAACCAGATACCCTGGCTTCATTGAAATTTAATTATATTTTCTCGCATAAAACATTTTTACACTTCGTTGATCCATTAGGTGCGCTTGTACAAGCTTATGACAAATTGGTTCCTGGCGGCATCTTGGTGGTTGATGAATTCAGCGTTCCTGGTTGCGGCGATTGCTTACAGGATATTGTCAAACACCTGAGAAATGAAGGACATTGCCTTGCTGTCTCATATAACAATATGACCGGCAAGATTGAACAATTCTGCATAATGAAAACCGATATACCATTAAAATTCCCGGTAACATATCATGACAGCAAATTGGAATATCAGGCTGGACAAGAGTTGAAATTAGATCAGCATACGCCATTCGAAAAAATCAAGTTACAAATCAATCCGCTTGCAGGGATACTGGATGAGCTTGGACTAAAAACAATGAGAGACAAGCATACTTCGCTTCCGGATTTATTGAAAAGCGCTGAATATAGAGAACTGACAGAAAATCAGCAAATATATCTCATTCTTTTTGTTGTAGCGAAAGAAGTCTGCTCTATGGAAGCCACCAATCAAAACCGCATGTTTAAATTGCATGACAACGAGATATCACTGGATAAAATACTCAAATTAGCCACGTCCAGTATCATACCGCAAGGTAACGAAGGGGATAATATACGCTCAGGCAATCTTCGCAATGTTGGCATTGGCAACGTAATTCTCAATCATCCCGAAATACCGCTTGACACAAAATTTGATATCATACGCTTAACCGCCTGCCGGAAATTATTAAGTATGGACTTGGGCAATCGTAAGGAAAACTTAAAGGCACTTCAAATAATGCGAATCGAGCCTGAATATAATCAAGTGCCAGCCAGCAACCCATTATTTGACGATTTTATCAAAAATGAATTGCTCCTCCCCAGAGCCCCGGAAAAATTTACCGTTGCTGATATCAGTATGCCTGAGTTTAGCAGCTATCTTGCGGAAGCCATCAATTACATCGTCAAATATAAAAAATTTCTTAATATCCCTGAATTAAACAATCTGGATTCCGCCTATATACTGCAAAAGATAGACAAAAAGCCCGGGGGCGGAGGAGGATTCTTCATTCTAGCTGAATCGCCATATGAAGGAATGGGTTCCGTCGAAATTCCTCTGCCTGTGGCAAAATTAGTTAGAATCGTCAATATTGCCTACAATGAACGTTCACACCCTGAGAAAAAAGTCGAATCAAAAGTACAGAAATGAGTGTTTAATGGTGCGTACACATTTTGCTACGCATACCAGAGTGTATGAGACTTGCTTTATTTCCAGCTTGTTGAATACAGCATGATCTACTATACTACGACGCCTTCCCGAGAAAACAAATTTACAGGCCCGCTTGTATATGCAGCATGATATCAATATCCACGACAATGAATTTAAACTTCAATTTGAGAATTGCACCCTGTCTAAAGACAAATTTGGCCATCGAGGGCATCTGCGCATAGCATGGATCTATTTATCATTGTATCCATTCAGTCAAGCACTGGAACTGATTACATCTGGCATTAAGCGTTATGCAGCCAGCCTGGGAGCTTCTCATATCTATCACGAAACCCTTACCCAGGTGTGGGCCAAGCTCGTAAATAAAGCCATTCAGAAAAAGCAATCGAGGACTTTCGAGGATTTTCTGCTCACCCATCCATTCTTGCTGGACAAATCCCAGCCATTAAACTATTACTCACAAAATTTACTGGATAATGATAATGCGCGCACTCAATGGATTGAGCCGGATCTGCGAGCATTGAATTAATCAGTGTACGATTGGATTATCAGGCGAGAACGGTGAAGAGGGACTCTCCTCACTTTCACCTTCATCATTTTCGTCTTTTGTATTTTTAGTACCGCTCCTAACAGTTTCCTTTGCAACCTGTGTACGCTGCGGGAAAAGCGTAAATGACTCGGCATGTACGTTTGCCCTGTCATTTGGAATTTCAGGAATACCTAATGATTTCAGCATCTTGTCCATATCACTATTCACGTCATTCAAGACATTGATAATTTCATCCATAATGAAAACAACCTCTTTAATCTGCCTTTCCAACGTCTCCGATGTGTCTCTTGGCCTGGTATCAGTCACAGTAGTGACGCCCTCCATGGATTCACTCAACGGAATTTCTCTTCGCTCTTCCTCTCGTCTTCGCTCCTTTTCCAGCCTGCGCTCATCTTCCAGACTCTGCTCCTCTTGCCTTACGGTTCCTTCGCGAAGTGTTATATTCGTATCAGATATTTGCTGACTGCGTTCAATCACGGATGCATCCAGCCCAACATCTTTATCTTCACGCAATGATTTATCTGTTTCAGTTGCAAGTATGGGTGTCTGGCTTCCCTCGACACGATGCGGAACAACAGAATCCACCCGCGGCAAGCCAGAAGCAGATAATGTCAATTTAAGTGTGCTTTGTGTAATCAAACCATGCGGGACGGCTTGTTGTGGCAGAATTCTGGGGCCTGCTTTCGCATCAGGCATATCACGTTTTACTTGTGACTGTGATTTTGACAAATCATCTATTGAGCTCAATAAATTCGTCACGGAAACATTAAATGGCGAAAGTGGTTTCTTTCGAAAAGAGCGCTGCGGCTTAGAAGCTCGTAATTTATCTGATTCAAAATCCTTAGGCAGCTTTCTTTTCGACATGCTGGTTTTTGTTTCAACGCCAGGCATCAAGTCGACTGGCGCGACCGGATTTACATTCGGCAGCACTGCTCCAGACAATGTCCGAGACGCAGACTTCGTTAATGAGCTGTCCTTGTCGTACAACTCTTTCAGGAATACATGCATCTCTTGCAGATTATTCATCTCACCCAGATGAGCCAAAATATCGAATATTCTGGCTGCCAGCATTCTTTCTTCCTGGTTAACAGGTTTATGCTCAGCAAAATTCGCGAATTGTTTTAATTGTGATTTAAAGTATTCAGCATGGGAATTATTATATCCAAATTCATGATTGATTTTTTCGAAGATGATTTTGAGCACAGCCTCGATTGTTTGACGGAATTCATCCCAGGTATTGTCATATAAATCTGATACATCGCTTTCTATCCTGGTTCTAGCCTTCTCTTTGGATAGAGATGCCACCTGCCGCGACTGTATTTTTTCATCCTCTGTAAATCCTTGCGGCTTGTTCATCGCGGCACGCTGATTGGATGCAGTAAAACTATCACCCAGTGCTTTCGCAATATCCTTGCATAACATCATGGCATCATCTTTGATACCAAATGATCCAGGTGTATTGGATGCGGCTGCCTCTTGCGCTTTCATCGAATTAAAAACCTGCACAAAAATATTTACGAATTTCTGCCGTTCAATTCCCTTGTCAGCAAATCCTGGTAATTTGCCTTCCTGACGGTAGTAAATCCGCATGGCAAGCCTGTAATACTCATCAAGCCCGGTTCTATCCTTGCCACTCTTGCAATTCGTTGAAACAACGCCGCCCATTTCTTCCACAAGAATACTGAGGTAGGCAACCTTGAATTCTTCAAAATTTCTCTCCCAGATGCCAAGTACCTTGTGATTGAATGAGGGATTACGCAGTTTGGACAATTCAACATTCAGATTCATGATTAATTTTAATCGCTCCTGCTGTCCGGGTGAAAGCTGCGCAGGATCACCAATTGATGTAATAAACTTGCGTGAATATTGTATAATCGAATCTGCGTATCCCCATCTCTTTGCGCCTTGCAATGCTGCAGCACGTAAAAAATTGACAGGCTCATTGCCGGCAACAATCAATACATCATTGAATTGATGTTCTGATTGAGCTGAAACAACCGCGCTTACCTGATCATCCGCAAGCTTGTTATCACCACCGCCGCCCTTCGTGTCACTAAGCAGTGATTGCACGAGAATAAGAGGCTTGACAGGCTCACCGGAGCGTCTGAATACATCACCCCACACATTATCCATGTTAGTGATTGCCTCCGCTTGCAAAGTCATCAGCATCTGTTCAACGGTTCTTCTAGTTTCAGCCTTATGACATTGTAATGGCATTTCATAGGGAACCATCGTGCTAGTTTTTACGCTTTTCGCCAGGAGCTCAGGATGTTCATGATGAATGGCAAATGAATAATTAAAGCGTGCGTTTTTAATGCCCGGCACATGCTGCATCGCAGACGATTGAAAGATATATTCGAATTCGGACCAATCTGCATCAAGCGATTTTGGAATTCTTGATACCAGCCACTCCTGTTCCCAACGCGCCAGGACCTTAAACCATAAAGGCCGGTCAGAGATTGAAGGATTATGTATTTTCAGGTATTCCAGTTTTTGCTGGTCTGTCAATCTGTTCGCATAAGGGATATCGACCTGGATGATGTCTTCATCCCTAACTTTGCTTTCGAAGATTACGATACATTCGCTATTGGTATCAGCAACCATATATCGCTCGGCATTGCGAATGTTTCTCAGTATATCTTCTTCGCTATCCTTCGTAATGATTCGTATTTTGTCCACCACACTGTCCACGAAGCGGTCTATTTGCGATCTTGGAGATTCATCTTTCCTGGACTGTGGATCTTCAATTTCTGACAACAGTTCAATTAACTGGTTAACAATCTGTTCACGCTGGGAATTATCCAGGCTAAGATAATAATCAGAAAAATACATGCTATTAAAAATGGTCGCAATCAGATTATATTTTCTTAATTTGATCGAATTAACCGTCATCTGTGCCAAGTGTTCCTTTGATATCGGCGTTCCATCATAGATAACATACATCACTTGCATTAATCGCCCATTCACTTTCACACTGGAAAATTGACACTGGTATGGAGGTTGCGGATATTTGTCCACTTCATATTGCTGGATTTTTAAATTCAGGGATGCCAGGATGCTCGCCAGATATGCCCTGAACTGCTGATCATCCTCTTTCTGCTCTGGAGATATGGTCGCGCGCATTTTTTTAAGCAGCGGCGTTAAGTTGCTGCTCTTGCGATAGACAGCCTTGACAGCTCCCTGAGAAAGGAGATCAACAGGTGATAACTCAGCATCCGGTCCAAAAATCTCACCAAATACCATTGCGAGCGTATCTCTGGTTTTCATATATGTCCCAAACAGTTTAATGATCGTTATGTCATATAGAATTTATGTCTATATTTTTAATATAGTGTATTAAGTGATAATTTCCTTATCCAAATCTTAATTTTGATTGGTAGGCCAAAATCCATGTTATTGATTTTATGAAGTATTTATTTTTCTTTGGGAGGAAGAGGCGATATATAACCATTAATTAATAAAAGCAGTCCAACACCAATGAATGTGACGATACGTTCGATTGTATTTGTACCACTTAAATCAACAAGGAATAATTTGAAAATCACAACCCAGATTAATGCAAATCCCAGAAACCACAAAATACGCTGATTGGTTCGGGCCGCAATATAGGTTTCAATAAGCGCCAACACTGTCCAGAAAATTGATAGGCTACCCTGAACCACCATGGAATGCCACAGACTGTCCCAGTCATACGGTATCAGCAACCATTGATGAAGAGTACGCAGCAAGACTGCTGTCATCCAGATAAAAAATACGATGGAGCCGATTTCCAGGACTTGCCTGAGTGAAACATTTTCAATTGTATGATAGAGCCATTCATTTGCAGAACGAACCCAGATCACGGCGGCAACCAAAGCTAATCCTATGGCAATATCCAACGGATTGAGCAATGGAATATACACAAATGGATAAACATTGCCAGGCAAAAAATTAGATATCAAAAACCAGAGCAGGATAAATACAACAAACATCGATCCACTCGCATACCAGTAACTGGACTCATACTTTGCCAATGGCCATATCAGCCGCTTCCGGCCCAAACCTACCAGATACAGCATCAGCGTCGGCACAGCTACCCATGCGATAAATGACCAGGTAAACGGTATGTCATTCCGTTGCCGTAAAAATACATCCAGTCTGTCAGCGATAAACCAGGTGAGAAACAGAAACACACAGAGATGCAATCCGGACAGATATTCCCTGGGATATTTTTCATGGCGATAAAGAATGCTGTAAAATGCAATAAAGCACAATAACCAGGATGGCAGAGATCCGCTTGGGTGATAATAATCATATGGATAAACCGGAATGCTCAATACCGCCATCATAGGCAACAACGCTATTGCCGGATAACGTAACCAATGCCAGCCCAGCGCTTCACTCAATATCCATGCAATAAGACTGGTACTCGTCAGAAACAGTAAAATTGTTATAAATTGCTGATTGATGCTCAGATAGTCGTAAATATGCTGCAGATTAAGATAATACCAGCCAATGAATCCAAGAATAAAAAATATTACTGCAAAGGAATATTCACTTTCACTGCCCTTCTCCCGAACCGAATAAAAGAAATATGAGCATATTAAACAGGCGAATACGATAAATAGCCCGCTCAGGTAATATTCGTTGAAAAATGGCTGTATAATGTTAGCTTCCTGGCTGTGGATGATAAACAGAACTGTACTTGCGATTAATATGATTCCGGCCGCCAGACGCGGCAATACTTGCTGCTGCCTGACACCGAACCACAACATTACTATGCTTTCGAGCGCCCAGTCTGAACTGATCCATATCCCTGTAAAAGTCAGGGGAATGGTAATCGTGCCAAACATGACAGCAATGGCTACGAACGCAGATGACAAGACTTTAAAAGTGTTTGCATTCACCGCAAAGAGGATAAATGCAAGAACAGCATAAAAAACCATGAATGAAAATGCGCTCCATGCCAATCCATAATTGATATCTTTCATGAGCGCTGACTGTAATATCAGAACAACGGTAGGCGTTCCAAATGTAATAACCGAATCAACTATATTTTTTGACTCTGACTCCTGGTGAAAGGTAAATAATATGGATATTGCAATATAAAATAAAAAAAACAGGATTAAAAACAGTTCCGTACTGAATAAATATTCCTGCTGGTACGACTGCCATCCCCATAATGCGCTCAGGATAAAAGTAAAAATAAACCCAATCAAATTCAGGTCACGCCAGGATTTAAACCAGGAAATCCCAAGTATTGACATGTTAAGCACAAGATAATAAGTAAACATGAAAACATAATGATAGGGACCGGTCGCGATCAGGACAGGCGCGAGAAATCCGCCCAGAATGGCTGTCACAGCGATGGCTTTCGCATTACGCAGAATTGAAATCACACCTGTCATGATGACTATCAAGATCAACAGCGACAACGCCCCCGTGTATGGCAGCAGATTATAAATTGCAAATGCAGCATAGACAGCGAGATACATTAATCCCACGCCGCCGCCCTGCAGAATGCTCGCAAAATCCCGGCGCGCCGCTGACAAACGCCAGCCAATTCCAACCATCACGAACCCCAGTAAAAACACGCCCGCCAGGCGCAATTCAATCGACATTCCCACATGCTCAGCAGCATATTTAAGCAGGAATGCAACGCCAATGAATAATATGAGAATACCGATTTTTGCGATTGGATTGCCTGTCATCATCCATGATTTAATGATGGATACGATATCAAAATTTCCTTGACGGGATTCAAGAGGTGTCACTTTCCGGCTCTGTTCGGCAAATTCATATTCTGATTCTTTTCGGACTGATTCTTTAACGTTGGGAACAGTTTTTAATTGCTCAGCTGTTCCAGGCTGCTGAATTTCCTGCTGCCCAGGCTGCACAGCCTTGCTGGAACGCAAATCAGGCTGGGATGCGGATTTTCCTTTTGTCAGTTCATCCAGTTTTCTTTCAAGATTTTCCAGCCGCTCAGATTGATAGATGTTTCTTAATATCAGTATAATGACAAGTATGCCGACTAACAGGCTAAAAGATGAATTCCAGGAAAATGAGATAATTCCGGCTACCAATAAAAGTAATCCTGTTATTAATACAAGGTTTATCATCATCTTAGTTCCA
The DNA here is from genome assembly GCA_021324305.1 of Gammaproteobacteria bacterium. Lineage (GTDB taxonomy): Bacteria > Pseudomonadota > Gammaproteobacteria > DSM-16500 > DSM-16500 > Aquicella. Next base: position 1,886 of record JAJPJI010000028.1, on the reverse strand, counting down.
TGATTCACTCTTATTATTATATCATTAAAATCTGTAATAATTTTGTCATGGTCTTGTCATCTTCAAGTCATGCAGCCGCTAAACCAATGTAATCAAATTCTTATTATTCCGTCACTGATTTTTAATTATCCCGTCAGTATCCTGTCAGCATGTGTTTCGTATATTCGCCTTGATGATCAGCAATGAATTTACTTATCAAGGAGATATATAATGCTTACTTCACAGCAAAGATCTGAACAGGATAAACACCAGGATCAGCCTGCCTCTCTATTATACCCTTCCCAATCCACCTACACAGAGCTTACCCCACCGCCCTCATTTTCCACACTCTATCCGGATCCACGCGCGTCGATTCCAGAACCAGGTAGGCGATTCGTTCCACCACCGCGTTATCAGGTTGAGGAAAAGGAAGCAGCTGATGAACATGACACCATGAACGATCTGAATCATTTGAAACTGACACAAATTGTCAGAACTTCAACACTATTTGACCCGGATCCGACAGTGCAAAGCAAAAAGATCATCGAGGAGTATAATCGTGGAAACAAAGAAGATATAACCGAAGAATCCATTGCCTTCGGCAAACGCATTGATGTTAATCAGTTGAGACTGGTGCATCGAAATAATGTCCCGCAGTTAGTACCATATACTTATTATCCGAGACGTCTCGGTGTATATATGACAGGCGTCACCGAAGAAATCGGTGTCTACAATCAGACAGATCTTTGCATTGGCGCTCATGGACGCTATCTGATTAACGTGCCGCAAGGAAAGCTGGTAAAAGCCTGGGAAGGCAATCAACCCATATTTCTTGGCGAAGGGCCACACGTCATTCGTCATCAAAATTTCAGACTGGACAAGTCACCCATTGTGGAATTATCGGAAAATGTATTCACGCATGGCAATTATTCTGTGATACGCGTTCCCCGCGGTAAAGTTGCAAAAATATGGATAGGATCGACACCGCATATCCTGGAATCAAGATCTGAAGCCTATGTCTTTGATGATCCTACATTCAAGATTGTTTTTCAGACAATCCAGGATACCAAAGAGTATTTCACTAATGCCTCTGAACAATTGATCGTACATGGATCAATTAAACGCATTCTCCCGCGGACGGGAGAAGTGGCAATCGCTTATGACAATGGCAAGCTTGTCACATTCGAAGCGACTGGAAAACCAGTCATGATTGACTCACCGACTTTCATTGTAGATGGATTTCTCAAAACAAACCGGCAAACGCTGTTATTTCCAAGCGAGGAGACCCAGGAAGAACGACGCAGAAAAAACCCCCATGACATTGATGCAATTACATATGAAACCTTCAGGACAAGCGATGGCTTACCCATCGGTGTCAACTTGCTGGTCGCGTACGAAATTGAAAATCCACAGTTAACCCTGGAAAAACTGTCCAAGAATGAAATCAAAAAACATATAGAAAATATTGTCGTCGCCCACATGTTGAGTGTGATACAAAGCTGCAGTTCATCTGATTTTCAGAAAAGCGGGCAAAATGCCGTCAAGGAAGTCGATAAAAGCGATCCAACCCATGCTTTTGATATATTCCAGGCACCTTCTGCGCCATCGCCATTCTTCAAGCAATTACAGGACGATACCAAACAATTGGCTGATGATTTACTCAAGATCGGAATCAAAATCACGCAATTGCGAATTGAACCACCTAAAATTCTTGACAAGAAAATTGCGGATGAAATGGCTCAAAACTCTCTCTTGAATGCTAAAGCCCGGGCCGAAGTATCGGTTTTGGATTTAAATTTGCAAATAAAACAACAGCAAGCCACACAGGCTGCCGAACAGGAACGTATCAAAATGGAGCGTGAAAAGCAAAACAAAATCATTCAGGCACAGTGGGAAGCAGAGGCAAT
>JAJPJI010000024.1 GCA_021324305.1 Gammaproteobacteria bacterium | reverse complement strand
GCTGCATGCTGATTTGATCGGCTTTGTTGAATAATTTCCTGTGGAACAACATAATTGTCATCCCGGCGCAGGCCGGGATCTATTCTGAATGCATTTCATACGGTAGCTATCAGGCACAGGCATTCGAAGCTGAGTCGTTGATCTTCAGGTCTGGACAGCCACAAAGTTATGGATTTCCGTGTCATTAGCAAACTTATTTTTGTATCCGCGATAACTATCAGGCAAGATGGATGGATCCCGGCCTGCGCCGGGATGACAATTATGTCCTGTCGCTGCAAGTATCCCTCGTGCTCGATCCTGCGCGGGACCCCGCGCAAAAATAACCATACTTGAATACCAGCATCATAATAAAAATAAAGCGCGCCTTCACGAATGACCGACTTTCAATATCATAGATTCCAGCGTCAAACCCGGCCCGAATGCACAGCTGAATATTTTTTCATTAGCTTGTTCATGGCTGATATCATTCCAGATCTCGTGCAAGACAAACAAAACCGTTGCTGATGACATATTTCCATAGTTGCGCAGCACATGATACGAATATCGATTATCTGCTTCAGAAATCGAAAGCGCCTCTTCGCATGCCTTCAGGATTTTATATCCTCCGGGATGTATGGCGTACAAGGTTATATCATTGAAGGCAAGATGACAGGCATGCAATAACCGGCGGGTAAATTCTGCTATTCCGGATTGAATGGCTTGCGGAACATAAGACGACAATACAATGTCAAAACCACTGTCAGCAATTTGCCACGCCATTGCTTCGGCATGCTGCGGCAGCAGGTCACAATGAAATCCTTCCAGCAAAAAGGATTTCGTCTGACGTGATCCCGTTTCAATCAATACAGCAGCGGCCCCATCAGCAAAAATTGCATTGGAAATCATGCTGTCCATGGAATCATTTTTTTGAAAATGAATCGTGCACAATTCCACACTCACGACCAGTACCCTAGCATCAGGTTCAGCCTTACAAATTGCATCTGCAAGCTTGATGGCGTTAAATGCGCCATAACACCCCATGAAGTTGACCGCTGTTCGTTTTACATTTGAGCCCAGATTCAGATGCTGGGTAATTTCTATGTCCAGACCCGGCGCGTACATCCCAGTGCAGCTGACCGTAATCACATGTGTGATATCAGCGGCAACTATATCCTGCCTGCCGGCAAGACACTTATTGATAGCGGCGAGGGCGAGCGTCAAGGCATGCTGCCTGTATACCTTCATACGCGACCCGGTGGATGGGAAAGGCAAGCCTGGATCATTCGGGAAAAACTCATACTCACCGGGCTGACGGATGAAATCACTCATGACACTATAACGATAATCAATCCTGGTTGACCGATAGACTGATTTCAGCAGCCGCTTTTCTGCCGGCTTCAATTCCAGAGCATTGGCAACGATTTCTGCGGCAGCCTGCTGTGATTGTCTGTGCGGTGGAACAGCAGTTCCAATTGCGGTAATGGCTGATTTCATAACTGGGTATCTGTCGTCCTTTGCTTATTCGCTTTCCTGTCGCATTTTTTCCACAAGCCGCTGCGCAGCAGAAATAGCAGCGTCTTCATAAGGCACAAAAATCAAGTCAACCTGCATTTTCCTGAATAAATCCAGTTCACCTTCATGATACGCACTTAATGCTATCCTCCCCTTATAATGCACTTCACGAAGAGATGAAACCAGCATTTGATTGGCTTCCGGATGCGGAATGGTACTCACTACCCACTTCACGTCATCCAGAGGTATGGTTTTGACAAATTCCACATCTTCTGCATCGCCATATTTAATCAGGATATGATGGTGCTTCGAGGTATGCACTTTCCGCGGATCAAAATCAATTGCCAGAATCCTGTACCCGGATTTTTCCAGATGGCGAGCCAGATTTTCGCCATGACGTCCAAAGCCATAAATAATGACATCTGTCTTGATGTGCTGGCTGATGTGATAAGTATCTTCATGACGATACATTTCCCGCTCAAACAAATTCAGCCAGGGATTGATCCACTGATACAGTATATTGGAGTAAGTCATCATATAAGTGGAAAGTGCGATGGACACCAGGCCGATGAATGTGATCATGCCGGCAATATTTTCATCGATATAGCCCAGGTTCATGCCCAGCGCAGTTAATATCAATGAAAATTCACTGATTTGCCCCATGGTCAATCCGGTTAAAAAACTGGTGCGCTTTCTGAATTTGAGCAAACCCATCAGCACGATAACAATAAATGGCTTCCCGACCAGAACAAACAATGAAAACGCCAGGGCAGGAACAATTTCAGCGCCCAGCGCATCAAAACGCAGCGATGCGCCAAGGTTAAGAAAAAAGAACAATAAAAGCAGATTGCGCACTGTCTCCAGTCTTGATGCAATTGCCTCGCGGTATTTTGATGATGCCAATGACACACCCGCCAGAAACCCTCCTACTTCCTTTCCAAAACCCAGTGCATCAGCGCCTACTGTGAGCATCACCGCCCAGGCAATTGCAAACAGGATCAGCAATTCCCGTGATTTTGCAAACTGCTCGAGGAGAGCCGGAAAGACAAATCGCATTAACATCCCGATGACGGCAAGAAAACCCACGCCTTTCATCCCCAGAATCAGTATTTCCCGGCCCAGATGGGAATAACCTGCATAATGTATGCTTAATGAAGAGAGAACGATAATGGCAACGACCACCACCAGGTCCTGAACAATCAATATGCCCAGTGAGATACGGCCATACAATGAATCGATTTCAACATTATCAGATAGGATCTTGATAATGATAATGGTGCTGGAAAAAGTAAGGGCAAATGCGACAAAGAGTGCATGCCCGAATGACAGGCCAAGCACTATTCCAAGCAGTGAACCAATGCCTGCCGTCAGGAGTATCTGCCCAAGGCCAGCGATCATGACAACTGCGCCAAAGGTCTTGATCAAATCCAGGTCGAGCTTTAACCCGACAATAAACAATAGCAGCGTGATACCAAAACTGGCCAGTACTTCAATTTCACTTTGCGCCGAAATCCACCCAAGGATAGCCGGCCCGGCAATGATGCCAACAATGATAAATGAAAGTATCAGCGGCTGGCGCAGCCGGATGGCGATATAACCAACAATCACAGACAATGTGATCAGAATGGCAAATTGATTGAACACCGCACCAGCCATAACTTCTCCGTTACATCATTTCGAGATCCAGATGCTGGATCTTTTCCGTTTCACCCACCAGCAATAACAAATCATCGACTTGCAAAACCATGTCTGGATCAGGATTGAGAATGCGCACATTCCCTCTTTCCAGGCCAACGACCATGCCATTCACTTTCTCACGTATTCTCGAATTGCGAATTGATTTCCCATTGATAACGTGGCCTGCCTCAACAAGAAATGGTTTCAATACAAAATTCTCCAGAAAACTGGCGGACTCGCTTGTTCCCGCAACGATCTCGACCTGCTTTCTGAATTGATCAATTTGACTGTCATTTCCGAGCACAATCAATTTATCATGCGAAATGATTTTTTCATCTCCGCGCGGCGCGGGAATCACTCTCGCACCATGACTAATGGCAACAATATTGATTCCATAATCCTGGCGAATCCGGCATTCCCCCAGGGATTTGCCAATAAATGGCGATCTGTCGCCCACCTCAATTTCAACCAGATGGGAATCCCAGGGAGCAAGTTCTTCATACCTTGCTTTGTCCTGGATACCCTGAGTCTTGAGGTTACCGAGCAACTGCTGTTCAAACCAGTGATAGGAGCGTTCAAGATGCCTGTAAGCCACGATAAAAAATATGACCGCCATCCCCATAAAAATAAGTGTTGTGATCCAGGTATGAAAGTAGACGATGCTTAAAGTTGAAATTTCAGTGAGTGTCACCAGCCATATCATGAATACGGCCGGATTAAGCGATGCCTTAGTATACTCGGGTAACCTTGCCTTTTTATACGAAAACAGCATTCCCCAGATAAAAGGCGAGGAAACAGCCAGTGAGAGCAGCAATAGCACCAGATTTGAATATCCTGACTGTTTGGAAAAAATGACCAGACCGCGATAACCAGCATAATGCATGATTGAAAAAACAATCGCGACAATAATGCCATTGATGAAAAGCCGAATGGTTACCTTGCCCAGCAGCGAATTTTTACGCGATGACGTTTGTGTTCTGTATACCCATGCCGAATAGCTTTCAATAAAATATTTGGTTCGATCGGGCAAGTATGCCGATAATGCAGCAGTAATCCAGCCTGACAGACGAATCAGGTACGGCGTGGTGAATGTTGTGATACCAGAAACCGCAACCACAAGAGGATAAAGCTTGTCGCCGGTGACTTGCAACGACATGCCCATTGCAACAATGATGAATGAAAATTCGCCGATTTGCGCCATGCTGAAGCCGACACGAACCGATGTATTTAAGCTTTGTCCAGTCGCGAATGCGGCCAGACTCGTGGTAATGGTCTTGCCAATAATAGTGACCAGTGAAATAAATATCACAACGGGCCAGTTATGCAAAATCACCGCCGGATCAATCAACATGCCAACTGAGATAAAAAACACGGCGGCAAAAATGTCACGGATAGGCTGGATTAATTCTTCTATGCGATGGACCAGCACGGTTTCAGCAAGCACTGACCCCATGATAAACGCGCCCAGCGCAGATGAATAATGAAATTTGGCCGCCACACATACCAGTGACAGACACAATGCCACCGATATGATGGTCAGCGTCTCCTGACTGATATAGCGCGCAATTTTCCGAAAAATCGGCGGCACCAAAAAATATCCGAATAAAAACCAGGCACCCACGACCAGCACCAATTTCAAACTGGCTGTTATCATGCCAAGCGAAAGAATATTCCTGGTTGCCACAATAGTTGAAAGTGCCACCAGCAGCAAGATAGCCAGCAAATCTTCAACGATCAACACGCCAAAAATCAGTTCTGCAAAGCGTTTGGTTTTCAAACCCAGTTCATCGATCGCCTTGATGATAATGGTCGTTGATGAAATTGAAAGTGCCGCCCCCAGAAAAAGAGCATCATACTGCGACCATCCCAGCAAACGTCCGGCACCGTATCCAATGCCTATCATCAATAATACTTCAAACAATCCTGTGAACGATGCGGAAAAACCAACCCTGGTTAATTTCCGGAAACTGAATTCGAGACCCAATGAAAACATTAAAAAGATCACGCCCAGCTCGGAAAGAATCTGAATGTTCGCGATATCATTCACAAGCGCATGAGGGGGCGTATGAGGACCGACAATCATCCCTGCAACCAGGTACCCGAGGACAACAGGCTGGTGAATGCGCTGAAACAAGAGAACAACAATCCCGGCAAGACCCAGCATGATAGCAAGATCATAAACGAGAGGGGCTAGTTCGTGCATATTTTGGCCCTCCTGAGTTGACATTGAACCGTAACAGATAAATTCCGGGATGATGAATACTAGATATAATACCTTCAACGCCATGCCTCTACCATCACAACAGACAATGCAGCCTGGAGCATTGTCATCGCTGTACCGGTTAGGTAATTTGTTGATGAATGATATCCTGTTCAGAGGTTGTGCTTTTCTTCAGGCAAGTGCATAAGTTGACTCGAGGCCTGGGATACGCGGCAATCCAGACAGCCTGCTATGGCGATATGCAAAAATGCCTGTCATTATAGTTGAGTGAACTTCCCGGATTGTTTGCCTGCTTTGTCAGGCTGTAACGAGTATGCAAATGAACATCAATAATCAATTCAGAATTTATCCTGTCAAGGCATTAAAAGACAATTACATCTGGGTCATCGTCAACACATTGCAAATGTCAGCAATGATTGTTGATCCTGGTGAAGCGGCGCCCGTTATCAACTTTATTACCTCCAATAATCTGTCCCTGATCGCCATCCTCGCAACACACCATCATTGGGATCATATTAATGGCATAGGTGAGTTGATCCAGTATTTTGATGTGCCTGTCTACGCACCCACAATTGAAAAAATCCCGCATATGACAGCCTTGGCAGCCCCCGAGTCTGAATTATGTATTCCAGGCATCCCACTCAACATACAGGTACTAGGTATACCCGGGCATACGAAAGGCCATGTCGCTTATTATGCGCCAGGCATGTTATTTTGCGGCGATACCTTGTTTGCTGCCGGCTGCGGAAGAATCTTTGAAGGCACACCCGAACAGATGTTTGCATCCCTGCAAAAACTTGCCGCGCTTCCGGATGATACAAACATTTATTGCGGGCATGAATATACGTTCGATAATCTGCGCTTTGCCGAAATTGTTGAACCTGGCAACCCAAAAATCCATGAACGCAAGACGCGCGTATCAGAGCTGCGCAATAAAAGCTTGCCCTCTCTGCCATCGACACTATTGGAAGAAAAGGAAACAAATCCATTTTTACGCTGTGATTCACCAGAACTCATAGCCAATGTGGAGAAATTCGCGTACCAGTATTTGCGCGATCCTGTTTCTGTTTTTACCTGGCTGCGCAAATGGAAAGATAATTTTCAATAAGATCAGCGCAGAAAATTTTGGCGGGAATTTGTCTATCCATTTCTGGCTATTGAATATGGCCTGATCAGAAAATATGATGGCAGCAAGAATCGAGGAGCATATTATGATGATAAAACGTACCAGTCGCTGCATGACCTTAATTACCGTTGAAGACGATCGAATCAAGATAAAAGATTATCCATTACAAGAATTTGGCGACTATGTGAATGGTCACCTTATCCTGTCTGCGCTCAAGGAAACCGCCAGAAAGGAAAAAATTGATTTCGGGATGAAGGAACCGGTCATCAATTTTAGCACGCCAGGATGCATCAATTTTGAGGTTTTGCAAAACACCTCTCTGGCGCTTGGCATCATTAATGAACGCTTTACCAGCAATAAAATACTGGCGATATCGTCCACACAGCAGCAAAACAATAAAATGATCTGACCTGAAACGCCGAATCCTGGATGTCAACTATCCGACATCCAGGCATCGTAATAAATCACTCCGCGGCCTTGTATACCAGATCCAGTTCCCGTGCGGCTTTCACATCATCCAGACGACGGACAGGAAGCGTATGCGGCGCATTTTTCAGAAGACCGGGGTCTTTCTTCGCTTCTTCAATAATCTGGATAAGCGCATCAGCAAACGCATCCAGCACTTCCTTGGTTTCTGTTTCGGTTGGCTCAATCAGCAGGCATTCGGGGACAAGCAATGGGAAATACATGGTTGGCGCATGAAACCCATAATCCAACAAGCGCTTCGCCACATCAAGCGCTGTGATATGCAGTGTCCTGGCTTCATTTTTCATCGTGATGATGAATTCATGGCTGGCGCGGCGCTCTGGATAAGCTGCGGTAAATCCTGCTGCCTTCAAGCGCGCAAGCAGATAATTGGCATTGAGTGTCGCGTATTCAGAAACGCGCTGCAGCCCTTCCTTGCCAAGCAGCCGGGCGTACAAATAGGCACGCAGGATAATCCCTGCGTTACCCATGAAAGCGGATAAACGCCCAATGGTTTGAGGACAATCTTTTTCTGTCAGCCAGCGATAGGTGTCGCCTTCTTTTGCAACACGCGGTATGGGCAGATAAGGGAGCAAACGTTCATTCGCAACAACCGGACCGCTGCCCGGACCGCCGCCGCCATGCGGGGTCGCAAATGTCTTGTGTAAATTCAGGTGCACAACGTCAAAACCCATATCACCAGGACGAACCTTGCCCAAAATGGCATTAAAATTGGCGCCGTCATAATAAAGCAAACCACCAGCCTGATGAATGATTTTGGCTATCTCCTGGATTTTTTCTTCAAAAACGCCAAGCGTGGATGGGTTAGTCAGCATGATACCAGCGGTCTTTGGACCTACGGCTGCTTTTAATGCTTCGATATCCACATTGCCATCCGGACCGGTTGGAATTTCACGGACCTTGTAGCCGCATTGCACCGCGGAGGCCGGATTGGTGCCGTGCGCCGCGTCAGGAACCAGGATTTCGTCGCGCTCGAGATCATTGCGCGCGAGATGATAAGCATGAATCATGGCCACGCCAGCAAATTCACCTTGCGCTCCCGCCATAGGGGAAAGAGCAGCGCCTTTCATTCCAGTCACTGATTTCAGGATTTCCTGTAATTCATAGGCACAAGCCATGAATCCCTGGCTGTTTTCTTCAAGAGACAATGGATGGTGCTGGATGAATCCGTCGAGAAAAGCCAGCCGATTCACTCCGCGCGGATTATATTTCATCGTGCAGGAGCCGAGCGGGTAAAAATGTGTATCAATGGAAAAATTTTTCTTGGAAAGATTGGTATAATGACGCACTACCTGCAGTTCAGACGTTTCCGGTAAATTCGGACGGTCTGTTCGCAATAATGAGGCTGGAATATCATCACATGCATCCAGTTTCTGTGTCGGCCATTGCGCCTTGGCAAAACGGCCTGTGCGTGATTTTTCAAAAATTAAGCCGGACATGCGAGCTTCCTCCCCTCAAGAACATCACGTAAATGATGTGCAAGTAATTTTATGTCTTCTGTGGTTTTGGTTTCGGTCGCACAGATCAGCAGGCAGTCGCCAAGCTCAGGATAGATTTCCTTGAGTGCGTATCCGCCCTGGATATGACGCCTGGCCAATTCACGCAGCATTTGATCTGCCGGCTTGTTGATTTTTACCACGATTTCATGGAAAAACGGCGCGGTAAAGACAGCTTCCACGCCAGGGATACTGGTGAGCTCCATTTTCATTTCCCGGGCACGCTGATGGCAAAGAGCAGCAACATGGCGTAATCCCTGCGGACCCATGAGACTCATATATATTGTGGAAGCCGTCACCATCAAGCCCTGGTTAGTGCAAATATTCGAGGTCGCCTTGGCGCGGCGAATATGCTGTTCACGTGCCTGAAGCGTCAATACATAGCCTGGCTTGCCGTCCATATCGACTGTACGCCCGACAATGCGTCCTGGCATTTGCCGCACATGCGATTTTCTGGTGCACAAAAATCCATAATAAGGACCGCCTGACGCAAGCGGAATGCCTAATGGCTGGCCTTCACCGCAAGCGATATCCACCCCTTCCTTCCCCCACTGACCCGGTGGTTTTAACAGTGACATTGCCATTGGATTGACTACAGCGATGGAAAATATTCCCTGTTCACGCGCCCAATCAGTTAACTGGTCAACATCTTCCAGCACGCCAAAGAAATTGGGTTGTGGTATGACCAGAGCCGCCACATCGTCATTCATTAATTTTTGCAAGGCTGCAAAATCGACTTTTCCTGTGTCCTTGAGATAAGGCACATCGATAATCTTGTCATGCTTCTGCCTGATAATAGCTTTGGCGGTGTCCCGATAATGAGGATGCAGGGAGCGCGGCATGAGTACACTGGTTTTATGTTTTTTGCTGTCCAGCCGGATTGCCATCAAAATCGCTTCCGCCAGGGCGGATGCGCCATCGTAAAGTGATGCGTTCGATACCTCGAGGGACATGAGGCTCGCCATCATTGTTTGATATTCGTAAATGAGCTGCAATGAACCCTGGCTGGCTTCCGCCTGATAAGGGGTATAGGCCGTATAAAATTCTCCACGCGTGGCAACTTCCCAAACAGCAGCAGGTATGTGATGCTCATACGCGCCCGCGCCGATAAAGCAAAGCATATTGCCATCTTTCTGCGCCCGCTCGCGCATGAGGCGGCCCAATTCCATTTCTGAAATACCGGGTGGAACGCCCTCAAGTGATGCATGGCGTAATGATTCGGGAATTTCATCGAAAAGACTGTCCAGTTTACGAATCCCTATCGTTTCCAGCATCTCCTTTACATCTTGTTCTGTGTGCGGAATAAACGGCATGCCTGAACCTCAGAATCTGTCATGTTGTATTAATGCGCTTCGGAAGCGACTACTTTTGAATACTCATCTGCATTGAGTAACCCGGATCCTTTCTGATCATGCGGCCGCACACGAATCAACCAGCCCTTGCCGTATGGATCCTGATTAATCAGTTGTGGATTTTCAATCACCGCGTCATTTACTTCGACCACTTCACCTGGTACCGGACAATAAATATCCGCAGCAGCTTTCACTGATTCGACTACAGCGCATTCCTGGCCGCCATCAAAACTGGACTCGATTTCCGGCAGTTCCACATAGACCAGATCACCCAACATTGTCTGCGCATGATCAGTAATGCCTATGGTCAGCAACTCATCATCCTGTCTGATCCATTCGTGGGTTTTTGTATATTGCAATTTTTGCGGTATATTACTCATATAGCTACTCCTAAAATACTTTCTTGCCGTTGCGCACAAACGGCGGCTTGATGACTTGCGCAGGAATCTGTTTATTACGTATCTCAACAAAACATTGCGCGCCGATATCAACAGGCACACGTGCGAGGGCAATGCTTTTTTCCAATGTCGGAGAATAGCCACCACTTGTGACTTCACCAACACCATCGCCCGCTACAATTACTTTCTGGTGGTTGCGTATGACGCCAGGCCCATCCAGTACCAACCCGACCAACCGGCGCTTGACACCCTGTTGCTTTTGCTTTTCCAGCGCTTCGCGGCCAATGAAAACCCGGTCTGCAGGATCCATGATCACAGTCCATGAAAGATTGGACTCAAGCGGAGTCACCGTCTCATCCATATCAGAACCATAAAGATTGAGCCCTGCTTCCAGGCGCAAGGTATCACGCGCACCCAGACCACATGGGACCACGCCAGCATTGAGACAAGCTGACCATAATCTGGCTGTATCTGTAGCGGGAAAAATAATTTCATATCCATCTTCGCCGGTATATCCCGTGCGCGCGACAAACCAGTCTCCAAATACAGCAAAAGTGAACGGTTTGAGGGCGATGGCCGCTTCAGCCTGCGCGGCTGGCAAAATCCGGGTGATTTTTTCCCTGGCTTCCGGTCCCTGTATCGCGAGCATTGCGAGATCAGTTCGTTCCGTCAGGCTCACGTCAAAAGATTCGGACTGCAATTTCATCCAGGCAATATCTTTTTCACGGGTGCCAGCGTTGATAACGACGCGGTAAAAATCATCTGCCACCTTGTAAACAATCAAATCGTCAATTACACCGCCATTTTCATTTAACATGCAGGTGTACAAGGCCTTGCCATCCATCAAACGGTCGACATTATTTGCCACCAGTCGACGCAAATAAGGTCCCGCATCCGTGCCATGCAAATCAACAACGCCCATATGCGATACATCGAACATGCCAGCATGCTGTCTTACCTGATGATGTTCCTGAATTTGAGAACCATAGTGAAGGGGCATGTCCCAGCCTGCGAAGTCGACAATTTTCGCGTTGGCTTGCACATGCAAATCATAAAACGGTGTTCGTTTGGCCACGAGGTCTTCCTTTGAGGTATTTAAATTGGGCTAGCGCGAAAAACAAGCCATGCAGTTAGCGCGTACCTGTCAGAGGAAATGGAGTATAGCGTTTCAACATCGAAAACTGAAGAGGGAACGGGCATCAGACATACCTGAAGAACCGTAAGCACCGACACAATTGATCAATATAAGTCCACCCTGATGCGGTGATATCTGGAAACGCAGCAATCATGGGTAAGCAGGGCAGCATGCGCAATTCGCAATCAAATGACCCTTAAGAATATCTTAAGGCTGTATCCATTATGATCGGAGATAAATTAGTCATGGAGAGAAAAATGCCGCTATCAGGAGAACAAAGGCGTATTGTTGAAGAATCCGTCAACCACCTGCTGGAATTTCCGACTGATCCACTGAAGTTTTCCGAAATCGAAAAATGCCTGAACGATGCCTTCACAAAATCCGTCGATAAAGGCAATCATTTTTATTGGCTGCGTGAATGCTTGCAAAATCCGGCCACTTATTTTGAATCGATTGAATCGTCGGGACCAGCGGTCACGACTGGAGAAGTAAGAGAATACCTGGTCGCCCATATTAGCAATCAGCTAGCACTGACAACAAGACCGCTTAAATACTGGAACCCCGAGAACATACTGATATCTGTGCGCGAATTATCTGACCATGCTACGCCTTTTATCAAACAAAAGGCACCTGAAGACAGCGAAGGTGAACATCCTTATGCCCTGCCCAATCTCCAGGGAAAAATTTACACCGCCATGGTAGGGTTAGACAGAATTACCGATGATGAATCTGAATTCAACAACGAATCAGCCTTTACTGAAACGTTTCTTCAGCCGTATGTACAAGTGAATGTGACATGCTCACAAGAGCATGCTTTTCAGGTAAAAATCCTGTTTGGCGAAGAAGTTTCGGAATTTGACTTTGCAACAGACCAGGATGAGGAGAATTTCATCGAAAGACTAAAAGAGACTGCCGCCACTATCGCCGAGACTTATGCGGCCAAATGCGCCATCCATTATCTGAACCTGACATCAGGCAGCGAGGGATATCCTCCGCCAGACCAGACTGATCGTGATGTTGACACGCACCCGGACATCGATATCGACGCGGAATTTCCCTATTCTGATGCCGTCAAACTGCTGGTGACCGATCAGTTTTATCTGGACCAGTTGAAACAGGGCAAGATTCCGCTTTCAGAGCTTGACACCTTGCATCCCAGCGTCGCAAGGCAACTTGCACATCCTGAAATCATCCGGCTCGTGAAATCGCGTTTTCACAATCTGGAATTGAACGATTTTCTTCAGTTCTCACTTCATGCGCTGGAAAATTTTTCATATCCTGCGATCACTGACCTGGTTGCGAGCGGCGCATGCAGCATCATTAAGGCCAGAGTCCTGAAAAATACAGAACGCACCCTGGCAATGCATCCCGTGTTCCATCCCATGCTGAAGAACAAGGAACTGGATATCTATCAATTCGACGATATTGACGAAGACCACTGCAAATTACTTATCTTGCCGCCAGTCGCCAATTTAATCAGACAAGGGAAGCTGCCATTCGCCGCGGCAAAAAAACTGCCGCCTGAGTTAAAGCAGGTGTTTATCAGCAACTTGTATGTCGCTCATTTTGCCAACCAGCACATTTCCTGGATTACTCTTTGTAATTTCTCAAAAGAGCAATGCCGCCTGCTGCTAAATAAGGATATTGCCCGATTAATAGCGAACGGGGTCATCCAGATTGAGGATATCAGTAAGCTTTCCGGTTACAGAATTAACCTGCTGCAAAAATTTCCAAGATTATTGCAATGGATGGAGCTAAAACTCATTTCCTTTGAGAAAATCCTGCATTGCGATGATAAAAACCTTTATGAACTTTATTGCCGAGCTTACGTCAAGCGCCTCTATGCACTGCTGACAAACATCACCCTGCTTGTTAATGGCCGTGCCGACAACAAGGAAAGCCTGCTTGAAGAATTGCCGGCCGCCGCCAGGGAATGCGGTCTCTCGATGGATCATTTCAAGGAAGCGATATTGCTGAGGGTAGTCAAAGTGATTGAACACCATATCAATGCGCTGCTGGAGACCCCGAAAACGTCTCCGAAATTTGTGCTTATTTGCGGCGGATTCCTGGAAATCATCCGCAACACGGATATATCGGCAACTAAAAACTGGACAGAGACTTTCAATGAAATCATCCGGTATGCCTCGAGCATTGACACCAAACTCAGCGCGTTAAAATTTGATGAGAAACATCCTGTTTATCAAGGCGAAGCGACCCTGTTTGCCACAGAGCAAACATCTCGCCTGAACAATGACCCGGTATTACAATTACAAACTTTTTGCGCAGGCCTGATAACGATTTCGTCAATCAGCAGGACGGCCAGCAGCAGCCAGGAGTACAGGCACTAAATCAGCTGGCTTGCGGCGTGACATCGTCTGCAAACAGTCATCAAACCGCGAATGATTAAAAGTATCATTTTACATAAGGAGTGAAACCATGCCTTTAAATGGAGAACAAAAGCGCACCATTGAAGATTCCATCAGCCATCTTTTTGACTTCAGCGCTGACCAAAATGAATTCGCAAACGAAGAAGCCGGCCTGGTATATGCACTCACCAACCCGGTCGAGCAATCCCATCCATTCTACTGGTTGAGACAGTGTCTCATCCATCCTGAGGCTCACTTTCAGAATCTCCTCAAACAGGGGCCTAAAATCACGACAGGCGAAGTTCAACAGCACATTATTGATTTCATTGATTCATCCTTGTTAAAGACAGGCCACGTGCTGGGCATCTGGGATAAGGAGCAGGTATTGGCTACCCTTCCGGCAGAAAACTGGATGACTGATTTTACGAGTATTCAGGCTCCGGTCGATAGCGGCGAAAATCCCTGGCAGCTGCCAGCTCTTCCCGGGAAAATCTACGCCCAGGAGCTCAGAATCCAGGTTGACACTGAGATCGTAGAAACCGAAGAAGATGATCCTTTTCAGATAGACACACGCACCGCCTATGTCGATGTCATAATTAACCTTCCCAATAAAGCTGAACAAAGGCGATCCGTTAAAATCAGGGATATCACCGAAGTCTTTCGCGACGACGAGCAAGAAAATCTATATCTAGAAACATTGAAAGAGCCCGCTGAGCGCGAAGCCAGGAATTGCGCCGCCGAAACTGCCATTTCGGCGCTGGTCAAAAAGCACAAATTCTCGTTTCAAACTATTGCCCGGGCAAGAAACTCTCAGGCTGCAAAAGCTGTCATTACTGATGAATTCTATTATCAGTTACTTTATCAAGGAACGCTGGCACTTTCGGCCATTACCAACATAACGGATATACAGGCAGATATTTTATGCCGCCCAGGCATCATCAGCCTGATGAAAAGAAATCTTCTGATGTTCGCTGATGCGGAAAAGCTGACGCTTGCCGAAGCACGGGTTCTGACACATCCTGTTTATCATGACTTACTCGAAAAAGGCCTGCTCAATCTGCAGCAGATAAAAGGGATAAGCGACAGACGCAGCAAATTCATCGTGCATCCGCATGTTACCAGCCTGATTCAGAGAGGCAAACTCACCTGTCAGCAGGCATGTGTCATACCCATTCACCTGAAAGACATTTTGTGTAGTGATTTATACATCACTTTTTTTATTAAAAATGATATCAACTGGGAACAATTTGCAAAAATCAGGGAAAATCATCATCTTGCCTTACTGAACAAAAACATCGCTCGCTACGTCAATAATCGCATTACCACCCTGGAGATGATCAATGATTCAATGCAACAGTCAGAAAATCCACAAACAGCCCTCTTTTATCTTTACATCCACACATTTGCCAGCCGGTTGTATTGGATACTGAATCAAAACCCTTACCTGATTGATTCCAACCCTGACACTGTCAAGCTGCTCGACAGTGACATTGCTGCCGCTGCCATGGAATGCAATAGTCATTTGCATCAGTTTAAAGAATGGATCTTTTTCTATTTCATCTCATACCTCAGGAACCATATTGAAAAACGAATTTCCGAACCTGAGGCAGAAACTGTCATTTATGAAAACATGCTAAAAATCATCACTCCGACAGCGACAGCCACATCCATCGACTGGTCTGAAGTATTTTCCCAGCTTATCCATCAATGCAAGCTGACACTGCGGGTAAATCGATTCCGGGATAATTATTCAGATGTGACGCCTTACCTGAACAACAGCCTGTTTTACAGGGAATCCGCAATAAATCCGCATGACAAATCCCATTATCAAAGAAAAAGGTTGAAAATCTCTGAATCGGACACACAAGCATTGGCTCTTTGCAGCAGTATTATTGCACTAAGTCCTTTGGAAAGCACAACCACACAGCCAACCATGCTCTTTCATATATAATCAGGACAGAAAATCATGGCTCTTTCTCGCGCGCAGCAGGAATTTATTGAAGGCTCTATCAGCCATCTGCTTGAATTTCCTGTCAATCCGGATACTTTAAGGGAAGCGGTAAAAAATCTTAAATCCGTACTCAAAAAACCGCTTGATTCCGACAATGAATTTCATTTCCTTTACAAATGCCTGATGCGTCCGCAGGAATTTCTGCAGAGACTGGAAACATACAATGATAAAAATGCCAACGTCACCATTGGTGACGTTCAGCGTTACATTATTGACCTGACAACCAAAGCAATTGATACCGCCGCAGCCAAGACAGGTAAAAGTTCTCGTGATTTTTCGTGGCGCCCCGAAAAAATCAAAAAACGCGTTATCAGCTCGAAAAATGATAAAACCGTTTTCAGGACTATCACACCCAGACCTGAGACTTATCAACATCCCTGGCAAAATATTTACTGTGAAAACAGCATATATACAGGAAAATTAATCCGGCTTAACGGCGAAGAATTTATCCGCCTCGACATCCTCGTGCGTCTTCCTGATGAAACGCGCAAAGTTACCATCCTGGATTTCAAGCCCATACCTGATACTTATTATTTCGAAGACGATCTGATGATGCGACATATTCCGGCCGCCATGAATGCCGCCTGTGAACAAGCCGGGGAATTCGTCTACCGATATCTGGCTAGCGCCGGCCGCGCCGCAGAATCTGTGATAGACCTCGCCGAAAAAAACAGACATCTTAAATGGCTGGTCACGGATCAAGTCTATCTGGACTTGCTGGCCAACGGAACAATCACTCTCGAGAAAATTGCAACACTAAATGAAAATCAAATTGAAAAATTACTCTTGCCAATATCCAGGAGCCTGTTGAGAGAACAGATTTGTCCTCTTCATGTCATTATCGATTTGAATGAATATGAATTGCGTGTATTGACCAGTTACTTTTCACTGCTTCGCACTCGCCTCAATTTTTCCGACGTAATAGGCATCGATGCTCAACAGCTGAAAGTTCTTTGTCATCCCGTCATCGTCAATCTCATCAACAGGGACAGGCTTTTATTTTCTGACGCAAAAAAACTGCCTGCTCACATTTGCCTGCTGCTGACAAGTGATTTGTATCAAGATTATATTTCCAGCGAACCAATTGACTGGATCAGACTGCAATATATCAATCCGGATGCCTGTGAATTCCTGCTCGATAAAGATATCGCCAACCTGATCAAACACCAGTGCTTCAAATTAACCGATATCATTTTTCTTGACGTCGAAACGCGCAGGAATTTGCTCAAACCAAACATACAGTCCCTGATTTTACATAAAAATATGACTCTCAATGACCTGACCCTGATCTCCGACAAATCTGTAGAGATGATTTGCGGCGACCCTTACATCTGTCAGGGAATACTGCAAGGTGATCTCTCGATAGCAGATGTGAATCCCGCCCATCTCCCGTCCATTTACACAAAGATGCTGGCTAAACGATTAAGCGACATCTTTGATGGGAGGCCAAGCAGAATGACCGGTTATCCTGATTCATTTGAGCATATCATGAGAGACATTGCTCTCATGGCGATTCACGCGAATATGGAACCTGAAACCATGCGTGAGTGCGTGATAAGACGATTTATCTGGAACATTCAAATCAAGCTGCAAGATTTACTCTCTTGCGGGTTATCAGCCGTTGAAAACCTTTGGTTGAATAAATTGCTTGATATTATTCGGCCTTTGCACGATTCCAATATGGAGTGGGAAACCATTTTCCAAAACCTGATGGCTGCATCAAAATCCCTTGCCCACGAATCTTCGCAAATGGTTTCTTCTTTGCCGGCAAAACCTGGCAGTGGCTTAACATTCTTTTCTGGCCGCCCGACTGCACAACCAGGAAAACTCGGTGCTTTTTGTAAAAAATTGGCGGAATATTCCGTGTTACTACCTGTTGCTGCGGTTAAATCTTCTGCTTCGATGAAGGGGCTCTGATTTTCTGTTAATGCATCATGATTGTACAGGTTACATTAAATCTTGATTTATTAACTTCATCTTCTGCTTCATTGTTAGCTCGAGGCCAGGGATAGTATCCTTACAGACCGTGCGGCACAAGGATGTGCCGCTTGATCGCAGGATGCAGTTTCGTCTGTAAGGATACTATCCCTGGCCTCGAGCTAACAATGAAGTATGACGATGTGCATATTCATTTAACACCCAGACGTTCATAGTCAGGTGAAGTTAATAAATCAAGCTATAATTCATCAATGAATTACCTAACCTATACAATCATGAGCAAGGTGAGCATAGCGAGAGAGAACAGAGGACAATTTGTTGCTTACCCTCTCGCCATCACAGGCAAGCCATCGCGATTGCCGACGGCGTGACGAGTGAAGACATTCTTGATCCACTTGCAGCGGCTGGTTGCTGACAATCCAAATGAACGCATACTTTGTATGGATGATTTCTCGCTGGCAAATAAAGCCTTTATCACATCTACGCCGGCAAGCATGGGCAAATTGTCAGCTTTGCGCCAGCGCTCATAACGGCGCAAGTTAACTGTACTGGAAAAATCCCGGCGATTATTCACCGCATCAATTAATATTTCAGCCAGGCTCGCGGCATCCAGCAAGCCCATGTTCACACCTTGTCCGGCCAGAGGATGTACTGTGTGTGCCGCATCGCCAACCAAAACAACCCGGGATCTTGTATATTGCCTGACTTGCTGTTTATACAGAGGAAACGAATGACGTCGTTCAATTTTTATTACCTCGCCAAGACGATAATCAAATGCCTTGCCCAGTTCATACTGAAATGGCTCATCATCCAGCGCCATCATCTTTTTAGCTTCTTCGACAGGCAATGACCAGACAATGGAAGAGGCATTTTCTTGTGCCAAAGGCAAAAACGCGAGCGGGCCGGTCTGCAGGAAAACCTGTCTAGCCACTTTCGCATGCGGCAGGGACGTTTTCACCGTTGCAACAATGGCTTCCTGTTCATAATCAAATTTGTCCAACTCTATTCCCGTCTGCTGCCGCAGCCAGGAGCTTGCACCATCAGCAGCAATTGCCAATTTGGCCCGGAATTTTCGTCCATCATGTGCGGCAATCTCTACTCCATTCCCGGTTTCATGGAAATCTGTTAACTTGACTGATGAAATGAATTCAATCTGGGGGAATTGCCTGACAGCCTCTTCAAGAACAGACTGCATGAGATTATTTTCGATAATATAGCCAAGCACCGGCTCAGCAATTTCCGTACTGTCGAATCGTATTTCACTTTTAGCCATTGCGTCCCATACCTGGATTTCTGTAAAAGGACTCACGCGTTTGGCTTGCATAGCATCCCAAACCTGCATGGATTGAAATATTCGCCGTGAAGAGGGAGCAATTGCGCTGACTCGATGATAATAGTGCGAACGAGACCAGGGATGAACATGAGATTGCGCTTCCAGGATAACAACCGACAAGGATGTCTTCTGAGCCAGCGCGCATGCCAGAGCAGTTCCTGCCATGCCTCCACCGACAATAACAATATCATGTGATGATGTCTGCATACCCTCACCAAAAAGCTTAGTTAGCCTAGAATGGCAGCGCCAAATCCGGCCTGACCGAAAAAATCCACTCGCGAAACAGTGCCTGAATATTCCTGAGATTATTTTCACTGATTGCTTCAAAGCGAAGAATCAGATAAGGGGACGTATTGGATGGACGCACCAGGCCCCAGCCGTCGGCAAAAGAAACGCGCAATCCGTCTATCATATTAACTTCTTTCGCATCAGCAAAATTGGCACTATCAATGAGTTGCTGCATCAATTGAAATTTCTCATTTTCAGCAACCGCAACCTTGAGCTCAGGGGTAATCAGACTGTTTGGAATGGCGGCAAATAATGTGTCGATATCTTCATGTTCATGAGCGACAATTTCCAGAAGCCTTGCGCCGGCATACAAGGCGTCATCAAAACCATACCAGCGATCCTTGAAGAAGATATGCCCGCTCATTTCTCCAGCCAGCTGGGCCTGTGTTTCAGCAAGCTTTGCCTTTATCAATGAGTGTCCTGTTTTCCACATGATGGGTTCGCCGCCATGCTTTCGAATCAATGCTGCAAGATTATTGGAACACTTCACATCAAAAATTATCTTTGCACACGGATATTCCGCCAGCAGCGCGCTCGAAAACAACATCAGCAGCCGGTCAGATGAAATAATCTGGCCATTTCCAGTCACGACCCCCAGACGGTCGCCGTCACCATCGAAAGCAAGACCAAGATCAACGCGCATTTCACGCACGGCATGGATTAAATCCTGTAAATTCTCATCCTGGCTGGGATCTGGATGATGATTAGGGAACCGTCCATCAATGTCACAAAATAATTCATGAACTTCACAGCCCAGCGCCCGAAATAACCTGGGCGCCAATGAGCCAGTCACACCGTTGCCAGCGTCAATCACAATGCTCAAAGGACGATCCAGATGAATATTCTGGGCGAGATTGGCAATATAATGTTCCTGTATATCCATTACCTTATACGAACCATGGCCATCATACAGCCGGTGATTCATGATCCGATGATAGAGATTTTTAATACTCTCTTCTGAAAGTGTTGTCCCCTGCGCCACTATTTTCAGGCCATTGTATTCAGATGGATTGTGGCTTCCGGTCAGCATGACGCCGGAGCGCGTTTCCAGTATATGTGTTGCATAATAGAGAAGCGGCGTTGGAACCATGCCAATATCAATCACATGACAACCTGAAGAACGCAGACCGTCGATTAATGATTTTACCAGTTCCGGACTGGACTTGCGTCCATCCCGAGCCACAGCAGCCTGGTTTTCACCGTGATCCAGCAAGTACGAACCCACGGCCTTGCCAATCAGATAGACGCTTTCTTGTGTCAACGTCTTGCCAACTATGCCGCGTATGTCATAGCTGCGAAATATCGATGGATCCAGTATTGCCGTGCGCTCTTCCAGCATTTAATTTTTTCCTGAATGGCCAAAGCCGCCGGAGCCACGTTGAGTGGTTGCGAAATCAGCGACAACATTGAAATGCGTACGAACAATCGGCAAAAAAACCAATTGCGCGATACGATCACCCGGTTCAATCGTATAGGCAGACTGACCTCGGTTCCAGCATGACACCATCAGCGGACCCTGGTAATCCGCGTCGATCAAGCCAACCAGATTTCCCAGCACCAGACCATGTTTATGGCCTAACCCGGACCGCGGCAAGATAACTGCTGCAATCTGCGAGTCTGCTATGTAAATAGATATACCGGTTGGAATGAGATGAGTTTGGCCCGGTTCTATCGTCAATGATTTTTCAAGACAGGCTCGCAAATCAAGACCTGCAGCATCTGCAGTTTCATAACGCGGCAAAGGAAATTCCTTACCGATGCGTTCGTCCAGGATTTTTAATTGAACAGGTGTAGAAACCGTGTTGTCTCGCGGCATGATTACTGCTTCTGACTGCATTAATTTTTCTGTCATAGTCTGCTGTGCCTTTCCTATTGTAGGGATCCGCTTACATTTTCTGTTTACTTTGATATTCGATAGCTATCATTTCGATCAGTTGCCTGGCCAATCTGGTTTTAAGCGTCGGAGGCAAGGAAACTGTCCGTTTCAGGCCAAATACTGTCACCGTATTCTCATCTGCGCCCATGGCGGCCCCGCCGCCAACATGATTGGCAATAATCATGTCCATGTTTTTACGCTTGCGCTTGGCTTCAGCCTGCTCCAGCACGTTTTCAGTCTCGGCAGCAAATCCGACAATGAATGGCCTGGGAGACAAGTCTCCCACACTGCCGACGATATCAGGATTTCGCTCCAGTTCCAGCATCATCGCGGACTGGTCTTTATGTATTTTTTGTTCTGCCACGACTTTACAGCGATAATCGCCCACCGCAGCAACCGCAAGAAAGATATCATAATCAGAAACTTTTCTCATTACCGCTTCATACATGTCGAGCGCACTCACAACAGAGAGACACTCGATATGCTGCGGCTTTGGAATACTGACAGGTCCGCTGACAAGCGTCACTGATGCCCCTGCTTCACGTGCGGCTTCAGCAAGCGCAAAACCCATCTTGCCGGAGCTGCCATTTGTAATAAACCGCACAGGATCAATTGCTTCATGGGTTGGACCAGCGGTAATCAGCACTTTAAGTCCTGACATGGAGCCCGTCATAAACAGCCTGCTTAGCAGTTCAACAATCTCAACTGGCTCAATCAGCCGACCTGGTCCGACATCACCGCATGCCTGGCTGCCTTCCGTCGGTCCGAATACCTGAATGTTCCTGGCTTTTAATGTCCGAAGGTTTTCCTGGGTCAGCATATGCTTCCACATGGCCTGATTCATGGCTGGAGCAACTGCTACCGGAGCCTGGGTCGCAATGCATAACGTCGTCAGTAAATCATCTGCGATCCCGTTTGCAAGCCTGGCCATGAAATCCGCTGTAGCAGGCGCAATTAATACAGCATCCGCCCAGCGTGCAAGCTCAATATGGCCCATCGCAGCCTCAGCATGCAGATCAAATAATTCTTCATGCACCGGATTGCCTGATACAGCCTGCAAAGTCAACGGCGTTATAAATCGTTTGGCATTTTCAGTCATTGCCACACGCACTTCCGCGCCCAATTCTCTGAGCCGCCGTACTATTTCAGGACTTTTGTATGCAGCGATACTGCCTGTAATCCCCAGCAGAATGCGCTTGTTCGCCAAATATCGCGTCATCGATACCTGTTCCATACGATTTTATTGTTGTACAAGATAGCACCATCCGCCAGGATTGCCAATTTTTGTGCGTTAAAATTTGTCTGTTATTGTAAGCAGCTTGCTACATGATACGATAAAAGGCATTCTCTATTATGCAATTCATCTTGAAGATAGATTCTCAAATCCCCCGCGAGCTTTTGCGCCCCTCCATCTGGATAAATTTTAAACAAAAAGGAATCGATATGCCTATCACAGATTGGCCGCAAGAAGATCGGCCACGAGAAAAATTATTGCATAAAGGCGAACAGACACTCACCGATGCGGAACTTGTCGCCATTTTTATTCATTCAGGTACTCGTGAAAAAACCGCCCTGGATATTGCCAAAGAATTGCTTAAGGAATTTGGCAGTCTCAAGAAAATGCTGCGTGCACCCCCTCACATCCTCATCAAAAAATGTGGCATTGGACAGGCTAAATATGCACATTTACGAGCTGCGGTTGAACTCGGCCGCCGTTACCTGCATGAATATCTGCCATCAGGCACCATATTAAACAGCAGCCGTGTCACGCAAACATTTCTCGCCAACAAACTGCGTGAACACACCAGTGAGGTATTTGCGTGTCTTTTCATGGACACCCATTTCCGTCTGATCAGTTTTGAAGAATTGTTTCATGGTACGATAAATGAAGCGAATATTTATCCGCGTGAAATTGTCAGACGCGGCCTTACTCATAACGCAGCTAAAATTATACTCGCCCACAATCATCCATCCGGGCACCCAAACCCGAGTACAGCTGACAGGGAAGTTACTTTATTGATCAAAAAGGCGCTCAGTCTGGTGGATATCGATGTCGTTGACCATATCATTATCGGCAACCCTGATAACTACTCATTTGCTGAAGCCGGATTAATTTAGCAGTAACCCTGACCAGATTACCCTGATCGGGAATCAAAGCGCTGTCAAGCTAACCAGTCCCAAATGAGCAGCCGGCTTGCATGCCTGCCCCCACTTGATATGTGAGGACGCATCCTGCAAGCCGCTCAGATGTGGCGCTTGGAGGAAGGCAGGGACAGGTTAACCGGACACAGCCATGCAAATAGCCACGGCAAACCACATCTCATATTGCTCTCATCCTGACTTTCTGGTATAAGTTGCACCCTTGCAAACTGTTTTAAAACGAACAATTTAGACGATAGATAGAGAGCAACATATGGCTAAGAAGTGTCCAATTACTGGCAAAGGCCCACTGGTAGGGAATAACGTTTCCCACGCAAACAACAAAACCAAACGGCGCTATCTGCCCAACTTACAATACAAACGTTTCTGGCTGGATAGCGAGAAGCGCTTTGTACGTATTCGCGTCAGCACACGGGGTATGCGCATCATTGATAAATATGGTATCGAAGCCGTTCTCAATGATATGAAATTACGTGATCAAATCACTGCACAAGATAAATAGGTAACAGCATATGCGCGATAAAATCAAAATGCTCTCAACTGGCAAAACCAAAGATGGCAAGCCAACCGGGACATTCCGTACGACTACCAAAAATAAGAAGAAAACCACTGAAAAGCTGAAAATGAAGCACTATGATCCGCGTGCTTACAATACCGCAACCGGCAAAAACGGTATGCATGTATTGTTTGAAGAAACCAAGCTCTAGGATTTTCTTTATCCGTCTATTTATTCCAGCCCTCTTTCCAAGCGGTCAGAGGGCTTTTTTGTTGGCTTGTTTAAGCATTTCTTAATCCTTGAATTGTAAAATATTTAATCATTAATCCGAATGCTGGACACCTCTGACATGAAACCCATTTTTGCATTCTTTTGGCTTATTGTGATGCTGTGTTTTGCTGCTCTCAGCAGGATGATTATTCATTACCGCTTTTCGACCAATGCAAATGACCAGGAAATAAGAGATGCGCTCTTCAATAATAGCGCCTTTCTGTCCTGGAATAATCACGCGCTCTTAATTCTGGGCCTGGTGATGCTTTTTGCGATCAGCTTTGCAGTCTGGATGACAAGAAACTAGCCGGTAATATTGATGATGGGCCTCGCAAGGCCCATCTGCCAAGAGTGAATCAGGTATTTCTCTGCTGCGGCACATACATCTTTAATCGATTGGAAAATCTGAGCAAGGCTTCAATTCCGGTCGCTTCAGCCTGCTGACACCATTCCTGAAGCGCATCGAGCAACTCTTTTTGGCTGGCTGTACTACGGCTCCAGATATCCTGCAGCTTGATTCGGAACTGATAAACCACACGCAAGGACTGGAAATTCTCCAGAACTTTAGCCAAACGTTGTTTTTGCGATGTCTTCATGATGGATGAATCCCTTACTAACACCGTTCTTGCACGACGCAGCAACATGCGGCTTGCCTTGCCAGCACGTTTTTTCTCATCGCGCAGGGCAGGGATAACCACTTCGCGGCTATAACGGGCCATCAGCTGGACACGGTAAGAGATGAATGCCTTCAGGGTGTCGGTATCAATTGAGTTTTTTGATAACACCATCCTGGGCTTGGTGAGCATACGCCTGGGATTGGCCAGACCAATCAGCTGCAGCAGCCTGATCACATACCAGCCTGTATCAACCTCCCACCATTTTGCCGAGAACTTTGCCGAAGTAGCAAAAGCGTGATGATTGTTATGTAATTCTTCACCACCAAGGAAAAAACCGATGGGAATAATGTTGCGGGAGTTATCCTTGCACTCAAAGTTTCGATATCCCCAGAAATGCCCGATACCATTTACCACCCCGGCAGCAAACAGTGGAATCCATGCCATTTGCAATGCCCAGATAGTCAGACCGATGGTGCCAAACAATAACAGGTCGACGGTCAGCATGATGAGTATCCCCAGCATGCTTCTGCGCGAATACAGATTGCGCTCTATCCAGTCATTTGGCGTACCCTCACCATATCGATCCAGTGTTTCCTTGTTTTTTGCTTCCATACGGTAAAGCTCAGCCCCTTCCAGAAAAACTTTTTTAAGGCCTCTGGTAACCGGACTATGCGGATCTTCCGCCGTTTCGACCTTGGCATGATGCTTTCTGTGTATCGCAGCCCATTCCTTGGTCACAATACCTGTTGTGAGCCACAGCCAGAAGCGGAAAAAATGGCTGACCACAGGATGCATGTCAAGTGCCCGATGTGCCTGGCAGCGATGCAGGTACAAAGTCACAGACATGATGGTTATCTGGGTAAAACCAAGCAAGACAAGAATATAGCCCCACCAAGGTAATTGCACTAATCCAAACACAGCAAAAGCCCTCCTCAAAAATTTCTTCTATAATAGCATACCTTGTTTATTATACAGCTATGACTTGCAGCTTCCTCACAAGAAGTGAGTCCGAATATTATAAGAGGAAAGTCGCCATGCCAGAATTGCCAGAAGTGGAAACCACGCTGCGCGGCATCAAACCGCACATCATCGATCAAAAAATTATCGACGTCATAGTCCGTCATCCGCGCCTGCGCTGGCCAGTTCCGGTCAATTTGAAAAAAAGACTGCAAGGACAGAAATTATCCAGACTTTATCGCCGCGGCAAATATCTCTTGTTTGAATTTGACACTGGAACACTAATTCTCCACCTCGGCATGTCTGGGCGTGTGCGCATATTACCAGAGTTCGTTCCAGCCCGAAAACATGACCATATCGACATCAGTTTTGATAACGGGAAAATCCTGCGCTTCACAGACCCGCGCCGCTTTGGCGCATTGCTTTGGACAGCCGAGGACCCATTACAGCATCCCCTACTCAAGGAAATTGGTCCGGAACCCTTATCAGACGCATTGAGTGGTGATTATCTCTGGGAACGGGCACGCAACCGAAAAGTGGCCGTGAAATCCTTTATCATGGATAGCAGAATCATTGCCGGCGTAGGGAATATCTATGCAACAGAAGCGCTTTTCCTGTCAAAAATCAGGCCACAAACCGCTGCCGGCAAGCTTGGCCTGGAACAATACAGAAATCTGGCCGCGTCCATCAAAACCATTCTTGAAAAAGCGATACAAAAAGGCGGCACTACACTGAAGGATTTCACAAAAAGCGACGGCACGCCCGGGTATTTCAGTATAGAGTTGCAGGCTTATGGACACGCGGGCAAACCTTGTCCGCGCTGCCGCTCATCGATGAAATCGGCACGCATAGGACAACGCAGCACCGTGTACTGTCCTTCATGCCAGAAATAAATACGCAAATGATCGGTTAAGCCATGACCTGCGAATGCTGACTATAATCCGCCATGTTAATCACATGATCATGAAACACATCCACACTCGGGTGATGGCCTACACTGACGATGGAGCAATTTGGCAATCTCTCTTTTAGTAGATTGTAAAGATGTGCTTCATTGGCCATATCCAGCATCGATGTGCTTTCATCCATAAAGACCCAGTCAGGCTTATGCAATAATACCCGTGCGAATGCAATTCGCTGTTGTTCGCCGGGCGATAATTGTTCAGACCATTGCGCTGTCTCATTTAACCTGGGAATCAGGTTATCCAGATGACAGTCATGCAGCACACCGGTGAGAGCTCCGGTAAGCTCCGGATGATGCCTGTCCGGGAACATGATCGCTTCCGCCAGTGTGCCGATTGGCATATAGGCTTTTTGCGGCAAATACATGACATTTTTGCCTTGCGGAAAAGTCACTTCGCCAGAGGCAAAAGGCCAGATTCCAGCCAACGCCCTGACAAACGTGCTCTTGCCAATTCCTGAAGCACCTTTTATCACATAGCTCTGGCCGTGCATGAATTTCTGATTGATGTTCTCCAGCAATTTTTCACCGCCCGGTGTCTTGATAGTGACGTTTTTTGTGATGATCTCATTCTCGTCATGATGATTGATAACGAGATGATTTTCATTTTCCGCCCTGACTTCAGCATCATTCAGATGGTTCACGAATGTTCGCAAACGTTCGGAAATCGCCCGCCATTGTGCGATTTGCGTATATGAATTTACCAGATAAGACAGGGAATCCTGCACGCTGCTGAAGGCCCTGATGCTCTGCATCAGCCCTCCAAGCAGAAAAACCTTATCGAAGTAATTCGGAAGCGCAACGATAAGCGGAAGCAAAACAGCGGTTTGATTGAAGCCGCCTGTAAACCATAATAATAATTTCTGCCGCAAAATAATTGCATACCAGTTATCCAGCACCCTGCCAAACAATTTGTCGAGGATACTCTTCTGATGATGTTCGCCGCGATAGAGCGCGACATGCTCGGCATGTGTGCGCACATCGATAGCCGCATAACGAAATGTTGCTTCGCGATGCTGCTGCTCGAAATTCAGATTCACAAGCGGCCTGCCAATCTTGAATGTGGTCAGCGTACCGATGAGATTATAGATCAAACCCACCCACACCAGATACCCATGGATATGCAGCGTACCCAAAGGACCAAGAGGAATAGTGAGAACACCCGACAAGCTCCAGAGTATGTAAACAAAGGCAGGAAATGTGGTTATCGCCGCAACCAGGCCTACTGTCAAATCAATCGAATTACTAATCAGTGTTCCGGCATCTTCCTGAATACGCTGATCAGGATTATCAGTTTTGACATCAAAATTTTCCAGATAATAATAACCGCGTTTCGCAAGCCACACACCCAGCAGCTGCTCGGTTAACCAGCGTCTCCAGCGCAATCCAAACAACTGGGAGATATAGAAACGATAAACCTGCAAGACAATATTGATGGCAGCCAATACAAAAAAGATTACCAGCAGTTTCACGCTTGAATGCACATCATAAGCTTGCAGCGCATTGTAAAAATAATTGTACCAGTAATTAAACACCACATCGAAACCGACAAGAGCAATTGTGAGGACCAGAATCAAGATGGTAAGCAGATAGGCTGAGAATCGCTCTTTTGACTGCCAGTAAGCCTTAATTAATTGCCAAGCTGAATAATGGTCAGATTTGATCAGCTGATCCTTGTCAAGCGTTCCATATTGACGCATTTTGTTATCCCTGTGGGTAAATAGCTTTTTTGAATTAATTTTTATACTACTTAATTGTTATCGCTTTTGCCATGGTCTCAAGCGGCTTCATGAAAATCGAAATACTCATAAAATTGTGCGTTTACATGATGCATGCGCGCCTGGATTGTCCGCACTCGCTGCAAAGACAATCCAGGAACACGCGCCCCGGCAAAGATAGCGATTTTTTTTAGCTGGCATGCAGGATATAATCGTTGAAATCTCATTATGGAAAGCACTATGAAAAGGAAAGCTAAAATCATCGGAGCGTTGGTTGTATCCCTGCCGCTACTTGCTGGCTGTTCATATAATCCCTTTGTTACTGATAATCACGAGACTGGTAAACCAATAGGCGCAGTCCTGGGCGCCGCAGCCGGCGGCGGCGCCGTAGCAGCGCTTGGCGGCACCAAACCCTACATCGGATTGGGAGCAATCGCGGGCGGCGCGGTTGGTTATTATGTTACAACACTACGCTATGATTCCGGCGGCATTATCCAGGGCGGAGGCAAGGTTTACAAGCTGGGAGACATCACTGGAATATACATCCCCAGCGACAAGCTTTTTGAACCCAATACCGATGAATTCCTGCCTCAAGCCAGACCCATACTTGACAGCACGGTAGCCGTTTTGGCACGCTCGCCCAACAACAACATCATTATCTCCGGCAATACGAGCGGCTTTTACTGCGCACGCTGGGAGCAAAAATTATCCGAACGCCGGGCGCAAAAAGTAGCCGCCTATCTTTGGAATGCGGGCATCAATAATTTTAAATTTCAGGACAATGATCTGCGCAAGTTAAACTATGTTGGCTATGGTGATTATTTCCCTATCGCTGCCAACCTCACTAATGAAGGCATCAGGGAGAATAGCCGTATCCAGATAACTTCTTACCCCTCTGATTGTGACTTGCAGCTGGATAAAAGACACGTCGCAGTGCATAACATTGGCGCCGACAGCGATGAAGAAATAGCCAAAGCACCAGCGGTGCGCTGCAACGCGACGAATTCCACAGGCGAGTGCATTGATGACCAGCTTTAGAAACAGGCTGAGAGCAGAACTGTCTCAACAATGATGATGTCATGTTAAGACAAGACGCGTGTGATTCAAGCAGCACAGCGTTGACAGCAACACAGTATGAATGTCGAAGAGAATTCTTGAGACAGGCTTTACCTGGTCAGTAACAATTTTTGTACCGCATCCCATACAGGTGCTGGCGGTATCGTTGAATAACACGCTGGACTCACTGTCGCGGCTTCCCGGAATTTGCATTCACGGCTGAGGCATGGCGAACAGGAAAAGTTCGCAGCAAGATGAATCGATGATTTTCCTAAAGCTCCCGTATATTCTGGATTGGTTGGGCCATAGATAGAGACCGTCGGGATGTCGAGTGCAGCAGCAAGATGGCCTAATCCCGTATCAACCGCAACCGCCGCCTGTGCATTCGCCAGTAGCGCAGCCATCCCCTGGATATCAAGCCGCGGCAGCACATCTACAAATGGATTTTGATTGCCGATGCGGGTTGCTTTCTCCATTTCTTCTGCATTATTGCCACTGATTTTTATCCGGTAACCGGATTGACCAGCCAGCTTCGCTAACTGTATCCAGTAAGATTCCGGCCATTGCTTTGTCATCCAGGTCGTGCCATGCAAAAACACGATGTATTTTTCGCTAGCGCCCTGCCGTGACAATGATTGATGATCGAGACCAAAATCAGGCTGGCCGGCGGGAAGAGTGTAACCAAGTGCCAGGCTAAACAGGCTGCGCATACGCACAATCGCATGCTGATAAAAATTCACCGAGCACTTGTGCTGATAGGCGAGCGAGGCCAGCGGCTCACGCGCAGACGCCCAGTCGAGGCCAACCCGTTTCCCTTTGGCAAAAAAAGCAAGAAAGGCACTCTTCACCAATCCTTGCGCATCGAGAATATAATCGTATTGATGCGCATGTAACTGCTCACGCAGACGCTTCCAGCCAATCCGGGTATCACGTGAAAAAATTCCTTTGCGCCAGCGGCGCAGCGCGACCGGTATGACTCTGTCAACAAGCGGATGCCAGCGAGGAATATCAGTAAAAGAATCTTCGACAGCCCAGTCAAATACGATACCGGGTATGGCCTTGCCAGCATCTGTTAACGCAGGCAGAGTATGGATGATATCACCCATCGAAGATGTTTTGATCAAAAGCACTCGCACTGCTAAAACCCCGCATTATTAATCATTCAATATTGATTTCATCCTGAAGAGCCAGCGGACAAAACCATCCGCTCCCTCATTTTCACGTTTTGATGGTCCAGGTTTGCATGACAGACAATATACGATCCGGCGTCAATTCCCGCATACAGCGATGATGCCCTAATGGACAGACTCGTTGAAAACACGGCTGGCAATCCAGATCAAGCTTGAAAACCTTCGCATCGTCAGACAAGGGAGGCGTAAAGGCAGGACTGGTTGAGCCATAGATCGCAATAAGCGGTTTTCTGAGCGCCGCTGCCATATGCATCAGTCCGGAGTCATTGGTCACCACGCCGGATGTCAAGGAAAGTAAATCGATTGTCTCAAAAAGCTCAGTCCGTCCAGAAAGGTCTTCACATTGATTGTCGGTCAGCTGCATGATTTTCTCTGTGATAGCGCGATCATCCTTTGAGCCAAATAACCAGATATCCCAGCCTTCCGCCAGCTTGTGACTGGCTACTTGCGCGAAATAATCTTCCGGCCAGCGCTTCGCCGGTCCAAACGCCGCTCCCACCCCCATGGCCAATACCGGACGTCCGCGCCAGACAGGTTTGAGTTTGGCGAGTGTGGCATCCTGTGACGCCTTGGCGACCTTGAACTCTGGATAGGGATAGGTTGCAGGTAACACTGCGCCAGCTTGCAAACCAAGTGCCATGAATTGTTCTATCATCAGCGGATAACGCTTTTTATCCAGCCGCCTGACATCATTCAGGAGTACATGCCGACACTCGCCCAGCCAGCCGGTACGAATTGGTATTCTTGCAAACCATGGAACCAGAGCCGACTTGAATGAGTTCTGCAGCACAATGGCCTGATCATAATTATTCTCGCGTAACTGTTTTGCGAGCCGGTAGCGGGCGCGGATTTTAACTTCGCCATGTGTCAGAGGCATTTCAATCGCGTTTGTCACTTCCGGCATACATTTAAGAAGTGAAAACGTCCAGGCAGGCGCAAGAACATCGATGATAACTGACGGGTCGCGCTGTTTTAAAAGCTTAAACAGGCTTTGCGCCATCACCATGTCCCCAATCCAGGCTGGACCTATGACTAAAATCTTTTGTGACATAGACGACAAAATGATTATTTCTCTGGCGGAATAAAATCTTTTAACACATACCTGGCACCGCAGTATGGACATACTACCTGGCCAACTTCTTCTATCGGCAAATAAACGCGAGGATGCGCATCCCAGACGCGCGTGTCACCCGGCGGACATGAAAGTGGTAAATCCGCATATGTCAGTTCGTATTGCAGCTTGGTGCAAGCCTGGGCTTCAACCCTCTCGTGTTTTGGCATCATGTTTCTCCAGCGTATCGACAAGCCATGATCGTTAATGGCGCCAATGATAACTGATTTGGCAGGATTAGTGGATATGTTGATGATTAATTCTGCAGAAATGGAACCCCTGACATCTCCTGATTCTCCATCTCATCAGGTCGAGATTTACGCAACAACACCGGGATTAAAAAATTAACCTATTGATTAATATCAATTTTATTTGTCATGATAATCCCCGGTATCGTCAATAACAGCCTTTCCTGCCTCATAATGGTATAATAGCTAAACAAGCACCAGTGATAATCATGATTATAAAAATACACCAAAAAGAGGAGACCTATCATGATAAACAAAATCAGGATCAGCAGCTTTGTCATAGCAGCCCTTCTCCCCGTTGCCTCGCTGGCTCAACCAGCATCAGGATCGTTATCTTCCGGCGCTGATCAAACCCTGCTTCCGGATAATTATACTGTTTTCACCAATGGTTCTGTTGTCATTAATCACCCCATGCCTGGTTTTGTACAAAAAACATTACCCACCAATAATGATTACAAGAAAAACCCTGGCTGCTATATCGCCTGCTATTCACGTAACAAGGAGAATGGCATTTACTCTGTCGGCAGCAATATTTTTGTTAACGGTCAGGTCCGTGTCGCTGGCTCTTATAAGAACAGAATCTGTGTCCCCACAGGTTATGAGAATAAAGACATCAGCAAGGAAGACGCATTTAATGTCCAGTGCGCAAAAATCAGTACCTGTACAAATAATCAATGCTGGGCAGGCGGTGACACCGGCGGATGGTTTGGGATACAACAATGAATGATTAATGACTAGCCAGTCATCATTCTCATACCCTCTCGCAGAGAGATAACATGCTTGAAGCCTAGCTGTTGCTCTGCAAGATGAGTGGAAGCATAAGAATTTTTAATATCACCGGCACGCTCAGGCTCAAATCTGATTCTGGCAGGCTTATCCGCCGATTGCAGATACTCGATCACCTCAAGAAGTGTGTGGGGCTGGCCGGTAGCAATATTTAGCGCGCCATGATAATTGCTGTTTAATGCAAGCATATTTGCTCTCGCAACATCCATGACATGAATAAAATCACGTGACTGTTTTCCGTCGCCAAAAATGGTCAGCTCGGTATTATGCTTGTATGCATCGAGAAACCGGCTAATCACACCAGAATAGGGAGAGGATGGATCCTGTCGTGATCCGTAGACATTGAAATATCTGAGAGCCAGACTACTAATGCCATATATGCGAGCGTAAAGACCCGCATAATCCTCATCATGGATTTTCTGCAATGCGTAAGGAGATAGCGGCTCGCTTTCCAGGCGAGCATCATCCCTGCAAGGAGGCTTCATCGAATTACCGTATACAGCCGCACTCGAGGCAAAGACGACCCGAATCGGATGCTTCGCCGCATGCGATGCCTGCAGGACATGCAATAGTCCCTGTGTGTTGACCTGAAAAGAGTAAATCGGATTTTCAATCGAAAGAGGTACGGAAACAATGGCGGCAAGATGCAATACTGCGTCACAACGTGTAACCAACTCTTCCAGAAAAGGATACTCAAGCACATCACCTTCGATAAATTCCAGATCCGGGTGCTGCAGATTGAGATTTTCGAGCTTGCCGGTAGACAAATTATCCAATACGACAACTTCCCTGCCCTGGCTCAAGAGCAAGTCAGCGGTATGAGAACCGATGAATCCGGCGCCACCAGTAATTAAAATACGCTGCGGAGACTTGCTCTGCATTTATACGGACCTTGTAAAAGAGTAAACTTTTATTCAGGCGCTAAGTCTAGTGATGTCAGCGGAACCCAGGTTCGATAGAGGCTAATCCCGATATAGAGCAAACAATAGCCCACAGAAATAGCAACCAGAAAATGATTCGATTTCGGGTATAGCCAAAGCAGTCCCGTTGTCGCCGCACCCCAGAGAATAGTAATCACTACCATG
Source organism: Gammaproteobacteria bacterium (assembly GCA_021324305.1). GTDB lineage: Bacteria > Pseudomonadota > Gammaproteobacteria > DSM-16500 > DSM-16500 > Aquicella. The sequence goes on along the minus strand of JAJPJI010000024.1, from coordinate 56,091 downwards.
CTGAGCCGCAGGTACCTGTTATCCGTGAGATAATCCAGGCGTGAGGGATAGACATACTTTATTGGCACGAAACTAAGCAGTGCACATGATAACAGGATGATCATGTTAGTCATCGGTGTCATTTGCCAGAAGAAAAGATAAAACACGGCAATATTCCAATAACTCGGGAACCCCTTAAAAAAATGGTCCATGGTCTTTGCGTCTACCTGTGTAAATTGGTACGCAGAAGAAAACGTGATGACCATCACACACAGTATCCGCCAGTATTCAGGCAATAAATTTGTTACCAGCAGAAAAAAACAGGGCACAAGCGTGTAAGTAAAAAAGTCGACAATGTTATCAAGCAGCGCGCCATCCACTTCAGGCACTGCATCCTTGATCCTGATCATGCGAGCAAACATGCCATCAACGGCATCGATCATGATTGCAGCACCCATCAGCCAAAGCGCCAGCAGAAAATTGTGATCATAGATGGCTAATAACGCAAGCAACCCGACACAGGCGCCGCTGGCAGTGAACGCATGAATCAACCAACCAGCAAGACGCTGGAAAAAACTCACTTTTTTTATAGAGTTATCGTTAATCAACGATGATCCCCCCATCATGGACATTCGTCCCATCTTTAATAAAAGCAACTAACAAAATGATTGCGCCAACAAGACCAGATAAAATGGAAGCTATCATGACACCAAGTCTAACTTCCGCTAAATAAGTATGATCATTTTGAAACGAAAGGGTACCAAGAAACAAGCTCATAGTAAAACCAATCCCGCATAATACCGCGACACCATAAAATGAAAGCCAGGATGCATTCCTTGGAAGCTTTGCCACCCCCAGCTTGATCAATACCCATGAAAAGCCAAATACGCCGATTTGCTTCCCGGCAAACAATCCCCAAACAATCCCTGCCACCACCACGCTGGACATGTTTTCCAATGATAATTCATGCAATGAAAATCCGGCATTCGTCAATGCGAACAACGGCATGATGAGATAGGCCACCCACGGATGCAATGCATTTTCCAGACGATTTAGTGGAGATCGTTGTGTCAGGGGAATATCCGGAACAGTCAGCGCGAACAAGACACCGGCAATGGTAGGATGAATGCCAGCTTTAAGTATGCATAGCCATAGCAATACACCCAGGACCAGATAGGGTTTCAGCGATTGAACCGACCGGTAGTTGAGAAACAGCAGGGCCAGAATGACAACTGCTGAAAGCACCAGATATTGAAAGGCAATCCCGGAAGTATAAAACAGTCCGATTATAATAATGGCACCCAGATCATCGAAAATAGCCAGGGCCAGTAAAAACATTTTGAGCGCGGAAGGTACCCGCTTTCCAAATAATGATAATACCCCGAGTGCGAATGCGATATCAGTCGCCACTGGTGTCGCCCAGCCTTGAATGGTGGCTGGGCTTTGCCTGTTTATGCATAGATAGAGCAAGGCAGGCATCATCATGCCCCCGACAGCTGCCATAAGAGGCAATATTATTTGAGAGTAATGTGAGAGCTGGCCCTCCAGAAAACCGCGTTTCAACTCCAGCCCTACTGCAACGAAAAAGACAGCCATTAATCCATCATTGGTGACAAATAATAGAGCATTTACAAAACGCTCGTGAATAAATGCAAGCGGTGAATTTGCCCATAAAATTGCCAAAACTGCCATCATGAACAGAATAATGCCACTGGCAGACTCTAATTGTAAAAAACGCTCAATCGGTCGCAAAGCCATTGAAAATCCAGTATATATTTTGGTGTCGTTGTGTATCGCTATCCACTCAGCGCCCCGGTCTTATGCCAGACAATTTGCGAGTTGGACGAATTTACTGCAAACAGGAGAATGCCCATCAGTATTCCACACTATTGTTTTTCAGTCAGTTATGCAATAAATTCAGCACATCAATACGTTGTTACTTAAAGGAGCAGTGAATGCCAATTCCAAAGATGTCAGACTTAGATCTAAAGGGAAAAAGAGTCTTAATCCGGGAAGATTTTAATGTGCCTCTCAAAAATGGAGAAGTCACGAGTGATCTTCGGATTCGTGCTGCGCTGCCCACTATCAAGCAGGCCCTCAAGGCAGGAGCCAGGATAATGCTTGCTTCTCATCTAGGCCGTCCGACAGAAGGTGTATTTGATGAAACTTACTCGCTTGCACCGGTCGCAAGAGAATTGTCTAAATTATTAAAAATGGAAGTTCCGCTCATTCAAAACTGGATCGACGGCTTCAACATGGGCGATGCCCAGATCGTATTGCTGGAAAATGTACGCTTTAATCATGGCGAAACCGATAACAATGTTGAACTATCGAAGAAAATGGCCGCATTATGCGATGTCTTCATAATGGATGCCTTCGCTACTTCCCATCGCGCCGAGTCCTCCACATGCGGGATCATTAAATATGCTAAGGAAGCAGCCACAGGTCCCCTGATGATGTCAGAGCTTGAAGCTCTCAGCAAAATAATGGACAAGCCCGCCCATCCAGTTGTGGCAATCGTTGGCGGATCAAAGGTTTCAACAAAACTGGCCCTGCTGGATTCGTTGGTCAAGAAGGTAGATGCCCTCATAATCGGCGGTGGCATTGCCAATACCTTCCTGGCTGCCGAGGGTTATACAGTCGGCAAGTCATTATATGAGCCGGATCTGATTGATGAAGCTGAACGCCTGACGATTGAAGCCAAGCAGCGCAAGGCAGAAATTCCTCTGCCAGTCGATGTTATTGTCGCTGAACGCTTTGCGGAGGATGCAGAATCCTACGTGCGCCTTGTTTCACAGATTGATGACAATGAAAAAATCTTTGATGTAGGGCCTGATACAATCAAGAACTTTATCAGCATCATCAAAAAAGCAAAAACCATTCTCTGGAACGGACCTATCGGTGCTTTTGAAATCGAAGAGTTTTCCAAGGGCACACAAGCCATTGCGAAAGCAATAGCCGACAGCAAGGCATTTAAAGTCGCTGGCGGTGGTGATACACTTGCCGCAATCGAAAAATACCATATCAATGACAAAATTGATTACATCTCAACTGGCGGCGGAGCATTTCTAACCGTTCTTGAAGGCAAGAAACTGCCCGTCATCGCCGCTTTCGAAGAGCGGATGATAAAAAATGAAAAGGTCGCATGAACTATCTTCGTCGTACAAAAATTGTTGTCACCCTGGGGCCGTCACTAGACAGCCCCGAAATGCTTGAACGAGTCATCCTCGCTGGCGCTGTTGTCTTTCGCGCCAACTTTTCTCATGGTGAAGTCAGCATGCATGAAGCCCGCATCAAAATGGTGCGGGAAATTGCCGCGCGTCATGGAAAAACGGTCGCAATTCTTGTCGACCTGCAAGGCCCAAAAATCCGCATTGGCCGTTTCAAGAATAAAAAAATCATGCTTCGCGAAGGCCAGCAATTCATCCTTGACACCACGCTTGATGAAAATGCCGGCGATGAAAATAGTGTTTCTCTCGGATACGAAAATCTGCCTGACGATGTACGCAAGGATGACACCTTGTTACTGGATGATGGGCGTATCGTATTCAAGGTATTGTCGTCAGAACATACAAAAATCCATTGCAAGGTCATGGTTGGCGGAGAATTATCCAACAACAAGGGAATTAACCGTCTTGGCGGCGGCCTGTCAGCAGCAGCATTAACTGATAAAGACAGGGCAGATATCAATGAAGCAGTACGCCTTGAAGCAGACTATATTGCCGTCTCCTTTCCTCGTCATGCCGACGATATCAATGAAGCACGCGCCTTGCTTAAGGCAGCTGGCGGAAATCCTGGAATCATCGCAAAAATTGAACGCGCGGAAGCCATCACCAATCTTGAGGGAATCATCCAGGCATCCGATGCCGTCATGATTGCACGCGGCGATTTGGGTGTTGAAATTGGCGACGCTGAATTACCCGGCATGCAAAAAAAGATCATCAAAATTGCCCGCGTTTTCAACAAACCAGTCATTACCGCTACACAAATGCTGGAAACAATGATCAGCAACACCATACCGACACGCGCAGAAGTATCAGATGTTGCCAATGCCGTCCTTGATGGAACCGATGCCGTCATGTTATCTGGCGAAACAGCAGTCGGGCTTTACCCTGATAAAGCCGTCGCTGCCATGGACAGGATTTGCCTGAGCGCGGAAAAACATCACAGCATCAAATCCATGCGCCGCACCTCTGACGTACATTTGAAATACGTGGATGAAGCAATCGCCATGGCAACGATGTACACCGCAAATCATCTGGATATAAAGGCAATCATCGCTCTCACCGAATCCGGCACAACGCCACTTCTGATGTCCCGGGTCAACTCATACATACCCATTTATGGATTAAGCAGATATGAAGCAACCTTAAGGCGCATGGCGCTTTATCGTGGCGTTTATCCCATTCCGTTCGATGCCACTCATATCGATAGAAGAGTTCTCAACAAGGCCTCTATCGATGAATTGCAATCAAGAGATATTTTAAAAAATGGCGACCTGGTGATTATCACAAAAGGTGACCTGATCGGCGTACACGGCCGCACCAACTCTCTCAAGATTGTTACCGTGGGTGACTTGCCTGCCTAGAACTGACTTCAAAGCCGCCAGCATTTTGCGAAAGTAAAGCGTGAAATGTTTGGCTGCGCTGAAAATTTTCCACTGCGTCATTCATGCAATGCCAGCGGTTCATTTCATTTAAGTATTTATTAAGCTGACCTATATATACTGATAAATCAGACACATAATAAGGCTTAATATCAATGGATAGCCGCACCACAAATCCGGGTTCCGATCATATCAGTTTCCATTTCGACAGCAGCTACAAATCAGTATTGAGCAGTGTTTTGTCGTCTCCGGATTCCACCTCGCAGAAAGTTTCTTCTGATATCGAGCTAAATGATTTGAATGCGCAAAAAAAAAGTATTTACACTGAAGAGCAAATTCTTCTGGCATTAAAATCCGCGCAGCAGGCACAACCCCGGACTTTCAATATTGTGAACCACAATAAATCCAGATTGAATATTTGCGCACTGGGCTGCCAGGGAAGCGATAAGGATGCACCCAAACGAGTCGCGGAACTACTGAATCAGATTGTCTCAAAATATCCGGACTTAAAGCCGGATTTGTTTATCATTCTGGGTGATAATTTTTACCCTGACGGCGTCTTCGGTCCGGCAGACCCAAGATTCGAAAGCCAGTTCCATCAAACCTATGGCAACAAGGACCTTGAAAATATTTGCGGCGTACCCTGTATTGTCGTATTAGGAAACCATGACGGCGGCCGCGACACCGAGACACATTTGAAATCGTGGGTACCATTTCATAATACATTGCTGGGTACCAATCCATTAAACAACGCAGATGCCGAACGGCAGCAGATTGCGCATAGCTATCTGCAGCACCCATCCGATCCGGAACAAAAGGAAAGCAAACAGGAGTTTTTTCAACGGAATAATCTTGATTACACTCTGCTGCCAAAACATTTAATGCCCCATTTTTTTAACTCATGGATAATTGATACAGTAGAGGTATTCGCGCTCAATTCGAATACTTATGTAAAAGATTATCTGGCTCTCCTCAGACAATACGCCTTTGACCAGCCTGTTGACCCGAACAACCAGGCTGCCTGGACACAACGAAAATATTTTGAAGCAGTCAAGGCAGGCAGATCCGCAATTTTCGCCATGCACCATCCATTATTCACTGCCGGAAAGCGCGCCTACCCCCTCGGCTGGGATGCAAAGCATTATCTGGCCCCGGAAGAAATCACGCTAGTCAATCAAATACTACAACTGTCTCCTGACGCATATGATTTCAAGGAAAAACTGAGAGCCATCTTCAATGAAAAACCTGATAGCAGCAGAAAGCTTGAGAGCAATGGCAATTACAACGAAATGCTCACCCGGATCATGTGTGATTTCCAAAAAATGTCGCCTGACATGGTCACGACTGCTCACGACCACTCGATTTATTACTTTAACAACAGGAACGAAGAATCACCTCATCCCAAAATATGCCAGGTTGTTTCCGGCGGCGGCGGCAGTCAGGAGCTGCAACCACAGTTGTTCTTTGGCATGCAAAACAACCTAGGCTGTTTTTTGCGGGAATATGGAGTTTCCATATTCTCCTGTGACAAAAAGAGTCCCAAGCTATTTGAAATAAACCTGTTCTCCACCCCGCTGTCCCGCGATGAAACTGACAAGAGATTGAGCGGCCTTACCCCGCATGTCACACATTTGCAGTTCACCAGTAAAAGCCCTCAGCCATATCGAAAAGAAGAAAACGATGAGCGCGTAAAAAAAATCCGGGACATTGTGCTGCACGCCTGCAGAAAGTATCAGGAGTTCCTGCATAAAAAACAAACCGAGAGAAAAGACCAGGGCAAATTTTTCGATATCATTCCCAATGTGACAAGCCTGAGCGGATTTTTCAAGTACAACACCAAACATACACTGGCTGATGTGGACCGCATGAATGAAATGATAGCCTTCCTGAATGAACCCGAGCCCAGCAGTTTCAAGGACACTGTCATTTTTTTGCAGAACAGGCTTGGCCACTTATCCAACAAGGATTCCAATAATTCCTTATATCTCGAGATAAATGAAGTCCTTCAGGCAGAGTTCAATGGCAACAACATCGATCAATTATCTGAATTGGTACGCGCTCCCGAATTTCACTAGGTTATGAGCCCCCTTTTCGGTATGGTAATATATCCGGGTCAAAGCCGATCTTCGTGAACTCAACCAGGGAAAGGACCATGTCATGATCAAACGTATTGTTTATCTTTTTTTATTATTGCCGTTTGCCGTTTATGCCGAAAATAACAACTCCGTACCCTATGTTAACAAACTTCCCCAGCCAGGAACCGTTGCACTTACCTTCGATGACGGCCCCAATCCGGTTTATACGCGGCAAATTCTCGCGATACTCAAAAAATATAATATCAAGGCGACATTTTTTGAAGTGGGCGAAAATGCGAAACGATTTCCCGATGTCGTCAGGGAAATTCACGCACAAGGCCACGTCATCGCGAGCCACTCCATGACCCATCCCATGCTGACAAAAATTTCTGAAGCGCAATTGCAGACAGAAGTAGCAGAACCTTCACAGATTATTTACGGCATCATCGGTGAGAAACCCAAATGCCTGCGTTATCCATTCGGTGCTTCCAATTCACATGTCCGTGATGTGATACGCGAACATGGCATGATGCCGGTCCCGATGGGCTTTAATTCGTTCGATTATGACAGGCCAGGCGTGCAAAAAATTATTGGCTGGGTATTGAAAAACGCATACTCCAGGCAAGTCATACTTATGCATGACGGCTATGACAAGCGCGAGCAAACTGTAGCGGCTTTACCAACCATCATTGAAGGCATCAAAAAGAAAGGCTTGGGATTCAGCACAATTTGCGGGTAAATTCAATGCCTCCTCTCCTCCACGTTTGCAGAGGAGAGGAAGAACAAAAAGGAAAGGCGTTTATTAATGCTGTCTTAATCTTACTCATGTATATTTTTTGACATAAGATATTTTTCATAGTAAGGTATTAAAAATTTTTGGTGACATATACCATGCAAATCATTGAATCCTTTACAGCACAGAGCGAACGTTGGCGCAGCTAAATAACAGCTGAGGCATTTTCGCGTTTAATTGTGTTGGAGGATTTACCGGTGTCAAAATTAAATATTCATCTAATTAACCACTTACAGCTTTCCTGGCGCCTCTAGGCGCATCCAGACCGTTCGTACATTTTTTCTTTGTATCGCGCACGCCCACCGCTGCGTATCCATTAATTTTTCTGGAGAGTTGTTATGAAAGTGTTAGTCAGATCCATTGAAATAGCATTCTATTTGTCAGTCATAATCTGTCTGCTGGTAATCCTTGCTGGCTGCAAGCCTTCTTCCGGCGAGAAAAAAATCGGTATTATTGTTCCTATCGAACATAAGGCAATGAATGAAATCGTTGCTGGTTTCACCGAGACATTACGTGCCAGCACATCCGTTCCATTCAGGATCAAAGTCGCCAATGCACAGGGCGATATCAACCTGGAACGCGCCATTATCCAGCAAATGAAAAATGAAAATTATGACATCATCGTACCGATTGGAACCGATGCCACACAAATGTCCGCCACCATGATACCGTCTCAGCCGATTGTCAGCCTGGCTGCATCCATCACTCAGCAAGAACGCGTGCAGAGAAAACACTGCAATATCGCCGTTGTGCATGATGAAATTTCCGCTGATCAATTAATTCAATTTATTCATCTGGTGAATCCACAGCTAAAACGCATCGCATTGATCCATAGCGCATCTGACAAGGTATTTCCCGAAGTCACTGCAGCTGTCGCGGCCGGCAAACGTTACGGCATTGAATTAAAACCCATGATGGTTCCCACCCTGAACGAGTTATACAGCACGGCCAATAATATCCCTGCTGATATGCAAGGCATTCTGGTGCTCAAGGACAGCCTCATTGTCAGCGGGATTAGCACGCTTGAAATCACAGCTGAAAAACGTCATATCCCGCTGATCACGTCCGATCAGGGCTCGGTACAGGATGGTGCAGCTTTCGCTCTTGGCGTTCACGAGCGTCAAATCGGGACTGAAGGTGCAGCGCTTGCCGCAGACGTACTGAATGGAAAACCAGTTTGCTCTTTACCCATGGTAGACATGACCAAGCTGACAATCTTTGTAAACAAATCATCCCTGGACAAGGAGCAACAGTCCCTGACGGCCATTCAGACAGCAGCAAGCAAGCTGAATTACAAACTTGAGATGGTTGATAAAAAAAGCGGGAGTTAATCATGTCCAATCTGATCATATCCATTCTGACACAGTCATTGACATTTTTGCCGCTGGCTTTCGCCATCAGCATTAGTTATCACATCCTGCGCGCGACTGACATGACCATCGATGGCAGTTTCGTCGCAGGAGCTGCTGTGTTTGCAAAACTCATCACCATGGGGATTCCGCCTCTCTTGGCCGCAGCGGCCGCATTATGCTGCGGAGCAATGGCGGGCATGCTGGCAGCCTTCATACAGCGCGGCGGGCGGGTAGATCCATTACTCGCTGGTGTACTGGCAACCTTCATTCTGAGCAGCGCCAATCTCGTTTTGATGGGAAAACCCAATATCAGTCTGTTATCACAGACAACGCTGGTCTCATCCGCGTTTGAACAAGGTGACCTGGTCGGATGGGCACTCACGGCAGGCTATGTCATGACACTCTGCTTGCTCACACTCGCGCTCATCAAATCACGTTTTGGACTAACCTTGAGAGCGTTTGGCGACAATCCAGCGCTGTTACAGCGGCTGGGCAAAAAAGTCGAGCTGTATCGTCTTGCCGGATTTGCACTCACCAATCTGCTGTCCGCGGCTGCCGGTGTGTTCACCGCACAAACAGTAGGGTATGCCGATATCGGCATGGGTTTTGGCATGACCCTGACTGGCATTGGCGCAATTATTCTTGGTCATCAAATCCTGCGGCGCTGTTACAGTCGGCCGTATTTTCGCATTGGCGCTGAATTGATCGCCTGCCTGATAGGCGTGCTTCTCTATTTCTTTTCACTCAACTTGTTACTCAGCCTGGACATCAATCCCATCTATCTCAAAATGATTCTTGGCATCTTGCTGATTATTTTTCTGCGTGCAGCCGTCAGACCGCAAACGGGGAGCTCAATATCATGACTATTCTTCGAATAAATGACGTTTTTCTTCAGTTCGCCGGCTCAAACCGGCCAGCCTTGCAAAAAATAAATTACCAAATCCATCAAGGTGATTTTGTCATTTTACTTGGCAGCAATGGATCCGGAAAAAGCACGCTGCTAAAATTGCTGCACAGACAATATCAGCCCGGCCAAGGAGAAATCTATTTTCATGACAAGCCAATCAGGCAGCATCATTACCATCAATTCAGTCGGCAGGTTGCGGTATTAAATCAGAATGTGGCTGACTCTCTTTTCACCTCATTAACAGTCTACGAAAACTATTTATTGATGAATCAACAACACACACTTCGTTCACGCCATCAAGAAGGTAAAACTTTTTTGCAAAATTATCTTCAGGATTTCAACCCTAATCTTTCTGGGAAAGTGGATCTCACCATCAATCAATTATCTGGCGGAGAAAAACAGGCATTAGCCCTGGCACTATGTTTATTGGAACCGCCTTCATTGCTGCTTCTCGATGAACACACCAGCGCGCTGGATCCAAAAACATCCGAGCAAATCATGCAGCTGACACAAAAAATGATAACACAGCACAATATGACATGTATTTTGACGACTCATGATCTGGATATCGCGTTACGTTACGGCAATCGCATTCTCATGCTTAATGACGGAAGTATTCTGAATATGTTTGACAAGGATGAGAAAGGACGATTGTCAAAGGACAAGCTGTACGCTGCTATTATGCATAATCGCCCAGCATACCATATCTCAACGCTGAGCCGTGAACCGTTTGGTCGCGGCTATCTTCATCCTGCTTGCTTGTATTTGACATATCTGCTCGTATAATGATGAATCAATATCATTCTCTTGCTCATGATTCACCCTTGAACATATTGGAGTCAACATGCTGCGCAGGCGCCGTCCCTATAAAAACGAGGATGTGACCGGTTCTACCCGTACAATGACAATCTTTCTCGCTCATCAACCGGAACAATCACGCCCTTTCGATATGATCAGTGATGAAATAATCCAGCATATGCTTGCCTTTCTTCCAAATGAGGAGTTGCCAACCGGTCTCGACAAGCGTTTCACTATCAACTCCATCGACATGCTGGCGGTCAGGGCCAAAAAATTGTTTCGCTGCTTCGTCAAAGACAAATTCGTGCTGAAAATTGAAAGCGTGGTGGATGCCAGAAAGATTTTGAAAACTGTCGCCGATTATGCTCATTTCTGTATTGCAAGTGACGACACTGCTCTCGAAAAACAAGCTAAATTTGCCGTTATGCTGTTAATGGTCATGCAGGTCATGGAGTACCTGACACGAAATAAAACACTGGAATTTGAAATTCAGCGTGATGAAACCTACCAGATTATAATCAATGGCGACCTGATACCCGAACCTGTCATCAGGACAACAGCCATCGATGCGAACGATGTGAAAAGCTTTCAGGATGAAATACAGAAACGCTTTGGAAAACTGTTTTGTTCGAATGGAACCATTCAAGCCAATGAATCTGGAGTTAAAGCCGAAATACAATCCAATCTGGATTGGCTGGTAAAGCAGTCTGTCCTTCTCAAACTCAGCGTTCCAGATACTCAGCCATCCATCTTTTCCACTTTGATAGCCTGCTCAATCTGGGCAAATCCGGTCAATGACAAATTAGCCAATCTGACCATGCATTGCCTTCAATCCATCTGTGATCAAATCGGAACATTCAGCAAATCCGACGAGCGTAAATTTGAAAGACGCAACACCCTTTGATGCCAGTGCCAGGCATATGGCGCTAACATCCTTACTCCGATCGCAGCGCCTCAATGGGATCGAGTCGTGAGGCAAGATAGGCTGGATAAAAGCCAAAGAAAATACCCACCGCCACCGAGACAGAAAATCCGGCCAGGGGCGGCCACAAAAACAGGGTAAAATCCCAATGCCAGATCATGGCAATGACATAAGCGATCAAGATTCCTATCAACACCCCCAACGTTCCGCCCACCAGCGACAACATCACAGCTTCCATCAAAAACAGCGCGCCTATGTCGCCGCGTTTAGCGCCTACCGCCAGCCGTATGCCGATCTCCCGGCGCCGCTCGATGACAGAAACCAGCATGATATTCATCACGCCGATGCCGCCGACGATCAGTGATACGCTGCCTATCAATCCGAGAAACACCGTGAGGATATTGCTCTGCTTTTTCATTTTCGCAATCAATTCCTTTGCGCTGCGGAATGTGACCTGTTTTCCGGAAATCAGGCTATTGACTCTGGCGGTCACATGGTCTTCAACTGATGGAATATCTGCCTGCTGCGACAGGCGCATGATGACATTGCTGATAACAGCATATTTACTGACAAGCGTCGATGTCATGACGGGAATCAGAATCGAGTTATCAATATTTGCGTAAACAAAACTGTTTTCCGGCCATGCATCAGCCACGCCGACAATCACAAAAATATTTTTCCCGATTTGTAATTGCTGCCCCAGCGGCTCCCTGAAGGAAATTTTTTTCAGTGCGTCATAAACATCGTGGCCTACCACACAATAGAATTCATATTTGTCGAACACAGAAACAAATCTGCCAGACTGCATTTTTATCTGCACGATATCAGCGAAACTGTCGGTTACACCGAGAATAATACCATTGACTGGCGCGCCATTATAAAATATGGTCTGAAATAATTGCGTGTAAGGCGCAACCTGCAAAATGTCCCTGTCTGCTTTCCCAAGATCAAGCGCCTGTGACAATGACAGATTTTCGGTTTTACCATTACTCTGCGCGGCATCCTCAGCAGAAATATTAATCGAAACAGCAAGCAGGTCTGTTCCCAGCGCTTTGAACTGCTTCAATGCTTCATTAGTCGCCAATTCTCCGCCTGATACCATTGCGACAACTGACGCCGTCCCAACCAGCACTCCCAGCAACGCCAGCACGGAACGCAGCTTGGAAAAATATAAATTTAGCAACCCTTCTTTGGCATGTTCGATGAATTTCATTTAACTCGGTCTTTGGTTTTTTTGGAAATGCTCACATTTCTGGTCGTCATGAGCCGGTGCATGGTATCACAATCTACATATCCTATGTCATGGCTGGTGATTCATTCCTTCAAGCCCTGCTTCACACCGTCTTGCTCAAATACTGGCGATATTTTACATCTTCCTCGCTGAGCGGCTTGACAGGCACCCGTTTCCGGAAAAACCCCTGCGCCTCCAGCAGTTTCTGTTTAGCAATATCCCGAGGCAATTCATTAAAAGGTTTTGCCGCCATTTCAGCAATTCTGTCCTCCACCCACTTGTCGATCAAGTTTTTCAGGTCACGATTCAAAATGTATTCCTTGAATGGTTTGCGAGTAAGCGGACAGAGGTAATTTTCTCTTTGTATCAAATCGAGCACGGTTTCCTCATCGTATGACTGGCTGGTGGTATGATCCTTGGTAATCAGAATAACGGGATTGACCATGATGGAACGGGAAACCGGGTCCTTATAGGCATCCGGGATAGCGCCCTGATACCCTGCCTCTCTCAATCGCTGCTCATGTCTATTTTCAAGCTGCTCCGGTGCATTCTGCATCAGGAGCGGCAGCGCATCCTCATTTGCCTCACCCATATCAGCGTCATCAACCTGATCCGGCTCATTGTTGACATGAATATCTGCATCACGCAGCCGGCTGCCGCGAAGGACACCATAAAGAGCCCCGAAGAATGCAAATATCACCATGACTGTAACGATGATATAAGTGACATCACGCGAACTCAGCCACCTGGACCGGTAAAAATCGGGATAGGCATGTGTCCGGGTTGAGAATACAGGATTAAAGTCTGCGCAGCTGTTGGTGCCGGGATGCGGATAACAGATCCAGGCGTCAGATAAGTCATGAGTATTGTTAAGCCGCTCTGTTGCCACCAATCCGGCAACCATTCCCATGCCTGCACCAATAAAAGCATAATTCACACCTGCTCTGATTCGTCCTCGCATCCTGATTCGCTCCTTGAATTAAATTGCTATTGAACTTTATTGTCAGAATATACCATCTTTGGTAGTATTTTGACCCACTATACACTATAAAAGTAAGGCATAAACAGGATGTGGCACCTATTTAACAGCCTCGTCTCTCCAAAAAAATTTTTTGGCCTGTCGAACCGGCTGCTTCCCTGGCTATCAGCGCTTTTTGTCCTGACATTCAGTTACGGCATGCTAGGCGGTTTGGTTCTCGCACCCGCGGATTATCTGCAAGGTGATGGCTTTCGCATTATTTATGTACATGCGCCTTGTGCATTCCTGTCTCTTTTCATATATGCAGTCATGGCGACGGCAGCCGTCGCAGGCATAGTCTGGCGTATCAAGCTGGCATTTCTTGTCATGCGCCACAGCGCGCCCATTGGAGCCGGATTTACCTTGCTTGCCCTCGTCACCGGCAGCCTGTGGGGCAAACCCATGTGGGGTACATGGTGGATATGGGATGCACGCCTGACCTCTGAACTCATTCTGTTATTTCTTTACATTGGCATCATGCTGTTTCAGTCCGCCATGTCACAAAAACAGGTGGGTGGCCGTGCCACTGCTATCCTGGTCCTCGTTGGATTTGTTGATATCCCGATTATTCATTATTCAGTCTACTGGTGGAACACGCTGCATCAGGGATCAACACTGAAAGTCTTTGCGCCATCTGCCATTGATTCATCCATGCTCTATCCTTTGCTGGCCATGATTGTTGCCTTTTTGACCTATTATGCAATTGTGCTGTTTCTGCGTATGAGCTATGAATTAACAGCGCTGGATGCTAACCATCACTGGATCCGGGAGACGCGATGACAAAAATCTTGATGGATTTTTTAAATATGGGTGGTTACGGATTTTACGTTTGGAGCGCGTACGGATGCATGTTCGCATTTCTGCTCTCACAATGGTTTCTTCCATGGCGCCGCTGGCAAAAATATTTGCGTGAACAAAAAAACAAACCATGAACAAAATCCATAAACGCCGTTTGTACTATGTTGGTTTATTCGCACTGGGAATCACCGTTGCTGCCGGATTAATCCTTTATGCGCTTAAACAGAATATCAATGTCTTTCTCACGCCCGGGCAGATTGCTAACGCGCATATTTCGGCTGATTATCATTTCCGGCTGGGTGGCATGGTGAAAAGCAGCAGTGTTGTACGTGACAAAACGGGATTAGGAGTGGAATTCGTGGTCACCGATTTAAAACGCGACCAGCGCGTTCGTTATGTCGGCATTCTTCCCGATCTGTTCCGTGAAGGCAAAGGTGTGATTGCTGAAGGCAGCCTGAATTCCCAGGGTGTCTTTATTGCCACCCAGGTACTTGCAAAACATGACGAAAATTACATGCCGAAAAATGTGTATCAGGCAATAAGAGAAGGTGCCGCAAAGTGATAAGGTTATTTGGGGAAATTACACTATATTTCGCGCTATTCCTGTCCTTTTGCCAAGGCGTCTTCCCGTTGTGGGGATACCTGCGAAAGAATCCCTATCTTCTTGCGTGTGCGCGTCCCGGCGCCTGGGCCCAGTTTATTTTTGTTGCCGCCGCCTATGCGCTCATGACCATCGCATTTGGCGTGAATGACTTTTCCATTGCCTATGTTGCCGCCAACTCTCATCCATCGCTTCCGCTCATGTACCGCTTGACCGCAGTATGGGGAGCGCATGAAGGATCGATATTATTATGGATATTGATATTAAATATCTGGAGCGTGATATTCTCCATTTACACTTCTCATACCCCACGAGAGAAGGAAGTGAATTTCCAGGCACTGACGCTCGCGGTGCTCGGGCTTATCAGCTTCAGCTTCCTGTGCTTCCTGCTGTTAACTTCAAATCCCTTTTTGCCGGCGCTGGAACCGCAAACGGGCCGCGATCTCACTCCATTGCTGCAAGACCCGGGATTCGTCATTCATCCTCCCATGCTATATACCGGGTATGTTGGTTTCTCAGTCGCTTTTGCCATCACGCAGGCCGCCCTGATCCGGGGCAAACTGGATAGCGCATGGGCACAGATAACACGCCGGTTCGCAGTCGCGGCATGGTGTTTTTTGACCCTCGGCATCACCCTGGGAAGCTGGTGGGCATATCGTGTATTAGGCTGGGGCGGTTTCTGGTTTTGGGATCCGGTAGAAAATGCATCCTTGCTGCCATGGCTGTCCGGAACTGCACTGATACATGTCCTGCTGCTCGCAGAAAAACGTCATCTTGCCAAAGGCTGGGCTGCCCTGCTCGCCATAATCAGCTTCGCACTCAGTCTGCTCGGAACATTTCTGGTGCGTTCAGGTGTATTGATTTCCGCGCACACGTTTGCCAACGACCCCGCACGCGGTGTATTTCTTCTGCTTTTACTCGCGATATTAATCGCTGCGGCTCTCGCTGTTTATGTGGCCGCATTTCACAGTTCAGCCATGAACACACGCCGCCATTTGCATTTTTATCACGTGAAATGGCCTTGCTGCTAAACAGTGCCTTGCTATTTGTCGCCATGACAACGATTTTGCTTGGAACATTATATCCACTCATCCTTGATGCATTACATCTTGGCACGATTTCTGTCGGTGCGCCGTATTTCAACAAGGTGATGATGCCTTTGGTTCTGATTATCATGGCATTCATGGGACTGGGTGTATTTACTCACTGGCAGCAGCAGTCCCTGAAAAGCTTGTGGCGGCAAATCCGGAAAAAAATGCTGCTCAGCATCATAGTCGCTCTCGTTTTACTCTGGAACGTTACTGGACAACTGGACAGTATCGCCGTCGTCAGTTTGAGTTTAAGCTTCCTGATCGTTTTGAGCATCACAGAATCCATGCGCTTTTTACCTGGCATGTCTCTCTCGCACGCCGGCTTCGCTATCCTGGTCATCGGCATCATGCTCTCAAGCACCCTCAACCTGGAAAGGGAAGTCAGGCTTAAGCCGGGAGAGGCAGCCGCACTTGGGCCTTATCAATTCAACTTCGACAACATAAAAGGCGTGGCAGGCTCAAACTATCGCGGCATCCAGGCAGATTTTGAAGTAATCAAAAATCACCGTCATATTACAACCATGCATCCCGAAAAACGAATTTATACAGTGCGTCAAATGGTGATGACAAAAGTCGATATTCATCCGGGCATTTTTCGTGATCTTTACATCGCCCTGGGCGAACCACTCGAGGATAATTATTGGTCTGTCCGGCTTTACTATAAACCATTTATTCGCTGGATATGGTTTGGAGGAATGATTATGATCATGGGTGGCTTGCTGACATTATTGCAACGTAAACAACCCATTCCACAAAACCCGAATGGAAAATCATTATGAATCCGCTGCAACGAATCAAACAAATCGTTCCTTTTCTTGTTTTATTTGCATTACTGGGGTTGCTGGGACGGGAGCTTTTTTATTCGAATACCAATGAACTGCCTTCAGCGCTGCTGGGAGAAAATCTCCCTAATTTCACACTGCCAAATCTGTTCCCCGGGCAAAAACCATTTACATCCAAGGCACTGACTGGCCGTGTTTTATTGCTGAATGTCTGGGCCACCTGGTGCTATGCATGCGAGCTGGAACACCCCATGCTGATGAAAATCAATGATCAATATCACATACCGATTTACAGCATCGTCTACAAGGATCAGGCCAAAGACGCTGTGGAGTGGCTGGTAAACAAGGGCAATCCATTTGTCATGAGCGGGGATGATAAAAAAGGTGATGTTGCCATTGACCTGGGTGTTTATGGAACGCCAGAAACCTTTGTGATCGATAAACAGGGAAAAATTGTTTATCGCCACATCGGCGCGATTGATCAAAAAACCTGGGATGAAACCCTCTATCCTCTAATCAGGAAATATGAGGAATCGTAATGACTGCGAGACATTCCCTATATGGCAACATCGTGAAAAAAATTTTACTTCTGTCTGCCTTCGCTCTTCTATTCACAAACACAGCCTATGCACTCATCCAGGATTCCTACCCTTTCACTTCCACAGGTGATGCGTTGCGTTTTCAATCCCTGACAAAGGAAATCCGCTGTGTTGTCTGCCAAAACCAGAATATAGCCGACTCTAATGCCCCGCTTGCGAATGATTTGCGAGATAAAGTCTATCAGATGGTATCTGAGAAAAAATCCGATGAAGAAATCAAGAACTATCTTGTGAAACGATACGGTGAATTTATTTTATTGCAGCCACGTTTCAATAAACTCACCGGATTGTTATGGTCTTTTCCATTTATAGGTATCGCATTCATTTTGCTTGCGCTGTTCCGGATGGTTAAAAGACAGCATAAAATTACTGTCTGATATTCATGCGAGATTGGTCAGAACCTTCAACCATATCCTGTCTTGCATCCTTCTGACCTTCCTGGCCGCGTTGATGCTGCTCCTGTACGCGATGCCCCGCGAAAAATCTGTCCAGCATTTTCCTGCGCCGATTAAATTCTCCCGGCCGCAGAAGATTTTGAAATTCCCTGCTTCTTTCAAATAACAACATGGGGGAAGGCTGTAACTCACCGTCCGGGCTATTAATAATGATGGGTGAGAATGTCTTTTTTTCAACCTTGGGATAGATAATGGCTATTGGCTGACTTCTGCGGATATCAGGATGAGTTGTCTCCCGGACATCATCCAGATCTTCCTGGCTTAACTCCGCTGAAGCTGATTCTTCTGAAATTAACTCTGCTGATTCATCGAAAGACTCATTTGAATTAATGTCATCTTCTCTCAATATACGCGAATCCATAGCAGCCTCCTTCATATTCATTATTTTGAGGTTTATCCTGGGGTGACCATTGGCAGAAATCATCCCTAATTTTTTGACTATATGCCCGGCAGCTTAAGATAATATTAACTGGAAATATGCTAGGATAACTGGATAACCATTGCTCCCTGGGACCCAGAAATGGATTTTGAAAATAATGTGAAATTAATTAAGCCTATACGCAAATACCCGATTATTGGCTGGCGGGAATGGGTCAGCCTGCCTGACCTTGGCATCTCGAAAATAAAAGCCAAAATTGATACCGGCGCACGAACCTCGGCGCTGCACGCCTTTGCATTGAGGCCATTTGAAGAAAACGGCTTACACAAAATCCAGTTTGATATCCATCCCTTGCAGCACAACACGCAATACGTCATTTCCTGTGTTGCAACTGTCGTTGACAGGCGGCCTGTAACAGACTCTGGCGGCCATACGGAAGAGCGCTATGTAATCCAGACCCCGATTACAATTGCTGGACAAACCTGGTCGATTGAGATTACTCTCACTGAGCGGGAAAACATGCTGTTTAGAATGTTACTGGGAAGAAGTGCGCTGCGTAAACATTTCATCGTCAACCCTGCCCGTTCATTTGTCACAACGAAGGTCCGTAAGAAATGAAAATCGCGATACTATCGAGGAAACATAATCTTTATTCCACACACCGCCTGATCGAAGCAGCTCAGGCTCGCGGCCATCGTGCTGACGTTATTGATACCATGCGATGCTACATGAATATCACCTCCGCACGTCCGACCATCCATTACAAGGGAAATGAACTTGAGGTTTATGACGCTGTCATTCCGCGTATCGGCGCTTCGGTCACATTTTATGGCGCCGCAGTTGTGCGACAACTCGAAATGATGGGCGTGTTTTGTGTAAATGATTCCGTTGCCATCACTCGCGGCCGCGACAAGCTGCGCTCATTGCAGCTGCTTTCGAAAAAAGGGATTGGGTTGCCGATTACAGGGTTTGCCCACTCTCTCGATGAAATCAAGGATTTGATCAAAATGGTTGGCGGCCCTCCGCTGGTCATCAAATTCCTGGAAGGCACGCAAGGTATCGGCGTGATTCTGGTTGAAACCACCAAAGCTGCCCGCAGTGTTCTTGAAGCGTTTCTGGGGCTCAAAGTCAACATCATGGTACAGGAATATATCAAGGAAGCAGGCGGCGCCGATATCCGCTGCTTCGTGGTGGGCGGGAAAGTCGTCGCCGCCATGAAAAGACAATCGAAATCTCCGGAAGAATTTCGCTCCAATCTGCATCGCGGCGGGATTGCAACCGCTGTCGACATCACTGATGAAGAACGCAACATGGCGATACGCGCCGCACATATCATCGGGTTAAATGTCGCAGGCATTGATATTGTCCGTTCAAACCGCGGTCCACTTATCATGGAAGTGAATGCTTCTCCAGGACTGGAAGGAATAGAAAAGACCACTGGCATTGATGTAGCCGGCGAGATTATCAAATTTATAGAAAGCGGCATCGACAACAACGAAAAAGACCGGAGAGGCAGAGGGTAGCCAATTTTCGAAACGACTTTCCCTTAGCGGGCAAAATGGTATCCGAGCAAATCCCGCTGTCATTCCCGCGAAAGCGGAAATCTATATTATCAATTGCACTATCAGGCAAAAGAAAGATGGATTCCCGCCTTCGCGGGAATGACAGAATAGTTGCTCGGGAGCAACAGTAGGCAGCTCTGGAGTGACAGTAGGCAGTTCTGGAGTGACCGCAGGGGATCGGGAGTGGCAAAACAGGTTTCTCGGAATTGACGAAAAACTACTGCAGGATTCCTTTGAAATCCAGCGCGAGACGGCGCAAATCGAGCCTGTTCAGGAACAATGAATAGACCATCCACGCGCTTACTGCAGCGATATCCGCGAATTGTGGCGGCACATATTTGGGCGGCGTAATAATGCCTTCATCCAGCAAGTCCGACAAGATGTGCAAATCTTCCAGTGTTGTTTTTCCCACAAATAACAGGGGAATTCGCTTGACCAGACCACGCTGTACCGCAAGACGCATAAAATTATAAATCAGAATAAAACCCTTGCTGTATGACAAGTCCTTGGTATAGGGGCCGCCTTCCGGTGTGCTGCCGCGAAATACTCTGACTGTCGATTGATAACTGTCATCTTCCGCCATTCCCTGATCACGATAGAATTGAAAGACGTCAAAAAAGTTCGCGCCTTCTTCCGCCATGTTAACAGCGCTGATTCGATTGGTTAAGCGCCGCACACGTCCCGGATAGGAGGAGAATGTAAAAATTTCGGTGATAATTGCGAGGCCTTCCTGTGTCACTGTCGACGACGGCGGACCCTTGCTCAGGAAAGTACAGATTGGCTGCGCCATTCCATTTAATGTTGTGCCCAAATGCACCCAGCCTTCATGAATTTCAAATGTTCGGATTTCCCGTGCGCTGAATTTCAGGCCGTCATGAATTTTTATCCTGTCTGCACCCGCCGCTGCGTCTGCAATAATTCCGTCGCTCAGTTCAACCCGGATATTATCCTGATCCGAGAAATATCCGGCGAGACGCTCGCTTAATTGAGCCACTGCCTCTTCACTGGTAAACCTGGGAATATCATCTTCGGTATTCACCTTGTCCTTGATCTTGGAAAGCGTATTGGTCACCAGTGTCGCTAAATCCTTTAATGTCGGCGCACCCACATGAAAAGCGTCTTCTGAACTCCCATATAATTCCTGGGAAATTTCAGTAAATCGGGGCGTTCCACGAGCTTCCAGAAGATCAATGACCCGGCAATATTCATAGCACATACGCTGCATGATACTGCCAACACCGCTGTATTGCCCCAACTTGCGGCGGATACTGCGGTCAATATCATGAAACTCTTCTTTCTTTTTTTCAGGATCAAACGATAGCGGGTTTTTTTTCTGATAATACTCCCTGTCGATGACAGGGAGTTTTTTGTATTTGCTGTTCCGGAAGAATTCTTCAACGCCGGGATCCCACTTTAGCGCATCAAGAATGCGGATTGGCTTCTGAGCTGTCACTATTCTCTCTGAAAGCTCATGCACGGCTTGTTCATATTCACCAACAATTTCACCATTTGCCATTTACAATCGAATCCTTTATGCCTCCATATTATTTCATTATACCTCAATATCGGGCTAAGGGATTGTAAGTAATGAAATCATTTGCATACAGCCGACAGGCTCTTGTACCAGGCAGAATGGCTTGCGCATCCTGCCCGCGCAGAGCGCCTGCCTGCGAATTTAATAATCCGCGAATAATGACTTCCTGCGTTCAGATTCAGATGCGCATGGCACGCAAAGCTTGAAGCCTAATTTCTGTCGTTCTTTTGGAATATCCTCACCGCACTCAACGCAAAACTCGGAACCTTTCGTATCCAAGGAAGCACTTTGGCGGATTTTACTCAACGCGCGCGAAACCTCGCTGTCGATCAGATCGTTTGCCAAATCAATTTCATCTGCCATTTCACCACCTCAGGTTTCTAAAAAAGGCGGCTATTTTACTGCAAAGAAATGCCATGTCAATGATGCTGCACAAAAAAAGACCGGCACCCTGTCTTTCAGGAGCATATACAAGCCAGCGTCCTGCCTCAGGCAATATCCCCATAACGCGTTTGCAAAGCTGCGATAGCGGCAATGGCTGCTGTCTCAGTGCGTAATACTCTGGGGCCTAAATTCAGCGGTAAAAATCCCGCCTGAACTGCCGCAGCAACCTCCTGTTCGCTTAATCCACCTTCTGGCCCAATCAACAAGACAACAGATGCCTGTGGTGCCAACTGATACTCATCCAGCCTGTTTTCCACGTGCGGCGACAGGACAAAACACAGATCTGCCTTGACGCCCGCCAGCCATTCGCTGTAGGCAACCGGAGCCGACACCACGGGAATCCGATTACGCCCGGATTGTTCACAGGCACTGACTACCACGGCCTGCCAATGCTGGAGACGCTTCTCTTCACGCTCCTGATCCAGCCTGACGTTACACCGTTCCGTCATCAGGGGAGTGATATTGGTCACGCCCAATTCCACCGCTTTCTGGACTATAAAATCCATTTTCTCGCCGCGCGCAATTCCTTGCGCCAGGCAAATACTGACGGGTGATTCAGCTTCACGCGGAGCAAATGCAATCACTTCAGCATGCACGCATTTCTTGTCAATGTGGGTGATGATCGCGGCAAACTCTCCTCCCTGACCATTAAACAGTGTGAAACTGTCGCCGGTCGACGCTCGCAATACTCGTGCGAGATGATGACTTGCCTTTTCATCCAATTTGACAGCTTGATGGATTTCCAGTGAAATTGCCTGATAGATACGCGAAATTGACACCAATTGCTTCCTTTAATTTTCACCCATGACAGGTTCGCGATCCGGGGCCGACAGCACATATTCAGCAACCGGCTTGCCACCAATCAAATGCTCCTGAATAATTTTTTCCAGTACCTCAGGTGTGCAGGAGTGATACCACACCCCATCCGGGTAAACGACTGCGATTGGCCCCTGCTGGCAAATACGCAGGCAGTTCGCCTTCGTTCGGTATATTCCGCCCTGCTCAGTCAGGTTTAACTCTTTCAGACGGTTCTTTAAATATTCCCAGGACTTGAGTCCTTCAGCCTTGTCACAGCATTTCGGGATGGTCTGGTCACAGCATAAAAAAATATGCCGTTTTATTTCAGCCAGATGCAGTTTTTCGATTTTATACTTCAATAATTCATTCATGACGCAATAACCTGAAAGCAAACTTGGGATTGAGGATAGTTGCATTATTATACCTCACGCGGGCATAATTTGCGCTCGATTAATGCTCAGGTAATTTAATTGTGAATAAGCTTTACATCCAGACCCATGGCTGTCAAATGAATGAGTACGACTCCAGTAAAATGGCGGAAGTGCTTATGGCATCACATCAGCTGGTAAAAACAGATAACCCCGAAGAAGCCGATGTCCTCTTGCTAAACACTTGCTCGGTGCGTGAAAAAGCACAGGAGAAAGTTTTTTCCGAATTGGGTCGGTGGCGAGCATTAAAGAACAAAAAACCTGACCTGATTATTGGAGTCGGAGGCTGCGTAGCCAGCCAGGAAGGCAATGCGATATTACAGCGCGCGCCCTTCGTGGATCTGGTTTTCGGCCCGCAGACCATACACAGGCTTGGAGAAATGCTTAAGGAACGAAAAGCCAGGCAAAAAGCCGTAGTGGATATCAGTTTCCCCGAAATCGAAAAATTTGATCGTTTGCCTGAATCTCGCGCCGAGGGTCCAACCGCATTCGTAACCATCATGGAAGGGTGCAGCAAATACTGCAGTTTTTGCGTCGTCCCCTATACACGGGGCGAAGAAATCAGCCGTCCGCTGGATGATGTGCTGGCTGAAATCATGAGCCTGGCTGCACAAGGCGTCAGGGAAATCAATCTTCTTGGCCAGAATGTCAATGACTACCGCGGACCAACCCATGAAGGCGGAATCGCCGATCTTGCGGCGCTCATTGAATACATGGCTGCCATCGACGGTATGGAACGAATCCGCTTTACCACGTCCCATCCGCTCGCTTTTTCCAACCGTCTGATCCAGGCCTATGCCAATGTGCCGCAGCTCGCCAATCATTTACACCTGCCGGTACAAAGTGGCTCTGACCGCATACTCGCCGCAATGAAACGCGGCTACACGGCGCTGGAATACAAGGCCAAGATTCGCCGTCTGCGCAAGGTCAGACCTGATATCAGTATTTCTTCAGACTTTATTGTTGGTTTCCCGGGTGAAACAGATGAAGACTTTGAAGCCACCATGAATCTTATCCATGAGATCGGCTTTGATAATTCATTCAGTTTCATCTATAGCGCAAGACCCGGGACACCGGCAGCACAATTGCCTGATGACGTTCCGCTTGCAGTTAAAAAACAGCGCCTGGCCATTTTGCAGGACCGGATACTGCAAAATACCCGCCGCATCAGTGAAAGCATGGTAGGAACCATCCAAAATGTCCTGGTTACGGGCCACGGAGTTAAAAATCATGAACAAATGTCCGGACGGACTGAAAATAACCGGGTGGTGAATTTTCCAGGCAATCCGGATCTGATAGGCAAACTGGTTCCTGTCAAAATCAACGAGGCTCTGCCTAATTCTCTTCGCGGGGTTATAGCTTAACCCCGAAGGACATAAATCACCCTCTTTTGAAGCATACGGAAGACCTGTCACCAACCTTATGGTAAAAATAATAAAAATTTTGCTGGCAACAGACCGGGTAATATGGACTATAATTAAGGTAACAGAATAACCATGAGGACCTTAAGTAAAGTTGAATACTCTCCTCTACTCCGAAATATTGACCCTGGCACCTGAAGACAACCACCGGTTGTTTAATCTCTGCGGAAAACTCAACGAACACCTTAAACTGATCGAGAATCGCTTGGGCGTGATGATCAAGCAGCGCGGCCATACATTCTCTGTCACTGGTGATCGTAACGCTGTTCAACAAGCATGTGTCACTCTTAACAACCTCTACCAGGAGACTGAAAAAGTGCGCACACTCGAACCCAAGGAAATACATTTGTATTTGCAGGCAGTAGGCAAACGTTCCCCCAATGTTTCCCAGGAAGAACAAATGGAAATTCGCATCAGAAAAGGCGTGATCACTGCGAGAGGCGACAATCAGGTCCATTATATTCGCAGTATCATGCAAAATGACATCAACTTTGGTATTGGACCAGCTGGTACTGGCAAAACCTATCTCGCTGTTGCTTGCGCAGTCCAGGCACTGGAAACAGAGCGTGTCAGCCGGTTAATACTGGTAAGACCAATTGTGGAAGCCGGCGAAAAGCTGGGCTTTCTGCCGGGCGACATCGCGCAAAAAGTACATCCGTACCTGAGGCCGCTTTATGACGCCCTTTATGAAATGATGGGTTTTGACAAGGTAAACCAGATGATAGAGCGCGATATTATTGAACTCTTGCCGCTCGCCTACATGCGCGGCCGCTCACTGAATGACTCGTTCATCATTCTGGATGAAGGTCAAAACACAACGGTTGAACAAATGAAAATGTTTCTGACCCGGATCGGCTTCAATTCAAAGGCAGTCATCACTGGCGACATTACCCAGATTGATTTAAATAATCGCCGTGATTCCGGCCTGGTGCATGCAAGCGAAGTTCTCAAGAATATCCCTGGCATCAGTTTCACTCAATTCCAGGTATCCGATGTAGTACGCCATCCGCTCGTTCAGACCATTGTCGAAGCTTATGAGCAACATGAAAAAAACAATGCGAACAATCCAACAAACCACAAATAGCGGGTTTTGAGATTGCTGATTTTTAATAGTTCCACCCTGGCGCACACCGGGGTGGCTTCTGTTTAATGCTTGCCGGTACAATATGTTTAGATAATTATTGATTGAATTTGAATTGAAGAGCGCTTATGTATTCCATCATTATTCAGCTAGCTGCCGATCAAACACTTGTCCCAAAGAAATCACTATTACGCAAATGGGCAAAACAGGCACTGAGCAAAAAAGTAGAATCTGCGGAGGTTACCA
Source organism: Gammaproteobacteria bacterium (assembly GCA_021324305.1). Taxonomy (GTDB): domain Bacteria; phylum Pseudomonadota; class Gammaproteobacteria; order DSM-16500; family DSM-16500; genus Aquicella. The sequence continues at coordinate 30,191 of JAJPJI010000024.1, read as the reverse complement.
TCCGAGTTGTCGGTGAAAGCGAAATGTCGTCGTTAAACGCCACCTACAGACGGAAAAAGGGTCCGACCAATGTGCTTTCATTCCCTTTCAACATGTCTGAGGAGATTCAAATTGATATTCCCATTCTGGGTGATATTGTAATTTGCGCAGAGGTAGTGAATCGCGAGGCTCATGAACAACACAAATCGCTGGAATCTCATTGGGCGCACATGATTGTGCATGGCATTTTCCATCTTCTTGGTTATGATCATGAAACTGACAAGGATGCTGAATTGATGGAAACACTTGAAATTGAAATCATGCAATCATTAGGATTTGCCAATCCGTATGAATCTGGAGAAGATATTACAAACTATGACTGAGAAATCCGAAGAAGAGAAAAATTCAAACAAATCGCCATCCTGGATCGAGCGCCTGACCACAATGCTTGCACGCGAACCACGCAATCGGGACCAGTTGATGGAAGTATTGCGCGACGCGCATGAACATGACGTGCTAAGCGCAGAAATGCTTGGCATGATTGAGCGTATTTTACAGGTATCGGAAATGCAGGTGCGCGAAGTCATGGTACCCAAAGCGCAAATGGTCATGGTTGAAAAATACAGCAAACTTGAAGAATTATTGCCTATTGTCATTGAGTCTGGCCATTCAAGATTTCCCGTCATTGATCCTGTCACCAGCGATATTGTCGGGATCATGCTCGCCAAGGATTTATTGAAATATTATTTCAACAAGGCTGAGAAGCCTTTCATGCTGGCTGACATTACACGTCCCGCCGTTTTTACACCACAAAGCAAACGCCTGGATATCCTGTTACGTGAATTTCGCGTGAACCGAAACCATCTAGCCATTGTTCTGGATGAATACGGGCATGTCGCCGGATTGGTCACAATTGAGGATGTACTCGAACAAATTGTCGGTGAAATCGAGGATGAATATGACATCGGTGAAGATGATGTCTATATCAGGAAACATGAGAATGACGTTTACATCGTCAAGGCGCAGACACCTATTGATGAATTTAATGAATACTTTCATACCGATTTCAGTGACGAAGAATTTGACACGATAGGCGGCATTGTCCTGCAGCGCTTTGGCCACCTGCCAAAACGCGGAGAAAGCATCAAACTGCAACAATTCCGTTTCAAGGTCTTGCACTGTGACAATCGCCGCATCTACCTGCTGGAAGTAAAAATCAGCAAGAAAAAGAAAGAAGAGAAGGAAAATTTATAGAGATTGCGCTACTTACTGGCTTCCTCTTTCACAAAAAATGCCAATCCAAATGCGGTAAGCAGACAGGCGGGAATCACGAGTAAAGCATGCTGATAAGCCTGCGAACTAATGACGGCATGCGAGTGAAGCAGCCAACCTATCAATGGCAGCAAAACAGGCGAACCAATCAGAATACACATCATGTTAATAAAACCCATGGCCGTTCCCCGCATGTGCGCAGGTGTAATATCGCGAATGACCGCAAATGGCAGCAAATAGACCGCGGAAAAAAATCCCAGCAGGAAAATAAATGCAAACATCCAGTTTTTCGGTATATTAGGGACAAATACAATCAGGATAAAAGTTATCAACGCCAGGATGGTACAAAGCATCATCAAAATCCGGCGTGTACCCAGTCGATCAGACAACCATCCTATTGTCGGCGTTCCGCATGCAGCTCCGATAAATATCATTGAACTCATATCGGCTGCCTGGCCAACTGAAATAGCGAACAGCTGTACTAAAAACGGAATACACCAGAATGCGCCAAACGATGAAATCAAGCCAAATAGCAATCCGCAAAACAAGCCATTGATCCAGGCCTGCGGCATACTCAGCATGGCGGCGAGATCACGCAGCACATTGGCCTGCTGACCATCCGTGCGCGATATCAATGCGTCATTGCTGACATCATCACGGATCGTGAGCCATGCCAGCACCGACATGGCAAGCGCTACGCCCGCCAATATCATGACAGTAGACCGCCACCCATACATGGCTACGCTACGCGCGAGCAGCGCTTCGCCAGCAACGCCCCCCAACATGGCCATTGTTTCTGTAAAACCAGCAACCAGGGCGAAAAATTTTTCTGGCAAGGTTCGCGCAATCAGGTAAAACGCGATAATAAACGTTGGCGCACAGACAATACCCATTAAAATACGGCTGGCACCCGCCATCCATACATGCGTGGAAACAGCAAACATGAAGCAGAATAGTGAGAGCAGGAATTGGCAGATGAATATCGTGCGCCTGGGCTTGAAGCGGTCTATCAAAATTCCAGCGGGGATCTGGCAAATCAGATAAGTATAAAAAAAACTGGATGACAGCAAACTGACACCGAACGAATCCAGTGAAAAAGATTTTTCCAGATCCGAGATCATGACACTGGACGACGTCTGCAATAAAAACTGGTAGAGACCCGCCGAACATGCAATAAACCAGCCAAACCAGGGCAGGAATTTATTTTTGCTTTGATGTTGTTGAGGCATGAAGCTATTGTAACGCAAAACAGTCGGCTAACAATGAATTATTTGCGGCGATTAACAAAGAATGACTGGATTCCGGAACACCTGGGATACAGACTGGAATCAACTATGAAGGCAAACCGGATCAAACCAGTTAACGGAGAAGTCACTGACACACTGGTTTATGTCAGAAATGATTTGATTGACTTGCCGGAACTGGATGTATCCTGGTAAAAGCTAGAGCATATGTCATCTGAAAATTTCTTATGGAGCAGCAGTGATGACTCAACATCACCTATTGAAAACAAAACCATCATTGATAATTTTTGATAATGACGGCGTACTGATCGATAGTGATATTGTCTGGCATGGAATCCTGCAAGACATTTCCATATAAACCCATCTGATTGCCTCGTCATTGAGGATCATATTCTTGGTATCAAGGCAGCGAAAGCTGCCAACATGCCAATCGCAGGATTTCTAGGCAGAGAAAGTCCTTTGTTGCGAGAGAAGCTGCTTCAATCCAATCCAACTATCGTTGTGAATGGCGCTTCCGGATTATTAAAGATATTTAAAGAGGCATTTGCTGAATAATGATTGAGCGGCATATGAGTATATCTTCGTATTCACTTCAAAAAAACGATAACCATTGTCTGGTTATGGCCTGACTGGCGCTGGCAACACAACCGGAGCTTTCGATAGCGTCGTCAGTTCATTGCGTATTTTTTCCCATTGCCGATTCTTGTTATTGATATGGGTATTCAAGCACTCCAGAGACCGGTGCCTCGCAGTACCACTTGTGACTGCGGTATCGCCTCCGCCATAAATAATTTCGATATAATAATCGCGACCAGGAACAAGTGATCCATCTGCATTCCCGCGATAGTTTAATTCAGTATCGTTGATCCGGTTATTTATTTTCACTCCGCGCGCGTTTGGCACCTTATGATTGGCGGTTTCACTTAATCCCTGACTGCATTCTTGCTCGAAACACTTTTCCACCAACGTTTGCAAATGGCCAACTATATTGATCAGGTACCAGCGCAACTGATTAACACTCCATAAATCCCAATTATCATTGCAAACACGATAGACTTCGCGTAACTGTTCCTTGATCCTGGATTTTCCTTGCGCGATATTGCCTGGCTTGAAATCTTCTATCAAGTGAGCAAATGCGTTTTGCGTTGCATTATTTGGCTGCCCCGAGTGCCTGAGCGTCTCATCCAATGCAATTGCCTTGACGAGTCCGGCAAAATCATAAGGATTGAATTGAGTCTGCTGTATTTCCACTTCTTTCATCTTTTCAGTTAATTGTTCTTCAGCCTGCCTGACCATATCAAGCGGGAGTCTTTTGATGGCAGGGAGGAGCACATCTGTCATTAACTCATCATCATCCATCAGATATGCCAATTGAACCGCAGTCACGTTCTCATACGTATACCCGGAGACAGTCGTGACTGTTCCAATCACCGCCACAGCCAATTCTGGGCAATCGTTCAGACGTTTTTGTACTTCTGCTGGATTGGCATCGGCAATAACTTGCAGAAATACCGGAATATCAAGCTTATGCAAATATCGCATATAAACCAGCTGCTGTGCTTCCGAAGAGATACTGAATGCACTATTTCGTAATAATGCCCGGAACGCCAAATCATCAAGCCGTGAAATTTTTCGATTATTTGCCATGCTTGGCTCTTTAAAAGTAAATGATATCTGAGGCAGTGGTGATTAATATCCGGCAGCTCTTCAGATTTTTTATTCTATCTTGAAGGCTGCCTGATGTTTTTCAGACCGGAGACTAGGTAATATAATAACTGATACCAATTCCGCCGGCACCAAACACACGCTGCGTTGTCGTTGAATAACCATTCAGTTTTTCGTATTCATAAGTGTATGGCTCAATCCAGCCAACGAGCAAAAAGCGGTTAGTTAATGCCTGCTCAAGGGATATATAGGGGCCAACCTGAACATTGGCATCGACATGCCTGCCGCCATCTTCACCAAACTTGCTGGCCAGATCAATGCCGTAGGCGAAGTAAGTGCTTTGCCCGATTTCATGTCTTATCCCGGCGAATAACGCGGGCACCACAAAACCCGTGCCTTTGTTGTTTGTTTTTCCTGATAGTGTCAGGCCAATCTCGGTTCTTTCGCTATAATTTGCGAGTGCGATCCCAAGATTGCCGCCCGTTGAAATTGCGCCCTGTATGGCGGCATGGCTGGTATTTGCCGCCGCATTAGCCTCACATGAGAGACTAAATGCCAATAGCGAGCATGCACAAAAAATTTGTTTGAATGTCATTGATAAGCTCCCTCTCGATTCTAAAAAAAGCACGGTGACTGTAATGCAATCAATTGAATTTGTCGACAAGAATTGCTGATACATGACTGAAGAATCGGGGACAAGTTATCTGCGCGAGTAGGCAGGATACTGAAGTAAAAAATCAATCTGCAAAATGATGATGCGGGTTTTGAAATACAGAAAATGGAAGGACAAGATCAATTAAGACATTGATGGAACATTGATGATGAGATAGTATATTTTTTGATGTAGAAAAAGAATTTCTATTCGAAATATTTCAAGTATCGTTTGCTCATGCATTTCATTGCTAGGAATTCAATTGAACATGGAGAGAGAGGCAAATGCATTCACATACCAAGGAAGACGAGAAGGCGTTTTTTTCCAGCATAGAAGATTCAGTCAGTGACCTCTGCAAGGACATCATCAATCAAGCATTAAAATTAGAGGAAAATAACTTGCTGGCTGCCAAGCCGCAGCCGCTCAACATTATTAAAATGCTGGCATTTCTGAAAAAAAATCATTTCAGCCCAGACAGCAAATTATTGGAAATGCATATTTACCCTGTTTTATATAAAAGCATCGTTCTTGAGATGCAGCTATCAAGAGAGCAAATTGAAGAGAATGAGACTGATCAGCTTGATTATTATCGATCACTCGCGCTGCCGGTTGGACTATTGAAAAACAGATCATTTTTCAGTTTTCTTAGTAAAAATCCGGACAAGAGTAAAATCTATTATTCCTGCTTGCTATATTTGGCAATTTCCATGAGCCTCAAGCAAATCAGCCAGAAAAATAATGATCCTGAACTGCTGAAAAAAGTTCTTGAAGCGCCAGGAGTAATGCAATATGCCGAGCAACATGCCGGAATCCAATATTTACTTGAGGAAATTCAATCCCGGCGATCAGTTTTGACAAGAAAGCTGCGCTTTCAAACCAAAAAACGGGATCACGGCCCGCTGGTATTCAATTCATTATTCAAAGATTCACAAAAAACGGCATCAACACAGCATATATCAGGAATACCACAAGAATCATCGATACAAGGCCTTCCAGGCGAGGAATCGTCTGCCTCATCAAGCACCACCCCTCGAGACACAGCCGCATCACAAACATCAGACACTTCTCAAGAAACACTCATACCGCGCTCCCCGCGCGACAAATCATCAGACTCATCAAGCACCGCCCCTCGAGAGTCAACATATTCACACGCATCTGAAATATCGCGAAACCCGCCCGCACTACGCTTGCCTCACAGAAATGCGTCCCATTCATCAAATGTCATTATTCTGGATTCAAACTCTTCAGAAGATGCCATGCCAGAGACTCCGATAAGGACATTAACCATATCGTCACCAAGGCTAAAAACAAATATTTCATCTGTATCATTCCAAGAATTAGATATAAATGAACACTCTGATATCACGGTCATACCTTGTGTTCGTGATTATATACGCTCAAATCCTGCTGATTTAAATATCCGTTTAAAAAAGCAGAAAGAATTATTCAAGAGCAGACAGGCAATTTACCTGTCTAACGGCTTCCCATCTGAAATGATCGCCATCCTGAGTGAAAAATTATCACTTTCAAAATACATAAAAAAAGTAAACGCAAAACTTCATTTATTGAAACAAATAAAGAATTCAAATCTATCCGATGAAGCTGAAACAGATGCATTGGAAAATTCCATCAAAAAATACAAACGAAAAAAAATGCTGGCTGTTTTAACCAATAATTTTATCGTGATTGTCGATGAAGTTATTAATAATCAATCAATAGACGACAAAGACATTGAATCATTCAAACTGACAGTCAAAGCCGCTTTCGATGAATTAAACATTTTTTATCAACGCAGCCAGGAACACCGTAAATTAAAATCATACATCAAAAAGCAACTCAATATTGAAAAAATCCCGCCCTCTCCGGCGAGCGATGAAAAAATTCTTGATGCCGTGATTAATAGAATTGAAACTGAGACACAAAAAATTCCTGGCTTGAAAGATAAAATCAAACTTGGCCTGGGCGGCATAAAAGAGAACACTGAGACATTGCCTGATAACTTGGATACATTGTGGAAAATATTGAACGTTAAAATCAGTGCTTGCTTTGACCATATTGAATCCTGTGTATCCAGGCTGTTAACCGCCTCACCTTTCCTGAAAAACGACTTCGCTGAATTCATGAACGGTAACAAGGCATTGAGTGCTGCACTGGACGCATTACTGGACTCATGCATGAGCAGCGACCAGAAATTCAAATTTGCTTCCCTGATAAAAATAACAATCGAAGCAAAAAGGGAAATGAATGCGCTCATGAGCAAGGCTAAAGAAAAAAATATTTCCATCATCGACACGGACACGGAAAATAAAAAAGCCAAAGAAAAGCAATTACTTGAATTACATCACTCGATTTATATCTTTAATAATGACTATAAAAATTTCAAAAATGAAAAGCAGATATTTGATGGCAGGATATTGCACCACCTGAAAAAAATGGAAAAACTTGGGCAGCGCATGCTTGAAAAACCACAATCATCGGAAACAACAATTAAACCAGGTTCCACGGTCACTCAACTTGTACGCCGCCTCTCTAAAGGTGAATTGATAAGAGGTAAAAGCAAGGCCATCTCTGGCAGAAAAAAATTCACAGAACTGCCAGTAATGAGACTTCAACCTGAGGGACTGCCTTCTGAATCTCCACCATTGCCCCCAACAAGCTCACAAATAAAAAAACCAGGCGATGAATATCTCTCCCAGATTCATAAATTCATGTGCGGCTGCAATGTTAATAAAGACAATATTCTGCTGGCAATGGCGCCTACGGAAAAAGAATATGCATTATTTCACACCATTGCGACATTTACTAACATTAAAAAACAAACCATTACTACAAATTTAAATCTGCTTAGGCAAAATATCATGGCAGCAGGAAATCTTCTGAAAGAGTTAATGAATAATGTAAAGCAATATTACAATCAGGATCCGCAAATACAAGTATTTACCCCTGATAATGACGCTGTCATCCGTAAGATGACGGCTTATTTTTCAACACCGGAACGATTTTCTGCTTATTTTAAAGAATATCTGATAATGAATGAAAATCTGAAAAATTATACATCCCGTTACAAAAAATTATTGGAAATAGAAGCGGGAAACAACCCTGACAATGAATTACAGCTAAATACAGCTGGCAGCGTCCATAAAAAAATGTAAGGTTGCAGTTGTGATCATCTCATATCCTGGATGTAGCGCATACAGCGAGAGGCCTGAGTATCAGGCCTCTCGCCTGTGTGACATCTGTAAGGATACGGATACAGCGTGATTTACACAATCGGTGTAATTACACAGGCCTCATCAATCGCTTCTCACAGCCGGTGTAATGCGCCACATTAGACCCGCCAAATGTACGCTGACCGGTTGTAGAAAATCCAAGTTTTTTATAAAAAGCGATGCCAGGTGTGTTTATCAATCGCGTATCAAGCGTTAAAGCATTTGCAGCAGCCATTTTAGCCTCAACGCTTTCGACAAGCTGCTGGCCAAGGCCAATCTGGATTTTTTCGCCTGTATCAGGATCACGGAATGGCCTGACGGCGAGCAAACTGATATAGACATCTTTTCTGATGGATTCCTGCCATTGTGTTGTATTGGACGGCTGATTCTGGCGCCAAAGATTAAGGAGTTGATTAGCCGAAGCCATGTTATGTCGATGAACAGCCGGCAGACAGGTAACAAATCCTGCCACATTATTCTCAATGCTTACTGTGGCTAAAAGTATATTTCCCGCTTTGATCTCATCCAGTTCAGCCTGAATCATTTCAGTAAGCCAGATTTTTTTCGTCAGTCCAGGTCTCAAGCCTAACTGCTCTTCAGAATAATTTCGGTACAAATCTAGAAAAGAAGCCACATGTGTTTGAATAATCTGACTTTCTAACAGCGGCGTCAGCTCCGTATGCCATTCCACGGTTGTCTGTAGGTATTTGGTTTTTTCCTGATTAACTTTTGAGAAAAAACTTCTGGAATACATGATATCAATCCTGCTTGTTTAAAACATACCTAGATTTAACGCTTAAGAATCGCTGAATTGACGCTAAAAATCAACAAAACTTCTCCAGGAGGGCTAAAAGCTGGTCAGATGCGAGAGATGATAGCTATACCCGAAGAATCAAACATTATAAAAAACTGCCGTGTTTATCGTCTCTGACAGACAGCATGAATATTAATATAGTGCCATAACCCTGAACCGAGCAGGTGCAAAAATCATCGCTGTTCCTGATACCAGCTGGCATTCCCTTGTGGCGCACTGATACACTGACTATAACGTCTGCCATTCTAATGCAGAAAATCATTCATCTTTTGAAATCTGTGAGGAAGCTCTAATGCTGTTTCGCATGCAATCTGCTAATGCTTACTACATCAACATCGCTGAGGACAAGAAGAGCATCGAAGTGCAATATTATGAAGCCGTACGTGGTAAATGGACCAGGCTGCAATTTGATTTTCATTCCCAATTATCACAATGTTATCTTTTTGAATCTGACCAGGCATATTTTGGTAATCCATTGAGAATCTTGCTTTCCTATGCAAACCAGAACAAGCCGATGATAACCATGATGTTTCTCTCTCTTAACAAAGAAGTCCTCGAAAAAATAATATGCTTCGATAACATGACATCATTGAGATGTAGCACTCAATCATATTCGCTGGCCGTACAGGAAGAACGATTTTTCAATGCTCATTCCCGTCAACTGAAAAATGATAAGGATAGTTATTTTGGCATATTTGCGCGACTTAGAAGTTCCAAAGTTGATGCTGGCTGGAAGCTGGATGATATCTATGCTCAAGCACAGACTGGCAGTAACCGCACCCGGAAAATATGTGTTAGTCTGGGCTGGATGCACCCTGATGGACAGCTGACCCAGCAGGGAATGGATTTGAAAAATGAAGCTGAACACATGGGTTACAGGTTTAAAATACAGTAATTCCAATTTTGGAAAAAACACTTCAAGAAAATATTGGGGAATTATTGTAATTTCATGACATATAATTCTGGTTGATCTTTACTTCCCGGCGGATACATCTATTTTCGTGCGTATAACGCCCGGGAGAGATATTCAAATTAACCTTGAGTGATCGAACAATGGTAACTGCCTGAAGATTCCCTGCTGACGGTCGTAATAATGGAACCATTGCCTTCTTTTAACGAAGCCTGTCTATTCAAACGTTGTGTATTCATTACTTAATCTGCATTTAATACTCGCCTAATATAGCATTAATATTTTTCAAATATAATGCACAGTAAAACGATTAAAAATAAAGAGCAAACATCGTGCAAAGAAGAATAAAATTAACGACAAATTCAGTCAAAAGAACCACCACAAAATCCCATAATATTTCGCCTCTTGATTTAGTTAAACAAGACGGAATGAAACTAAGCACGTTTTCACAGGATAAAATCACATTTGAAATATGCTATGCCGCAGTTGAACAAAATGGCTTGGCGTTACAATACGTTCCAGCCCAGTTTAAATCAGCGAAACTTTGTTTCGCGGCTGTGGAACAAAACTGGTGGGCATTGCAATATGTTCCTTCTCACCCTGATGTTAAAACCGAAGCTGTTTGTATTGCAGCGGTAAGGAAAAATCGAATAGCGTTTCAATTTATTCCAATTGGAATGAGAACAGAAGAGATGTGTCTTGCAGCAGTTGAAAATGATGGATCAGCCTTGCAAGATGTTCCGGAAAAATTTCGATCAGAATCTCTTTGCCTCCTGGCTTTATACAAAAACCCTCTCGCATTGCAATATTTTCCAAATGAAATGAAAACTGATATTGCCTGCTCTAAAGCGGTAGAGCGCAATGGATTAGCATTACAACATGTTCCAATGGAGCTGAGAACAGAAACCCTTTGTCTTGCTGCATTAAAAGAAACCAGTTTAGCATTAAAACATATTCCCAATAAAACGAGAGCCATCTGGCTTGCAGCAATCAAACACGACCCCAGTCAACTGCAATTTGTTCCCCCTGAAATCAAGGATGATGAATTCATGATCGAAGCCATCAAAGTAAATGGCTTGGCATTGCAATATGCTCCACTACCAAGAGTATTTAATCGAGTTATCGTATCGGATTTAAAACCGGATAAAATAGATAAAAATACACTTTACATGCAAATAACGAATGATTTTACTGATGAAAGAGGCTATTTAATTTCTGGAGGCGTCATTGCACATTGGCTTAAAGGCGACGAAATAATCAGTAAAAAGATTAGAAAAAACAATGCAAACGTAAAACTAATTTTACATAAATTATCCTTAATCACCAATCAATCTGATATGGTAGCTGATAAAGAGTTGATTGAAAGTATCACCCAAAAATTCGAGATTGATAAGGAAGTCGATGTATATTACAAAAACCTTTACCTGAATGCTGTCAAACAAAACGGATTAGCATTGCAATATGTTCCCAGTGAATCACAAACAGAATTGCTGTGTCTTGCAGCGGTTGAACAAAACGGATCCGCATTTGCATTTGTTCCAAATGCACTAAAAACGCCAGCGGTTTGCCTGGCAGCAGTTACAAAAAATGGACTAGAACTGGAAAATATTCCGCTTACTATTATTTCAATTGAGCTTATTCTCGCTGCGATAAAGCAAAATGGTCAGGCATTTAATTTTATACCTTCTCACTTGAAAACAAGAGAAGTATTTCTTGCTGCGATAAGAGAAAACTCGCTTATTCTGCAATTTGTTCCAGAGGAAGAAAAAATATCGATTATAAAGGAAATTGGCATTGCCAATCTGATTGCAAATAATTATTTATCAATACGATATCTGCCTAAGGCAATTGATTACACCAATGAAATTAACGAGTTTCTGTCTAATGTCGAGCATGTGTCGGTTCGCCATGATACCGATCTGGAAATTTGCAATATTCAATCGGTATATGCAACCGCAGATAAACGCCGCGGTAAAACCGTTTGCATTAATAACGGCACAACAAACGATTTAAATGAATTACTAAATAGACTAAATGAGGTAAATATTAAAGATAGTCTTCATTTGGTATTAGCAGGCCATGCAAACGAGCGCGCTGAATCATTGGCAGGTATGAATGTAAATAATATTGTTAATGCATGCAAGACATGTCCTAAGATTAAATCCATACACCTTCTTGGATGCAATACAGCAAAAGCACGTCGACTATCTCAGGAACAAAACATGCTTGATGCATATGTTGCAAACAGCAAACGCAAAGAAAGTCAAAAATTTGGTTTTGAGTTGACGATAAATGCACCACCAGACCCCAGTAATGATACCATCTTCAAACAACGATGCCTTTTTTTATGTCAAAAATATAAATTAGACGGGTTATACATATTAAGTAACGACGGAGAAGGCAAGAGCATGACTCCCCGATTGATCGCTGTCAAAATTGATGGCGATGACATAAAAATAAAAGTCAGCTCTGTTCCAAAAAATAGAATCCAGGATAACACAAAGATTTTATCTGGCTCCAAGGGAAAAGCTTTGTCCTTTCCCAAAAATGATGGGGAATTTGTAACACTTAGAGGGATAAATAGCCATCTTGATCCATCTGAATTGAAAGCATTGCGCGCGCTAACATACGCACAAGATCGCTTTGATCATGCTCACAAAAAATATCAAAATGATAAAAATGTGTATCCATTTTTACGTACATTTTTTGCAGAAACCGCAGATTTAAAGGATTCACTCACCAAACGCATTGCGGACACCATACTGCGTGAGGATGCTATAAAATGGGATATTCAAATTAAAAGCCCTACAAAAGCATTGCATGTCGATTATAAAAATAAACGATTACTCGTATCGAGGACACATCTTTATAATACAAAAATGGATATTGAATATAAAAGACTACAGGATGAGCGTGATTCAGACATTCAAAAGATGAAAGAAAATCAACAAAACAATAATGATAATACCATGGCAAAAAATGTAGTGGTAACAGTGAGGAAAAGTATTTAATGACGAGAGTGACTTGACCTATAAGTTATGCTGGGAATTTAACCCAAACTCATCATTTGATTATATTCAAAGCCGCACTATATGAGCGGCTTTTTGATTTTACTAAATCTAATTCTGCAAAATTGCGTCTGCCTCAACTTCCACTAAACAATCGCCTACAAGCTGAGCTTGAACCAACGTGCTAACAGGTTTAATGTCTCTGAATCTTTCCCCATGTATTTTTGCTACAATTTCCCAGTCATTAATATTACGGACATAAATCCGGGTACGAACAACATCCGCCAATTTTCCGCCTAAATCAACGATAGCGTTTTCAATTCTATCTAAGATAAATTGCATCTGAACGGCAGGATTACCTTTACCTACAGTTCCTTCTTTACTGGTTGCTGTTGTGCCAGCTACAAAGATTTGTTGGCCAATCCGAAGTGCTCGAGAAAAGCCTGCAATTTTTTCCCATTTAGTACCTGTTGAAATTAGTTTTTTCGTTGGAGAAGACATTAGTAAAAGATCCCTTTCGAGAGATGAGTCTTATGTGACGATATGATAACACATGACTATACATTTATTTTTCAAGCGTCCCGGAGAGGATTCGAACCTCCGACCTGCCCCTTAGGAGGGGGCCGCGCTATCCACTGTGCCACCGGGACGTGTGTTAACAGATCATCAGCTGTAGTTTACTACAGACTTGAATACCGGGTGATTTTATTGAACGGATGATAGACGATTAATGAATATATGCCGAGGGCCGGAATCGAACCGGCATGAGGTCACCCTCACCGGTTTTTGAGACCGGCGCGTCTACCAGTTCCGCCACCCCGGCATAGACCGCGCAAGTATAAACAGGCCGACCTGTCACGTCAATGCAGGATTTACGATCGCATGCAAACCTCGCCACGGAAATAATCATATATTATACAATACCTTGCATTTAACTGCCGGGCAGGTGAAGGTTTATTGATATAATTAAGGTATCAATATGAAGGGGACGCTCTCTCCGCGCTACTGGAACAAGAAGAAAACCGTTAGCACGCCATCATCCCTGACCAGGAAAATCAACATGCGCAAATGGATATGGTTAACAGGCTTGCTCATTGTACTCCTCTCCCAGGCGGTATTCGCTGCCGGGAAAGCAGTCATACTGGATATCAATGGCCCCATCGGCCCCGCCACCCAGGACTACATCCAGCGCGGCATCGCCTATGCTGAGCAGGAACACGCGGCCATCATCATTCTGCAAATGGATACGCCTGGCGGTCTCGATAGTTCCATGCGCGGCATCAATGAAGCCATCATTACTTCCTCTGTCCCGGTTATTACTTATGTCTATCCCTCCGGTGCTCGCGCAGCCAGCGCGGGCGTCTTTATTCTCTACGCCAGCCATCTCGCTGTCATGGCATCCGGAACAAACATCGGTGCCGCCTCTCCAGTCAGCATCCTGGGATCTGACAAATCTGCTGAACCCAAAAACGTGTCTACCGAAGATAAAAAAATCCTGAATGATGCGACCGCCTACATCCGCAGCCTGGCTCAATTGCGCGGCAGAAATGCCGACTGGGCAGCACTTGCCGTGCAGCAGGCCGCAAGCATTCCTGCGAGTGAGGCATTACGTTTAAAAGTGATTGATGAGATAGCCGATGATTATGCGCAGCTGCTGCAAAAAGTGGATGGCCGTACGGTAATCGTGCACAGCATATCCGAACAATTGCGCACCAAAAACCTCCAGCTCGAAACAGTCGCGCCGGATTGGCGTTATCAGTTTTTGTCTTTCATCACCAATCCCAATATTGCATATATCCTGATGCTGATCGCCGCCTATGGATTATTTTTCGAATTATCCAATCCCGGCCTGATTCTGCCCGGCGTCGTTGGCGTGATTGCCCTCTTGCTTGTGCTCTATGCATTCCAGTTGATGCCCATCAACTATGCCGGTTTGTTATTATTGATAATCGGCATCTCATGCATGCTCTTTGAAGTGTATGTTTCAAGTTTTGGCGTCATTGGTCTTGGCGGTGTGGTTGCCTTCATTATAGGATCAGTCATGCTGTTTGACATTCATGACGCAAACTATCAAGTAACCTGGTCGCTTATTTTAACCACAAGTGTTGTATCCATCACTTTCTTTTTAATGATTCTGGGTCTCGCGTTGAAATCACACAAAAAAAAGATTGTGACAGGCCAGGAAGGATTGGTTGGCAGCGAAGGCATCGTACTAAGCGTGATGAACAAACAGATAGTCGTGCGTGTGCTGGGTGAGATCTGGGAAGCACAGTCGACACTGCCGCTCAATCCGGGCGACAAAATCAGAGTCATCCGTGTACAGGGACTGGTTTTATTCGTTGAGCCGCTTCGAGAGTAAGCGGTAAGATATAGAGATTCAAAGGAGACAGATTATGTTTACTCCCTATGCTGTGATCGCGCTGGTCGTGATTATCTTTCTTTTCAGTTTCATCCACGTTTTGCGTGAATATGAACGCGCTGTTGTGTTTACTCTGGGGCGTTTCTGGAAAGTCAAAGGGCCCGGGCTTATCCTCATCGTGCCGCTCATTCAGCAAATGGTGCGCGTGCAGCTACGCACTATTGTCATGGATATTCCGCCGCAAGATGTGATTTCACGTGACAATGTGTCCGTTCGCGTCAACGCCGTGGTGTATTTTCGTGTCATTGATCCGCAGAAAGCAGTTATCCAGATCGAAGATTATTTCGCCGCTGTCAATCAGCTTGCACAAACGACCTTGCGATCAGTGCTCGGACAGCATGAACTCGATGAAATGCTCGCTGAACGCACCAAACTCAACACTGACATTCAAAAAATACTCGACGAACATACCGACGCCTGGGGAATCAAGATAGGCATGGTTGAAATCAAGCAAATCGATCTTAACGAAAGCATGATCCGGGCAATCGCCCAGCAGGCAGAAGCCGAACGCGGACGCCGCGCGAAAGTCATCCATGCCGACGGTGAACTGCAGGCATCAGAAAAACTCGCCGAAGCTGCGCGGGTATTGGCAACACAGCCGCAATCCATGCAACTGCGCTATCTGCAGACACTCTCCAATATCAGTGAAGAAAAAAACTCGACAATCATCTTCCCCATACCGATAGATTTCCTGTCATCATTCATGAAGAAATAAACCTGTCAGCGCATTTTCATTTCCCGATACTGAATCTGTCACGTCGGTATAAGCCGGCCTGACAGGTTCATACTGTCTGTGTCTTGGCATTAAATCCAATCAGTAAACTATCTTTTCATGAATTCCCTATTGATTGCTTCGAGATTACCAAATAAGGTGATCAGCAATATAAACATGCTAATACAAGCTTATAAAGGCAGCGCTGAATGACAGTCACAACCCTGATTTTGATATTGATCGTCATCGTCAACGGTATATTCGCGGCAAGGCTGTTGGTGGATTTAAACCAAAACAGATCAGAGTTGACAGATAGAGGAAACAACCTCTTAATTGCCGCATCATCGATGATCATCTTTTTCTTTTCATCATTCGGTGTTTCGGATTTTGCCATCTCGACAATCGTATACAGAAAGATGAAACTTGTATCAGACAAGTTATTGCCCGGGACACTCAATACCCAATGCGTCATTCCTGTCGCTGTGATGGCGCTGGCCTTCATTTCCGTGATCAGCGTCGATATCGTCACGCTTGCCGCCTGTATCATCGCCCAGATCGCCGGCGCGTATCTCGGACCCCGTTTTATTGTCAGGCTTTCAGCGAATGCGATCAGAAAATTTCTCGGCGCCGGCTTAATTGTTGCAGCATTATTCATCATCGCTAACCAGTTACATCTTGTCCCTTCGGGAGGAACATCGGTCGAATTAAGTGGAGCCAAGCTTGTCATCGCCGTCATTTGTCTGTTTCTGTTTGGTGCGCTGAACGCAATTGGAATTGGCTCTTATGCGCCAACCATGGTAACGATTTACGCGCTCGGCATGAATCCCGCCGTTGCATTTCCCATCATGATGGGCGCCTCCACCTTTTCTGTACCCATTGGCAGCATGGAATTTATCAAGTATGGCAAATACAGCCGGAAAATCACCTTGTTTGCAGCAACGTTTGGCGTGCTTGGGGTAATAATCGGTGTTTTCCTGGTAAAAGGACTGGATGTCACCATGCTACAGTGGGTGGTTGCCGCAATCCTTATCTATAACGGTGCAAGCATGCTGATTGACAAATTCAGGAATCGACCACAGACAATCCAACCAGGCGAGAGAGTATGACCATGTTAATTTTAACAAAAGAAGACATCAAGAAAATGCTTCCCATGCATAACGCCATTGAATACAGCAAAGAAGCCTTGCGCATGTATTCCCTGGGACAATGTTCCGTACCATTGCGAACCGTCATCGATATACCCAGAAAGCATGGACAGTGCTTGTTCATGCCTGCCTACGCTGATGATCTCAATATCGCAGGAATTAAAATTGCATCCGTGTTTCCCGAAAATGCGGCATTAAACAAACCCACTGTTCCCGCGCACATGCTTTTGATTGACGGGTTAACTGGCGAAGTTTGTGCAATCATGGATGGCACCTATCTGACGCAATTAAGAACGGGCGCATTGCAAGGCGCTGCCACCGATATCCTGGCGAGACGTGATGCAAAAACCGCTGTATTATTTGGCACTGGCGGGCAGGCAAAAACCCAACTTGAAGCCATGTTAATCACCCGCAGCCTGGATAAAGTGCACGTCTTTGACATCGATGCGGAAAAGGCCCAGGCGTTCAGCGCGGAAATGCAAATCGAATTTGCACATTTCAACACTGCCATTGTCGCTACAACTGATATCAACAAAGCCGTAAATGAGGCAGATATCATCACCACCATCACAACATCCAGCATACCTGTATTTGACGGCCTGCTGGTCAAGCAAGGCGCTCACATCAACGGCATCGGCGCGTTTACCCCTGACATGCAGGAGCTTCCGGAAACTATCATTCAATCAGCAGACAAAATTATTTTTGACACAACACAAGGTGTGCTCGCAGAAGCCGGTGATATTCTGAAGCCAATAAAAAAAGGATTGGTTTCTGAAACGGATTTCGATGGCGAGCTTGGAGAACTGATTATCGGCCGTGTAAAAGGACGTGAAACCGACAAGGAAATTACCCTGTTTAAAGCGGTTGGTTCCGCCGTGCTGGATGTCGTTACAGCACAGGCCATTTATGCGAAGGCACTGGCAAGCCATACTGGGAGAAGAATTGAAATCTGACAGCATTTTCTGGCCGGTTTGTTGTTATCAGAGCAAGCCGGCCGTTTACTGACATGCTCACACTTCCACCGGATCGACATCCAGCACCCACTTGACTGAATGATTGACAGACAAGGAATCCAGCTTCGACAGAATGCTTTTTAAAATATTCTGCAATACGCTGCGCTTGTTTGTTTTCACCAGCAAATGCTGGCAATGCAACCCCTTGCGCCTGGCTAGCAGCGCCGGCACCGGGCCTAGCAAGGAAGCCTCCGTCGATTCCGGACACATTTGGCGGATGACATTCAGAAACTGATTCGCATTTTCTTCTGCATAAGCCTCTGCGCGGAAAATCGCGAAATAGGAAAATGGCGGCAACACAGCCTGTTCACGCTCGGTCAGCAACGTCTGCGCGAAAACATGATAGCCTTCATTAACTAATGTGCGTAACAACGGATGATCGGGATAACGTGTCTGTATCATGACAGTTCCGGGCTTTTCCGCGCGGCCTGCGCGGCCTGCAACCTGCATCAACAATTGCCCCATTTGTTCTGCTGCGCGAAAATCCGCGCTGAACAGGCCATTGTCCGCGTCTACAATACCCACCAACGTCACATGCGGGAAATGATGCCCTTTGGCAAGCATTTGTGTTCCCAATAATATCGCTTTATTCTGTGAATGAATCTGATCAAGCAGATTCTGCATAGCGCCCTTGCGGCGTGTGTTGTCACGATCAACACGAATCACAGGTACATCAGGAAAATGTTTCGCCAGCGACTCTTCGAGACGCTGAGTACCCAAACCGACGGGCTGTAACGCAGCTTCATGACAATGCGCGCAGCGTTCCGGAATTTTACTGTGTGCATCACAATGATGACATTGCAGACGCGCTGGTGAACGGTGATACACCATGCGCGCATCACACCGTTTACACTCTGCAATCCAGGCACATTGCGTGCAATATAACACGGGAGCAAAACCACGCCGGTTCAGAAAAAGCATTACCTGATTTCCCTGTTCCAGATGTTCACGCATGGTTTGGATCAGTGCATTTGACAACCCGTCTTCGGCTGGGGTCTGACGCAAGTCTATTATCTGATATTGCGGCAGCATTGCCTCACCCGCGCGCTGCGGCAGCGATAGATACTCATAACGCTGCTTTTTCACGTTTAACAATGATTCCAGTGAAGGCGTCGCGGATCCGAGCACAATGGGAATCAGATTAAAGCTGGCGCGCATGATGGCAAGATCACGCGCATGATAACGAAACCGGTCTTGCTGTTTAAACGATGTGTCATGCTCTTCATCGACAATAATGAGCCCCAGATTGGCGAATGGCGTGAATATTGCCGACCGCGTTCCGATCACTATTTTCGCTTCTCCGGAACGGGCGGCGATCCACGCCTGCAAGCGGTCCTGCTCAGACAGACTGGAATGCAGTGCGGCAACAGGTACAGGAAATCTTCTGCGAAAACGTTCTATTGTTTGCGGTGTGAGACTGATTTCCGGGACGAGCACTAGCACTTGTCCACCCTGCGCGATGATTTCTGCTATGGACTGCAAATAAACTTCTGTCTTGCCACTGCCGGTTACGCCATCCAGTAAAAATATCCTGAAAGCCTGGCGTGATTCCGTGATTGCCTGCACAGCCTTCTGCTGGGCTGCGTTCAATTGAAGCGGCGCACCCAGGCATTCAGCTGTTTCCTTGAGCGTTTTTTTTGTCGCAGCCGGCTTGCCTCTGCGCAGCAAAACTGGCAAGGCGCAGGCAAAAACTTCACCCAGCGAATAGTGATAATACTCGGCTGCCCATTGGCAAAGTTTGTACACGTCGTCAGGCAGAATCGGATTTTCATCCAGAATTTCCAGAGCGGATTTAAGTTTCTCATAAGGCACGTCTGAATTTTTTTCAATGCTGGTAAGTATGCCTGTCAGGGTACGCGACTGAAACGGTACCCGGACTCGAATTCCCGGCGTTAACGATTTATAATCAACATCTTGCGGCGGCAAATAATCAAACTGACGGCGCAGCGGCGTAGGCAAGGCGAGGCGGAGAATTACTTCATGACCAGACATATCACACCAACGTAAGTTCGTATCCAAAAACCCTATGTTATAATTTTATTATGTATAAACGAAACGAATTTAGCCAAGAAGGATATCTGTATGACCTCTCCAAGATTATATGATGAAGAAATGTTAGAGGTAGTCAATAAGTTTCTTAATTTATTGGAAAAAAAACATCCTGAATTAAAACCTGACATCAATCGAAACAGGGAAGAGCTAGCGCAACAAATGGTGCTCATATTAAGCTCACAAAAAAATTTGAACAAGCGAACCCTGTCTGACAATGATTTTTTGAAACAGCTTACTCTTTCTTTTGTCACAGCAATATCGATCAATAAAATGGAAGCAAATCCGGAAAATAATCCCTTAAAAAAAATTGAAGACATCCTGAAATCCAAGGGCATAGATCTCAATGACCCAAAACTCAACCCTCTGGATCCAAGATTCGACCCAAAGGAACTTGAGAAGAAGCTGGATGCTCTGAACAAATTGACGCCTGAAGATAAAAAAGCCATCCGGACCGAATTAAAAAATTTTGTTACGCAATTGGCAAAAGATCTTGAGAAAGCAGGACTCATATTGCCAAAGCCAACCCCAGGAGGGAAAAAACCCGACATCGAGGAAGAAATGACTAAAGGCTTTGATCCACTGATTAATTTGCTAGGCATCATATCCTCTCGACAAACTGGCGGATTAGCTGTCGTTGTTCAATGCGCCATGGGAAATGGCCTGGGATTCCCCGATCAAAATCCGTACCATGGGACTGCA
Organism: Gammaproteobacteria bacterium; assembly: GCA_021324305.1. GTDB lineage: Bacteria > Pseudomonadota > Gammaproteobacteria > DSM-16500 > DSM-16500 > Aquicella. Next base: position 9,398 of record JAJPJI010000024.1, on the reverse strand, counting down.
CAAATCGACCGGCCAAATGATATAAATGATAATACATTGGGTGGGGACTATATGGGTCTTAATGCCTCTGCCATAGGCAACATGCTAGAGTTTGCTGGCGATCCATTTGTTGCTGAGTTCAAAGAAGAACTGCATACATCAAGGCTAGCCATAAGCGGACCCACACCCAATCACCCTTGATTAACCCCTTGGCGGACACATGGACGACAAAACGACAAAAAATTCAAAGCAAGAAATCATGCTCCAGCAGTTGTCTGGAGCATTTACTGCCATTCCTTTTAACCGCATGCTAGGTTTACATCTCGATGAATTACGCGCTGATCACGTAACCATGGATTTCGACATGAAGGAAGATCTGGTAGGAAATTTTCTGCGCGGTATTCTGCATGGCGGTGTTATTTCATCCGTTCTGGACATGGCTGGTGGAATGGCAGCAATGGCATACGCCATACATAAAAATCCAGATAAATCTGTGGAAGAACTGGTTGGCATCATAGGCAAAACCAGTACGGTAGACTTGCATATCAGCTACTTGAGTCCTGGCATCGGAAAAAAATTCATTGCCAAAGCCTGGTTGACCAAAAGCGGCAAAAAAATTTCCTTCGCCCGCATGGAATTAACCAATGATGAAGACACACTGATTGCGACCGGAAGCGCGACTTATTTATTGAAATGAAACACCTTCCCTCCTGACGCTTTCATCATTATGATATGCCCTTCTATTGGTTCCCGATGAGTGGAAAATATAAAAGGAGTTTCATCATGCATAAAGTGTTAGTCATTGGTGCAGGAAAAATTGGTTCATTGATTTCATATCTGCTCGCCCAATCAAACGCCTACTTCGTTCATCTCGCTGATATTCAGGACGACAACCATCATGTACGCAGACTGGGACGTTTGCCAAACTTTCAATATTCCAAACTTGATGCCAATGATTCCCAGAGCATTTCGGAATTTTTGAAAAAAAATAACATCGATGCGGTGATATCCTCGCTGCCTTTTTACTGCAATATTCCAATTGCAAAAGCAGCTGCCGCTAACCACTTGCACTATTTTGATCTCACTGAAGATGTCGAAACCACCAAGGCTGTCGAAGAACTGGCAAAAAAAGCAAAAAGCGCTTTTGTGCCGCAATGCGGTCTTGCACCAGGATTCATCAGCATTGTCGCCAATGACTTGATGCGGCACTTTCCCAAACTGGATACGGTCAAAATGCGTGTGGGCGCGCTGCCGACAAATATCAGCAATGCGCTGCAATATTCATTGACCTGGTCGACAGATGGACTCATCAATGAATATGGAAATCCTTGTGAAGCAGTCGAACACGGTGAAAAAGTGGATTTGCTGCCGCTGGAAGGACTGGAAGAAATCAAGATTGATGGTCTGACCTATGAAGCATTCAATACATCCGGCGGCATCGGCAGTCTGGTGCAGTCTTATTATGGCAAAGTCAAACACTTGAGTTACAAGACCATCCGCTATCCTGGTCACTGCGCAAAAATCAAATTCCTCATGAATGACCTGAAGCTCAATGAAGACCGCGAAACCTTGAAACGGATTTTTGAGCACGCCATTCCCAAGACATTTCAGGATGTTGTGCTGGTCTATGTTTCCGTTACCGGAACCCAGGATGATCAATTTGTCGAAGAAAACTATGTGAAGAAATTTTACCCCAAGAAAATGGGCGGCAACCGCTGGTCGGCAATCCAGCTCACCACCGCCTCAGGTATCTGCGCCATTGTGGATCTGGTACTGCATAACACCGAGAAATATCATGGTTTTGTGCGCCAGGAACAATTTTCCTTCGAAGATGTCATCAATAACCGTTTCGGCGAATATTATGCAAACTAATGTAAAGGAAGACGTGATCATGGATTTATTAAAATCATTACATCTTGAAACAGCCAATAGCGGCGCGAGCACTGGAAAACACTGGTGGTCGCATCACAAGACCGACGGCGAAATCATTTCCATCAATCCTGCCAATGGCGAAACCATCGGCTCAGTCTATCGCGCCTCTGAAAAAGACTATGAACATATCATCAAGGAAGCACAGCAGGCTTTTTTATCCTGGCGTGAAGTGCCCGCACCCAAGCGCGGAGAAATCATTCGCGCTATCGGAGAAGAATTGCGTAAATGCAAGGATTTTCTGGGCAGCCTGGTTTCACTTGAAATGGGCAAATCCAAACAGGAAGGCGATGGCGAAGTTCAGGAAATGATTGATATGGCAGATCTTGCTGTCGGCCAGTCACGCATGCTTTATGGCAAGACCATGCATTCGGAACGCCCTGAACACCGCATGTATGAACAATGGCAGCCGCTTGGCGTCAATCTTGTTATCAGCGCCTTTAATTTTCCGGTCGCTGTCTGGTCATGGAACGCGTTTGTCGCGGCCGTCTGCGGCAACACTGTTATCTGGAAGCCTTCTCCCAAAACTCCACTGTGCGCCATCGCGGTACAGCACATATGCAATCGCGTTCTGGATAAATTTGGCTATCGCGGCATTTTCTCATTATTCATATCTGACGATAATCAGATGGTTAAAATGATGGTGAATGACACACGCATACCATTGGTTTCCTTCACCGGATCCACATCCGTGGGCCGCGAAATCAATAAAGTGGTTGCTGGCCGTCTGGGCAGGGCATTGCTGGAATTAAGCGGCAATAATGCAATCATTGTTGACGAACATGCCAATCTGCAATTGGCAATCCCAGCCATTACATTTGGCGCGATCGGGACCGCTGGCCAGCGCTGCACAACAACACGGCGCCTGTTCCTGCATGAATCCATTTATGACAAATTCACCGCTGCGCTTGTTAAAGCTTACAAGAAAGTCACCATCGGTGATCCGCTCGATCAAAAAAATCTGATGGGACCCTTGATTGACCAACATGCCGTCGAACAATATAAAATTGCGGTTGCTGACGCAATAAAGCAAGGCGGCAATATTCTGGTTGGCGGTAACACTGTAAAAGGCAAGGGTTTTTTTGTCGAACCCACGATTATCGAGGCACAAAATGACTGGGAAATCGTGCAGCGTGAAACTTTCGCACCCATCTTGTATGTCATGAAATTCAAGACCCTGGATGAAGCGATTGCCATGCAGAATCATTCGCGTTTCGGTTTATCTTCATCCATGTTTACCGATAATATTCTGAATGCTGAAACATTCCTGTCTGCGCGCGGAAGTGATTGCGGCATTGCAAACATCAATATTGGCACATCCGGCGCTGAAATCGGCGGTGCTTTTGGGGGCGAGAAAGACACAGGCGGCGGACGTGAGGCAGGTTCCGATGCCTGGAAAGCTTATATGCGTCGCCAAACCAACACTATTAACTGGGGCAAAGGATTGACTCTTGCCCAAGGGATCAAATTCGAAATTTGATTCGTCTTGCCCTGCACTCCTCCACCAAAACGTGGAGGAGTGCTTTTCATTGTGCAGCATCGGCAGGACCACACCGTTTAATCCGCTCCTAAAAATTCCTGCACCAACTTATTCAGTTTGCTATAATGTGTTCCTTGCCAATACACACGCTTGCAATTCTCACATTGATAAAATTCATTCTGTATTTCCTTCACCCCGGATGGAATGTGTGATTTCAAATCATCTTTCATGTCAATCAAGGCTATTTGTCCATTGCACTCCAGACAGCGTGTAAACGGCCGCGATTTTTTTGCAAGATCGAAGCGATCCAGTATTTCGATGATTTGCGCCTTGGGATTTGTATTCCGCAACCAGTAGCCATGCGTCACAATCCTGTTTTTCAATAAACCGATATCTCTCGTCAGAATGATGCGATGCTGCTGTAAAGCCATTTGGATAATTTCATCATCGTTGTAACGTGTATCATAATAGGTATCAAACCCTAATAATCTCAGATACCTGGCCAGCTTCCCCAAATGCACGTCGAGAATGAAACGCACCATGCGCAATGGTTCAGGCCGCAATCGCGTCACAGGTGAAATATCCATGGATTCGAAAACAGGGTAAACGGATACATAATCGTCTGGCTGCACCTGATAGGAAAAGTCTACTGACTCGCCATTTACCAGGATCAGATCAATTTCCGTGTGCGGCACACCCAATGACTCAATCACGTCTTTTATCGAGGCATCAGGTGTAACCTGATGTACAAATTCGATTTTTCGTCTCTCTGGAGGCAAAAAATCATTGAGCTCTTCATAAAAGCGAAAATGAACCGTAATTGAATACCTGTCTCCATCATGGCCTGACATAAAACTTTCCCGGCAACGATTCCATGCTTTAATATATAATTAACTATCGACGAGGTATATACGATATGCTTAATGACCTCTTTAAAAAAATCCTGGCCTTACCTGATTTACAGCTGCCCAGAGATAATTGGTCCGAGCTGTCTGACATTATCCGCTCGCTGCCTGAGAAAAACATTGAAAAATTCAAGGAATATTACAAGGATGACACGACAAGTCCCGTCATCAAGCTACTTGGCAATTCCAAACTGACCGCGTTTCTTCAATCCTGGTTTGAGATGATCAACGCCTTGTCAGCCTGTTTCCAGTACCTTGCAGATACATGGTTAAACATCATCGGCAAACCAATAGCAGGGGAACAATTAGTTCCATTGCTGATCGAATTACTGCCCGATGACATTACCCAGCTTAAACTGGTGTTAAAAAAGCTTGATCATTACGCGCCTATTTGCGACACCGGTGAAATTGGATTTGCAATAACTAATTTATATATAGCGATCGGCACCAAAATTAGCGAAAACGAAGCAAAAGACAAACCTGATAGTTCCATGGTGGAAAAACAGGTTTTGGACGTTGCCATTGAAATTTTCGGACGCGAACAAATCAATCAGATTCTTCCAGCATGCGTTAATTACAAGATCATCATTCGTGATGCATTCCTGGCTCAATATAAAATCAAAAATAACGCCGCCTATTCATCTGTTCTCAAACTAATGACTGTCAATGAAACACCACCAGACAATCAACAATTAATGGACTATTTCATCGAGAAAACGCCCGACGACCTTCTAGACATTAAAAATCCGGATGCTTGCACACTTCTGCTGCAAAAATATATCGCCATGCTCGAAATGTATTATTCACTGGTCCGCGCGCACGTAAATTCCTCTGCCCGGCTTGATGAGTTCACGCAAAAATTCCTTCATTTTGAAAACATTCTTACGCAAAACATGGATAACGCAGCACTGTCATTTCTGAAGTCCACCACTAACCTGCTTGGCATCAATCATATTAGCAATTTTTTAGGCTGGCAAAGCAAGGAAGAATCATTTCTGGAAATGGCAAGGTTTTTTAGCAGGCAAAACCGGACAGCACAGAGACAGCCTGACCGACTTGCCGCGACATGCGTACAGGCTGAACCTGAAGAGAATATATCAAAACCACCTCAGATAAATAATACTATATGACTCTTTTCAGAAAAAAACCGTTAAACAACGTTTAAATATTTGGTACTTCTGGCAGTGTTGATTAACGATGCACTGTCATGCAAACCAGGCTCACTTTCAGTCCTGGGTGATTTAAATATGGTAAACTCGCTGAGTTCCGAAACAACCCGCATTGACGAAACCGCTTTATCAGAGTTTTTTAATACATCGCAATCAATTTCTACAAGATGATTGGCATCAATTGCATCATCATCGAGATAGTTGGATGTGAGATTTTCTGGTTCAGGTTTCTTCTGTTCGATGGGTTTCAGTTTTCTCCCATAAGCAGAACGTTTATTAGCGTCTCTGTCAGTGTCAATTATGGTTAGCAGAGGAACGAGATCTCGGACTTCACCTTTGGCAAGTATAAAATCATTTGCCTTGTACTGATAAATTTTGCCAGCCACGGGTACAGATGAATGATCTTCATAAATCAGATCCTGATTTTCTGACAGATGGAAATAGAACTCGACATCACTTAACATTTCCTCATTCGTGGGCGTATAGTGGCCGCTTTCATTGCTGACAAGCACCAATTTGCCTCGCTGAAAAATGAAATGTCCAACGGATGTGACTTTTTTGCCATTACTCAGATACGAATGATGGCCGATTTCACCGCATTTCGCTGCATAAAGTTTTCCATCAAGCGTCCTGACATAGAGGTAATTCCCATCCAGTAACTTTCCTGACTGATCAGAAAATCCATCCCCGGTCAGCTTTACTTCGTATCTGGATCTGGTTTGTTCTGATAAATAAAGGACTGCCTCCCCTCGCTGTTCCTTCTCACGCTCCCTCTGACGCTCAATTTTAAAACCGGGTTTCAAGCGGATGAACATAACTATCACTGCCTCGTTTTATAAGATATTAATGATATGAGCAATTATTATACAGTAGTTGCATGAAACTATGTACAAGTTTTTTATTGTTAAATTCATAATGTTATTAAAATTCGCGGTATATCCCAAGCCGGTTTCGTTGATGAATTTGACGCCCATAGGCAGATGATAAGTCATGGTCAAATTCATCAACGAAACCGCAGGCTCGAGGCCAGGGCTAACAATGAAGCAAAAGCTGAAGGTAATAAATCAAGATCTTGCCTGGAGATCACGACGCGCCCATGCAAAGGTATTTGATTTCAACATAAGGCTCGATTCCATATTTTGAACCTTCCCTGCCTATGCCGGATTGTTTCACTCCGCCAAATGGGGCTACTTCGGTTGAAATGATTCCCGCATTGATGCCGACCATTCCATATTCCAGCTTTTCTGACACCCGCCAGATTCGATGGATATTCTGGCTATAAAAATAGGCGGCAAGACCAAATTCGGTATTATTCGCTATCTGTATCGCTTCATCTTCGTCAGTGAATTTAAACAATGGGGCAACCGGACCAAATGTTTCTTCTTTTGCAATACGCATGGAAGTTGTGACATCAGTCATGACCGTAGGTTCAAAAAACAGGCCGCCAAGCGCATGCGTCTTTCCGCCAATTGCGACTTGCGCACCTTTAGCCAGTGCATCCTCAACATGCGATTTCACCTTGGAGATGGCGGCATTATTAATTAATGGTCCCTGCTGAATTCCAGATTCAAGACCATTACCCACTTTTAATTGCCGAACGGCAGCAACGAGCTTTTCCGCAAACTCATCATAAACAGCTTCTTGAACCAGAATCCGGTTGGCACAAACACAGGTTTGTCCGGAATTACGAAACTTGGATGCCATCGCTCCTTCCACTGCCGCATCCAGATTTGCATCATCGAATACGATGAATGGCGCATTGCCGCCCAATTCCAGTGAAAGTTTTTTAATCGTCGGCGAGCATTCTTTCATTAATAATCTGCCAACCGCGGTTGATCCGGTAAACGAAAGTTTGCGCACAACAGGATTGGCTGTCATTTCAGTTCCAATTTCTTCCGGAATGCCAGTCACTATATTGAATACTCCCGCAGGTATCCCGGCTTGCTCGGCAAGCACAGCCAAGGCGAACGCACTGTATGGTGTTTCTTCATCAGGCTTGACGACTACCGTACAACCGACGGCGAGAGCCGGAGCAATTTTGCGTGTGATCATCGCACTGGGAAAATTCCAGGGCGTGATGGCAGCCACTACACCCACTGGCTGCTTGATTACCAGCAAATGCTGGCCTTTGTTATTTGACGGGATAACATCGCCGTAAACACGACGTCCTTCCTCCGCAAACCATTTGATAAAAGCATTGGCATAATCGATTTCACCGCGTGCTTCAGCAAGCGGTTTCCCTTGCTCACTGGTCATGATCAAGGCAAGGTCTTCCTTGTTTTCATCAATCAGTCTTGCCCAGGCCCAAAGCATATCGGAACGTTGTTTTGCTGTCAGTGATTTCCAGGATTCCCATGCATTGTTCGCGGCATCAATAGCGCGCCTGGTTTCAGCCCGGCCGCATTCAGGAATCTGGCCAATGACGGAATTATCGAAAGGATTGGTCACTGGAAAGGTTTTGCCGGAATCAGCCTGTACCCACTTGCCATTTATGTAGCAGGCTTCGCGAAAAAGCGTTGAATTACGTATTCCTTGCATAAGACGCCCCCTGTTGAGTAAAGCACTGCCAGACTGACTATCTCATTTCGGCTTCGGGAAATAAGCACACCCATCTACCACTTTGCCAGTTCCGCCTCGAATTTTCGTTTCACATTAGGATTACTGCGAAAATTATCAAGAAATCGCTCTATTTCCTTTCGCCATGCCTTTCGCAAACCAGTCAGGGAAAGATGTTCAGCTGCACCGTCGAGATCAATCAGCACCGGCTGCTTGTGAGCGTCTATCAATATATTTGTTATTTTCAAATCACCATGGGTAATTTCCAGTTTCGCGACGCTCTTCAATAAAAGACTGATACGCTTCACCATATCCATTATGGTGTCTTCCATCATATTATTGTGCTTGAAAAAATCACCCGCATGCTCACCAGATACATATTCCGTCACATAATACGATTTGCCGCGCAATCCCAGCACTCGCTTCTCAATAAACGCGACTGGACGGGCTGTCGGAATGTCAAACAGACATAATTTTTGCGCCAGGCGCCATGACGATAACGCACGGGTTGAGCGCAGACACCGGCGGAGACGATGCCAGCCGTTTTTCATGTTATACCTCTTCACGACAAGATCACGCTGCCCCAGTGTCACTTTGACAACCGTCGATGATCGGCCAGCTTTCAACAAGTGGGCACTCGGATGACTGAAGGCAGAATCCGGGTTGGCCATGAAGTCCAAAAATTCTGGTGATTCATAAGCGCGGTTATACATTCCATACCATTGCCAGTTGCGAATCCGCACGAAATCGGTGCAATTGCGAAATATTTTTTTTATAAACTTGCCCCAGCGGTGATCATTCCATTTTCTTATCATCAGGAGCAAATCGACAGTATCTTCCGGTTTCAATGACCAGCCGCGGGCATCGGCATAATGCCTGAATAATATTTCATGATACCCCTCGGCATCGATGCCCAACTGGGAGAGAAACAAGGCCAGGTTATTCATGCTGACAGACTTTGAAAGCATATTGGGGAAGGATTCGATCTGTGCCCCATCCAGTGTATAAATGGTTTTATCCGTCAGTAAAAAATTCTTGAGATGCAGATCATGCTGCATCAGGCCAAGTACATGTTGAGTGGCAATTTCAATAACGACAGACTTGAGAATAGACAGCACATCATCCATACACCGTTTTTCGCGCCATAAATCTTCCAGATTTCTGGAATCAAAAATTCGCTCGAAAATCAATATATACACACGCTTGTCAGCCGTAGCGCCCTCGTAGAGCAATTCAGGCGTGGGGATTTTATTCTTTTGCAGGGACTGAATCCCGGCAATGTCTTTTTCCATATGCCGCCGTGCATTCTTGTTGTCATAAAACAGTTTTGCGACAACCTGCTTTCCCTGCCAAACACCAAATGCAACCATGCGCCGCCTT
>JAJPJI010000017.1 GCA_021324305.1 Gammaproteobacteria bacterium | reverse complement strand
GGTTCCAAGCGAGTAACACCAGACAGCAAGTACGCCATTTTTGCGCGCAACCCTGCGAACTTCCTGATAAAATCCTTCCAGGTTAAACCAATGCAATGCTTGAGCGACCGTCACCAAATCCACTGACCCATCAGATAAACCGGTATTTTCAGATGGCCAGCAATAGTAAAAGATATTTTCTTTCTTTTCTGCAACATCCAATTGTGTCTTGCTGATGTCACTGCCAATGACTTGCTTGTAATACTGAGAAAGCTGTACCGCGGCCTGGCCATTTCCTGTGCCGCAATCCCATGCTAACTCATGCTTCTTGGTCAAATCAGATAGGTATTTGTATAAATCCGCCGGATAAACTGGTCTGAATTGCTTGTAATCCACTGATTTTACACTGAAATGGTCTATATAGTGCATAACCTCTTCCTTCATCTTGCTTGTGTGTGTTCATTAGTTAATATTTTAAGATAACAATCTGTTATGAATATTAACTGATAGGCAATTCTGTATATTTACTAGCCCCTAACTGACCTATTTGCTCGAAAAACGAAATATATTTCTATGTTCATTAATCTTGTTCCGTGCCGGGCGTAAACGAAGCCGGTACACCCCGGACTTGTCTAAAATCAACCGTATTTCTGTCAATTTCGTAGCGAACGACATCGTGGTCCCGATATCGATCAAATCCGACATAATGCATGCCCGCTTTTTCAAGCACATGCCGTGAACCTTCATTTCCGGGCCTGACCATTCCGACAAGTCTGCTGACAGCAAGATTTTTAAATCCCCAATCAATTAATGTCTTTGATATTTCAGTGGCATAACCTTTATTCCAATGCTCTTTGAGCAGCGCATATGCCACTTCAATATCTGGTTGCGTATCATCATAGGCAAGATAAATTAATCCCGCGCGTCCAACAAATACGCCGGTGTTTTTTTCATAAACACTGCCAAGACTGAATCCATGTTTTTCATAATGACGGATTGCATAATCCAGTCCGGATTCTACTTCGGAACGGCTTCTCGGAACGCCTTGTCCAATGTATTGCATGACATCCGGGTCTGATTGCAGCTTGAACAAATCATCAAGCGCAGCCAGATCTGGCGGCATGATTCTTAGTCGTTTTGTTTCAAAGAGAATTGTCATCTGTCCCGATACCTTGTCCATAACTTAAATAATATCATTTTTCATTTGTCAATTAAAAATATTCGCGTATAATCCCCCTATCAACGTGAGGCATACTGCCATGAAAAACTTACAACGCCGCTAACAATCTACCCATAAAAACAGCACTCTTTTTTAACGTATTTATCTGGCGAGTTGTATTTATATGTCTTACGATACTTATCTTCACTCTATCAAGAGTGAAATCAAAGATACCCTCTCTCTCAGCATTCCTCTGGTTGCTTCACAACTGATTTATGCCTGCAGCGGCTTTATTGGTACCGCGATGGTCGCACATCTGGGCCAGGATGCACTGGCAGCAAGTGTGCTGGTGTCCATGATCTGGATGAGCCTGTCAGTGTTTTTTTTCGGCGTTCTCAACTCCATCAGCGTCCTCGTCTCTCATCAATTTGGTGCGAATAACGACAAGGCAATCAGTGAAATCATGGGACAGGCATTCATTCTCGGTGTTATTGTCACCATCGTCATGATCTTGCTTTTGTGCAGCATGCCATTTTTTTTGCGCTTCACTGCGCAGCCTGCTGAAGTCATGAAACTGGCAATACAATATATGCATGCCTTGCTGTGGACAATTCCCGGGCTAGTTGTGCTGATTATTTGCGAACAGTTTCTCGCTGGCGCCAATCGGGCGAAGCTGGTGTTACGTATCAGCCTGTTAGTGGTGCCAATTGAAATTCCATTAATCTATCTCCTCATTTTTGGGAAATTTGGACTGCCTGCTTGCGGCGTTGCAGGAATTGGCTATGGTTTTGCAACGACATACTCCATTGTCGCTATTTGTCTCACCTGCTACCTGGTTAAATCCAGATATTATCAGCGGTTTGGTATCTTCAAATCGATTCGCAGAATTGATTTACACTGGTTAATGGAGCTAATCCGCGTTGGTTTACCCATGGGCTGCATGCATGTCATTGAAGTCAGTACATTTGCGGTCGCGACATTCTGGATCGCGCGATTTGGCACCACCATGCTCGCTGCGCATCAAATTGTCATGCAATATCTGGGTTTCGCCATCACACTGGTATTTGCCATGTCGCAAGCTGTTACCGTGCGTGTGGGTCATGCAGTCGGCAAACAGGATATCACGGGCATACGTCTCGCGATATATGTGGGAATGCTTCTAAACTTTATTTGCATACTTATGGTAGCGATTGCATTTAATTTATTTCCACATTTTTTCCTGCGCCTGGATATGGATATCAATAATTCCTCTAATGCCTTGTTGATGCGTGACGCCTCTGTGCTGCTCGCCATTGGCGGAATCCTGATGTTATTCGATAATTTCCGCATCATCGGCTTTGGCGCACTGCGCGGGTTGAAAGACACCAAATTCCCCATGTATTCTTCGTTTGTTGCCTTTTGGGTAATTGGATTGAGTCTTGCTTATTTGTTTGGATTCAACTTCGCATTGAATGGCAGTGGTATCTGGTGGGGTCTGACACTTGGCATTGCAAGCGGCGCAGTAATTGTATTCATGCGCGTGCAATGGCTGCTGAAGCGGGTAGATTTGAACAAGATACTAGACAAACACAAATAACCGTCAACATTCAACCAGCAAAAAGATGGGTTGCTTGCCTATTAAACAGGCAAGCAATTCAAATTTTATTATATCATAAATAATATTTGATCTTTGGTTCTCTAATCGGCACTGATTTCACTCATATTCATCTCGTGTTAATCACCATTTCAATTTAGTCACCTATAATTTAATTAAATATCCTAGAAATATTGGCAACTGAAAACATAATAAGATTCAGTCAAATACGCATTAAATTAATTATAAGTATATGACTATATAAACAATTGCAAACCGAGGAGAAAGAGTATGCCGCTAGTAGACGATTTAACCAGGGATCAGATATCTAAAATTAATCAAGCCATTGTCGAATATGCAGAATCCATAGAATATGCAAACAGATTGCGTAAAGAAGGAGATCAAAAGATACAAAGTATGCAATACATGGGCGGCATGGGTGGCAACATTGGCGGCCTTTCAATGATAATTTCCAGCTCTGATGACATAAGTAAAGCCGAGAAACATGAAAAAGAAGCCACCAGAAAATTAAACGAGATTTTAAATACCGTATTCAAATCAGGTACAAGGAACGTAATAGCATATCGCAATTACTGGTTGGCACAATATTATAGTCAGGCTAATAGTCATCCTAAGTCTATTGAATATCTGACAAGTGCATTGCGTGATCTTGATGTATCTGAATTAATTACATTGAATGAGAAATTTCCGTGGGATAAAAAAGCATTTAATCTAATGCTGACAGGCAGTTGCACCAGCAAATCCGGTATAGAAGCTGTGATAAACCTGCTTTTCAGATTTTCTACTGATACTACATTATTCAATTCTGATAGCTTAACCAAAATGGTTGATTATAAGAGTTTGCAAACAATCACCACGTTTGCCGCACTGACTGCAGACCCAGGACTTATAAAAAGCGCGATCGATGTATCACTAAATTTGATAATCAGATATTTACGCAGCACCGATGTTGAAAGAAGTGAATCAGCAGCCATTGAAATAGCAACTGTACTCAAGAAAATATGCACCATTGATCCTGTACAGATAGACAAGATTTTTCGAATTATTGCAGAGAGTGGCGAAGATTTTGTGAATAAAACAGTTGCAAGTAAATTCGCACTTGTTACATATGAAATGCTTGACAAGGTCAAACTAAATCATCCCGAATTAAATTTTGACAAGTATGCTGAGAAGGTTTATTCAAATCCAATCTATACGCTTGATGATCTGATCGAGATGATCAAGATAAGCGAGATATCAGATAAACATCAATTGAATATTGTCGCCAGGTTATTTTTTGCAAAAAATCCGTCCAGTGAAAAGCTCGGAGAGTTGATCAGGGTATGCATAGCGAAAGGCATTTCCCCAGATGGCCTGCAATTAAGTGAAGTTGATAAAAATACCCTAATTAACGCTATCTATCAGAATTCGTTATCACCTGTATTTGATAATTTGACGTTAAATCAGGCATCAATAAACGCAAGATTAAATTTTGTGAAATTATTAAAAGAAGATGTTGAAAAATTTGGTTGGGTCAAGATAACAACAGCGACAAGCAAAATGGAGATTGAAAAGGCATATGAGATATCAATTGCCGTGACTGAAAACATGAAAGATTCATCACTGGCATTTTTATTGATAAACATAGCAATTAAAAATGAGACCATTTATAATCTTCCAAAAGAAAAAGTAAATTCATGGTTTAATGCATTATCAGACGGCGATCTGATGCGCCTCATGAATCACTTGGCAGTCGACAATTCAGGTTATCTAAACCAGATAATTTCATCAAATCCAAAACTGTTAAAAAAAATCGCCAATGGATCAGCACAAATACCATTTAATAAGGATCTTAAGGAAATATTCATTCATAAGTTTGAAACTTATGAATGGGTATCAAATCTTGATCTCCGTCAGGATGAACTAATCATATTTTTTCATAATTTCACCGGATCTGAACTTAATTCAATTCTTAAACACTATCACAAAGATGTAGACCGGCTCCAGTCTGCGCAACTATCAGTTCTTTTGAATGTTGAATTGATACAATCAATCAATACTATTCTGGATGCATTCAGACGCGGTAAAAGTGTAAATGATTTGCCAGATATAAAAAAGTTAAGGTATTTGATTGTTGAATATATGGATGCATACTCAACAAATCTTGACTCAAAAAACAAGGAAGCCAGACTTCAAGATGAAGAACAGCTCAGACAGTTTTTAAAAGAATCGGACTTGTCGGAATTATTCACATTAATCAAGGATCTTGTACGCGGATATGATTTTGAAAAAAGAAATGATATTGATGATTATCAATATTTCGCAGAAAAACTAACTGATGGAATAATCCAAACACTATTTACTGCACAACGTGAAGCAGAAGAAATTAAATCATCCGATCTGCTCAAGGTAACATCAAATGATGATGTTGCTTCCAGATTTCTGACTAGCGGCAGTATCTTATACATGGCAATCACTGGATCACGACGTTCACCATTTTATGAATTGAAAAAATTACAGGAAAATAATGTTGAAAGTAAATTCAAATCCGTCGCAGATAAATTAATCCCTGCCATGGTCTGTAATATTGACAATTATGACAAAGGTGACTCTTATACTTTGAAACAATTGATTGATTTGTCAGGTAACCGGAATTTGATAAACAAGGTTGCCATTGAACTCTTTCATGCGCGCACGCAAGAAATAGATGGTTTAAATAAAAAAATCAATAGCATACTCGTTGGCGATAACCCTCAATCTGAACAAAATCAGATATTAAAGTCAACTTACATATCGCGTATTGAATACCTTGTTAATGATCAACGATCCAAACGCGGACAAGTTCTTGCCATTTTTGATGCAACACTCTCGCTAGATATATATGAAGATTTCATGAAATCAATGCCTGAGGAAATCGTGACATTTATCTTGTCCCAATATGCCATTAAACACGTTGGCGCAAATGCGACACCAGATCAAATAATCAAATTAAGTGGTGAAACCATTCTATTTTATCTTGACGATATAGCCAAAACACCCACATTACGAACAATGCAAGATGCGCTTGGCGGAGCACATTTCAACGAGCTTTTTCAGAAAACAGATTATTCCTACAAACAAGATATTATAAATAAATTAATCTCTCTCGATATTAGCAGCTTCAATGAAGATCAATTACGTGAATATGGAAATGTGTTGGTTGGCTTATTGGAAAACCCGGTTAATGTACTGGTTTACTTGGATCCTGATCAATTATATCGCTTGAACCAGAAGCTGACAGAACTCAAGGAAACGCATAAATGGATAGACAAAAGAGAAAAGACATGGCTAGGTAAATTTGGACTAATAGGACTTTCTGATTGGATCAGTGACATCTTCAAGCTGAATAAACTTGAACACGAATTAAAAAGACTCACGAATATTAATGACCAGGTTGCACTTGGCATGTATCTTAATATTGAAAGTCTTGACCCTGACACAAAGTCTGAATGTGAACGCGCGTTATCAATTCGCATATTGGAAGACATCAATGCAGGCCGAAATAATTCCTATATTAATTTATGCAATGATTATATATATGGCCCAATTTTCTCGGAAATGATTTTCAGAAATATCGATCTCGACAGAGATGCAGACTTGATTACTGAAAAAACAAAATCTATTCTCATAAAAGCGTTTATTCGCAGTGACACATTAAGTCCAAAACAGATAAAGTTTCTCACCATAAACACAAAAACTGAGGATGTCATTGATATCATTGACAGATTCAAGGAAAAATGCAATAACCTGAAAAAATCGGCAGATTCAGCAAATTTGAAAGGTAAAAAATTATTAAGCGAAGCATCTTCAGTTATCGATGAAGATAAAAAACTGTCGCTGGAAAGCGAAGGCAACAAGTCCATAAAAAAATCAGAGGAACTTATTGAAAAAAGCAAAAAAGCATCTGAAACAGCCATTTCGTTACTGATTACCGTTCTTAGCAACGAGCAACATTTGACTAATTTAAAGCAAAATTATCGTCTCCTGAATAAAGCAGTGGGTAAATGGTCTGTTGATGAATGCCTACACATAGCTGAAAGACTTTTTGGCAATGCCTCTGATACTTTTCTGGCCTATATGTTCTCTCGAAAAGATTTCGTATCGTCCATGCAAGAGACCAAGTCGCTTGATACCTATATACGTCGTCTCAATCTTGATAATGTCAGTGTTTCGTATATTAAAAAAATATTACCAGAAGTAGTTGTTGCTCTATTTAAAGATACCAATGCATTAACTAAATTAAATTCATTACCATCCGACAAGATTCAATCACTCATTGGACAATTGAATAAAAATAATGTTGATGATATATATAATTATTGGAAAAACATAGACGGCGGCAAAAACGTCCAATCATTATGCCTCTTGTTCCTCAGCAACAAGTCTGTTGTTCATCGTTTAATTGAAGAAAATGCACTGGATACCTATTTGCAAGGTCTTCACATTACTTCATTACATCCGGATAAAATCAAAACTGTTACATATAAAGCCAGAGTAGCGTTACTTAAGAACCCATCCCTGCTAAAATCATTTGATAAAATGAAATCTGATACTTTTTCAGCTTTGGTGCATGATTTCAGCTCTACGGCTCTTATAGGGACATCTGATATTAAAGATATCGTTGATAGCTGGTCAAAAAATCCCAATGAATTCGCCTTGTTTCCGAAAAATCTTTTGCTGGCAATCCTGAATAACAGGCAGTTTGTAAAAGAATTGATATCACAGGGAGCAATCTATAATTACCTCAAGCATCCAAACCTTGACATTATCAGTCTGTCTCCATCCGAACTTACTCAAATCAACAAGCATGCTCGCGCTGAAATATTCAAGGATCTTTCATTACTTGCCAATTGGAAACATACTGCCAATGATGCCTTGCTATTGGCCCTCATTTCAGGATTCGGTCGGGACGAATCGGGATTCATTCCAGTATCATTTCTTGAAGATCATGTTATTTATCAAAAAATATTTGATTCCTGGAAATCAATTGAGCCTGTATCAGATGAATCCATTGAACTTGAATTATTGGGTGAATCCTTCCTTGAAGATGTCAGCAACCATACGTTCGCACTAAAATTATTATTTATAAACAGGCCTGAACGTGTTATCGAGCATTTATATAAGCATTCTGATGATGCCTACAAGTCGCTGATGGCTGTGTCTTTGTTATCTGAATTTCGTCCACGCGGCTTCTTGTTACGCGAATCTATTCGCGCTTTGTCTAATAATGAATACGACAAGTTGGTCAGATGCGCCATCATGCCGGATGGAAAAACATATATATCTAATCCACTATTGGAATTGAAAGAAATTGATATTGTCATCGATTACGCTTCCCGCAACTGGGACCATATATTAACAAATGCAAATGTCGAATTTTTGTCCGCCGTTTTAAGCTGTCCGACTATCATTAATAAATTACGTCCCAGTCAGGTTCAGGCAGGTATTGTTAAAGCTGCGCAGTTAAACATGCCGCCTAGTGCACTGATTACTGCTATCAAAGCCGAGAGCAGCTATAACAGAACAAATTCAATCAAGACATCAAAATTATTAATTAATATTCCCAATTATTTCAAATCATTACCAGTTACTGATCTCGCACCTGATGAGCTGAAAGCAATACAAACCTTGACAGGTTTGTATTGCTCGTCCATGGAAAATCGTGCAAATGCACTAAACTCTGCATTCATCCTGGTGCAGGACAATAAGAATAATGCCTATGTGCAGGAAGCCATTGTAGATGGTATTTTTCATGATTCGCGTCTCTTCCCGGAATTGTGCCGTCAAGCTGAGCAAAACACTCAAAGAAATAGCCCTTCTCTCTTTATCATTAAGCATAAGCTGGAGCGTATTTCGCCAAAAGATTTCGCAAGACAGCTATATGATACCGACCTTGCAAATGAAAACTTTCATAATTTGATTATCAAGAAACAACTTCCACTTCGACCATCATTAAAAGCGGTTGCGCAGCCATTGCTTGATAGACAAATATGGAGTGAGAGGAATGCCCTATGGCGCGGAATTTCCTGGTTGTCATGGAGTATAACTGGCATGCCAAAATCACGCGGCTATACAGATGAAATCAAAAAATTTGAGCGTCAATCCATCACACCACCTCCTTCTACTCGCACCAAATCATCTCAATCTGACACAGCCCCAGAACAAGTTTCGGGAGGCTCAAGAAAAGATATTTCTATCGCTTTTGAAAATTCCAGGCCCAAATCATCTAAAGCAATCAAACAGGTTTATGCTGAATCCGCACAATTGTCTGTTAGTCAAAATGTCAAAGCGGAAGCAAATATTGAAGATATTAAAGAAAAAACGACAACTTTCAAAACTAGCGTCATTGATAAGGCATCATCAACATTTACTAAGCAATTAAAATTGCTCGACAAATTAATTAAACTGAAAGAAAAGAATGGTAAAAAAGATTATGAAAATTTAAAGCTCAAAGGCCTGCTTGAATCAATTGAATCTTCAACTAAAAACTTTAATCTTGAATTATTTGAAATTCCAGGTAATGCGATGCCTTCTATCACTCAAGTCGTCAAACTCAAAATTGCCATGGATGAGTATCTTAAATATATACCCAGCATAGATAAAGAAATGCGCGATAAATACATATATAAGAATTTTTTAGCTGGGATAGATGATTTTTATAAGTATTTGCAATCCATACCATTATACAACGCATTGATCAAGCTTGAAGAAGGAATCCAACAGTTGGAGCTGGAACAAATCAAGCTTAAGCAGACTACAAGCCAATATCAGTTAAAACAACATAAAATTGATGGACTTCGTGATATTCAGAACAGCATTCTGAATCCGGGTGAAAATAATATTGAAGATATTATTGCTAATACTCGAGCAAACCCTAAATTCAAAGACCTAGATTCCGGATATCATAGCCGGACAACGGCGATTATTACTGAGGTGACAGCCATTCTGAAAGATAAAACATTACCTCATCCACCAGAACCTGGCTTTAGCATACCTGAGTTTGTTCCGGCGGCAAGTAAGCAATCACCTACCATAAGTCTCAACACATTTTGATGCTTTCATCTCAACTCGTCAGCCGGTATATCAACACGGCTGCGCGTTTCGCTTGCACTGGCAAGCTATTAATTTCCATTGCCTCAATCACCGAATGGGAGCCTATCCCCATTGGACCAAGCCCTGCCAGACTGGCAGGAACAATATTTGCGACAAATGAAATATCACCTGCTCCGCGTAAGGCGGGGTCAAACGGTTTGATTCTGCCCATGCCTAAATCTTCACTTGCCTGGCTATATTTCGAAAGCAGTGCAATATTAGGCTTTGTTGGCTGCATGGCAGGAATACCGTCTTCAAATACGACTTCCGCCTTTGTACCCGGTAAATGTTCTTTCACAATGTGCTTCAATTTCTGTTCGAATTCCTGTTTTTGATCCGGCGTCAAATAACGATAATCTCCTTTCGCCATGGCAATTTTAGACACCACATTGGTTTTACCAAACACGGTTCCCTGCGCGCTAACATTATTAAAATTGACGCTTGTCCCGCCTGATACAAAACCTGGATTAAATGTCAGGTCCTTACCGCCAGCCATTTTCGCGCGCATGGTGTTGAGAATGCGTGATAATTCAAAAATCGCACCATCGCCCACGTCTTTCTGGAAAATCGTGGCAGAATGAGATTCATTGCCATGCGCAGTGATTATCCAGGCACTGATGCCGCGTCGGCCGATTGTTGCGGTATCCAGAGTCATGGTTGGTTCAAAATCAAGCGCAACATCCGTGTTTCTCGCAATATCCATTAGTGGTTTTCTGGATATCGAAGTCGGTTTGCCTGATTCTTCTTCATCCCCTGTCAAAACGACGGTAATTGATCTATCATCAAGTGCATTGACAGCCTGCAACGCTTTAAGTGCGGCTAAAATGACTACCACGCCTCCCTTGTCATCAATCACCCCGGGTCCTTTGGCGATATGCTTTTCGGGAATGAATTGTTGAAATTTACTATCTTTCGGGAAGACAGTGTCCAGATGACCGATTAATAACAAGCGCTTGCCTTTATTGCCATTTCTCTCTGCTATCAGGGTTCCCGCCTTGTGCATGTTGGCGGGTTCTTCAGCCCAGCGTGTTGTAAACCCCAGCTTATCCAGTTCACGTTGGACTATTTTCCCAACCTGATAGACACCTTCAGGGTTGGTTGTGCCGCTATTGATATTGACGAGTTTTTCCAGCAAGGACAGCTGCGCCTGCCTTGTGTTGTCAATATACTCCTTGATTGCTTTCTCTGTCGGAGATAATGTTCCTGCGAAGACAATCTGGGTCAGAAAAAAAAGAAATAGGATAATCAGCCGCATAACCCTTCCTGTTTAGTGATGTTACACTCCGTACAAATAATTATCGTTTATACGCCTCAATCACATAATAGGGCGCCAGACTGGTTTCATCCAGCCAATCCATTCCTGATTCATGGTTAGCCAGCGGATAATGTATCGTCACGTTTTCAAAATGGTGTAGGCGTGCAATTTTTTCCACTGTTTCCGGTGACCAGTAGCTGCCGCTTACGATCGCACCAGCTGGCAATAGCTTGACTGTATAGCGGTCACCATCTTCGATCTGACCAGTCTCAGGATACAGGGTTTCAATAGAGGTCCACTTGCCCATCAATAAATTTTTATACGTATCCCAGGCAAGCATCAAACCGTTTGGTCGCAATAAAACAGAAATATTTTTCAAAAACACATTGAGGTCAGCTTCGGACTGATTCTCGTGAAATACAAATGAACAAACTATTACATCGAATGTTCCAGGCAGAAAAGCATAATGAACTTCACTGCTGGATTTGTTCAAGTGAAGATAAATACCTTCCGGATCCGCTGTCCTTGCCTGTTCCAGCATGGATTGATTGATATCAGCACCAATAATGGTTGCATCCGGAAAATGTTTTTTTAAATAGCGTGTCGCCAATCCAGTACCGCAACCCAGATCAAGAATTTTTCTACAGGTCGGAAGCCGGCGAATGATTTCAGGTGCATCCCTGCCTGCCAGATAATCCGTTCCGCATTTAACCTGATACTCAGGCAGTCTGGCAAAATAATTTGCCTGCTCATGATAGTTTGTTGGTTTGCGAATATTGGCCATGTTTTACCCTGTAAGATCAAGATGAGTTTATACCGCAAAATATCGTAAATTATCACTGTAAAATTCAAATAGCAAAGAATATTGATTGTCTCTATCTGGCAGCTTTCATGACCTTGATTTAATGTAATCAACAATATATTCAGCCAGATGGGGTGTGGTGTTATTGTTGTAATAGACTGGAAGGGAATTAACAGTATCGAGCGTCGTATACAGCCTCGATTCAGGAAAGTATTCAAATAACAGCTGTACCTGGCCAGCGGTTTCTCTTCCCGCAATGTCTGCGATTACTTCCAGTGCCAGGTCAATCCCGCTCGACAAGCCGCCAGCTGCCCAAAACTTCCCTGATTTGACAATACGCTGCTCTTTTACATGTCCTGGATTTAATGCCCGCAATTCCGGAAGCGCACGCCAATAAGTTGTTATAAATTCATCGTGCAGGACACCGGATTGGTATAGTAAAAACGCGCCTGTACATACCGATATGATATACCTTGATTGTGCCGTCTGCTTTTTGATAAAAGCAAGCAACCGTGGATTGTTCACTTGTGTCACGCGGCCCCGGCCGCCTGGAATAATCAAATAATCCAGTTCCGGGCAATGATCAAAATCCAGGTGCGCATTGAGCATAATGCCGTTATCGCAGGTTACCGTCATCCCGTTTTCGGAAATAAGGTACATGTCAATCTCGGCATGTAAACTGTTTTTCCAGATTGAAAATACTTCCCATGGCCCGATGACATCAATCGGCTGGACGAGATCGTATAAAAGCATTCCAAGCTTGCTGCGCATTTTTTTCAGTCTCCATTCTTCCTGTCACAGACAGTGCACACGATACATTGGTAAAACAGATACAAATTAACTTCTTTTTACCACGGCTGATTGTACATGTCTTCCCACTTTAACGACCAGCTCAACTGGCAATCTCGCGATGTGGCTCTCACCTTCCTTGCTCTGTAATTCCAACAGCCTTTCATGTGTCTTATCAAGTTCTTTACCACGTTTGACTAATTCACTCAATGACTCATACCCAAGATAATTTAGAAACTCCTTGAATGTGTCTGTCGGCAGTCTGAAAATACTTTTGAATGATGTTTTCCGATAATCAAAAATTATCGAAAACGGATTACTGATTTGCTTTTCAAACCACACGGAAATAATTTCTCGCGGGCTGGAATACATGTGCTGACTTACCGCTTCCATCAGTGACTGGAGAAACCATTCCTTGTTACTTCCTTTTACTTTGGAACAACGCGAAGTCAACACCTCAAGGAAATTTTGATTTTTATCCTTGTTTGCCAATAATTCATGGATAACGTGGCTATTGACGCCTAATTCGACAGCATACCTCATCCAATCCTGGCTAACGGTAAATCTGTTTGTGTTCAATACAAATATTAGCGTATTTCTAACCTGCTCAGGATTTGAGTGAAACACATGGGATTCAGTTTGACTCTGGGAAAACATGAATAGAAGCAAATCAAGCGGTGTCATATTTTCATCATCGGTCTTGTTGACATCAACTCCGTTTGACATCAGCAATTCAATCAACGCCTGATGACAGGCATACATGGCAAGATGCATTAACGTCTGCGCTCTGGCGTTAAGCACAGTCGTATCCGCTCCAGATTCCAGCAGAAATTTTACACAATCCACATGGCCAGATCTGGCTGTTAATTGTAACAGTGTTAAATCAATCAAATTTCTGACATCGACAGGCAAACCAGCACTCAGGAGCTTGCGTATCATGGGTAAATTGCCAGTTTTACCAATATTGAAAAGTATGTAACGTATCCCTTCATCAAATTCCGTGTCATGGCTGGCAAACTCAAATCCGGCAGCGCATAATTCATCAACAAGTTCCAGGCATCGAAGATTGGATGCACCGGTTACATATTCCTGATCGTCCGAGTACAAGTCTTCCTGGATTTCCAATAATCTTATTAATTCAAAAAATTTGTTTTTTATTAACGTCTTGTCTCTGCCTTGCATGTGCCTTTCACTCTCGGTTGACTTGAATTTGCGCCATTATATTGAACTGATATTAACTTATTATTAATGGAAGAATGCCTTACCAGCTAAATGATGACGAAGAGCTGAATTTTTATTATTATTGCCAGCTTTTACGAGATTATCTATCAGGCAGGCATTGTGAACCAATATCGCATCGTTGGCATTAATGAAAACTATCCGGATACCGGCAGGGTGTACGTAAAAATACAAACAACGGGTACAAGCACGATATTCGAACGCCCGGTCAGTGAACTTTACCAGAAAGAATGGCTTGACCAGTTTTCTCACGCTGACGCTGCTCAGCTTGCTGCTTTGTATGCAGCTGAAAATACGGATAACCTGAATCTGGTCAAACGTATCCCCAGCTATAATCCAGCACTTAAAGACAGTGTCATTATCGTCGGAATTCTTTTTTCCGCATTTCTGATCCTGTCCAACCTGGCTGCTTTCAAGCTCGCCGCCATCGGCTCATTCATCTTTCCAGCCGGATTGATATTTTTCCCGATCACCTACATCTTTGATGACATCCTGACTGAAGTATACGGTTTTAAAGTCAGCAGACGCATTATCTGGTCCGCGTTATTTGCAAATCTGATCGTTCTGCTGGGCGCCTGGATCACGACGTATTTGCAATCTGCTCCCGACTGGCACGAGCAAGCTGCTTACGCGGCGATATATCGGGCAACACCGCGAATTTTTATTGCTTCCACCATCGCCTATTTTTTTGGTGAATTTTCCAATTCGATTATTCTTGCCAAATTAAAAGTCTGGATGTCGGGGCGTTATTTATGGCTGCGAGCGCTTGCAAGTACTTCGATAGGTGTCGGTGTTGACACGATTCTTTTCACCCATATCGCTTTTCTATTTATTGTGCCCTATTCTGCTATCTGGGAAATCATATTGACCATGTATTGTGTAAAAGTCATCTATGAAGCCTGTGCTATCCCGATTACCTACAAAGTCGCGAATTATCTGAAGCGAAAAGATAACGTCGACCACTATGATGTGAATACAAAATTCAATCCTTTTTCACTGGCGCTGTGACAAACGCATTGTCTTCAGCGGAATAATCTGTATCCAGTGTGAATAAATTAAAATGTGTATGGTTGTCATACATATCGATTTTTTCTGCCTGTTTCAATTTTTTTGCCAGACTAATGGATACTGGCAATCCGGCGGTTTCGATACCCACTTTTATCAGCCACATGGTCGCGATAAGATGGATTAAATTATCATCACTCATGGTACCATAAAAGGCTATCGTACCAAACAACAGGCTATCAACCGCTGAAGCCGCGATAGTCGAAGCCACGAATCTCACACCCATGTGCTTGCCATGCATACTTATCTTGAGTTTTGCCATGATGAGCGAATTAAGCGGTTCTGCAACTAAATAGCTGATCGCAGAGGCAAGCAATATCCTGACATTCATGGCCAGCAATGTATCAAACATGGCATTGTTGGCAGCAAAATCCGGGCTAGGCAAATGAATAATGAGTTGTCCATAGGCGATAAAAATGGCGTTGAAGAAAAAGCCGCACCAGATTGCACGCCGCGCATGCTTGTACCCATAGACTTCAGTGATCAAATCGGAAAGCAAAAAGGTCAATGGGAAGATCAGCGTCCCCGCGTCAGTCACCAGACCCGCCAATTTAATCAGCCGCGCATCAAACCAGTTTGCAATGACGATAACCATGGAATAGGTCAGCGTAAGTAACCAGAGTGCGTTGGATTGTATATGCAGTTTCATGATTTATTTAAATTTTTTTAATAAAATATTTTGCAGTGCAACCGCATTATTATGTTCGGTCTCTTTCGTACCAAACAATAACGTAACCGTTCCCTGTTTGGCTTCATTTTTAATGATACTGATTAAATCTTCTTTATTTGCTAATTCTTTTGCATAGCGCTTCTGAAATTCAGTCCATTTTTTAGCATCGTGATTAAACCATTTACGTAAAGAGTCACTGGGTGCAATCTCTTTTAACCAGAGATCAATCTCAGCCTCTTCTTTTCTGATGCCACGAGGCCAAAGTCTGTCAACAAGTATACGAAATCCATCCGATTTTTTTGGATCCTCATAGATCCGTTTAACTTTGATAGGCATAATCCTTACCTAATATCCGTTTAACTTAGATTGCCATAGCCAAATATGGTTAAATTACTATATTACTACACAACTATTTTATCACTTTTTTGAAAAAAAAATAACGCACACAAAAGAATAATTGCTTTTCAATTTAAGTATTAAAACATATCTTTTTGCTTTAATTTGTAAAGTAACAGATGAAAATAAATCAATCCTGCGTAGGGATACCATTTTTGGGTTATTTCTGAAATTTTTGTATAATCTAATTTGTTATCGAGATGAAGCAATTGTTGTAAATTTTTTTGCGCTCCAACATCATCACCAGGAAATGTGTCAATTTTTCCTAATCCGCGTAATAATACATATTCTGCCGACCATCGCCCAATACCCTTGAACTGACATAAAAAATCGATAATTTCCTTATTTGATCGTTTTTCCAAATTTTTTAAAATGTATTCATCATCAACCATCTTCAATGCTAATTCAATGAGTGTTTGGCTCTTATTTCTGCTGTAACCTATCTTTCTTAAATTTGCAATAGTGCAATTCGCAATATCCACAGGCCTTGGAAAGGCATACAACATATCTTTATCTTTTTGGCTCAAATTAATGTATTGGACTAAGCGGTTTTGTATTTGCAATCCTGCATCCAATGAAATTTGCTGACATGAAATTGCATTAACAAGTGCTTCAAAAACTGTAGGAAAACGCGGTGGCTTAAGACCCATAAATTGATTTGCTAACGAATTGAGTGAGGAATCCGTTTTAGCCATCGCATAGAATTTTTTCAAATCAGATTTGAACCCTAGCATGATTTCTAATTGAGTGACTAAAATAGCTTGAGTCTTTTTGGATATTTTTTTATTTATTGTTACATGAATCTGCGGATCATCAAGTGAACTTTTCTGTTCAAGCATCACCTTAATCAAGGTGTTATCAATCATAAATAATCGTGTGTAGAATCTACCATCCCACCGGTCAACAATATTTTTATCCCTGCGCCTTAAAGCCCAAACAGTATAATCCAGTCTGAATGGTGGAATGGGATATAGATTAAATGAGGTAGTCATAAGACAAAATCAATATATTCGTAATTAATAACCTGAAAATTCTTCTGTACGAATGTTGTCATCATTCACACCTGCCTCATTTAACGTTTTGCGCATAGCAGCAACCATTGCTGCTGGGCCAGATATGTAATAAATAGGTGTAGTCAAATCGTTAATATATTTTTCAAGCATTGCCTTATTGATATATCCTCTTTCACCTTTCCATTCTTTCTTGGATTTATCCATATCTGTCATGGTAGGAATAAAATGATAATTGGGATTTTCGTCTTCAAGTGTCATTAATTCATCATTTGACATCATAAATTGTCATTTTTCTCTCCTTGAATTTATTAGATAATCAAATGATTGATTCAATTAAATTTAAAAAAATGTCACGATTGGTTTGCAATTCTAAAATATGACATGATCGCACTTATCCTTTTGCAATTTCTTATGGTTACATAAAGATTATATTCTACTTTAGATGTTGTCACGTTAACGTCATATGACATTGAATCATGAAATATTTAACCAATATTACTAAAAAGTAACATGGTTAAATCAATAGAAGTGGCATTCACATCCAGCAAAATAACAGCGCAAGCATCAACTATAATCCGTCAATTCCGTAATCTTGTCACCATCAAACCGGAAAATGGATACGCCCAGCAGGCTTAACTCTTCACCCGCTTTCAATCCATTAGGTAAATCCCGTTTAAGTACTGCGCGATACTGCACTTCAATCGTGGCCTGGCTATCACTGATTATCCAGTTGGTAATCTGTTGGGTCCGCTCAAGAAAATATGCTGCACTTTGCGCCGCCAATTCACGTAACTGACTTTTGCCATTGCAGGTAACGGTGCATCTGCCTCCAGAGACAGACTTAAATATGCATTCATCTGCAAAGCATTCCAGCATTCCGTCTATATCAAAGTGGTTATATGCCGAAACATATTTTTTAATCATTTCGCGTAAATGCGACCAGGTCATTAATACTCCTATCTCCCGATGAGAGCTGCGTGGGAATAATGAAAAGGGGCACAACTGCCCCCTCTTCGGTATGGCGTTATGTCAACCCGGTCAATTTGAATAACAACTTCCTGGCTGTGGCAACGATCGCGCCATTGGATACATTTTTGTTGGCAAGAATCACTATACCTGATTTTTTATTTGGCAATACGGCGATATACGCTCTGAATCCACCCGTTGCACCGGTTTTGTCAATGAGTGCGTCACCATTAAACAGGGGACGCGCATATATCTCCTGGACATCCAGCGGACCAAAATCCTGCGTTTCCGGTACATTCAGCAAATCAGAAACATAGCCATCCGATAAGGGATGAATTTGCCAGCCCAGTCCTTGCGATACATCCGCCAGTTTTACATACACAGACTGCGTCATGCGTATTGGGTAAAACAGGCGAGGTGGTGTTCCAGGCAATCCAATCGCTGCACTCAGAAAACGTTGCATGTCTTCTGCCGAGGCCTTGAAATTATAGGCAGCTGGAAACAGTCCTGGCGCCACGTGCGGCACAGGATTGCCGTTTTGATTGTAACCCTGCGCATAATATTTGGTGAGTTTCTTGGGTATCTCCATGCCAATAATCATTCTTAGCGGATTGAGGATATGCCGGTGATATAACTTGTCCAAATCCTTTTCTGTTGATACTTCAATCGCATTGCCTAGCAGACCTATCCCAATATTTGAATATGTCCATTCATCGCCTGGATCCGCATCGGAAGACCAGTTGGCTAGATAATTTTTTAATTCCGCATGTGTTTCTATATTTTTTGGAGGATTAAATGGCAACCCTGATGTGTGCGTGGCCAAGTCCTGTAGTTTGATTTTATTAAAACTGGCCGGCAAATCCTTGACATATTTGGTCACCGGATCAGTAAAACTCATCTTGGCCCAATCCACTTCCTGCGCCAATAAAATACTGGTCATGACTTTTGAAATTGAGTCTAACTCAAAAATCGTCCTGTTTGAGACTGGCGTTTTATTCGCACGATCAGCATATCCATAGTAATATTCATATGGTTTTCCATCGACATAGAGTTCAACGGCGACGCCAGGCACGTTGTATTTGTCCATGAACGATGTCACAGTTTGTCGTACAAATGCTGCCTGCGGATCAAATTGGGATTCTGCAAAAGCCGATATTGACAACACTGACAATACCATTGCAGAGATACACTTTACTGATTTAATCATGTTCTTGCTCTCACTCTATTTATCTATTTCGTTTTAACCATTGACAGATTCTTGCCTTGATGCCAATCGTGCATTATCCAGTCTTGACCAAATACTGTAAAATGAAAATGTTCACCGATGAGCTTTTTTAGAAATATTCTGGTTTTTGTGTCATTTTTAAAACAGCCGCGAGAATTAATGTTCACAAATCTTCCAGATCAGAGGAGTTACGATGCAGCCTTGGCAGCCAGATAATCCAGTATGAGATGCATTTTCTGGTTAATTTCGGTTAAATCCAAGTTTAAAAGCTGCTCCGCGGTTTGAATATATTGTCCCCGGTCCAAATCTTCACGACAATTTTCCACCATTTCCTGTATCGCGGACGGTGTCAGTTCCAAATGGAATTGCAATCCATAGACACGGTCACCAAATCGAAATGCCTGCCTTGGACATCCTTCACTGCCAGCCAGACATACGCTGCCAGCAGCCATTCCGGGCATGTCATTATGCCAATGCATGACATCAAACTGTTCCGGAAATTGCCTGAACAATGGATCATTCCCTGCATCCGCGGTCACCCGCACTGGATACACGCCAATTTCCCTGTTGGGGCTTCGTTCAGCGTCTGCTCCTAATGCCACCCCTATGAGTTGCGCTCCCAGACAAATTCCCAAGACTGGCTTATTGGCATGGATTGTCTCCTGCACCAGTCTTACCTCATCACGCAAATAAGGATAATTATCGAGTTTCACTGCGCTTTGCGGACCACCCATGACTATTAACATGTCGAATTGCGAAATATCAGGAAGTTTTTCTCCCCGATAGGTATGCGTTCCTGAAGAGGCATGCCTGTTTTTTTCTATCCAGGTTTCTATCGTTCCCAGCTTTTCAAATGGCGCATGAAGTATGTAATGTATATGCATGATGTTCCTGTTATCATTTCCGGAATTAATTATGCGTGATTAAAATTTTTCAATCTTTCGGACAATTTCGTTTTCACTGCCAGCCACTCAGCCTGAATAATACTGAAAACAACTGTATCGCGGACATATCCATCTTCCAGTATCATATGCCGACGCAATATGCCTTCTTCATGTGCCCCAAGCTTTTTAATTGCGGCACGCGAACGGGAATTTCGCGCATCTGTGACAAACTCAACCCGATTCACTTTTAAATTTTCAAATGCATGCTCCAAAAGCAGACGTTTGCATTCCGGATTCACAAACGTTCCCCAGACTTCAGGAACATACCATGTATAGCCGATGGTCAGCCGGTAATGTTCACGATTGATGTCATAAAATCTTGTACTGCCAAGAATACGCTGATCTGCCTTGCATCGAACCACAAATGGGCATTGCAAACCGCCGCGCTGATTTTCCATGGCCTTGTCAAACCATTTATAAAAATTATCGCCATATGCTTTCGAGCCGTTATACATCCAGATCCGGCTGTCCTGGGCCGCATTGTATAAATCGCTCTTGTGGTGATGGTTTAACGGCTCCAGTTGGATCCTCTCGCCACTCAATGTAACAGGTATGATTTCTAGCATCTGACTGGCTCTCGTTTTAATATTTTAAGAATTGTTTGTGATTTTAAATTCCCGGAACACACCACACTCTTTATAACCCAAACGCTGGTACAAAGGGAATCCCTGTTCTGACGCCTGTAAAACAGCAATCTGATAACCTCTGTCTTTTGCGAGTTTCAAACGGTATTGCTGCATTGCTGTAGCATAGCCTCTATTGCGCATCACTGGTACGGTCGACAACCAGTACAATCCAGCAACATTCGCGTAATAACAGACAAGGCCACGCACTACAGGCACATTGTTTACGTAGCCGACATAATATTCAATCGGATCATCTTCCGAAATCACATCCGCGAGCCAGGCAAAATATTTTTCAAATGAAAATGGATCATTGGCCAGGACCACCGCAAAATCACGCAATGACTGCTGATCCAGGGCGCGGATGATTTTTAATTCCTGATGCATGTCCACTGAATCAGTGTTCAAGTCATCCAGGTTAAAATACACGGCTTTGTAATTTTCCGTATTCCGATACCCGGCACATTCAAGATGTTTCACAAGATTATCCGGCTGATCAGACGGGCTATTCCACCAGGAAAATGGAATTTCTCTCGATTTGAAATAAGCTGTTACTTCAGAAATTTTTTTCTCCGCATCCCGATCGTTAAAATCTGCGCGCAGAACATAATTGAATGTATCGTCAGGCAATCCTGAATCAACAATCGTATAGTCAGGTATCCGGACAAGCCTGGCCTGATTGAGATACTGGGCAAAATGAGTCATATGCACATTGAGATTAGCTTCCATTGCCAGGGTAATTCTATCTGTTGTCCATTCAGTCGCAACAGGCGTTTTTGATGACAAAATCACATCACTCCGTTGTTCATTCCATTGCTTTGCCTTTCTGTCTATCTGCTGCACCAATTCGCTCTTGCTTGCAACGTACTGGCTGATGTCATTGCGATATCGTTGCGCAAGCAACAATTTTAACTCCTGATAGGCTGCTGCTTCATCCCGATACCGGGTTAAATAATCACGGAAATTCACATGCCGTTTGACTTGTGGGTCGCCAACCGGATATATATGCAAATGATAACGGATGTCATTCTTTTCCCTGAAGGTAAAAAAACTGACATTCGGAATTATATTTTTCCTCAGGCTTGCATAGCCCAATTTTTTCAAACGTGTTTCGATCTCTGGAACGTCGTCAATTCTCCGATATTCGATTAAAATATCAATCACAGGTTTTGCCGACATCCAGGGTATGGAGGTACTCCCGATATGGTAAACACTCCCAATGAAAGGAATCATCTCCAGCTCAAGCCGTCTGGCTTCATGTTGATAGATTTGCGGCCACTCCGGACGATAAGGGACAATTTCCACAATGCGCATTTTCAGGACTTCCTCAAATTGATTCAGCCTTCTATCAGGCAGTCAAATCTTAATGCATCTCCAGTCGACATCCAATGGAATTAACATTTCCTTAAGCAAATATTGTTAAAATGGCACTCAAAAATATATTTAATAAAATCAAACACAAAACGAGGCTTACCTTAGTCCATGAATTTACGTAGAATCTTTCTTCGATCAAATAGCTCCGGATCATACACTCATAAAGTGGACCATACTAAAATTGTTTCCGGTCTGAATCATCTTGTAAAACTTTCACGCAAGAAAACCAAACACACTGTTTCAGGCAAAGACAAGGTCAAACTAAAAGTCAAAACTGAAACCCGGTCTTCCATAGTTCTTGGCCATCATCAGGTAAAAATAGCCGATTGGCAAATCCTTATTCCAACAGCCCAGCCAGTTCCAGAATTACTCGAAGAGCCAGCTCCTCAAACCAAAAAAGTGCACAAAGCAAGCGTTAAAAAACCCGCGCAGCCGCGAGGCCTGTTTGGAACTTCCGGATTATTCGTCACCCAGAAACGTTCTTATTCAACCCATGCCTGGTCTTACCCGTCTACAACATTAAGACTGGCGGAGTACCTTAAAGATGAACAGCTTGTACTGCCGCAAGGCAATTTTACGACTATCCAGCATGCCCTTCGCGGCCTGAAAGAGCTGCGTGAAATTTTTGCTGGTATTGGCGCGAGCTCTTATTACCAGCAACCCTACCGTATGCCCAGAGATATCGTCGTTTTCAATCCGGAAAGAATGGCATTGCAATACACGGGCATCGTGACCGCTACTGAAATCAAGTCGCAGGATGACGCTGAATTCCATCATATCTGCAGAAAACTTTATAAAAAAATTCATCCAGCTGTCAGAAGCCTCCAGCTCGATTTCATAGAAATGGAGCAGGTATGTGAAAATATATCGCATGATTTTCTTAGAAAACATAAATCCAGTTTTGATTCAACCGATCCAATGGTTCAACGGTTTTTACAAGTCCATCAAGCTGTCCGTACCCGGTTATCAGGTAAATCAGACACAAGCACCATCGATATGATCACGCAAAAAATTTTCATGGATGATCTGCTTCGGGAACAGTATCAGGCTAAGGTTTATGATGTGGTTGTTCAGGAAGTTACACAGGAAGTTGGTCTCCAGCATTTGACCGCTCTTGATCAGGTTTCCGCTGAAGAGCGTGATCAGATCCTGATGCTCCGCCAACATCCCTCTCATCAACGGCTGACAAAGATCATCGCCGGCGGCATTGCAACAGGTAAATCTTCCATCGCAAAAATCATGGCGGCTGAATTCAAGGCAATTTATGGCCGTGAAATTTCCGATTTCGCTGTCATCAATACTGACAGATTTCGTCCACTATTGACGGATGACCCGTCACTTGGAGACGACCCGGTTCTCAGAAGCACGCTTGCGCATGATGAAGCCAGATTGATGACAGATATGGCGATTGATCTGATTGGCAAAAAGGTTGAAGAGTTGGGGCATGGACCTGATGTATTCATGGAAGCGGTCAGTCCAACCAATGAAGAGCTTCATATCAGCACCAAAAACCAGGGCCGCGTTCGCATTGCCTGGACATTGTATCCGCCCGAAAAAGCGGTAGAAGGAAATTACAAACGATTCCAGGATAAACAGGAACGCCTGCCTCCTGTCAGCGCAGTATTAGGCAGCCAGCAGCTCGGCAGTAAGGATGCGCCAAAAATCATGAATGATCACAGCGGCAAAGACATTGTGATGACTCTGCATAATACGTACAAAATTATTCACGAGTCTGCTGAAGGCAGCGCATTAATCGCGATACTTCATTGCCAGAAAGAAAAAGTTGTCGTTCTTGACGTGCATGGCATACTGGATTTTGTAAAGAAATCACATATCAATACTAAAGCTACCAGTCCGGATTCCGTTTATCCTGAACCAGAAAAGATCTCCTTGCAAGCCAACATTGCCAACTTCCTGAGTGACTACGGCCACAAGGAAATTGTATTCATCGATCCCACAGCAAAACTGACTGACATCAATGAATTTGAAGAGCACACTTATGCGGTTTATACGCATGAACGGGGACTTGAGATCAAAGACAAAACCATTTTCGACAAGATCGTGAATGAAGATGCTGTAAGTCGTGAATTATTTACCGCGCTGGGAGCCAAACTTGATCTCACCGAGGAATCACGATCGGGTAACTTCAAGAAACTGTAAATAACAGACAAGCCTGGATAATGATATTTTTATCCAGGCCTGGCAGGATATGGTCAATTTTATTTTTGACTTTCATAAAAAAACATGGCTACTATCCATGGATAGCGTTTACTTAAAGGAGTTGAGTCATGTTATCCAGGTTTGCCTTGCCATTTTTCAGAAAGTCAATGAGCGATACTGTGAGATATGCACCAATGAAATTTGTAAATAAAACCAAACCCTTGACTGAGACAAACCATCTCCCTGGCGACAATATCCCCCATATGTCCCTGAAAGAAGCTGAAAAAATATTAAATGCGGCCGAGCGGCGTTATTTTGATGAAATGGAAAACAGGGGGGTTGAAGATGCAATCGAATGCCAGCAGCGCCGACGCAGCCCCTGAATCACGTTTAACAGACCAGCCGTTTGCCTCATATGGCGATTACCCTGGCAAGATCCACATTGGATATGACATACCGAATGCGCAGGAACAGGATGAGTGCTCCAACAGTAATCCCCAATGTCAAACCATACCAGATGCCTGTGCCAGCGGTCTTAAAGACGTAAACAAACAGAAATGCGCACAGAATTCCGACTAGCCAAAAGCTGATAACGCTGATAACCAAAGGAAATCTGGTATCTTTTAGCGCTCTCAAGACACTCGTCTCCGATACGCGCAAGCTGTCAACCAATTGAAAAACTCCGAGAATGGATAAAAATATACTTGCTTGCCTGACGAGATTTATATTCGCTGGATCAGCCGTATTCAAATCCAGACGTAACAAGATGTGGGGATAGAAAAAATACATCATTGCGACAATCAAGATGCAGGAAAAGCTTAACAACACACCGATATAGCCAGCCTGTTTCACTCCCTGGATATCCAGTCTTCCCGCACTCTGTCCTATTCGGATACTGACAGCCTGGCCCATTGCGTATGGAATATTCACAGTTACACCCAGAAACTGCATCGCAATTTGTTGCGCGGCAAGCATCATGGTACCGAATCGCGCCATAAGAAATGTTGCCAGTGTAAATGCAGAGACTTCAATGAGATACATCAATCCAACCGGCAACCCTATGCGTACAATTTCCCAGAGATAGCGCTTTTCAAAATTGAAAATCTTTCTGAACAATTGAAATGGTTGTGCAAAATCAGCATAAAATAAATAAATTAACAACACGACAAACGTACAACTGAATGAAATAGTAAATCCATATCCTACTCCAGCAATACCAAATGCCGGCAATCCCAGCTTGCCAAAAATAAGCATATAAAATAGCGCGATTTCCAGCGGAACTTCAAACAGGCTGATCCACAGGCTTAATTTTGTCTTTCCAATTCCATTTAAAAAATTTTCGATGATGACCAAACCAATCATGCCGGGTGTGGCCCACATGATAGAATAGGCATACTCTGAAGCGAGCGATAATACATACTTGCTTGGCGCTATCCAGAAAAGAAAATACGGCGTCAATGCCATTACTCCCATTGTTGGAATGCAAAACAGCAATCCCGCCAGGAATGCATTGATGATAATCCTTCCGATATCGGTATGTTTCTCCGCGCCGTATCGATGCGAAACCAGAACACTTACAGAATTGAACATGCCATAGAAATACACATTGATGACTATCCAGATACTGCCTATCATCACACTCGCAGCCAGGGTTTCTTCGCCAAGCCTTGCTATCATCGCCGTGCCGATAAAACTACTGAATGAATAAATGAGCCATGATGCAATCAGAGGAACACTTAAGGCAATATTTTCCCTGATTTCCTGTTTAATCGTGTGCGATGCTATCCGGGTATGCATACAGTTTCTGTTCTTCAAGATCACTTAACCACTTTACACGTTAACGTACCAACATGCATTAGGCGATATGGGCTAATTAAATATCAATATAATCAAAAAGTTATTATTACATCATGCGCCATCATCAGTATTGTCGCCTCGCAAGACTCGTCATTTCCGGAACGATGAAGTAGAATTAGCAATCTAGAAATATTGTATGATGCATCTTTTTAATCTTGATCTTGGCGAAATACCTGATTGAATTTTAATGCCGCAACATAATGAGGCGTAAGCATGTCTGCACTTTTTTTCCAGGGGTTAGTGATCGGCGTGGCTATTTCGATGCCTATGGGCCCAATCAGTATTTTGTGTATCCAGCGCACTCTTTCTTACGGCGTTAAAATTGGACTAATTACTGCGATAGGCTCGGCACTGGCTGATGGTGTTTATGGATCCATTGCCGCCTTTGGCTTAACCGCTATAGCCGATTTTCTATCTGATTATAAAATGTGGATTCACATTATTGGCAGCCTGTTTTTAATATACCTGGGTGTGATGATCTTGCGATCGCCGCCCCGGAATATCAATACTGAATTGCGAAATGACACTACTTCCATGCATGCGCTTGTATCCGCATTCTTTTTGACAATCACCAATCCGGTCACCATTTTTTCATTCATGGCGCTTTTTGCAGGTCTTGGACTAGGCAGTATGCATGGCAGCAAACACGCCCCCATTTTCACGGTACTCGGAATCATGACAGGTTCGACACTATGGGAGTTTTTATTAAGTGTGAGCATCAAGGGAGTGTTCCATCGCCATATTAATAATACAATGATGCGCATTATTAATTACATTTCCGGTTCCACCATTCTTGCTTTCGCAGCGCTGTCCTTCAAACTGTAAGTTGACGCACTTATTTGATCTCTCGGTCACGGATAATTTCATCAACCACTCCCGGATCTGCAAGTGTTGTCAGATCACCCAGGTCCGTTAAGTCATTGTTCGCGATTTTACGCAGCAAACGCCGCATGATTTTTCCTGAACGCGTCTTGGGCATGCCTTCTGTGAACTGTATGTGTTCGGGAATGGCAATCGCGCCAATGGATTCTCTTACTGTCTGCACCAGTTCCTTTTTAAGATCATCATTGGAATGAAACCCGACTTTCAGGGTAACAAAAGCATAAATACTCTGGCCTTTAATTGGATCAGGAATGGCAACTACAGCCGCTTCGGACACAGCCTGATGGCGAATCAGGGCACTTTCCACTTCCTGGGTACCAATGCGATGCCCAGAAATTTTAAGCACGTCATCACTTCTGCCTGAAATCCAGTAATATCCATCAGCATCGCGGTATGCCTGATCACCAGTTAGATATCTGCCAGGAAACTCCTTGAAATAAGCATTAACAAATCGCTCGGGATTCTGATATACGGTTTGCAACATGCCAGGCCAGGGTTGGGTAATCACTAATTTTCCCATTTTTCCATCGGGAACCGGTTTGCCCTCATCATCAATGATCATGGGCACAATGCCGAAAAATGGCCACGCGGCCGCACCAGGCTTCAAGGGTGTCGCGCCAGGCAATGCGGAGATCATGATGCCGCCTGTTTCAGTTTGCCACCAGGTATCAGCAATCGGACAACGCGCCTCTCCAACAATATGGTAATACCATTCCCATGCTTCGGGGTTGATAGGCTCGCCAACCGTGCCCAGCACCCGTAAACTTTTTCGACTGGTACGCTTGACCCAGTCATCTCCCTCACGGCGCAAGGCCCGTATAGCTGTCGGCGCAGTATAGAAAATATTCACCTTGTGTTTGTCTATGACCTCCCAAAAACGCGATGCTGTCGGATAAGTCGGCACTCCTTCAAATAGTAACGTTGTCGCTCCATTTGCGAGCGGCCCATACACGCAATATGAATGTCCCGTTATCCAGCCTACATCTGCTGTGCACCAATATATTTCCTTGTCATGATAATCAAATACCAGCTTGTGCGTCATAGCAGCATAGAGCAGATAGCCGGCTGTACCATGCAAAATACCCTTTGGCTTGCCAGTTGATCCGGAGGTATACAAAATAAACAATGGATCTTCTGCATCCATAATGGCAGGCGCACATTCAGTTTTTATCTGGGACATTGCATCGTGATACCAGACGTCACGGCTGCTGTTCCATGCAACCTGGTTCTGAGTGCGTTTTACCACAATAACATTTCTGACATTGGGACATTCCTTAAGCGCCGTATCCACATTATGTTTGAGTGGCACTA
The DNA here is from genome assembly GCA_021324305.1 of Gammaproteobacteria bacterium. GTDB lineage: Bacteria > Pseudomonadota > Gammaproteobacteria > DSM-16500 > DSM-16500 > Aquicella. The sequence continues at coordinate 27,473 of JAJPJI010000017.1, read as the reverse complement.
TCTTGCTGCCACGGATACCTTCATTGGCTGTGATGACAATTTGACAATCAGCGTCCTGAATTCTTGTCTTCAGTGCTTCTGATGAAAAGCCGCCAAACACAACGGAATGGACCGCTCCAATGCGCGTACAAGCCAGCATTGCAATTGCTGCTTCCGGAATCATGGGTAAATAGATACTGACACGATCACCTTTCCTGACACCATAATGCTTCAGAACATTCGCAAACTTGCATACCTGTTCATGCAATTCCCGGTAATTGATAACTTTCGAGTCCTTGGGATCATCACCTTCCCAGATAATGGCAGGCTGCTCGGCGCGAGTGGCGAGATGACGGTCAAGACAATTAAAAGATACATTCAGTTTTCCGCCGGAAAACCAATGCACATCCAGGCTATCAAATCCACCCGATAATACTTTTTCCCAATCTTCAAACCAGTGAAGATATTTTTTTGCCTGCTCACTCCAAAATCCTTCGGGATCACTCAATGATCGTGCATATTGCTCTTGATATTGCGTTTCTGTCACGAGTGTGTTGCTGGCAAATTCTGGCGATACCGGATGAAGATCATGCTCCATAAAGCTTATCCTTGGATTGAATAGACTGCGTTACAATAATTTTATTAATTTTAACAGGATTGCACGATAGAGCAACTGAAGCGCCTTTGAAGAGTTCTTTTGAAACAGGCAGCGATAATATTTTTTTGCAAAGGTTAAAAATTTGCGGTCAGTGCAGCAATAACATGGCTGTGATCAAGCGAATTATTGAAGTAACGATGATTTGTGTCAATCCATCCTACCGAAAGCTGTAAGTAGCACTCAATTTTTTGGTCATTCCCGCGAAAGCAGGAATCCATATGAAAACTTCCTTTAGCCTATATTAGGCTCTGTCCATTGTTTATTAATTGTTAACCTAATTCACAATAGCTTGGGTTCAAAATGGATCCCAGCCTTCGCTGGGATGACAACTTCTACTGGATGACAACTTCTACTGGATGACACTTCTACTGGATGACACTTCTACTGGATTGGCAATTTTGCTGGGATGACATCTGTCCACTATTCACAGTGTCAAATATATTTCGCAACACCATCAAGTTATCCCCAGTTTCTGGGGATAACTTGTGGAATAAGGTGTGAGTTATCCTGTATAACACACTCTTATTTCTGCGTGCGAGCCTGAATTGCGGAATTAGCCATTTGGGTTAAAACCTGCCTGGCATTTTCTTTAATTTCCCAGGTGATGGAATATAAAACATCTTTATTTTTCCATTCAATTTTAGGCGGATGCCAATCTGCTTCTGTATGTCCCGGGGTATAAAATCCAGTAATGTTATTCGCTAATTTGACTTTCTCTTTCAGAATAGGTTTATTGTTCTCACCAAAAGGGGCTTGTAAATAGTCGACGTCCAATCGTCCATCTTTTTCAGCCGTTACAGAACCAACAATACAATTTTTGACCTTGCAGCCAGCTTGTGTAGAAATATCGATAGTCCAGTATTTGTTGTAATTTGGATTGCTGTAATAACTATCATAAGCAGCATAGAGTGTTGATGTACCTTCTTGCGGTACTTGCGTCGGAAATACCACTTCTAATTTGGAATGATTTCTAACATATTCAATGGCAGGCTTCAGATTTTTAATATTCTTATCTGCCTGTACCAGCTTTTCGGAAACAATTGATGGTGCGGCATTCAAGCTGCCGATAGTCATAAGACCAATCAAGGTTGATGTTATTAATTGACGATAGCCTTTTTGCATATGATATCCTCGTGTTAGTTTTTTCTGTCATTCCCGCGAAAGCGGGAATCTATATGAAATTTTCATTGAGTTATTTTTAAACTCTGTCCTTTGCCTATTGATTGTTAACTTAATTCATAACAGCTTGTCTTTAAAATGGATCCCCGCCTTCGCGGGGATGACAGCTTTCGTACATGACAGCTTTCATACACGACAGCTTTCATACACGACAGCTTTCATACACGACAGCTTTCATACACGACAGCTTTCGTACACGACAACTTTCGTGCATAACGACTTTCGTGGCTTAACAGCTTTCGTTGAGATGACAGCATGAATAGCCCACACTTTTAAATTCATTTCGCGACGCCATCAACTTATCCCCAATTTCTGGGGATAAGTTGTGTAACAAGCTGTTAGCGGATGTGTATGGAAAATTCCTGTCATCGGAAAATCAACAGGTGATGCCACCTTCCCGGCACATACCATCCAGGAAGCCCCATAAAGCAATTGCAGCTTCGCGAGTTGCCGCTTCCGCACGTACTGGCTCAACATATTTCTCTATCAAGCCTGCAACCTGTCTGGAATGTTCAACATCATAAGCTTGATGTGCCGTGAAAAATTCGAGTGTCCTCTCATCATTCACACCATAAAACTTTTTCAACCCATCTATCTTTGATGCAGAAACCTCAGGAACCTGGCACTCGTATGCATACAAGGCACACAATCCATCCCGCCAATCGCGTTGCGCAAGATCATAAAATGTATTCACCATGGCTGTAGTTTCCGGTAAAGGCATATCATTCAAGACCGCCTCTCTGCTTGCTCCCATTCCATTTGCAAACTGCATCCACAATGCTGGATGATCGGTACCATGGATTTCTTCGTCGACAAGATTGTCCAGCAACACCTTGCGTGCTTCGATTTCGGGACAATTGGTGTGTACACGGGAAATAAACCTTGGGAATGACTGCACCTGGTTATAATATTGTGCAGCATATCGTTGTAAAATTTCGCGGCTCAACTCACCTCTGGACCAGGCTTGATAAAACATGTGCTTCAGCAAATGATATTCGGAAATAATCTCATTCAGACGGCTAATGACCTGCATATACATACTCCTTTTAATGACTCTTATTGAGTTCAAGAATGTGAATTATCAGTGTATATGCAGCCCGATTGCAAGCAGAACCCGAACCTCCCTGAACATTGAAACCCGTGCTGCTGGACCACTATCAACCTTGAGGCTGCATTGATCGGCATCAGCCGCCCTGCACGACTACATTTAATCGTTAGCTATGTTATTTGATCAAATATAAAGCAAAACTATCCTGATAGATCTATACTTATAATTAAGTTCACATAAAAAATGGGGATTAGCATGAAAAACAATATCTTAAACATGCAATCAATACGTATATTGCTGGTAAAAACTGTCCGGTTGATTGTATACAACAGGAATATCCCCATTCTCGCAGCATATTCCTAGAATGATATCGATGATCTTCACCTGTTTCTGTCGCAGAAGCAAATGAAATACTGACAACACTTTCAGCCATACATGAATGACTGAAAGTGTTGTCAAAAACATTAAGTGATTATAGTGCTTCTATCACATGATTGTTGTGACGTTCTTTGATCACGTGCTGTGCTTGCCTTCCATCATTTAGTGTTTCAGCAATATATTCGACTGCGTCTCCAATGCATAATTGCGCAAATTTGGGATAACTGACATTGGTAATACTGAAATAGTATTCATTTCCATCAACGCCTTCAATAAACCCATAACCTTCCTTTGTATTCATCCGCGCAACATGTCCATGCATGACATCCGTGTGTGTTTTAATCCGCCCATGCCGCTTTCTGGAATGCTCCTCAAGTTGTCTTACGATTGCATCGAATGCATCACGAATTGCAACATAGACATCTTCATCACATTTGCGCGTGACAACAAGCTCTTTTCCCGGGACAGTGATATCAATACGTACATTATATAATTTTCCCTGGTGTTTATGTTTTTGCGGAAGTTCAACAACAACCCGGCAACTGCTGATTCGATCGTAGAAGCGGTTTAATTTTTCGGCTCGTTTTCGGATGTGTGTTTCTAAGGCGGGAGAGATTGAAATATCACGAATGGTTATTTGAACAGGTAACATAGACTTACCTCCCTCGTTATTTCTGTTTTTATACACTAGTGCTTAAGTACCAGCTACTTACCCTAGATTATCAATATTAATCCCTACACTATTCAGTATAGACCATTATTGATTTCACGTAACTATCCGTTAGACTTGACTCTTCCCTGTTTGTTTCTAACCTGCTGAAAATATTGAAAAACTAAAATTGGGCAAGACAGCATTATCGAACAGGCAGTTGCTGCCACAGGCTAAAGCCAAATCAGAGTCTGAACATGCATCAAACATGCCGTCTTGTTAAGTCAACACTTGATAATGAAATACGAATCATCAAATCACTTTACTGTCCTGATTTGACGCGTCAAGCCAGCTCTTGTGCAAGAGGGGCAAAATATTTCTCGACTTCGGCATTCATCACATCTTCTAACGAATCAGGATTCCATTTAGGTGTCTGATCTTTGTCTATGATGACAGCCCGAATTCCTTCGGCAAAATCATGGCCTTGCAAAAAACGCGTCACCAACCGATATTCCTGGCGCATGCAGGAATCAAAATCCATGCGTTTTCCATCATGCATAGCTTTCAGGGTGATTTTCAGACTCGTGGGAGATTTTTTGCTAATCATCGAAGCTGCGTCCTTGCAGATTGCATTTTCTGATGACTGTAATGCACGCAGTATTTCTTCCATTGTTCCGGCGCTAAAACATGATTCTATCGCGTGATGCGCTTCAAAATAGGGTGATGTTTTGACCGGAGCCTGAAATTGGGTTAATACTTTCGTCACCGCCTGATGCGCATCTCCTATGAACGGCTGCAGCGCCAGTTCATTGACTAATGCCGGCAGTGATTCCTGAGAAACCTTATGATTTGCGATACCTGCCGCGACACAATCGTCGCTTGCAATTCGTGCACCTGTCAGGCCGAGATAAAATCCGAATTTATTTGGCAAGCGCGGCAGAAAATATGTACCGCCTACATCAGGGAAAAAACCTATGCCTGTTTCCGGCATAGCAAACAATAATCTGTCTGTCGCAACGCGATGTGAACCGTGAATGGAAATACCCACGCCGCCACCCATGGTAATGCCATCCAGCAAGGCGATGTATGGTTTTGGGAAATGAAAAATGAATCTATTCAACTGATATTCATCACGAAAAAATCCGGCCATGGCAGGATCATGATTTTTGATACGCTCATAGGTAAGGCGCAAGTCACCGCCTGCACAGAATGCACGACCTTCGGCAGCACGAATCACGACGGCTTTGATATGATCTGCTGAGGCCCACGAGTGCAATTGTTCATACAGCGCGTGAATCATACTATGATTCAACGAATTTAATACATTCGGACGATTCAATGTGATGATACCGAGATTACCACCATTGCCAACCATCTCTTCAAAAAGTACTTCCGTATAAGGATTCATTTATGCTCCGTTAAATATTGCTGTTCGCTTTTCGAGAAATGCATTTACACCTTCACGCTTGTCCGATGTAGCACAGCACAATCCAAAGTGAGTTGCTTCCAGTTCAAATGCTTCTTCCAGTGGCAGATCATAACCAAGATGGATGGCAGAAATAATACCCTGGATTGCGACAGATCCCAGCTGGGTCAATTCTTTTAATATTGCCCTGGCCCGGGAAACTAAATCCTCTGGTGTGGTAACTTCATTGAGGAATCCCCATTGCAGGGCTTCTTCTGCTTTAAAGCGTCTGCCTGTCAGACAGATTTCAAGGGCACGACCTTTTCCAATCAGGCGTGACAATCGTTGGGTTCCGCCGAATCCAGGAATCACTCCAAGCTTGATTTCAGGCTGGCCGAAGACAGCATTATTTGTTGCTATACGCAATGTAGCGGCCATTGCCAGTTCGCATCCGCCGCCAAATGCAAATCCATGAATAGCTGCGAGAGATGGCTTGCCGGCTAGCTCCAGACTGCGAAAAACTTCCTGGCCATAGCGCGCAAATTTAAGCCCATCCTGTCCGTTTAATGGAACCAGCTGCTTTATGTCTGCACCAGCACAAAATCCTTTGCCCTCACCAGTTAATAAAATTGCTTTCACTGAAGCATCATGTCTCGCATCCTGAAAAATACGTGACAGACGTTGCAAGACTTCCTGACTCAATGCATTGAGCTGATCAGGCCGATTCAGGCTAACCTGTAATATTCCTGACTCAAGTGATGATACTTTAACGATATCATTCATGGTTTCCATAATCTGCTGTCCTTATTTTATTCCACTATCTTGATTCACCAGTTCCCGTTGACCAGTTTGTTTGCCATGCTTGCATTAACCGTGTTCCAAAGCCATCGATTCAGAAACTAAAAAGTCAGCGACCTCGTCTGAATTCAGCACGGTACGACTTTTAATTGCCAAATTAAAAATACCAAAGCTGAATATGGCGATAACCAAAAAGTCCCAGCCGAACGGAATCACGTTTTGTCCGCCAAATGCACCTAAATAGGAGATAACAATGACTCCCAATAAATAGGGTATAATCCACAACCCGGTTTTGATTTCGGCAACCTTGACCTTGCCGCGCATGCAGGAAATGGAAAACAGTACCAGCCCGACAAACAGCACAATGCCCAGCTTGGAAATTGTTTCCCATCCCGTCCAATAACTAAATAGGTTGCAGCAATAAAAAGCAAACATGCAAATGCTGTTAGCAAATGGGAGACGGAAAGGCCGTTCTTTCTCTGGCAGGGACAGGCGCAGACACATCAACGCAATCGGTCCCATTGCGTAGGTAATAACCATGGCTGAAACAAGAAAATTCACCATTGCCTGCCATCCAGGTAAAGGTAAAAACGACAGCATACCCAAGACAAAGTTCACCACAATCGCCCATACCGGGAAACGTTGATTATTCAGATGCGAAAGAAATTTTGGCACATAACCAATGCGGCTCATGGCATAGAGAATCCGAGCTGTGGCAGTCACATAAATGAGGCCGGCACCCAGCGGTGAAATGACTGAATTCACATAAAGTAATTTGAGCAGCCAGACCAAGCCTAACGCTGCAGCCAATCCGACAAATGGTCCAATGTCCCCTGTGTAATTCAAATTTTGCCAGCCGTTCTTAATAGAAGCAGGATCAAGCGCGCCTATAAAACAAACTTGCAGCCCGATGTACAACAGGAGACAGGCAATGACTGAACCTGCTGTACTAAGCGGAATCGCGATTGCCAGTTTCCGTGTTTCACCTGCTAGTTCGACCCCGCTTTTAAAGCCATTGAAAGCAAGGACAATTCCGCCAGTTGCAACCGCACTTAAAACGGATTGCCAGCCCTGGGGAGACAATGCCAAAGACGTCAGACCTGAAAAATTGGCGGTATTGAATCGGGTATGCAGAATAGCAAAGATGGTTAACAGGATGACAGAAAACTTGAATACAAACAGGATAAAATTAAAGCGCATCAGGCCGCGATAACTCATGATATTGACCAGGCATAATGAAATCATCAGTATACCTGCCCATATATATCCCCATATGGTCAGGGTCGGTGTGCCCGCGACTTCATGCATGAGGGAAGGGAAAAAGAGAGAAGCATACTGAAGAACTGCCTGAACCTCAATTGGTGCCAGCATGAGGGCGGTAATCCATGCGATCCAGCTTAAGACAAAGCTGGCAAACTGGCCGTGGCTAAGCTGAGGGATATGAGCAGTACCTCCAGCGACAGGCAGCATGGTGGATAACTCAGCAAAGGTGAGCGCGACAAGAATTGCAGCAAATCCACCTATCATCCAGGAGAATATTGCGCCAGGACCTGCAATTTTAGCGGCGTATAATGGCGCAAACAACCAACCCGATCCGATGATTCCATTCATGCTCAACATGAATAAAGTACCTGGCGAGATTCGCCTTGAAAGCTGCCCCATATAAACCTCGTTTAAATTTCTAATAGTAATAAGCTTGAACCCGATGCGGCTACACCACTGGCTGTTGTGCCGATTGCTGGGCTGCAGCCTGTTTGGCTAACATCTTAGCCTGATGCCTTTCTACTGAATATTTAGCCTCTTCAGCAGTGACAACACCATCCGGATTACCATCCAGATCAATTCGTTCTGCCCCTTCAACGACACTCTTATGGTAAGCTGCCGTATTGACGTAATATGCCAGGCTTTTAACCATGCAAGCCTTATCTTCTGTTACGATACTTTCAATTGTACTCAGCCGCTTGACCAGATCCTGTTTTATCCCTTTTTTCAGTGGCTTAACTTCATTCGGCGCCTTAAAAGCGGAGGGGAAATAAACTCTTAGCAGCTCAACACCATATTGCACGTAATCGAGCCATTTCGGCTTTGGCTTTTTGGTCTTGTCTGTCTGTGGAACTTTCCGTTTCTGCTTGTGGTCCTTACCCAACTTGTCGGATAATTGAGAGGCCACAGCTTGCAGCTGCTCTTTCAAACTTGCGTTACTCATTCACTAAAACTCCATAACCAGATTAAACAGGCTAATTTACGAGTGTACTCGAATGGTACACTTTAATGAGTTACGCGGTTTAAATCAATACAAAAAGGCTCTCCCGAACGTCTGTCCATAACACCCTGCCATGATCAATCCACGACCTTCGTGCGGCTTACCATCCATCACGCTGCAAGCCGGATAGTGACCTCAGTCATTCTTGGACCCTGTTTAGTGAAAAACTGGTTTTAACACTCTGCAAAACACGCATGATCCGATACTGATGTATGTATCAGTGATCATGTGCAGTTGCCTCCGGTTGTATCTGTGCAACAGCAGGTTTCGCAACGACACACGACTTTTACAAAATGAATTGTATGGCTTGTATGTGAATCGCAAAATGCATGATATTCTGCTCACTTCAGTAGACTTTTAAAGTATTCTGGTGTTAAATTTTAACATCTTAAGTCAATAGCACTCAGAGGATAACTGAATATGCCACGTAACAAAGCCGCGAAGCGTACCAATAAAAGCCAAACGATGAGCAACATATTGGTCAGCGTACAAAAAATGGAAAAGGATTTTATGCAAACTCCTTCCAGATTAGCTGCGCAACTTAGCAAAGAAGTAAATGCTCACAAACAGCAAGAATCAAAATTGAAAAATGCCATCGACAAAACCAAAAGCGCGCTGAAGAACGCAGAGGCTCGCGTACAATCAGCAATGAAAGTCAAACATACTTCAGCTGGCAAAAAGCAATTAAAGACAGCAAAAAAAGTACATGGTGAAGCAATCAAACTGCATACTCAGTTAAGCAAACAGTTACAAGCTGTTTCAAATGCCCTCGAAGCATTGTGGAATAAACATGCAAAACTCACCTCTCTTGGAAAATACCTGAGTCAATTTGAAAAAGAATGGTCTAAATCTGCCAAGAAAGCAAAAGCAAAAACAAAAGTAAAGGCAAAAGTAAAAAGCCAGCCAAGAAAAGCCAAAGCAAAAACTCACACTGAGTCACCAGTCGCAGAACAGCCACAACACCAGCAGGTTGAACCGGCTCATGACCATGTCAGTCTTGAAGAAACAGCTGAGTTGGTATCTTAAGAAGTAATTGAATTAGTTTGATCTCTGACAGCATGTAATGGGTTGGAGATCAATTTTTAGTATTTAAATCATGGAAAGATATAATTAAAACTATGGATAGTAGGGAGTTTTATTTATGAATAAAAAAATGGCTATAGCAGAAGATTTGGAAACGATTACCCTGAAGCAAGTTGTTAAAGATACATTGCGCAATTACTTTTCAAATATTGGCAACGAACAACCTGTTGATTTCTACTCGATTTTACTGGAAGAGATTGAACGACCCTTATTAGAAGTGTTAATCAACCATACCCATTACAATCAGGTCAAAATGGCCAATATTCTTGGAATATCACGCGGTACATTGAGGAAAAAACTCAAACAATATGGAATGTTAGATTAGTTGTATCCTTCTGAAAAGCCATGCAGGTTCTGATTACTGCATGGCTTTTTTCTTTTTCGCTCAGTTATACATAACTGGTTGGGTCGGCTACGCCCGCTTCAGCAAAGCCTTTCTTGCGATAAGTACAACTGTCACAAGCACCACAAGCACGTCCATACTGATCTGCTCGATAGCATGATATCGTCTGTCCATAATCAATGCCTAACCGTAAACCTTCACGAATAATTTGCGCCTTGCTCATGTACAAAAGAGGAGCATGAATTGTCCATTGCTGGTCGGTCTCGACACCCGCTTTTGTTGCCAGCTTAGCGACTTTTTCAAATGCTTGTAAATATTCCGGCCGACAATCCGGATACCCGGAATAATCAAGATGATTGGCACCAAAAAATATATCCCTGGCGCCTATCACCTCACCCCATGCCAGCGCAAATGATAAAAATATCGTATTTCTGGCAGGAACGTAAGTATCCGGAATTTTGTCTCCTCCCTGATAGTCCTGAACAGGCATGTTCACATCAGTCAAGGACGAGCCACGAATTTCATCCAGGGGTAAAGAAAAGGTTTTATGTTCAATCACTCCAAATTGCTCTGCAATCGCTTTTGCCCGCTCAACTTCTACATGATGTTTTTGTCCGTATGCAAAACTCATGGCATAACAGGAGAAACCTTGTGACCTTGCAATAGCAAGACAGGTTGTTGAATCAAGCCCCCCAGAAAACATGATAATGGCTTTTTTATTCATAGGTAATAACACTCCCGTTTCGATTACAGCTATATAGAATCCAAGGGTAAAAGAAAAACTGCACGAAGTTTATACGTTTTGTCTGCAAAAAAACAGAAGCAATACTTGCTGTATTGTGAAGTTTAGCTACAATCGAATCTGACTACCGTCGCTGACAGGGAAATGTATGAACATATCGATATCCATCACCCGGCTCATTGAACTTGGATTAAATCAAAAAGCAGCCGAAGATTTAGCCTTCCGGTTCCAGGCTATCGTGCAAGCTGCCAATACACCCGGGCAAGCCTGGCAAACTCTGTCAAAAGACCTGCTGTCATCTGATCATCCTTTTGATGTACATGAGTATTTTTTTCTGGCGCTCTTTCCGGACTGGCGTGAACAGCCCGAAACTGCGCCCGCATGGCTTCCTGTAAAAGACATTATCGGCACAGCAAATTTGTCCCAATTCATGTCGTCACTCAACATCACGGATGTTAGGGATTTTCACCGATGGTCTACAACCAATTATGAAGATTTCTGGAATAAGGTCATCAAGAAGCTGAATATTGTCTTTACTAAAATGCCCGAGCGGGTTTGCAGTTTATCCAAGGGAGTAGAATCACCAGTCTGGTTTCCTGGATCAGCGTTGAATATTGTCGACAGTTGTTTTACAGCGCCAGCGTCTGCGACTGCCATCATTCATGATGACGACAAGAAAAGCATCTCCCGGGTAACCTATGGCGAATTGAATGAATTATCGAATCGTATCGCAAACAGCCTGGTTAAACTGGGTTTTAACGCTGGCGATGCAATCGGAATCGCGATGCCATTGAATAAATATGCGATTGCCATATACCTCGGCATTCTCAAGATGGGCGGGATCGTTGTTTCAATTGCTGATAGTTTCTCAGCTGAAGAAATTGCTGTCAGACTAAATATTGCAAATGCAAAAGCGATTTTTACCCAGGATTTTACAGCCTGGGGAGGAAAAAAACTGCCTTTATATGATAAAGTCCAAAAAATTGGTTCAATTGATCCAGGATCCAATGCAGCGAATGCAAGGATTATTGTCGTACCTTGTGCGGACCAAGTCAGTATTACCCTGCGCGAAAATGATTGTCCCTGGCAGGATTTTCTCGTTGAAAATAATCAGTTCAAATCGGTTCCATGTGATCCGATGACCCCGTGCAATATCCTGTTTTCTTCAGGCACAACCGGCGTGCCAAAAGCGATTGTATGGAATCACGTCACACCAGTCAAAGCTGCCAGCGATGCGTATTTTCATCAGAATATCAAGGCAGATGATGTTCTCGCCTGGCCGACCAACCTGGGCTGGATGATGGGACCATGGCTGATTTTCGCCGCTCTAATCAATCATGCTTCCATTGCCCTCTATTCCGAAGCGCCCAAAGACCGCGGCTTTGGAGAATTTATTCAAAACGCGAAAGTGACCATGTTAGGCGTCGTTCCGACGCTGGTTGCAGCATGGCGGCAATCAAAGTGCATGGAAAAACTGGACTGGAGCACTATCAAGGTCTTCAGCTCCACGGGAGAATGTTCAAATGCTGAGGACATGTTCTATCTGATGCATCTTGCAGGCTATAAACCGATTATCGAATATTGCGGCGGCACTGAAATCGGCGGAGCATATATTTCAAGCACCGTCATTGAAAATAATTATCCATCGCTATTTTCGACACCTACGATGGGTTTGAATTTCATGATTATCGACGAAGAGGGTAAAGAGGCCACCACGGGTGAAGTGGCTATTATTCCACCTTCGATTGGATTATCAACCACTCTCCTAAATACCGATCATTATCAGGTTTATTACGCGAACATGCCTAAAACTGCTGACGGGAGGGTTCTTCGCCGTCACGGTGATCAAATCAGACAATATCCGCATGGGCATTACAGTATTCTGGGCCGGGTCGATGACACAATGAAATTGGGCGGCATTAAAATCAGTGCTGCCGAGATTGAACGAACCCTGATCGGGGTGCCGCATGTTATTGAAGTCGCCGCGATTGCCGTACCGCCACATGATAATGGCCCCAGTCTTCTGGTGATTTATGCCGCCACGAGCACACCGCTCGAAAAACAGAATGTCATGAAAGACATGCAGAAACTCATCAACACACATCTCAATCCACTATTTAAAATTCACGATATTGTACTGACCAATGATTTGCCCAAAACCGCATCGAATAAAATCATGCGGCGCATCTTGCGCAAACAATACATGGAAACTCACTAGTACAAATCAGTAGTGAAAGGAAAAATTTGCGACCGTTTCATCACAGATTGTCAAATCTTGAGAACCACATACATGCCCTGTCACCAGCAATCACAACTATTATTTTGATGACAGGACCGGATAATTTTCAGCTAAGCACACAACTGCCAGCAGCTTTATAATCCATTGGCTGAAGCTTCGGCTTCGGTTCTGGTTTGGGTTTTGCAAAACTCGTGGCTGGATTTTGACTTAATAAATAGGCTTGCCTTGGATGAGACGGTATGCTTCTACTTAGGGTTGATGCAGGCGCAAGTTGAGGTGTCACAGATTGAGGAGCAATGAGCTGAGAATCGCGCTTCTCAGTCATTAATGATGTTTCTTGATGGTCTTCATGCATTTCTTTTTCTTTTGCTTTCTTTGCGAATATTTCTTGCCACTTTTTAAATTTCTTACGTTCACTTGAAAATTGAGGATTCATCATATCGTAAACGCAGTTGCCAACATCGACTCCGCGCCTGTCACAACGGAGAGGAGGAGAAAATGCAAATGTTTGTATGACACTGCTTGAATAATTCACATGTTCGCAAGCAATAACACTTAACTTGTTACCATCAAGTCGAGATTGAGTAATAAAATATGTGTTTCCGGTGCATGTATTTGAATCTTCATGTTGAAACCGAGGTTTCATATATTCAAGAACAGCTTCTTTTGTGTCAAACTCAGAGCCCACATACCAGTTAAACTTCCTGGCCCTGATCAGCTCCTCCAATCTGGATTGATCACTTGATTCCAGAATTGATCGGATATCGTTCTCAAAGGCATTAATAACCATTGCAAAATAGAATTCCTTTCCATCGTTATTAAGAATATGGCTTTTAGTAGCTGCATTCCATTGTTTACAGACAAGGCTGGCTGATACCCGGTTGTCAGCATCCAGAAAAGAGAAAGCAAGCGCTAATAAGTCAACATCAATATCGGATATGTTTAGAGGTTTTCGCATCATCATATTTCGGGCTTCTTCACTTAATTATTTATTATTGATACATCGAGTAATGCATAAAAGATACCCTATCTCTAGAGCATTTTTATTGACCCGGAGTATATCCAGCAAAGCTTAATAATATCTTAACGCAAAAGTACTTAATTAAGGTGTCACCTTATCAGCATCGTCAGTGCTTTCAGCAGCAGGAACCGGATGTTTAAGAAAATCAGTCATCATCTCTTCCGGGATCGGCTTGGTAAGATAATAACCCTGAATTTCACGACAGCCTTCATGCGCCAGAAAATCATATTGTTCCTGTGTTTCCACACCTTCGGCCACTGAAATAATCCCGAGTTTATTGACCATTGCAATAATGGCGCTGGTGATATCTGCCGAGGTGTCGTCGACCGTTACCTGTTTAATGAATGTCTTATCAATTTTTATCTTGTCAACAGAAAGCTTTCTTAAATTGCCGATTGACCAATAGCCTGTGCCGAAGTCATCAATTGCGATTTTGACACCAAGCGCCTTAAGCGCGTCGAGAATACGTAATGTATTCTCAGGATCTTTCATGATCATGCTCTCGGTTATTTCAATTTCCAGAAATATCGAGGGTATGCCAATCTCTGTTATCACTGCAAGCACATCATCGATGAAAGTGCTTTGCTTGAATTGCCTCGCTGTACAATTGACAGCCATCGTGAGAGAGGTAAACCCGGCATCATGCCATTTCCTTAACTGTTTGCAGGCGGTACGCAGTATCCATTCACTAACAGGTATGATAAGCCCGGATTCCTCTGCCAGGGCTATAATCTCATCTGGCGTGATATCTTTAAATTCATTGTTCTTCCAGCGCAACAACGCTTCAACACCTGTAATTCGATGCGATCTAATATCCATCTTCGGCTGATAATAAAGTATGAACTCGTTCTTGGAAATCGCATGGCCCAGCGCATTTTTCAGAGCCAGCTTTTCCTGTGCCCTGCCAGTCATTTCCTGTGTATAGAATTGATAATTGTTCCTGCCCTGCTCTTTCGCCCTGTATAATGCAAGGTCGGCGTTTTTCATGAGACCTTGCAAATTTTCGCCGTCGTCAGGATAAATGCTTATTCCTACGCTGGTTGTAATATAAATTTCATGGCTTTTAATGACAATCGCCTGCAAAACATTATCAAGAATTTTTTGTGCGATCACAGCCACATCTTCGCTTCGCTTCACATCTGTAATTAGCAATACAAATTCATCGCCACCCAACCTGGCGACCATATCCGTTGTACGCACCGTGTTGCGCAGTCGTTCAGCAATTACCTGCAATAACAAATCGCCTGCATCATGCCCAATGGTGTCATTTATATTTTTGAACCCATCAAGATCCAAAAAAAGCAAAGCAAAACACTGATGCGCGCGTTTTGCCACCGCAAGTAAATGTGTGATGAATTGTTCCAGTTTGTTCCGGTTGGCAAGTCCAGTCAATGCATCGTGATATGCCATATGATGAAGCCGTTCTTCGGCTTTTTTCTGCATCGTTATATTTTGTAGCTGGACAATATAATAATTCGGTTTGCCAGTATGGTCTCTCATCAATGACAATGATGTTTTTATCCAAATCACTTCACCATTTTTTTTAAAACACTCATGCTCAGACTCATGCGTATTTGTTTTATTCTCGAGCAACTCATGAATGCTGATTTGCAGGTTATTAAGATCATTTTGATTAAGTAAATAAAAATAATTCATCACCAGCAGTTCGGATTCGGAGTATCCGAGCAGCTCACAGAGTGATTGATTAACCCTTGTAAAGCGTCCATCAAGGCTGACAAGAGCGACACAGTTGTTCGTCTGTTCAAACATGATTTGAAAACGGTTTTTTTCTTCATGCAACTGAATTTCCGTGGAGCGCTTTTCGCTATCCAGTTCTGTGATTTTACGGCGCTCAAGCGTTATCAGCCGCAACAAGGCGAGTGTCAGCAAAAGCAGGCCGGCACAATAGCCCAAATAGAGTGTTGTCTTGGCAAACCCTGAACCTGCCGGATTATATGGATTAAACTCAATAAACAAAATGCTGCCAACTACAACGACAGCCAAACCGATCCAGGTGGCTGATGAGATCCGTTTCATGTTTTAACCGCCTCTGTTTACAGTAAACTCATGATTTATCATCATGTTAAAGAAACATGCGTTTTTTCCTGATAATTATTAATATACATCAAATTAAGCCTGCCCAACACTTTCACCTGTGGGGCACGACTTGAAAATTTAAGGACCTCACACTATGTTAAATATATGACTGGCAATTCCTTGAATCAGGCTGGAATCCCAAAGGGGGAGAACATTATGACTATTATAAAATCCCTGGTATCAATTACCATGAAAGCCGCAACATTCAGCATATTGACAATATGCAGCAATGGGTTTGCACAACCACCTGCACAATCAAATCAAAATCAACAGATTTTGCAAAATCAAAAACAGGTTTTACAAAACCTGCAAGGTATTACCAATAACCTGAACAACATGTACCAGCAAGAATGGAACAAAGGCCATCCTGGTACGCCAGCGCCTGCAATCGCTCCAATGATTACGAACCCTGTTCAACAACTATTGCTGCCAAATGCCAGCCCGGCAATCACTAAGCTGCTGCCATCAGCACAACCGCCACAGGGCAATATGTCGACAGGCCAGTCAAACCCGGCTGTGAATCAGCCCCAACCACCATCAGCCCCTGTTCCAATGAATAAGCAATAAGAAAAATTCGAATTTCCACAGCGATTTCAAGGATAATAATATTGGATGATAAGGAAACCAAGCCAGACCGCTGAAAATGTCTGGCTTGGCATTGAGATTACTTTTGCAGATTTCTGATAACGGCTGCCAAAAATCGCGTTGCCTCACCGCCAGTGACTGCTCGGTGATCAAACGTGAGTGATAATGGCATGACACGGCCTATAACTATTTGGCCATTACGCGGAATGACGGCATCTCGACTACGGCCACAACCGAGTATCGCAACCGCTGGCGGAACAATAATCGGGGTTGCATACTGACCTGCGATCATTCCGAAATTTGACAACGTGATGGTTGCACCCTGCAAATCTTTTGGCGCGACAGTCCGTGCTGTAACCGACTTTTTGTAATCGTCAACGATTTGGCGTAATTCCTGATCTGAGTGTTTTTCGGCATTTCTGATGACAGGAACAAACAACCCTTCTGTGGAATCCACAGCAAGACCAATATGCACTTCATCAAATAATTTTCGTTCTAACGACCTGCCATCAAACCAGGCATTAAGTGCCGGCTCTTCCTTGGCCGCTGCGACAATGGCTTTGAGAATGCGGACTGTAATGTCCGTTTTAGGCGGCAAATCAGTCAAATCCGCATCTTCAATAATCGTGACTGGCACAATTTCATGATGTGATTGCGTCATTGTCTGCGCCATTACCCGTCTTACGCCGCGCAATGCTTCTGTCTTTCCGGTCAGAGATGCTGTTTGAGGCTTTTTCTCAAGAAACTGCTTTACATCATCTGCAGTAATTAAGCCTTGCGGCCCAGAAGGCGTAACCAAGCTTAAATCGATATTCATTTGCTGGGCTAGCACTCTGGCTGCCGGCATCGCCTTGATCGAAGCTGGTCTTGTCTTCGCAGCGCCAATAATCACATCACTGTCATCCCATTTTTTTTCACTGGTTTCCAGTTTTCCGACTACACTGCCTTTATCTGCCGTTGCTTCGTCAGTTTCATAGCTGATCAGAGGAGAGCCGGTTTTAATGATTTCATTCACTTTACCATGCAGTTGTGCGATTTTTCCCGCATATGGTGAGGGTACATCGACCACTGCTTTTGCGGTTTCCATTGATACCAGTGGCTGATCGACTTTAACAACATCGCCAATCTTGACATACCACTCACGTATCTCCGCCTCTGCCAAACCTTCACCTAAATCGGGTAAATGAAAAATTTTCATGCGTACTCCATAAGACGATGAACAGCGTCAATTATTCTCTTTTCACTGGGGATATAATACTTTTCAAGCTTTGCATAGGGCACAATCGTATCAAAGCCCGTTACCCGCTCCGGTGGTGCCTTGAGCGAGAACAATGCCTTCTCAACAACTTGAGCCACAATTTCTGCGCCCACGCCACAAGTTAACGGAGCCTCATGAATCACGATACAGCGGCCGGTTTTCTCTACTGAAGCAAGTATGGTGTCCATATCCAGAGGTTTGATGGTTGCCACATCAATTACTTCTGCGCTGATTCCATTTTGATGCAGCGTGTTTGCTGCAGCCAGTGTCTCCTTCACCATCGCTCCCCAGGTTACAAGTGTCACGTCATCGCCTACCCTGAGAGTAAAACAGACATCCAATGGTAAAGCCTTACCGTCATTCTTTACTTCCTGTTTTGCAAAGCGGTAAAGGCGCGATGGTTCAAGATAGACAACCGGATCTGGATCCCGGATTGAGGCAAGCATTAACCCATACGCACGCGCAGGTGAGGATGGCACAACCACCCGCAATCCCGGAGTATGAGCAAAATAAGCTTCTGTACTCTCAGAATGATGTTCTGGAGCATGAATACCTGCACCAAACGGCGTGCGAAAAACGACAGGACAGGTAATCCGTCCACGTGTGCGATTGCGCATTCTGGATGCGTGATTGATTATTTGATCCAATGCCGGGTAAATAAAACCCATGAACTGGAATTCAGCAACCGGCTTCAAACCGCGCGCCGCCATACCGACCGCGAGTCCTGCGATCATGGATTCAGCGAGCGGCGTATCCAATACGCGTTCCGGTCCAAACTTGTCGAGCAAGCCAACTGTGGCTCGAAATACCCCGCCATTTTTTGCAACATCTTCACCTAGCACAACCACATCCGGGTTTGCTTCCATTTCGAAAGCGAGCGCCTGATTCACTGCTTCAACCAACGTAATTTCAGCCATGTACTACTTTCTCCACATTTTTCAGCGACTCACGCTGCGAAGCGTAAGCATCGGGTAATTGTGCATATAAATAATCAAACATCGACTCCAGGGGCTGAGGCTCAACCGTAAGATATTCCTTTACGGCTTCGTCCACCGCCGCAGAAGATTCAGCCTGCAGCTCTTCTTCCTGTTTGTCTGTCCATGCTCCCAGTTTTTCCAGATAGCGGCGCAAGCGGGAAATAGGTTCTTTTTTCCATTCCTGCTCACGCATGTTTTTTGGTTCATAACGGCTTGCATCATCTGCCGTTGTGTGATCATGCTGCCGGTAACATATCATTTCGATCAGATGCGGCTGATTATTTTCACGTGCGATTTTCAATGCTTCTGTGGTTCGATGTTGGACAGCGATGATGTCATTCCCATCGATCTGCTCACCCGTGAATCCGGCTGCAATCGCCTTTTGTGCGATAGTATGCGACGCTGTTTGCGCCTGCCTTGGCACAGAAATTGCCCATTGGTTATTGCAAACGACAAACACCACCGGCAATTTCCATACGCCGGCGACATTCATGGCTTCATAAAAATCGCCTTGCGATGTCGCGCCTTCCCCAAACAGCGACAGGACTGCACGTTTTTCCTTGCGGAATTTAACCGCATAGGCTGCACCAGCGGCATGCAATGTCTGGCTGCCTATCGGCACGCTATACGGAAAATCATCCGAATCATAGCAGTTGCCGCGTTCATCACCACCCCAGTATTGCAGGATCTGTGATAACTTGACGCCGCGTTGTATCAGGGTACCCATATCACGATAATAAGGCACAAAAATATCGCTTTTTTCCATCGCATTCCCAACGCCGACAAAAACCGCTTCCTGTCCGCGGGTGGAAGGATAAGTCCCCAATTTACCAGTACGCTGCAAGGCAATGGCTTTGGTATCCATTGTTCGCACCAGAACCATGAGCCGGTAAAGTTTTATAAGAGTCGCGGTATCCGAAGCAACAGTTGGCACTTCATCTGCGATCTGACTCTCTTCATTAAGATATTGATAGTAGGGAACTTCGAAATGATCTATTATTTTCACCAGTGGAACTCCCTTTATATTTTATAGTATTTATGCTTTATCCAAAGCGTATATATAATGTAACTTTCTGCCGCAAATCTCCGTGTACATGTAGTGCACTGCTACGAGCGGCAGGTTTTGCGATCAAAATTGACTGGCAACAAGATTAGCCATCAGGGAAAATAGAGTCAAGCAAGGAGTACATTTCATGGCAAAAAGGATAGCTGTGGTAACAGGTGGTATGGGCGGCATAGGCCATGCCATCTCAAGAGAATTACATGATCAGGGAATCCGCGTCATCGCCGCTTACAGTCGTAAACATGAAGCCGCGCTCGCCTGGCAGGAGGAGCAAAAAAAAGAGGGTTATAACTTTGATATCGCCTATGCAGATGTCACCGATTTCCAATCATGTGCAGACATGATTAAAAAAATAGAAACCGAAATTGGACCAATTGACATACTGGTTAATAATGCTGGTATCACTCGTGACCATGCTTGCTGCAAGATGAGCAAGGAAGATTGGGATATCGTCATCAATACAGATCTGAGCAGTATTTTTTATGTTACCCGGCACGCCGTCAATGGAATGAAAGAGCGTAATTATGGACGAATAATAAACATATCTTCAATAAATGGTCAAAAAGGACAGTATGGTCAGGTCAATTATTCTGCAGCAAAAGCTGGCATCCATGGCTTCACCAAAGCTTTGGCGCTAGAAGTTGCCAAACATCACATTACCGTTAACACGATTTCACCAGGTTATGTGGCTACCGATATGGTGATGGCGGTTCCTGAAGAAATACGGGCAAAAATTATCGCACAAATTCCCATGGGCAGACTGGCTGAACCTGAAGAGGTCGCACATGTTGTTACCTTCTTAGCCGATGAAAAAAACAGTTATATTACAGGCGCAAACATCGCCATTAATGGCGGACATTACATGTTATGAGTGGTCTGGGAGCACATGTTCAATCGCGGATCCTGGATTTTTTGCTGATTTTTCTGGTGGAAGGCTGGTTATGCAAGCAATTCGGATTATAAAAAAGTATCCAAATCGTCGTCTCTATGATACAGAAATTGGTGAATACATTACGCTTGATGATGTAAAAAACCTTGTGTTCAACAAGGTTAACTTTCAGGTCATCGATGCGCGCACCAAAAAAGACCTAACCCAAAGCACGCTTCTGCAAATCATTGCTGAACAAGAAGCGACATCGACGCCTATCTTCACCACTGCGTTATTACAAGACTTGATACGTTCGTATCAGGAAAAGACACAAAATCTGTTTAGCCAGTATCTTGAGCAAGCCGCGAATTTATTTATTCAACAAAAGAAATTATTTCAGAATCAATGGCTCTCCTATCAAAAATTATTAGCTGATCCTGACTTATTGAAACAAC
This sequence comes from Gammaproteobacteria bacterium, assembly GCA_021324305.1. Taxonomy (GTDB): domain Bacteria; phylum Pseudomonadota; class Gammaproteobacteria; order DSM-16500; family DSM-16500; genus Aquicella. The sequence goes on along the minus strand of JAJPJI010000017.1, from coordinate 6,385 downwards.
TACTGAAATACAGCAAGAACAACGAAGAAAAAAACACGTCATCCTCTCCGTACGGCATGAAAATTCCCCGTACGCCAAAAAATCAGTCGCCAAAGAAAAAATCATAAAAATCAATAACTTATTCAGATATAGAGCGGCCATAAATATTGACAATTCCGCAAATATCGCCTAAATTTAATATAGGATGTTGCAGTGCACAATGATGTCAATGTCACAAATTACCACACGACGGAGGACGCAACCATGTATACCGAAGGATTTGATCAATGGGCAAAACTCAACAAAAACTTCACTGCTCCTTTCAATGAGTGGAACAAGGCGACAAGTGAAATTTGCAAACGGATCTCTGATCAAAATCTGGAATTGTTTGGAGAAAATTTTTCCCGGTTTTCTGATCAGGTAAAACGTTTGAGTAATGTTAAAAAACCTGAAGATTTATTCAACTTGCAAAAAGACTTAATGAGCGAAAACATCACTGCCAGCATTGAACTCATGCAAAAAATCATCCATATAACAATGGAAAATATGGAAGATATCGCCAAGCTTTGGGGTTCAACCGCCGCGAAAATTTCTGAAAAAGCTGTTGAAAAAGCCCAAAAATTTGCTGAAAAAACTGAAAAATAATGTCATGGATGCATGCACTCTTCCCTGATAGAAGATAGACTATCAGGAAAGGGATTTTAGAGGTTTGCTGATGATTGATCCTCAATGGGAAACAAAGCAGGAAAAAGCTGAAGCTATTGACCGATCGCTTCAGGCGACGGTAGGAAAGCTGACCCATGGCATATCACCCGCTGCGCTCATGCTCGCATTTTTTGACTGGTACTTTCATCTGCTCATACATCCAGCCAAACAGAAGGAGCTCATTGAGCTGGCGCATGAGAACATGATACATCTCGCAAACCAGCTCGTCGGGCATCTTCAGGGAGATTCCACCGGTGAATACTCGCCTATTACTTCTCCCCAGGACAAGCGCTTTACTGGCAAAACCTGGCAGCAATTTCCTTATACTTTTCTGTATGAGTCATTTCTCATGCTGCAAAACTGGTGGCATATTGCCTCGACAGAGGTACGCGGTGTCAACCGCCATCATGAAGAAGTAGTCGATTTCACCATCAGGCAAATACTGGATATGTTTTCACCGTCCAATTCTGTGCTGACCAATCCTGAAGTCTTACAGGCAGCAAATGAGCAACACGGTGAGAATTTTGTCAAAGGACTGCAAAATTTTTTTGATGATCTCCGGCGTAATTTGGCAGGCGAACCGCCAGCAGGCGCTGAAAATTTTGTTGTTGGCAAAAATCTTGCAATCACACCCGGGAAAGTCATCTATCGAAATAGCCTGATTGAGCTCATTCAATATTCGCCCACGACAGACAAAGTCTATGCGGAACCGGTTCTAATCACGCCCGCCTGGATCATGAAATATTACATTCTTGATCTCACACCCAAGCATTCCCTGGTGAAATATCTTGTCAAAAAAGGCCATACTGTCTTCATCATTTCCTGGAAAAATCCCAAGAAAAAAGACCGTAACCTTGGCATGGAAGATTACCTCAACCTTGGCATCATGTCCGCGTTAAATGTTATATCGGCTGTCGTCCCAAAGAGAAAAATACATCTGGTCGGTTATTGTCTGGGTGGAACACTCACTGCAATTGCAGCGGCAGCCATGGCACGTGACAATGATAATCGTCTTGCCAGCATGACTTTGCTCGCTGCTCAAACAGATTTTACCGAGCCTGGCGAGTTGGGATTATTTATTGATGAAAGTCAAATTACATTCCTTGAAAGCATTATGCAGGAGAAGGGATATCTCGATACCCATCAAATGGCTGGCGCATTTCAACTCTTGCGCTCGAATGATCTGATTTGGTCACGCCTGATTCATGATTATCTGCTTGGAGTGCGTAAGCCACTGACTGATCTGATGGCATGGAATGCAGATGCAACCCGTATGCCGTATAAAATGCATTCCCAATATTTGCGCAGGCTATTTCTACGTAACGAACTGGCCGAAGGTAAATATATGGTCAATGGAAAACCTGTTGCGCTTACTGATATCTCCATACCCATATTTGTCGTTGCCACAGAACGAGACCATGTCTCTCCCTGGCATTCCGTTTTCAAAATCAATCTGTTGACAACAGGAGACATCACATTTGCATTAACAAGCGGCGGGCATAACGTTGGAATCGTCAGCATGCCGTCAAAGACGACCAAAAGGTATTACCGGATTTCCACGCTGAAAGAAAGCGACCGCTTCATTGATGCAGATAGCTGGTATAAGGCTACAAAGCCCAAAGATGGGTCATGGTGGCCGGCCTTTGAAAAATGGTTATCCGCACATTCAGGCGAAAAAACCGATCCCCCCGTAATGGGCAACGAAAAAGAAGGTTATGTACCGCTTGAAAATGCGCCAGGAACCTATGTACTCGCAAAATAACAGCCATGCAGCATTCAGACTGACTTTTAATAATCCCTGACGATCACGCGTGTCCCTCTGTAATTATTGCCTGAATTTGGTCCCTCAATGAAATCATACCGCAGCCATTCAGCATCATTTACATACATTCTTACACAGCCATGGCTCGCATTATAGCCAGGCAATCCGCTAGGCTCACCATGCAATGCCTGGCCATTGTCAAAGTACATGCAATACGGCATGGGCGCGCCGCCATCAGGCAAGGGAAATTTTGTCGAATAACAATCGCTGCTGCCTAGTGAAAAGACCCGGAATGATCCGGCATGTGTATGGCATTGTCTACCAAGATCGCGGCAATAATCTGATCCTGCTGATATCGGGCCCCAGCGTACGAGTGATCCATCCGCATCATATGCGCCCCAGGCATCCACGACAGGATCAACAATCACCACTTTTTCACCCGGCGCAGCGACACTGACAGGAAAGGGTGAGAAGTCCATGATATCTGCATCGGACAAGTTATTGGGTACAGCAATGACCAGCCCTGGATACAATTGTGTATTCATGCGGTTAATACGCATGACAATTCCACGGTCGTGCTCGTCTGGGAAAAGTGATCCCCACGATTGCCTGCTTTTAACACGCAGACAATGAAATCCTGATGATTTACATATCTTTTGGCCGTATGTCGCCAAGGCAGAGGGGATTGTAGCGATAAAGGTGACCATAACGAGTATCAAAAAGCCGGTCTTTTCAATCCGCATGTGTACACTCCTTCCTTTTGATCCGCTACAATTCCTATTTTACCTCATAATCAGAGGTTGTTAATGTTCGCATTCGTTGCTTTGATATAAGGTATTATTTAATAATAAAATAATTCATTAAAGGAACTACTTTGACCATACTCTTTTTTTCTGTCCTGCTTCTGATCTTTTCTTTTTTTGCTGGCCTGCTAGGAGCGTTGACAGGACTGGGCGGCGGCGTTGTTGTCATTCCAGTGCTGGTGTTGATATTCCACGTCAACATTCACTATGCAATGGGCGCATCATTGATTTCCGTTATTGCCACTTCATCCGGCACCACTGCGGCCTATTTGCGTGAAGGATATACGAACCTGAGAATAGGCATGTTTTTGGAAGCATCCGCTGTTGTCGGCGCATTTATAGGTGCGCTACTGATTGCGGTAGTCTCAAAGACATTTCTGTCCATCCTGTTCAGCCTGCTGTTATTTTTTTCTGCCTACTTGACCATCAAGCGCAGAGAAGAACATGAACAATATCTGCAGTCACATCCGTGGGCAGTCGCATTAAATCTGGATAGCACCTATCCCGTGAAAAATCGCCAGGAATATTATCATGTTCAGCATGTTCCTTTCGCATTATTCATCATGGGCATCGCTGGTCTCATGTCTGGATTGCTCGGCGTCGGGTCCGGAACGTTAAAAGTCCTGGCCATGGATCAAGCACTGAGATTGCCTTATAAAGTCGCGACCACTACCAGTAATTTCATGATCGGAATTACAGCCGCGGTCAGTGCCGGCATTTACTTTTCACGCGGCTATATTGATCCTGCTATCGCTTTTCCAGTCATGATTGGCGTCATCGCTGGATCATTTTCTGGCGCAAAATTACTGGTAAAAATGCATACACGCAATCTGCGCATCATATTTAGTGTTGTGATTTGCCTGATTGGCCTACAAATGCTTTACAAGGCACTAACCGGAGTTGTGTGATGTTATCGACAAAACAAATGGAAGACATCATGAGCCTGCTTTTAATTTTTGGAATGCTCATTTCCGCCGGACTGGTCACACTGGGAGGTGCCATGTATTTATACCAGCACGGCATGGAAAGTCTGCATACTGAATTGCTGCAGGCGGGCGGTTATCATATCAACATCAAGCTCATATTGAAAAATGCCCTGTCATTCACGCCGCTCGGAATTATTGAACTCGGCTTGCTTACCCTGATCGGCACCCAGGTATTACGTGTTGCCCTCCTGGTATGGTTTTATGCATTTACTCGCGATACCTGGTTTACATTTATCAGTGTATTCATACTGATTACGCTTGTTTATAGCCTGGTATGGCGTCATTGATCAATGGATGCCATATCCCAGATTGATAATCCAACACTTTAAAACCCGTTTGTGGTAGCCAACAGCAAGCGAAAGTATTAAAATTAAAATCATTAGCTTGCTAATTATGAGATAACTAATAAATGGGCTATAATTAAGATAGAGGTCTCATTTATGGAACTTCAAAAACATTTTTCTACCATCTTGCATGAGACAGCACGAGCCTGGAGACTCGAAATCGACAGACGCCTGAAATCCTTTGGCTTAAGCCAGGCAAAGTGGCGCACATTGCTGTTTCTCGATCTGGCAAGCGAAAAACTCAGCCAGAGACAGCTCGCATCCCGATTGGGTGTCGAAGATCCGACCCTGGTCAGGCTCTTAGACCGGCTGGCAAAAGACGGCTGGATTGTGCGTCAGGATGATCCTGCTGATAGACGCAGCAAAATCGTACAGCTGACTTCCAAATCACATAAAACATTACGCCATATACATGCTGCAGCAGACCAGGTCCGCAAAGAGTTTTTATCAGGAATACCGGCACGCGAACTGAAAACATGTATCGAGGTTTTAGAAAAAATAAAGGCAAAAGCGGGAGTGCAAGAATGAATTTTTTAACACGTATCACGCAAGCAAAAAGTTTCAAACTGATTATCATCTCCGTATTCTTGATCGTGAGCTGCGGTATATGGTTTGGATATCAAATCTACAGTAATTATTACGTGAGCACGGATGATGCTTATATCAATGCAAATGTAGTGCAAATAGCTCCGCGTGTGACAGGGAAAATCATTAATCTGGACATTGTGAATAATCAATATGTAAGGAAAGGCCAGCCATTATTCGAAATCGACCCCAAACCCTTCCAGCTGGCGGTCAATTCAGCACAAGCTCTGCTGGCTGTCAGTAACGCCGAGCTGGATAATGCGACACTTACCAAAAACCGTGTACTCGCTTTGGTTGCAAAAAAATTCCTGTCAACACAGGATGGAGATAATGCAACTGCAAATTACAAAACAGCCATGGCAAAAGTGGATCAGGCCAAAGCCAGTCTGGAGCAAGCTAACCTTAATTTGCAGTATACAACGATCTCAGCTCCGGTCAGCGGCTGGGTAACCAATGTCACTTTACGCAAAGGTGACATTGTCACAGCCAATCAGCCATTGTTCGCCTTGATCAGTGATGAAGAATTCTGGGCCGATGCAAACTTCAAGGAAACCCAGCTTGAGAAAATCAGACCCGGACAGTCTGCAACCATTGTCACCGACTTATATCCTGGGCACAAATTCAAAGGCACCGTTGAAAGTATCAGTGGCGGAGCAGGCGCAGCGTTTTCCCTGTTACCGCCGCAAAACGCGACTGGTAACTGGGTCAAGGTTACGCAACGTATTCCGGTGCGTGTGAAAGTATTGAATCCTGATTCCCGGTTTCCGTTACGTATTGGCATTTCTGCCGAAGTCACGGTAGATTTACAAGATAACATGAGTACCGTAAATAACGGCTTTTCCAATGCGCTGCCTTCCGGACAGCATCCGCTCAGGACAGCTGAAAAACCATGACAGACGAACTTTACAAAACAATTTCTCCATTCAACCGTTTTGTCATCACGATGGTAGTCATGTCTGCAACATTGATGCAGGTGATCGACACCACCATTGTGAATGTCGCCTTGCCGCACATGCAGGGTTCATTAGGCGCTTCTTCCGATGAAATCACCTGGACACTCACAAGCTATCTCGTGTCATCAGCGATATTCATGCCATTGACTGGCTATCTTTCGGACCGTATTGGCAGAAAGCGTTACCTGATTTTCTCCATCGCCGGCTTCACTCTTGCTTCAGCATTATGTGGTGCGTCCATCTCACTTTTTGAAATCGTTTTTTTTCG
>JAJPJI010000030.1 GCA_021324305.1 Gammaproteobacteria bacterium | reverse complement strand
TTCGAACGATTTGTTCTTCGGAATATCGACTCTTTTTCATACAATGCCCTCGTTTGAGGGGCATTATCTCTAAATCAGCTTGGTTTGAAAATCCCGGGGCAGGTCATATTGATAACAATGCATGGTCCCAATTTCCAGCCTGCGTTATTTAATTTACCCTCTGAATAGAGCTTCAACAGGGTATAAAAAATTCTCAAACTAGAGCTCCCTTCTTCCAAATATTTCTTGTTATATTCATCAACTGCATGATCAGACATAGTCATGTTATCAATACTATCCGATAAAAATATGGCATCATAACGTTCATTTAATTTGAGCAAGTTATTTTCGGAATACGCACTATAATATGGATATCCTGTTGAGTAATTTTTCTTCATGGCAACCAGCATGGTACTCAGTAAAAATGGATCAATAGGCTCTGCTTCGACAAAGTGCCTTGCATCAGGTGTTCCCGGATTCACTTCCAGACCGATGTTATGCAAGTTGTATTTTTTGGCCTGCTCATCAAGAAATGAGATAACAACATCGTGAGGATTTGGACTGATAGTTGAAGGCTGAGGTATAAAGTATCCTATTGAATTTGTCATGAAGGCTGTCGGAGTTGTATAAGATACCGAAACAACCAGATTGAGTAATAAGCCGAACTGAACAATCAGCATGGCTGTAATAAGCGCACATCTGATTTTCCATAAATTCCCATTCTGCAATCCGATCATTAACAAAACCATCAGCAAGGCTGGAAACGCAAAAGACAGTTTTCGAGTGACGACTTGAACGGTATAAAATGACTCCCAAAATGGGAATGGTAATGTCAGCAACAAACATAGGATGGCGGGAGAAAATAATAGCCTCTTAGTTGTCTGCCAGGGCAGAACAACCATGGCCAACAATGCAACTGCCGTGATCATCGCCACCGCTGCCTGTCCCTCAGCTATAATGTACTTCTTCAACTCCTGCCATGAAAACTGTGATCCATGCAAGGATCCCGTACTACTTGCGACATCACCTAACGAAGTTCGATAAATCCACTCAAATGCTCCAAACGCCGCGGGCAAAAACCATATGAGCACGAGAACATAGACAAGAATAAATGCTGGCAAGAATAAGGAACCGCCAAAAACATGGTTGCATAATGCCTTTCGATTCCGCACCAGCCCGGGAATCAGCCAGGCTATTCCCAGAAGCATGGTAACAGCCATCGAAGCCGCCAAGGCTCGACTCAACATTTTCCCCATTTTGATATCGAATATTCCGCCATTATCCACTACTGATACAATTTGATGGCCATAATAAGGTTTGATCGCCATTAACAAAAAAATCGTGACTGCAAGAAAACTTGATAATACAAACCAGAAAATCTGTCGCGTTGTAAAACTGCCGCGATACCAGCCCGCTCCAATGAAATAGATAAGGACAAAAAGCAAATCCGTCACTGCTTCAACTGGCCTGATGATCACTCCTAATGTCAACAACAATGCAAATCCAACAGAGTGCGGCAAATTGGTCAGATAATCAGATTTAATCAGGTGGTATAAACTTCCCAGAAGACAAACAAACAATGCCGCTTCAGCATAGAACATTACAACCTGTGTCAGCACCAGCGGTAAAAGTCCAATCAGATTGGTGGCAACAACTGCTGCGTAGCGACCCAGACTGATTCGGAAATATAAATAGATATAAACCGTGCTTGCTAGAATACAGCTGACTGCAACAGACCAATATGCAATAAACAAATTGCCGCGAGATAGAATGAGAAATGGAACTGCGAGATTAGGAAAGAAAATGGGCCTCCAGCCTCTCTCGATATAGAAGTGCCATAATCCACTCAACACGCCGCGCTCTGCAAAATACTGATAAATATTGACCGCGGTCATCAGATAGTTGGAGGCATCATTGCCTGGAAGCTGCGTGTTTCTGGAAAGCCAGATCAATGTAAAAGCAAAAGGCAGCAGCGAAGCTAACAGAATATAGCGAATTCCTTCCCTGCTTTTGCATTGAATGTCTGTATTCATTTGCAATTACACCGCCTCGCTTTCAGTGATCTCGTCATGCCTGATTTCCGTGACAACATTTTGCCTGACACAGACCATATTATCCTGAAGCGTATAAGTAAACCCATGTTTCATGGCTTCCGGCGATTCTGCTGACAATTGCGCCGCCATGAAATGCAAGCCATGCCATGGACAGGTTATTTTCCCCTCACAGAATCTCCCTTGCATTAATGGGCCGCCTTCATGCGGACAAACCGCCGGCCAGATCAGATATTCATTCCTTTCAGTCTTCTTTACAATAAATTCAAGGTCATCAATCGTTTTTGTGGAAGGCTCACTCGTTACCCCATCCAGAGTGAAAAACGCACCCTCATCCAACGGAGGATAGATCGTGTTATTTCTGAGAACATTGGAATTGTAGTAATCAGGGCAGTCTGTTCTGAATGTATAACCGCGTTGTCTTAACTCAAATCGACCTTGTCTCAGCTGCTCATCTTCCTGTTGCAGACGTGCATTCAGCTTGTATAGCTTTTTATCCAGCGGCTTATGCAGAAATTTGAATATTTTCTTTGAAGCAATATACCATTCATCCTTGAGCTTGACACTGTCACCCATTTCCTCCATTGAAATGATGGAGTGCACGAATACAATACCCGCGAGTGTCAATGACTGATAAAACAATCCTTTTGCAACATACACATCTGATACGGTAATCAGAAAGGGCCAGTTACCCCATTGTGTCAGAGAGACAGCGAAATTTTCTCCGGTTGCGATCCGCACACCTTTATCATATGTCCTGTGGATTGGCAGCCGATGCATCTGATCCATGTGGTTCCATTCCATGTCTTCAAGTGTGCATCTATTCACAACCAGCTCGAATGAACCGCGAGTGACAGCCATGCCAGAGGTAAAATGATTCAACTGAGCATACAGGTTCTCAGGGGTAAGATACCTTATTGATGGCCTTTTAGTTTTCGACTCGATCATGGTTCACCTATCATCCATTCAAATTTAAAATCCAGTAGATTGTATTATACAATTCTAAACTCTATAAAAATGCTTTTTAGTTTCAGCTTCTGCAAACTGATGAAACTGCCTCAATCCTTTAGGAACGACCTGTAATTTTTCCTCATCAATGCGTATTCCATGCCACAGCAAATGATCCAAACCTCTAGTTACAATCGTTCCGTCATACAATTGAAACCACTTCATTTCAAACGGTAGAAATACCTCATCCCATTCTGCATAACGCCAGCCATAAAGCTCAAACAATCGATAGCAATATCTGCGCTTCAAAAAAAATGCTGTTTCTAATGTTGCCGCTACCAGTTCGTAGCCTTTATAATGAGCCAGATCACATAATGCCTTTAGCGAACAACCCTGGTGCACAGCAAAATCTTTTGCTTGTATAAATTTAACATCATTAGGAATAGTCGGATTAAATTGAACAAGAACCATTTTTGGAGAGTAGTCCGTAATAGACTCCCATAAGAAATATTCCATTCCGTAAGTATTAAGCATTAACACATCAATATCTTTGGGAACTTCGTACTTGTTAAATATCTGATTGAGGGAATTTTCACCTGCAAGGAAATATTGACTATCATGAATTTTAACCCGTTTGTTATTATTAGATTTTAATTTTGCCAGCATTTTTGGATCAGATTCAAACTGCAAGCCATGCCAATGATGGTTCACTATCAAATTCCTAGATCGACTATGAGTAATACCGTTACCAGCACCAATTTCGACAAAATAAGGTTTTGAGTCACAAATGACGGAAATTAGACTTTCAATGATTCCATCTTCACCGTATCGAGAAAAAACATTTTTTGCAAATCTGGAAAGGGTGTTTCCAGGCATTTTATATATCTTTTCGAGATGTATAGATATTTCTGAATCGGCAGATGTTTTATCACCGCTTTTTTCAATAATATAATCTCGGGCAGGTAATTCTCTTGAAAATGATCTCATCGACTGAGGAAGAAACTGATAATCATTAGTAGTCAAATTTATTTTATGCCAAAGCATTTCATTCCATGGAGCAACGATAATCGTCCCATCATATAACTGAAAAGGTCGCATCCAAATTGGATGCTTGGCGGGATAGACATACATATCTTCAAGTTTCTGATCTTCACTGAAGAACAGACTGTAATATTTATCCTGAATGAAAAACGCGTTCCATGATGTCACTGCAATCAGTTTATAACCTTTGCGCGCAGCCAATTCAACCATCGCTTTCAGTGAATTACCCTGATTGACCGTCATATCACGCGGTTGTACAAAAGAAATATCCGTTGGAATAGACGCATTAAACTCAATCATGACAACTTTAGCGCGATAATCTTCAATCGCTTCCCAAACATGATAATCATTGCCATCAATATCGATTACCATAAAGTCCATGTTCTTCGGAATTGGCGTTTTCGATAAGATATTATCGAGTTTCTCATCTCCATCATAAGAAACTTTTGTATTGATACAATGTACAGAAGGTTTGCTTGTATAATATTTTTTTAATTTTTCAGCATAATACGGATCAGCTTCAATTAACACAGCATTCCATTTCTCGTTATTGATCAAGCGCCATGTGTTGCTAATGATTTCTGGGTCATGTGCACCAAATTCACATACCCACTTGTTTTCAGGCTGCATGATCTCAAAAATCTTCGATATTATTCCATCTTCGCCATGTTCTGAATGTTCATTATTCTTGAAACTGGCTAGCCAATTCGAGCCTAAAATTTTTGTATTCTGCCTGGTTGGGACAACTTCTAAAACATATGGGGCGGCTATTTGCAGATCAACTTGTGGTTCCTTTTTTGCTTGGGAGGATGGCGCAAGACTTGAAACAATCTTGCTCTTGACTCTTTCATTTATTTTTTTAATCTTTGCCTGTGCAAGCTGATATATCTTCATATCTAAAAATATCCTTATTCACTTTTGGATTTCAATTATTGCAACTGGTCATTTATTATTCACAATCAACAAACAGCCTAAATATTCATTATTATCAAAAGCCCTGGTTGTCATACAAGGTCCCAATTTCCAGCCGATCTCATCCAGCTTATTCATCGAAAAATAATATAAAAAACGATACATGGCTTTCAGGGTGGCGTTAGCCTCTGTTTCAAAGCGCTCATGATACATTTTCGCAGCAGCGTCTGAAACCACCATGTCAGATTTTTTGTCAGCTAGGAATACTGCATCATTGCCATTGATTTTTTCGAGTTCAACATCAGTATAAGTACTTAAATAGGGATATCCGATTGTATAAGTTTTGTTGCTGATCCGGTTCATCATGATTACAAGGAATGGATCCACTGGAAGAGTGGATTCTGCATTGACTTCAATCGCTATGTGCTGCAGATGATAGTGTTTTGCCTGCTGATCAAGAAACCGGATCACTTCATCGTGAGGATTGGGCTGCAATCTTACCGGTTCCGGATAACTCCCCAGCTTTGCAACATAGGATTTAATCCCGGAGATGGCCGGATATACGAGACCAAGTGCGAATCCGAACTGCAGCGCCAGCAAGATCGTGACCGAGAATGCTCGCAATTTCCATAACTTGCCACGCTGCAACCCGATCATGAGCAGTGCGAGAATAAAGGCAGGGAATGCCAAATTCATTTTGCGCGGCGCTGTCTGTACTGTTTTGAGTACTTCCCAAACAGGAAATGGAATAAGCAACAGTAAGTAGATGAATGGATACGATAGAAACACGTCACGCCATTTCTGCTTGCCAGCTGCCATGAGCCCGGCCAACCCAACCAACAATATCCCTTCGACAACAATTGCACTCTCCAGGAATGTGAAATATCGCAATACCTCCCATACCGGTTTTTTCATCAGCATCTTGACTGACATTTCCGCCAGATCCCCAAACGAAGTCCGGTATACCCAGACATAGGTCTGAAATGCGTGCGGCAAAAACCACAACATCACCAACACAAAAACGGCTGCGAAAGCAAAGATCAGCGGCGGATCACTGAGCGGCTTTCCAGTTCCGGTACAAAGTCTGCGGCCCTGGGCAGTGAAATTCATCCAGGCGAGACCACCCCAGGTCAAAATAACGCAATACAAGGTGGCCGTTAATGTCAGATTGATGGACTTGGCGAGCTTGATATCGTAAACACCGCCATCAATCGGCTGGAATGGATAGTGGCTGATAAAATGAGTTCCCGCATTGAACAATAATAAATACAGGGATGAAAAACCCAACGCAATCACCGTCATGATCTGCTTCAGTGAAAATACACCCCGATACCAGCCAGCAGACAAAAAGACAATCAGTACAAAAAACAATTCCGTCACTGCTTCAACCGGCCTGATCACGATCGCCAGGGAAAAGCAGATAATGAAACCATACATGTGTTTTTTGACACGGAAATAATCGGACTGAATCAAATGATACAAGGTGCCGATCACGACCGGAAACAGGGCGGCTTCCGCATAAAACTGCAAAACCGGCATTTGCACCAGCGGCAGCAGGCAGATGAGATTAGCAGCAATGATTGAAGAGACTCTATCCAATACCAGTCTTGAAAGCAGGTAGACATAAATCGCACTGGCAAGCACACAGCCAAGTGCCACCGCCTGATAGGCAAAGCTGACATTACCTTTTGATATCAGCAGAAAAGGTACTGTAAATACCGAGAAAAATATTGGGCGCCAGCCTCGCTCGATATCAAAATGCAGCAAACCATACCAGATGCCATTGTCGGTGAAATGATGATAAATCGTATGCCCGGTTACCAGGTAATCAGTCGCATCGGCCGTGGGAAGCTGCGAGTTGGTGAATAGCCATATCATGGTGAAGAATACAGGCAGGATAGCAGCCAGGATAAGAAAGATGATCTCATTGTGATTCTGGGCTTGCCTAATGAATATCCTATTGTTCATATTTTCACCATTTATGTAATGCCGCTGCCTGCGACCGCGTGATTATAGCAAGTTGGGTGAACGGAACACAGGAATTTAATTCATTGCTTGCTCTCCTCCTCTCCCCAACCCTCTCCTCCACTACAAACGTGGAGGAGAGGGAGCTGAGAGCTCAATGCTAAGTAGATGAGGAGGAGCCGGATCCAAGATTAGTAGATGATGGACAGCATGATATTGCGAGTACTCTCCATAAAGCCATGAATGAGAGAATGATCTCTCCTCCTCTCCCCAACCCCCCTCCTCCACTACAAACGTGGAGGAGAGGGAGCTGAGAGCTCAACGTTAAAGTGGAGGTGAGAGGGCAAGGGGGCTGAGAGCGCGCATACCCAAACCCCTGACCACCTATGCTACTATATACCTGACGTCATACTCGAGGGAGAGAATATGGACTTTCAAACTTCTGTCAAAACCTGTCTTACAAAATACGTGGATTTTACCGGACGAGCGACACGGTCGGAATACTGGTGGTTTGCCTTGTTCTGTTTTGTGGTGACAGTGATCATCGCTATCTTTAGCCGCGTAGTCTCGGATATCATCAGCCTGATATTCCTGCTGCCCTCTCTTGCAGTGCTGGTCCGGCGGTTGCACGATACCAGCAGATCAGGTTGGTGGGCGCTTCTACTATTAATCCCCATCATCGGCCCCCTGGTCTTGTTATATTTTGCCGTGCTTCCAAGTTCGCCAGGCGCTAACACTTACGGAGCCTGACCGCAAAACTTCTCATGAACTGGGACCCGTATACTTGTCTTTTTTATCCGCAGTCTGTGATGAACCTGACCTGAGGGATTCCGCAGACTGCGCAACGGCTTTTTTAGCCTCCTGAGCTGATTGTGCAAATAGCGTCGACTGCATCTTTTCCATTATCCTCACTTCTTCAAGCTGTTTGCCTAACAGTTCCAGCTTATTTCTGGCGTTGGCAATGGAACTCTCATCTGCCTGATACTTGATTTTTCTATCCAGTGACAACTGTGTAAATTCAATCGCTTTTTCATAATTTTTTTCCCGCGCATACAGTGAGCCAATCACATACTCCAGCGCATCCAGGTTACTCTGAAACTCTTTGTTATCCAGGTTCGCGAACGCCTTTATATTCCTGTAAAACTCCAGCAGCATTTCCCTGTTTTTGGGAAATGGCATATCAGGCTTGGTCTTCATTAAATCCCGTGTTTCTTTGGAAATATCTTTAATCCTGTTTGTCAGCATCGCTGCAAGACTGAGTCCAATAGTCATATCCGTTGTTTTATAAACTAATTGCGCATCAGGTATTTGCCCAAACCTGGCCAGCGCCTCCGGACTATTGGGACAGGATAAAATGACAATCACATTGACACCCTGCGATTTGAGCTTTTTCGCCAGATCAGCCGCATGTCCTGCACCGGTCAGAAAAACACCATCTGAATCCTCTTTATCGATATCGGACATGAACTTGTCTTCGCGCTGTTCCTTTAACGCAGCAGGATGCGCACCCATGTCAATCAGCATGCGGCAAAGCGTATCCTCGGACCCCAGGAGTTTGACACCTGCTTTCATGCATGCACTGTAAAGCTTTTTATACGAATCCAGAACGTTAAACTTGTCAGCAGGATGTCTCTGCAAGTCAGGAATCATTTTTGGCAGCATGCCTTCGAGAAAGGTCCGCTCAAAGCCGCAGCTTTTCAACTCCGTCATGTTTGCCGAAATAAAATCCTTGCCGGTGGGAAAATCATGGTGCTCGCCAACAATAATGATTGTTTTCATATACTTATCACTGCCTCGTGTTCTTGTTATTATACTTTATTATAGCCTGACAGGATTATCTTATTTCATAACCGGGGAATGCAAGATTGGATTTTCTCCCTTGATCATGCGCTCCGCCGCCTCCACAGAAGGCTGCTTCATTCTGGCCCGGGATCGACCGAACAAGTTGAATGCTTTTAGTTTTCTCAAATTGGCCTCTTTTTCGAAGTCAGACAGAATAAAGTCCTGTGCCAGGAGATGGTAATCCGGATTAAAATGCGGCGTGATATTGATTTCCTCGCCATGGCCAATCTTGCAAGTCGCATGATCTTTTAAAATATCCGCCAGCCTCGATGCCGGATAAACTTCACCTGACCAGGCGTCACAAATCACCGCATTCTCGCCCCAAGTGGTATAATCATGCGGGTCACTATCCGGATAACGTCCGATAACCAGAAAAACATGGTCCCCATTTTCGATTGAAAAAACTTCAGCAGAGACAGAGATATCCCGTTTGATTGTTTCATATAAGGCAACCAGTCCAAATTCACCGCAATTGCCGACGCCGTATAATTGCGTATATTTCACTGTAATTTCCAGATACTCAAAATGCGTTTTACCTTTCGATTCACTGGCAATCTTGCGTCGCATATGCTTAATTGTTGTGCCCAGTTTACTTCTCGCTTCCGAAGCATAACTGTTCGACTGCGTGTGCGTATCTGAATCCTTGATGATGCCGCGCGTGACATTCGCAACATCGCATGCCAGTTTAAAATTATAGTTAAGCTGGCGGTTCACTGCTGAATAATACAGGCGCATAACATCATCCAGACTCACCTGCTCTGAAAGAGGTTTCATTTCGTATGACCGCATGTGATTGAATAGTGTCGCGTGCAACTTGATATTCGTCTGGCTTTTATCTGTATCATCGAGAATCTCAATCGGCAGCTGGCCCTCGGAATTAACGGTCAAAGCCATCCGTTTGACATGCTCACGATTTAATTTCCTCACGCTTTTTAGCCTGGCATCCAGTGTTCTCGTGTTATCACCCAGAATCTGGTGCAAACGGTTATGCGATGGCGTGCCGGCATGACTGCGGTTGCTGAAAAATCCAGCCTTGGAAACACCGCTCGCTGCAGGATTATTTTTGCTTGCGGCACCTGCTCCCAAAGCTTTGCCTGCTATGTGAGTTCGATGCAAATTTCATTCCTCTATAGCTTCATTCGACTGCCTGTATTTTTTTTGGTTCAAAACTTTTCAGCATTTCCGGATAGGAATTAAACAACTGGTTCAGTATCGAAAGACTCGGCGCGGATTTGTTCAGGGTATAAAAATGCAGCCCCGGCGCACCGCCATCTATCAGTTTTTGACAAAGCTGATACACGACTTCCAGGCCAAATGCCTTGATGGATTTAACATCGTCTCCATAAGATTCAAGACGTTTGCGTATCCAGCGTGGAATTTCAGCGCCGCAATTATCTGAAAATCGCGCAAGTCTGCTGAATTGGGTAATTGGCATAATGCCGGGTGTGACAGGAATATGAATACCAGCACGTGCGCATTCATCCAGATAGTAAAAGTAAGCATCCGGATTAAAAAAATATTGCGTGATTGCGCTGTTAGCACCAGCATCCACTTTTCGTTTCAGATTCAGTACATCATCGGCAGCACACGTGGCCTGGGGATGAATTTCGGGATAAGCCGCGACCTCAATATAAAAATAGTCGCCCGCTGCCTTTCTGATCAAGGCAACCAGATCACTGGCATATCGCAGTTCACCTGCCTGCCCCATTCCCGACGGCAAATCGCCGCGCAATGCCACAATCCGGCGCACACCCATTTCCTTGTACTGATGCAGGGTAAGCAGGATATCTTCCGGATCAGAGCCGATGCAGGAAAGATGCGGCGCAACCTGCACACTCAGTTTCTGGTTCAACATCATCACGGTATCAATGGTGCCTTCACGAGTCGAACCACCCGCTCCGAATGTAACGGAAAAAAAATGCGGCTGACATTCCGCAAGCTGCTCTGCAGCTTCGCACAGATGTAAAATTCCTTCCGCTGTTTTTGGAGGAAAAAATTCAAAGCTGATGTTTAATGGTGCCTTTGCCTGCATAACACTTCCTTTATTCAATTCCACTTTGACATGTCTGTGATCATTCTGTCATGCCAGCGACCATTTAACCCATCAAATGCGTGGCCAGCCAGCGCTTCACTAACGCCACATCCATCGCCTTGCGCTGTGCGTAATCAGTCACCTGGTCCTCGGCAATCTTACCGATCCCGAAATAATGCGATTCCGGATGCGAAAAATAATATCCGCTGACTGATGAAGCAGGCAGCATCGCGTAATTCTCTGTCAGGCAAATCCCGGATTTTGCTGTTGCCTGCAATAATTCAAACAGTGCCGGTTTTTCCGTATGATCAGGACATGCCGGGTAGCCAGGCGCGGGGCGTATGCCCACATATTTTTCATCGATTAATTCTTCATTGCTCAAGCGCTCGTCTGCCGCATATTGCCAGAATTCCCTGCGTACACGCAGGTGCATATGTTCAGCAAAACTTTCCGCCAGCCTGTCAGCCAGTGCTTTTAACATGATGGCATTATAATCATCATGCTGTCTTTCAAATTCCGCCAGCCTGGTTTCCATATCCAGTCCCGCGGTCACGGCAAAACCGCCGATATAATCACAAACACCGGAAGCTTTGGGCGCGATAAAATCCGCAAGACACATATTCGCCTTGTTCTGGAATTTACGTGTTTGCTGCCGCAGCATGCGGAATGTCGTAATGACACGATCACGATTTTCATCGGCATAGACTTCAATGTCATCACCAATACTGTTGGCCGGGAAAAATCCTACTACCGCATTCGCGCGCAGCCATTTTTCACTGACGATTTTCTCAAGCATGCGTGTTGCATCATCGAACAGGCTTTTCGCGCTCTCGCCTATCAATTCATCTTCCAGAATCCTGGGGAAACGTCCAGCCAGTTCCCAGGTGCTGAAAAACGGCGTCCAGTCTATATACTCCGTCAATTTTTCCAGCGGGTAATCATTAAATGTTTTCACGCCCAAAAAGGTTGGCTTGAAAACCTGATGCGTCTCCCAGTCAATCCTGAATTTATTGGCGCGCGCTTCCTGCAGGCTGATGATTTCAGTTTCGGATTTTTTATTTTTATGCAGTTCACGGAGCGCTGCGTATTCCTTGCGGGTCTTGTTGATGAATTCATCCCTTGCTGTTTCGCTCAGCAATTGACTGGCGACTCCAACCGCCCGGGATGCATCAACAACATGCATGGTCGATCCGGCATAATGCGGCTCAATTTTAAGAGCCGTGTGCGCGCGTGATGTGGTCGCGCCGCCAATCAGCAGGGGCTGCGTAAAATGCTGGCGCTGCATTTCTCTCGCCACATGCGTCATTTCCTCAAGTGAAGGAGTAATCAGACCGCTCAAGCCGATGATATCCACGTTTTCCCGGCGCGCGGTTTCCAGAATTTTTTCACAAGGTGTCATGACACCCAGATCGATGACTTCGTAACTATTGCAGCGCAAGACCACGCCGACAATGTTTTTGCCTATGTCATGCACATCGCCCTTGACCGTTGCGAGCAGGATTTTACCCTTCGCTTTTGCAGTCGATTTATCCGCTTCGAGAAAAGGCTCCAGATACGCGACAGCCTGTTTCATCACCCGCGCGCTTTTTACCACTTGCGGCAAAAACATTTTACCGGCAGCGAATAAATCACCCACGATATTCATCCCGTCCATGAGCGGGCCTTCGATCACCCGCAAGGGATGACCCAGTTCAACACGCGCCGCTTCAGTGTCCTCAATAATGTATTGGTTAATGCCGTTCACCAAGGCATGGGATAACCGCTCTGCGACATTTTTTTCGCGCCAGCTTAAATCTTCAGTACGGATGCGTGCCTGACCCTTCACCGTGTTGGCTGCTTCCAGCAATCGCTCGGTCGCATCCGCTCTTCGGTTCAGGATCACATCTTCAATGAGCACGAGCAAATCTTTCGGGATATCTTCATAAATCGCGAGATTGCCCGCGTTGACAATGCCCATGTCCATTCCTGCCTGGATGGCATGATATAAAAACGCCGCATGAATAGCTTCGCGAATGGCGTTATTGCCGCGGAATGAAAATGAAATGTTGCTGACACCTCCGCTGACCAGTACATGCGGAAGATGCTGCTTGATGCGCCGCGTCGCTTCAATAAAATCGACCGCATACCGGTTGTGTTCTTCCATTCCGGTGGCGATCGCGAAAATGTTTGGATCGAAAATAATATCTTCAGGATCAAATCCGACCTTGTTCACCAATACGTCATAGGAACGCTTGCAGATTTCGAATTTGCGGTCTTCCGTATCAGCCTGGCCCTGCTCATCAAACGCCATGACCACAATCGCGGCGCCGTAACGCTGCGCCAGCCTGGCTTTTCCGATAAAGGCTTCTTCACCATCTTTCAGACTGATGGAGTTGACAATTCCCTTGCCCTGAATGCATTTTAATCCGGCTTCAATCACTGACCATCTGGATGAATCAATCATCACGGGAACACGGGCAATTTCCGGTTCCGCAGCGACCAGACTCAGGAATTTCACCATGGCTGCCTCGGCATCCAGCATGCCTTCATCCATATTGATATCGATGATGGTCGCGCCATTCATGACCTGATCGCGCGCCACTTCCAGGGCAGCCGCGTAATTTTCATTGCGAATCAGGTCAGCGAAACGCAGCGAGCCAGTGACATTGGTACGTTCGCCCACGTTTACAAACAGTGAGTCATCATCAATGACCAACGGCTCGAGACCGCTTAATCGGCAGGCTTTGGGCAAGGTGGGAATTTTTCGGGGCGGGATGTCCTTGATGGCTTCTGCAAAGGCACGTATGTGTGCGGGGGTCGTCCCGCAACAACCGCCAACCAGATTCACAAACCCTTCCTGGGCAAATTCACGCAAGACGCTTGCCATCTGCTCAGGCGATTCATCATATTCACCAAAAGCGTTGGGCAACCCGGCATTCGGGTGAATGCTGACATGGGTATCCGCAATTTTTGCGAGTTCCTGAATGTACGGACGCAGCGCAGCCGGGCCCAGCGCGCAATTTAATCCGACACTGATCGGTTTGGCATGCCGCACTGAGTGCCAGAAAGCCTGGGTGGTTTGTCCGGACAATGTTCTGCCGCTCGCATCGGTAATCGTTCCCGAAATCATGACTGGCAGGCGCACACGATTTTCGGCGAAATATTTTTCAACCGCAAAAATCGCCGCCTTGCAATTCAGGGTATCAAAAATGGTTTCAATCATCAGCACATGCGAGCCGCCGTTGACCAATCCGGAAACGGCGTCGGTGTATGCTCTCACCAGCTCATCAAAACTGATATTTCTGAATCCGGGATCATTCACATCTGGTGACAAGGAAGCGGTACGATTGGTTGGCCCCAGAATGCCGATCACATAACGCGGTCGTTCCGGCGTCAAGCGTGTCATTTCATCAGTGATTTGTCTTGCCAGACGCGCTGCCGCAAAATTAAATTCGTAGGCGAGCTCACTCATGTGATAATCAGCAAGTGATATCGATGTTGAATTAAAGCTATTGGTTTCAATAAAATCGGCGCCTGCATCCAGATATGCGCGATGTATTTCGGCGATCACCCGCGGCTGGGTCAGACTCAGTAAATCATTATTGCCTTTGAGAGGATAAGGAAAATCCTTGAAACGTTCGCCGCGATAATCTTCTTCCTGCAAACGGTAGGACTGGATCATGGTCCCCATCCCGCCATCGAGGAGTAAAATTCGTCGTTCTAGTTGCCGGATGAAATCGTGATTGCACTCAGGGTCCATGACACAAAGGCTCTTGTAACTTCTTGACGTTGCTTGTATTGGAAAGATCGTCGTGAGTTCTGGATCCCGCGGTCAAGCCGCGGGACGACGTCCTTACTACGGTCAAGCCGCGGGACGACGTCCTTACTACGGTCAAGCCGCGGGACGATGTCCTTACTACGGTCAAGCCGCGGGACGACGTCCTTACTGCGGTCAAGCCGCGGGACGATGTCCTTACTACGGTCAAGCCGCGGGACGACGTCCTTACTGCGGTCAAGCTGCGGGTCGGCTTCCGGCTGTACTGCATCTAGAACGGGCCCTTGAATGCGTCAATTTCAGTTTTCGCATCCGCTGGCGGTTCCCAGCGATTGCCTTTGCCTTTCACCATTTCATACGCCTGGGCAGAAATGGTGCGGCTATTTGGATAAAAGACATTTTCCAGCGGCCTGGTCGTTGGACATGTCGTGAATGCAAAACCCATACGCGCCATCTCCGGCAGGTTTTCGTCTGTCTTGCGGCAGGTTTCATAGACCTGGGTCAGGATTTCACTGCTTGCTCCGCATGTCAGCCACGCATTATCCACCACCAGCAGATTACCGGTCTTGCGCACAGACTGCATGATGGTATCCATGTCAAGCGGCCACAATGAAATCGGGTCTATCACTTCCGCATGGATACCGACGGTTTCCAGATGCTTTTTGGCGCGCAATGCTTCCATCACCATGTGTGATACGGCAACAATCGTGACATCATCGCCTTCCTGCAGCACACGTGCCTTGCCAAACGGAACTTCATAAGATTTATAAGGAACATATCCATCGACGGCATAAAGCAGACGATGTTCAACAAAAATAACTGGATTATTGTCACGAATCGCGGCGATCATGCAGCCCTTGGCATCGTTGGCATTGGAGGGTGCGACCACTTTCAGCCCGGGAATATGCATAAACAGCGAGTGTAACGCCTGGGAATGCTGCCCGCCCTGACCCCATGAACGGCCGATCATGGTACGTACCACCAGCGGTACCTTGACTTGCCCGTTATACATATAGTGAGCCTTGGCAGCCATGTTTACCAACTGGTTCATGCATAACAGCATGAAATCCATACGGATGTGCACATGAATCGGACGCAGCCCCGCCATGGCAGCACCAATGGCAACGCCTGTCATGGCATCTTCAGACAAGGGAGTGCAGAAAACACGGTCCTTGCCGAATTTTTCCTGTAATCCAAGTGTAGACCCCTGAATGCCTTTATGATCGTCGACATCAAGACCAAACAGAAATACGCCTGGATCTCTTTCCATTTCCATTTCAAACGCTTCTCTAAGCGCATCAACATAACGAATCAGTCTGACGCCTTCCTGCTCCTGAGCAGTTTCCTTTTTTACTGTATCAGTTTGCATAAACATGCTTGTATAACTCCTCATCAGCGGGATACGGACTTTTCTCGGCAAATTCTTCTGCCGCCTTGATTTCAGCTGTAATTTCATCTTCCAAGCGTGCAACCGTGTCCTTGTCTAACAGCTTGGCGAGACGGGCAATCTGGTCGTTTTCCTTCCAGCGGCGATATTCATTGAGGTCACGGTAGTTATCACTATGGTCATCTCTGGGACCCACGTGTTCCAGCCAGCGATAAGTGGAACATTCGATAAATTGGGGACCGCTGTGATGATGACGCATATCATTAATTGCCTTGGTGACGGTATCACGGACATTGAAGATATTGTCATCCGAGATTTTATGCGTCTCGATGCCATAAGTAGCCACACGTTCACAAAGCCTTTTTGTGGCCCAGCGTTTTTCAATCGGTGTATGAATGGCAAGACGGTTGTTTTCGCAGACAAACAGAATGGGCAGCTTGTGCAGGGCAGCAAAATTCAGGGATTCATAAAAACAGCCTTCTTCAGTTGCGCCATCGCCAAAGACTGAAACCGTGACGCGTTGACGCCCTGTTTTTGCCGCTTCCATTTTCATGGCAAGCGCATAACCCGTCGCGACGGGGATAGTCGTTCCAACGACTGCAGATGCGCCCAAAATGCCATTTTTCATATCGACCAGATGCATGGAGCCTGCCTTTCCGCCGGCGCATCCGGTTGCCTTGCCGTACAATTCAGCCATCATTTCATTCAGATTGCCGCCCTTCGCGATATATGTCGCATGACAGCGGTAGGTATTGGATACAATGTCATCTTTTTCCAGCGGGTCACAAATACCGACAGCGATTGCTTCCTGGCCTACTGAGAGATGTACGGGACTTTTAACAGCATCTGTATGGTAGATTTCCGCCAGTCTCAGTTCAAACCTGCGAATCAGAGACATTTTTTTGTACAGACGCGCAACAAGCTCTAGATCGTGCATGATTTCATATTCCTTGCATTTAGTCTTGGCAATCTATAAAAAAAATGCGCTAATATCAAGCCAAAGTTCAAGTCCATGTTTAACCAGGATACGATTATGAATGAAAATGCAAAAATACTCATTACCGGCAGCACGGGAATGATAGGAAGCGCACTCACACGATTATTGAAACAACAGGATTACACGCTTTTGACACCAGCGCGAACCGAACTGGACTTGCGCGACCAGCAGGCCGTTTTTAATTATTTTGCACAACACAAGCCTGATTATGTCTTCCATCTTGCCGCCATTGTCGGAGGTATTCATGCCAACAATACTTATCCGGCGAAATTCATTTATGACAATACGCAAATGCATTGCAATGTCATTCATGCCTCCTTTCTGAATGGCGTCAAAAAATTGCTTTTCCCGGGCTCTGCCTGCACTTATCCGAAACTCGCACAACAGCCCATGCAGGAATCCGTGTTTCTCGACGGAAAGGTCGAACCGACCAATATTGCTTATGCTGCCGCCAAAATTAATGGCATCATCATGTGCCAGGCTTATGCGCGTGAGCATCAATTCAATGCCATCGTACCCATGCCCACCAATGCTTATGGTATCAATGACAATTTTGATCCCAGCGCTTCTCATGTCATACCCGCATTAATGAAGCGGTTTCACGAAGCAAAACTCGATCAGCTCGAACAAGTGGTACTCTGGGGCAGCGGCACACCCTTGCGTGAATTCATTTATGTTGATGACCTTGCAGACGCATTGGTCTTTTTGATGAAGAATTATCATTCCGCCGACATTATCAATCTTGGCACCATGCAGGAAATCTCCATCGCTGATCTTGCCCGGGAAATCGCAAATGTCGTTGGATACACAGGAAAAATCAAACTGGACACGACAAAGCCGGATGGCGCTCCGAGAAAATGCCTCGATTCCAGCGCGTTGTTCGCCCTTGGCTGGAAGCCAACCGTATCACTGCGTGAAGGATTGAAAAGAATGTATGAGCATCATTTTGTTAATGCACCTGCATCGACAAGAGTGTGCGCGTAGAAACATGGTTGCCTGCGAAGGCTGTTTGTCATTCCCGCGAAGGCGGGAATCCATTTTTCTTTTTGCGTCATGGTATCAATGAGGGATGTATTCCCGCCTTCGCGGGAATGACAATTACCGTCGCAGAAGCGACAGATAACCTTTGCGGGAGCAACTTTAGAATCATTTAGCCAGGATCCATTTATCCGGTTAACTCAAGGTAAAGATCAAGCCATTGCGGATTTTCACTCTCGATTAAATTTATTTTCCAATCGCGCCGCCATTTTTTTATTTGCTTTTCTCGCAGAATTGCGTGGTTGATGTCTTCATGCTGTTCATAATAAACCAATTTATGAATGCCATATTTTTTTGTAAAACCATCGACCAGGCTTTCCTTGTGTTGATAAACCCGCTTCAGCAAGTTATTGGTAACACCAATATATAACGTTCCATATTTTTTACTCGCCAGGATATACACATAATATGTTTTTCTGAACATTTTCAATTTCCTTTTTAATGGAGATATAGATTCCCGCCTTCGCGGGAATGACATGCGAAACATTTGCGGCGATGCCATGCAAAACATTCACGGGAGTGGCATGTGAAACATTCGCAGGAATGACATCCGAAGCATTCACGAGTGTGACAGATAGACGCGTGACAATGACTGTGGACCCTTCATAAATATGACTACGGAATCTTCCCTGGTTTGATTGAAATATGGATTCCCGCCTTCGCGGGAATGACATGTGAAACATTCGCAGGAGTGACATGTGAAACATTCACAGGAATGACATCCGAAGCATTCACGAGTGTGACATGCGAAACATTTGCAGGAGTGATATCCAAAGCATTCACAGAAATGACATCCAATGCATTCGAGAGAATGACAGATAGACGCGTGTAAATGACAGCAGAGCCTGGAATGAAACTATTTTACGACTGGGAAACAACCTGACGTGGAAACAGGGAACGCAATTTTCGCATGCCTTGTTTGAAAATGATCTTGCATCCCGTGATACAGAAGACCACCGGCCAGATGAATGGATAGCGGCGGATACCTGTGGCGCCAGCCTGACTAGCCGCGTGCCAATCTCCATCCAGCAGCCTGAACAATAATAATTTTGCCGACTCCGTGTTATACCAGTAAATCAGCAGCAGTTTATGCTTGATTGATAACTTCCGATTTCCCAGATATTGCTGGGCGAAATACATGTGTTCAATGCAATGTCGGATCGATGTTGCCCGGTGCTTTCCGAATGAATACGATTCCTTGTGTGCAAGATAGGTATATCCAACCTGTCCGACGAAAATATCCTTCACATCATGCAAAACCGCACGCAATAAAAATTCCTTGTCATTCGTCAGCATGTGTTTTTTGTCCGCACCGAATGGAATATATAATCCAATACGTTCATACAGTGATCTTTTGATGAAGCGAAAACAGATTGCCGATGCGCCAAAACAGATATTATAAAAAGTGAGCTCCAGCTCGCGCGGCGATGTGAATGCCGCCAGAGTTTTATAGGCCTGTGCTTCTTCATCATAAGCGACGATTCTTCCTGCACAGGTAAAAATATCTGCGTCAGGATGGGCGATAAATGAAGCCGCGATATTCTTAAAAAGCCCGGGCTCATAGAAATCATCCGCCATCAGGAGTGCGACAAGATCGCCTGTCGCCTTCCCAATCCCGATATTGGTTGCCACTGCGGCACTGCCATCATGCTGACTATGCCAATAGGCAATATGTTGTTCATGACGCTTGATAATTTCTATGGTTTTGTCTTTTGAACCGCCATCAAGAATAATCAATTCCACATTATCATATTGCTGATCAAGAACACTCTGGATGGCCTTCTCTATCGTATCTTCACGATTGAGCACAGGCATGATGACGGAAATCTTCGGCATGTTCGCATGTGAATGAGTACTGGACATTGTTATATCTCAAGCACGCCAAGATCAGAAACCGCACGGGAGTAATCTTCCGGAATTCCGATATCAATGAAGTAATCATTTGCTGCAAACGCCTGCGCATTGATTTTTTCAAGGCAGGGATACATAAAATCCTTTTCAAATGAAAACACCGCGGGCATTTTGTGTCTTGCGAACAAATCCGGCTGGATCAGATACACGCCTGCATTGATGAATCCCGGCCCCTGTTCCCCTTTTTCCTTGAATTCCACAATGCGGTTATTCTCTGTAACGACTTTTCCATAACGGCAGCAGTCATCCACCGAACGTAACGCCATGGTGATGTCGGCGCCTGATTCGAGATGCCGTGTATACATGGCTGGATAATCGAGCTTGACAAACGTATCGCCATTTAAGACAAAGACTGGTTCGCGCCCCGTATAGGCAGTCAGTGCATTGACAATCGCGCCGCCTGTTCCCAGCGGCTGCTCTTCGGCGACGTATTGAATGGAAATCCCGGCATATTCTGCCTGGAAATAGGCGCTGAATTTTTCCGCCATGTAATGCACCGGAAATATCACCTGCGTGATTCCCTGTGTTTGCAGATACGCAAGCAGGTAAGCCAGAAACGGTTTCCCATGAATGGGCGCCATTGGTTTGGGTGTATCAGGCAAAACGGAGCGTAATCGTGTTCCGAATCCGCCGACTAGAACAATTGCATGCATTTTCAGACAGTTTCCATGGCCTGTTTGCGTTTGGGATCATATTCAGCGCCAAACATCGCGTCTTCAATGAGTGCGCAAATGATATGACCAAACATGATATGGCATTCCTGTATTTTTGGCGTCTCACGCGAGGGAACATTCAGTACCCAATCACAACGCTCTGCCATCATGGGTGCCTGTATGCCGGTAAACCCGATGGTCGTCATCTGTCTTTCACGCGCTGCTTCCAGGGCACGGATAATATTAGGTGACCTGCCAGAGGTTGAAATAGCGATCAATACATCACCGGGTTGTCCCAGTGATTCCACCTGCCGTGAAAAAATATTTTCAAAGGCGTAATCATTTCCAATTGCAGTGAGCGCAGAAGTGTCGGTCGTCAGGGCAATCGCTGCAAGGCCGGGACGATTGTAATTAAGCCGGCTCACCAGTTCAGCTGCCAGATGCTGTGAATCTGCGGCGCTGCCGCCATTGCCCGCAAAAAGAATTTTTTTCCCTTGCTGTAAAGCCTGGGTACATTCTGACGCAATCTTTTCAACGATTCCCAGCAGCAAATCATCATTTTGAATTTGGGTGAGAAGAGAAGACAGCTTTTGAATTTCGCCTTGAATGAGATGATGCATACTCTCTGTTACCTCCATTAGCGTGTTAAAAATGACGCAGATTGACTGACCCGTTCACGCCAGTAATCAAGCAAGTCTTTCATGGTCTTCTCAAACGGAATTTCCGGCTTCCAGCCTGTGTGCTTCTCGAACTTCGCTGTATCTGGTACTTGTAAATCTGCGTCAATTGGCCGCAGGCGTTCCGGATCCACTTCAATCTTAATCTCATCCTTCTTATGTGATAGCGATATCAGATAATTCAAGAGGTTCTCTATCGTACAGCTATAGGTGCCGCCAATATTGTAAAACTCGCCAGCAACAGGATTATGCGTCACCAGCATGTAGTAAGCCCGTACTGCATCGCGTACGTCGGCAATTGTTCTTAAGGAATTCAGGTTACCCACTTTCACAACCGGAGGAATAAGGCCTTTTTCTATCATTGCGATCTGCTTGGCAAACGTGGATTCCGCGAACACATCGCCGCGCCGCGGTCCGGTGTGTGTAAACATGCGCGTCGTCATCACCTTCATCTGATAGGCTTCTGCATAAAAACGGCCAACCAGATCAGTTCCGACCTTCGATATCGCATAAGGCGATGCAGGATGAAAAGTACAATCTTCGTTAATCGGTAATTTTTCCTTGGGCACCCGGCCAAATACTTCAGATGACGCACAAACATGGATGACCGCATCCTTTTTATGCTGTCTCAGTGCTTCCAGTACCCGGGAAGTGCCCTGAATATTGGTTTCATAGGTATCCAGCGGGCTGGTAAAACTGGTTTGCGGAAAACTTTGCGCTGCAAGATGGAATACATAATCTGGTTTTGATTCCTTGACGACATAATCAATGGATGCCGAATCACGCAAGTCACCGTAGACCAGCCGTATGCGCTCCTTACGGTTAATTAATGGAATCAAGTGGCTGATATTATCCAGCGGACTGCGCCAACGGCACATGCCAACCACATCCCACTCCGTATTGTTTAAAATATAATCAGCGAGATGCGACCCAACCATCCCTGTAATACCAGTGATTAATGCACTCTTTCTTACCATATCTTCCTCAAATCTATGATTTTAAAACAATGGGGTATAATACGTTCTCGATCTGAAACTAGCCATAAATGGGCACTTACTGTATCGTAAAGGCAACCGGTTGTCATCCCTGCGGAAACGCAAATGACAACAGAAAGAACGAATTACAGCAGTCAGGCGATTCACATAGTCACGATAACATGCGGATATTACTTCTAACCGACAACCATACTCCCACAGGAGGAGCGGAAAATTACTTTTTCGATCTCAAGAACAGATTGAAGAAAACACCTGGTATTGAAGTTTTTTCCATAGGCTTCGGCCCTATTGAAATGCATGGCGACGACTATTACGTGATAAAAGGGTTAAGATCGAAATTTTTCAAACTGATCTGGCAGATACTTTTTAATCCTGTTATTTATCTCAGATTACGCAGTCAAATCAGGAAATTCCAGCCTGATGTGATTCATCTTCATAATATCAAACAATACACTGCTTCTGTCATGCGGGCAGTTAAACCCTATCAGGTAATTCAAACCGTACATGACTACAGTATTATCTGTCCGTCCGCACAAAACATTCACAAGGACAACCAGCCCTGCCCCACAGGCATGCGCAAGCGTTGCTTTTGGCAGCACCAGGTAAAATACAATCCCGTCATTTATCTGGCACTTGTCTGTTCGTTTTATCAAATGCGGCGTCATTTAAGAAAAACCGTCAAAATGTTTATCGCTCCCTCTCCCTTGCTGGTGGAATACCTGAAAAAAAACTCCTTTAACAACACCGTTTTTATTCCTCCCTTTAAAAAGGAACAATCCTCCTATTCTTTCGACAATATGCAACCAGGACACTTCCTGTTTGCCGGCAGCCTTGGTCAACACAAAGGTGTCCATATCCTGATTGAAGAATTCGCGCTCGCATGCAAGCGCAATAATCATCTCTACCTGACTATTGCGGGCACAGGCCCGGAAGAATTGCACATGCGGCAACGGATACAGACATTCGGGATAGAGAAGCATGTCAGATTTACCGGCTGGCATCATCATCTGGATAAACTTTATGATGAAAACATGGCGGTTATTTTTCCCAGCACAGGATTTGAAACATTCGGCCTGGTGATCACCGAAGCCATGGGCCGCGCCCGCCCAGTGATTGGGGTCAATCGCGGAACATCTGACTGGATTATCGATGACCAGCGAACGGGTCTGCTGTTTGATCCGCTTAAAAAAGGTGACCTGGCAGAGAAAATGCTGACGCTGGCCAGGAATCCTGAACTGGCAAAGCAACTTGGCACCAACGGCTACGAAAAGCTAAAAAATTTTATTGATAATGACATGGCTCTTGAGCAAATAATCAGCCTGTATAGAAAATGCTCCGGTATCTCATCTTCTGTCACACCACCCCCTCTCAAACCTTCCCGTAAGCTGGAAAAACTGGAAAAAGAACATTGTGATTAATCTGCTGGCATAACAGTTGCAGGCAAAAAAAAGGCGCCCTCAGGGCGCCTTTTTTAATGGATCAGTTCAATTACTCAATTGTTAATTGATCTTCGATCGCTTTCATGTCTTCAGCTTTCATTTTGGTGAAGCCTTTGACTTTTGCCAAATCATCAAGAGATTTGAAGTCACCGTGTTTTTTACGATAAGCAACAATTGCTCTTGCTTTGGAAGCATTGATACCTTTAACTTTCATCAGGTCTTTTGCAGAAGCCTTGTTGATGTTGACTTTGGTTTCTGTGGTAGCTGCATTGGACTCGGTGGAAGCTGATGGCTGACTCATGCTGCTGCCCTGAGCTGGCGCGGCGGCTGCTGAAGGGCTTTGAGTTGCGGAAGAGCTTTGCATTGCTGAATCGTCAGCAAAAACCGGGCTTGCGATAGCAGCTGCTGCAACTGCAGCGAGAATGGTACGGTAGAAAGACATCGATGTTCTCCTTATTGATAGTTTCTATTTCCGAACAAATTTAATAATAAATAATTAATATGACTCAAGTCAGGCAATACACTAAAGCAGCGTACTACAAATGTCTAGAGTCTCATTATGATTTTTTAACCCCAAGAACTGGGATTATTGACGGACCTCATTAACACTTAAAAAATCGAAAAGTACTAAGAGATTGCCTGAGCCCATCATGCGTATTTTGGTACGTGTGACTGGTTCATATCCGTGGGGAGAAATATTACTTTTTTGTAATAAAAAAATCTATAGGCAATCAGCCTAGGTTACAAATATATTTGCTGATTTTTCTGCTTGCGCGCGCTGCGCAATAAAAACCATAAAAACCTGCCTGGCTACTAGCCGGTACATTATTATTTTTGCTAAACTCTTGGTCACTGTTAAATGCGCAATATGCCAGATCAGAGGGATAGATATCCATGTATCAACATTCGCTTTCCACCGTCAAACTGCAAACTGTTACACTGCTTGCCGCTGTGCTTTTCAGCACACCAGTGCTGGCCAACCCGATTATCCCGGTTCCCACACAGCCCCAGCAGCCAATCTATACTCCCGGACCGCCAGCCACCCTTGGTACCGGTTATATCCTGATGGATTCAACCAGCGGTAAAATCCTGGCTGAAAAAAATGCTGATAATCGCATGCCGCCAGCCAGTCTGACAAAACTAATGTCCATGTATATCATCTCTGGCGCCATAAAAAGCGGCCAGATCAAACTGGACGACAAAGTCCGTGTCAGTGAAAAAGCCTGGAAAACCGAAGGTTCCCGCATGTTTATCAAAGTGGGTGATGATGTACCTGTGCGTGACTTGCTCCAGGGTATTGTTGTCGCATCCGGTAATGATGCCACCGTGGCCATGGCTGAATATGTTGCCGGCTCTGAAGAAGCCTTCACTGCCATGATGAATCAGCAGGCAAAACAGCTAGGCATGAAAAACAGTCATTTCATGGATAGCACAGGCCTGCCAAATCCAGAGCATTATTCCACAGCTCATGATCTCGCCATCCTGACTCAGGCGTATATCAAAAACTTTCCTGAAGATTACAGCTATTATTCCGAAAAATGGTTTTCCTATAACGGCATCAAACAACCCAACCGAAACCGTTTGCTGTGGCGTTTTCAATACGCAGATGGTTTAAAAACCGGTCATACAAATGAAGCTGGCTATTGCCTGGTTGGCTCAGCGAAAAAAGACGGTATGCGTCTCATCAGCGTTGTTCTGGGCGAGCCTAGCGATCAGGCCAGAACCGAAGATTCCGTTCGCCTTCTGACCTACGGTTTCCGCTTTTTTGAGACCCACAAGCTCTACAGCGCCAATTCGCCGCTGGTACAGGCCAGAGTCTGGCAAGGAGAAAACTCCGAGATACCATTAGGCATCAAGGATGACATGTACGTTACTGTTCCGACCGGACAGTACAAAAAGTTACAAATAAACACTGCATTGAATAACCCGTTGAAGGCACCCATAATCAAAGGCCAGCAGTACGGCGTATTAAACATCATGCTGAATAACCAGGTGATAGCATCCAAGCCCCTGGTTGCGCTTGAAGATAATCCTCAGGGCAGTATCTGGCGCCGTGCTACCGATGCAGTCAAGTTCAACATCAACAAGTATTTTTCCAGAACCGAGGAAAAAGTTAATACAGGTTAGCCAGGTGACAGATAACCCACAGAATGAATCACTCATCAAGTTCCCTTGCGATTTCACCATCAAGGTGTTTGGGCTGGGAACTGATGAGTTTGAAGCTGCCGTGCTGATGATTATTCATAAGCATGCCCCCAATTTATCTGACAGAGCTGTTCACTCTCGTCCCAGTGAAAATGGCAAATACCGTGCATTGACTATCAATATTCATGTAGAATCGAAAGAACAATTGGACCGCATTTACCAGGATTTGTCTTCTTCTCCACACGTCATCATGGCAATATGAACGCGACATCACTTACCATCCGCTGGCTGGGCCGCCAAGATTATTCGTCTTGCTGGCAAGCCATGCAGCAATTTACCCATCACCGGAATGAAGAAACGATTGACGAAATCTGGTTACTGGAACATCACCCGGTCTTCACCCAAGGCCAGAATGGCAAGGCAGAACATGTCCTTACTCCCGGGAATATTCCGGTTGTACAAACAGACCGTGGCGGCCAGGTAACCTACCATGGACCTGGTCAATTAATGGTCTATACACTAATTGACCTGAAACGCAAACATCTGAATGTGCGCGAACTGGTGACCCAGCTTGAGCAATCCATTATCGACTTACTGGCTGAGTATGGAATCATCGCGCACGCCAGGCGGGAAGCACCCGGTGTGTATGTCGATGGAAAAAAAATCTGTTCTATCGGCTTGAGAATACGCCGAGGCTGCGCATACCATGGTGTCGCCTTTAATGTTGCAATGGATCTGGAACCGTTCACCCGCATCAATCCCTGTGGATTCAGCCAGCTAAAAATGACCCAGTTCTCGGCATTGGGAGGATTGGACAATACCCTGGAAGCCGGACGTAAATTAGTAAATTATTTAATGAATAATTTAGTGTATACTCACTGCACCTGGGCCGAAGCAGATACATGATTCACGTGACCCAACAACAGCTTTTTATTAGAGATTAATCGGAACGAGCGATGGATACCAAATCAAACAATACACATGCCAAGCAACGCGGTGCTGAAAAACTGTCCCGCATTCCAGTCAAAATTGAGCCAACCTCTTCCCCTTTACGCAAACCTGATTGGATCAGAGTCAAAATTCCCGCTTCACCTGCCGTCAGTGATCTCAAAAGATTACTGAGAGAAAATAATCTTGTAACTGTCTGCGAAGAAGCCTCCTGCCCTAATCTTCCGGAATGCTTTACCCACGGTACCGCCACTTTCATGATTATGGGTGATAAATGCACACGCCGTTGCAGTTTCTGTGACGTTGCACATGGCCGCCCTGATCCGCTCGATCCGAATGAACCCGTCCATCTTGCCTATACCATAGCAAAAATGGGGTTGCGGTATGTCGTCATCACTTCAGTTGACCGTGATGATTTGCGCGATGGCGGCGCCGGCCATTTCACCGCCTGTATCAAGGCCATTCGTGAAAAAAATCCGACCATCAAAATCGAAGTCCTGGTACCGGATTATCGTGGACGCATGGATGTTGCCCTGGATGCCACAGGACATGAATTGCCTGATGTCTTTAACCATAACATTGAAACTGTGCCGCGACTTTATAAACAGGCCAGACCGGGTTCTGATTATGCTCATTCGCTGCGCCTGCTCCAGGAATTCAAAAAGCGTTTTCCAGCCATCCCGACCAAATCCGGAATCATGCTGGGACTGGGTGAAACCAATGAAGAAATCATTCAGACATTAAAAGACTTGCGTGCCCACGATGTTGATATGGTAACGTTAGGACAATATCTTCAGCCCAGCCGGTTCCATATGCCAGTTGCACGCTATGTCACACCTGATGAGTTCAAACACTTTGGAGAAGTTGCCAGGGAACTTGGCTTTAAAAATATTGCAAGCGGTCCCCTGGTAAGATCTTCCTATCATGCTGATAAACAAGCTGCTGGTGAAGAGGTGACTTGATGACGGACATTGTTAGTCCATTATTGCAATGGCTCTATGCCCATCCAGAATTAGCCGGCCTTGCGACATTTCTTATTTCAGCTGGCGAATCTGTCGCTATTCTTGGAACAATCGTTCCAGGTTCCATCATGATGACCGCGCTTGGCACACTTGCCGGCGCAGGCGTCATCCCATTATGGGGAACCATTTTCTGGGCCATCATGGGTGCAATTGTTGGTGACGGCATCAGTTACTGGATGGGACATTATTTTAAAGGCAGGCTTAACCGCATATGGCCATTCCGCAATTATCCCGGGCTGCTTAAATCCGGTGAGGCATTCGTCACCAAATACGGGGCCATGAGTGTTTTCATTGGCCGGTTTGTCGGCCCGGTACGCGCACTGGTTCCTCTGACAGCAGGCATGCTCGGAATGAAGCCGCTGCAGTTTACAATTGCGAATGTGACTTCCGCGATAGGCTGGGCACCTGCCTATATGCTGCCCGGCATATTACTTGGAGCCGCTTCACTTGAATTACCGCCGGACATCGCCATCCATGTGATATTGGTACTGCTGCTGATTTCACTCTTCATCATGATGTGCCTGTGGCTCTTATACAGACTCTTGCGGCTTTATCACAAACAGACAGACCAGATGCAAAACTGGATCTGGCAAAAATTAAAGCATTCGCGCACACTCTACCCAATCACGATATTGCTTAAACACCATGACCCGAATAAAACACATGGTCAACTAAACCTTGCCTTTTATCTTTTATTTACCTGTTTCATATTTGTCTGTGTCGTTACCTTTGTAAAGCTTTATGGCCCAGCCAACCTCCTGGTCAATGATACCCTGTTTCACCTTTTCCGCGGTATCCGCACCAAAGGCATGACTTCTGTCATGATTGATGTCACTCTGCTTGGCCAGAAACAAGTCATACTCCCGGTCATCATTATTGTCTTTAGCTGGTTTGTTTACTGGAAGCGCTGGCGGACGGCTTTTCATGCGATTGCTGTTGCCGTTTTGGCTGCCGGAAGTGTGTTTGTTTTGAAACACCTTCTCAAATCACCGCGGCCCTGGGGAATTTTTCTCAACCCTGAAACATATTCCCTGCCTAGCGGCCATACGACCATCGCCACGACGGTTTACATGGGACTTGCATTTCTGATTGCGACTTCAGTGCGCCAAAAATACCGCTGGCCAATCTATGCCATTGGACTATTCGTTCCTCTGGCTGTTGGAATCTCCCGAATGTATCTCGGTGCACACTGGTTTACTGATGTACTGGCTGCCTGGCTATTAGGTGCCGCCGTACTAATGCTGGTGATTATTTCCTATGAACGAAAGCGGGAAAAGCGCGTCAATCCCATCGGCATCACACTCGTCACGCTACTCTCCCTGTTATTTTTCCTCGGCACCTATCATTACAAACACTTCGAGCAGCTCAAGATTGATTATGCGCAAGTCAATTGGCCGTCAGCAAAAATTGCCATGAATGAGTGGTGGCAAAAAAACGATGCCTTGCCTGCATACAATGTGAGCCTGTTTGGTTTCCCATCTCAGGCGCTTAATATTGAATGGGCAGGTGATATCAACGTGATCGAAGATACGCTCAAAAAAGAAGGCTGGACCAATCCGCCGGCACGTGACCTTGTGAGCACGCTGCACAGGATTGCCGATGTCAAAAGCACGCAATATTTATCCATGGTATCCCCGCAGTATCTCGACAAACGGCCAGAGCTGATTCTTTCACGCAGTGCAAGCGGCATGAAAGGGCTGCTTGTTCTGCGTCTGTGGGATTCCAACCGCACGATCCAGGAAACAAATGAAACGGTATGGGTTGGAATTGTCTCCGTTGTCCCGCGTACCTACAGCTGGTTATATAAATCAAAACCCGGCGAGCTGGAAATTGATCCAGGATATATATTCCCAAATAAAAAAGGGCTGGGCAGCTGGCAATGGAAAATGATATTAATGAACCAGCCTACCGGCACGGTCAAAATCATCAATCAGAAGATCATGTTAATCAGGGAAAACAAATCCATTCATAAGAAAAAATAGGAATGTCTTATGTCACAAGCGTTAATTCAACTTGCTTTGTTCGCGGCAAAATCAGTCATCGTGGTTTTAGTGATCCTGGTCGTCCTGATCGCATTTTTCATGCTGGTCGCCAAAAGCAAGGAAAAAATCCGGGGCAGACTCGTCATCAGGAATCTCAATCATAAATACGCGGAAACCAAAGAACTTTTGCTTGCTGAAACGTTGTCAAAAAAACAGTTCAAACATTTTCAGAAAGAAAAAAAAGCCGGGGAAAAAGCCGAACAAAAATCCGAGAAAAAATCCCGGAATGTTTTTGTTCTCAACTTTCACGGTGATGTAAGAGCAAGCGCGGTTTCCTCATTAAGCGAGGAAATCACTGCCATACTCAATGTCGCATCACCGGATGACGAAGTCGTCGTACGCGTGGAAAGCGGCGGCGGCATGGTGCATGCTTACGGTTTGGCGGCAGCGCAATTAATGCGGATACGCGCCAGAAATATCCCCCTGATCGTCTCGATAGATAAAATCGCAGCCAGTGGCGGCTACATGATGGCATGCATTGGCAACAAAATTCTTGCTGCGCCGTTCGCAATCATTGGTTCAATCGGCGTCATCGTTCAACTGCCTAATTTTCACAGGCTGCTGAAAGAAAAGAACATTGACTTTGAACAGCATACAGCCGGCGAATTCAAACGCACGATCACAGTATTCGGTGAAAACACAAAGGAAGGAAGAGAAAAACTGCAGCAGGAAATTGAAGACATACACAATCACTTCAAGGATCTGATTGTTGAACATCGCCCGCAGATTGACATCAACAAGGTGTCCACCGGCGAACACTGGATAGGCAAGCACGCACTGCAGTTAAACCTGGTCGATGAAATCAAAACCAGCGATGACTATCTGCTCGAACGCAGCAAGGATGCAAAACTGTTTGAGATTGGCTACGAAATCAAAAAACCGCTGTTAAGCAAACTGGCCAGCTCTGCCAGCATTCTGCGCGAAAAACTTTTCAGCATCTGGTAACACTCATCTCCGCGGCATGATTGCAACCATCAGCCCGCGCATTGAAAATGCGCGGGCTGATGGTGTTCCACTCTCAATAAAGCAACGAGAATGCAGCACGCGACTGAGCTAGGGTTACCAATGACGATGGATGCGGCGTTTGGAGTGAAGCAGTCATTGGTGAAGCTGGCTCTGTCGCGTGCTGTATTCCCAAAAACAAACGTCACGACGCCTCAGTGTATAGCAGAAATTTGACAACCATATGACAAAGTACGCACGTATCAAATTGAAAACCTATCTGTTAGAATCTTGCTTTCTTAGGCCTTGCAAAAGTCCAACCACAAAAAGGAATCTCATATGAAGTTATCATGGCAAATGATGTTACCTCTCTGTTTATCCGTTTATCTGTCACATTCAACCATCACATTTGCAGCAGGCAGCCCGTCGTTTTCATCCGCAGAACATGTAGCGATTGGCAACAACATCAATCTGTA
The DNA here is from genome assembly GCA_021324305.1 of Gammaproteobacteria bacterium. Lineage (GTDB taxonomy): Bacteria > Pseudomonadota > Gammaproteobacteria > DSM-16500 > DSM-16500 > Aquicella. The sequence goes on along the minus strand of JAJPJI010000030.1, from coordinate 49,238 downwards.
TTTTGACAGCGATGATCCGGGCCATATGGCGACCCCGCTCCATATGCCTAACGGACTGAATCTTACTTATGGCGATATTGTTTCACTCGGGGATTTTTATGAGCTGGTGAACCAACCCATTTCCCAGGGGCAATCCGAAGCTGAACGCAGGTCTCGTTTCCTCGCAGCATTCAGCTCGTTTGCATTGAATCCGAACGCACCAACTGAAACAACCCAAATCCTGAATGTAATTTACAATGAACAGAAATTGCTGGATGACGGAATCAAGCGCGGCGAAAAACCGGAAGATATTTATAAAAGCATAGGCCATGAAAATGACAGACAGTTTAACTGCATCACTGGCGGCGGCTGTTCACCATCGACCTGGTGGCTGGAACCAGGAAGATACCTGAACCTCGCCAACATGGATTATGATCATTTCGGCGAGCACGCTTGGATCAGCTACTCAACCGGCCATCAACTGGCACTGGAACAGGCAGTGGTTGCTCATCAAACCGGCGATTTAAAGAAACTGGAAATGGCATATGCAATGAATGCCTTCGCCTGTCACTTCCTCACTGACCGATTCTCTGCAGGCCATATTCGCACGCCACGCGTAGAATTGTCAGAACAGATCACACCTGGCACGGTTGGTTCATTACTGTCAAGTTATATGCATGGCGAAGAAAATGTAAATGGATTGCATGTTCATAATCTGAATGGAGACAAATGGATTGCTTACGGCGACAAATCCTATTTTAGCCCGCAAACCAGTTATCATCGCAATATGATCATTGCAACCATGCAAAATTCCGCTGATCAGATTTTTGCCGCATATCAGCAAGGCACTACACAAGTAAATGACAATGTTAAAGACTTCATTCCTTTGCCGGACGAAACAGGGAATGCAGCCAATCTGGATATCTCGCCATTATTTTATTGGGACGATACGACGAAAAAACTAATGCGCAGATCCGATATGCAAAATCTGAATGACAGACACTGGACGGATAACTGGTGGGGATGGAGCACATTGCTTGAGTTACAGAAAGAAAGAGGATTATCAGATGAGGCACAGGCAACACTCGTCCTGTCCAGCCTGCGCGACCAGGCATTGCAAGCTGGATTAATCACAAACAAGGATTTTATTGCTTACATCAGGAAAAACCAGCAGCATTGATTTGCCAATCGCGAGAATGTTCACAGGACTGTGAACATTCTCGCTTTTTTAATCATGCGCGTTACCAGCCTGAAATTTGAATACAATTATGTGTCTTGAAGTCTGATCCGTCACGTATTGTTTAACTATGATAAAATAATATTATACACGTGAATTCCATTGGAGGAGCACCATGAGAAAAATCAAAAACATAACCGCCACAGCTGGCGTGATTCTAGTTTGTGCTGGAACATTGTTTTTAGCTTCGTGTCATACTTTTAATGGCGCTGTTGCTGGTGCCAATGAGGATATTCGTGAATTAACTCAGTCAGGTACAACGCATCATCATGTCGTGCATCACAAAAAAGCTGTAACCACGACAGCAGCTGCTGCCCCCAAAACGAAGGGCACAAGCAGTACCGCGCCATCCACAAGTACAAGCACAACGTCGGGCACAAGTCAGCAAACGGGCAATACGAGTCAACAAACAACGAATGCCGCTTCATCATCGCAGCAAAAATAAGTCGATGATCGACGCAGTCAACCCGGGACGCGTCTTAACCTGATGCTGCCATGAATTCTTTCAATGAATGCCTGAGCTTACCTGGCTGATATGACAAAATCCTTGCTTGACCGCACGCAAGCATCAACCTGTATTGGCCCAGCATCTCATAAACAAGCCACAACAGATGTGCTGCCGCAAAAGCCTCTGATATATTTTTTTCAGACTCAACGCGTTTATAGTTTTTGAGACATGCATTCCTGATCCTGATATATGCATCATCCTTCTCTGTCAATGCATGGTGTTTTTTTATCTGCCTCAAGCAGCCTGTCAATGAAAAAAACGGGTGTGAAATCACAATTTCACCCAAATCAATAATGGTGACATTTTGCGATACATCATCTACAAGCATGTTATTATCGTGAAAGTCACACTGGACGATGGATTGCCTGATCGAATATTCAGATAACCTTTTACATAAATTGGCAGCTTTTGGAATCAGTTTCTCTAGTTCATCAATTTCAATTTCTGATAACCCATCCGCTATCAATATGTCTTTTTGTGCCAGCAATTGCCCGAATAAATCTGGTAATTTATCCAATCGCCAGTCGGGAACACCCATATCAAGAAAAAGTTTGACATGATCCGCAACAGCTAACTGCAGGGATGTAAATTGATCGATGGCTTTGCAAAGCAACGCAGCATCGAATTGCTGTTTAAGAATTCCTCGTAATGGCTTACCTGCATCTTTCATCAGGAAGCAATTTAACTCAGAATGATATGCGATGACTTCTGGAACAGAAGCATGAAATTGATCATGCAAAATCCGGGTTATGGGTGCTTCCAATGCAAGCAGTTTTGGTGTTTGCTTCAAATAAATATAACCTTCGGATGTTGCAAAACGCACAATATAAGACCAGGGTGTGTCTTGCACAATTTCAGGCGGGTTACTTTTTAGCGTATATCCATGAGATGAAAGATACTTGCAACTCCATTGGATGATTTCATTATTCCGATTGCCGTTCCCTGTCACTGGTTTAATCGTCATGCCTTTTCGTCCTGCGCTTCATCGTTTCGGCCTAATGGTATGTATTTCACATCACAAGGTATTGATTAACATTATATAATATGCAAAACATACATCCGCTCAACGGAATGATGGTGATATACTATAACCAGGCAGAAATGAAAAGTGCAGGAGCAAGAAATATGCGCAAGAACCGCTATTTATTGATCAGTTTGTTGTTTATAGCGTCTACCAGCATCTCTTACGCGGATTGGGACAATAGCTGTCTGAATGCCTGCTTCAAGTCAGGACACGATTGCAGATATTGCAGTTATCAATGTTACAGCGACAACAATGGAAACCCCGGCCCCAATTATCCGGGCGATTCTACATGTTTACTGGAAGAAAATAACAAAGAAGCTAACAGTTACAATTATTTCAATGACAATTATTAGGGAACTCATTTACTATCTCTGCCAGTTGAAATACGGAGTTCCCATGTCCAACGCAAGCATATTTATTGACAAATTAGCTTTGGAAAAACATCCTGAAGGCGGATGGTATAAACGGACATACCAGTCTTCTTTTGTTTTTAGCCCCTTCAAGCAGCAAGCACACAAACGATATGCTTCCACTGCTATCTATTACCTGCTGGAAGGAAACGACTTCTCCGCATTTCACCGACTGAAGTCAGATGAAATGTGGCATTTTTATTTCGGCAGTCCGCTCAAAATATATGAAATTGATGAATCAGGTAATCTGAAAACCCGCTTACTGGGTAACCCCATGACTGATCAATCCGCTGAATTTCAGGTAACGATTCCGGCAAACCGATGGTTTGCTGCTGACTTAATTGATAAATCGTCTTTCAGCCTGATTGGATGCACAGTCACACCCGGTTTTGACTTTAGTGATTTTGAACTGGCAACAAGTAACTTGCTCAGCAATCAATATCCACAACATACGCACTTGATACGTCAATTTACACGCTCCTGATCACGCCCGGATTCTCACGGAAAAAAAGACAGATGCGAATCAGATCTTAAGATTTTCTTAAGCTGGCAAGCCTATGATGTTTGCTCTCTTATAATCAATAAAATCAAAGCCAAGGAGTGATATTTCATGCTGCGCACCGCATCCCAAGAAAAATTGCCAACCGACGAATCTCTCCCGCTGGTAAGCGTCAAACCGGGAAACACTCCTTCGCGCGCTCAATGGTGGTTATCAACCATTGCCCAGGTTTCGCTGGGCGGAATTGGCATTGGCGCAGGCGCCCTCTACCTTGGACCGGCGCAAACTTGTGCCGTTTCCAAAGATTGCGGCTTATGGCTAAGCAATCTTGTCAGCGAAAAAGGTGCGGTTATTATTTTTACTGCCGGCGGTCTGGACTTCTCAGGCGGCGCCATGTTTATGGGCGCGCAAAGTGCGGCAGCCACAGTCAGATACATTAATGGCCAGTCCTCCCTGGGAGCGAAAATTGGCAAGGGAACACTCGTATTCGTATTTGCAGCATCGCAAAACGTGCCTCTACTATTGGCTTCACTCAGTACCAGTCCGGAACTCTGGCAAACCGCACTCACGGTGGGCGGCAATGCACCTGGTTCACTGTTTGGCACAATAAACATGATACAAACTGAAATTCCCTATTACATGTCGAGGGCGCGGGTCTTCGCATCCAGAATGCATCACGCTGTCGTTGATTCCTGCTGCCTGATCACTGAATCAGAAAAACAGCAGTGGTTGCGAATTACACACTACCGGAAACAACAGGCCGCATTTCTTGATGCCATCGATGCAAGATGGGATTTTGTGGTCAAAAACGCAAGATCACTGAGCGTCAATGGATCACGTGATCCGCTGGCATTTTTATTCGAACAGGAAAATGTTACTCGCGATAATTCATGGTTTGCCAGGGGAGTACATCATCTGGGGAACCTGACCGGATTCCTGTTAGGTTTGAATTTCAGCGCCGGCGGCTTTTCCAATTCGATGCGTATTCTGTCGAAGTTTATCCCCACCCTTCCCTTGCAAATTGGCGTTACGCTTGCGTTAAGTGCATCACAATTGTATGCAAATCTGCGATTATCAATGGATGGTGTGACAGCTATCCTTGACAGCATGATCGATGTTCTGCGCGGCAAGCCGGTCAAGTCACTGGCCTTTCAGCTGCGCCCCAAGACAACGCTGCTCATAGGCGGATTAAGTCTCACAGCATCGGCTCTATCCTACGCTGTCATCGCTGTTCTCTTTCTCAATGAATTCGGCGAAAAGGATCCAAACAAGGATTTGGACGATACACGAAAAGGTTTTCTCTACGGCGCCATGAGCGGCATTGATATTTATCATTTTGCCAGTCTGTTTCATTTATATTATTTACTCTTCAACGCCCTGACCCGCGACCAGAAGGAACAGTTTTTATTCGAAATGAAACACGAAATCGAGCGCCTGAAAAAAATGCCGGAGAAACAATTTATTGAATTTGTGAATAGCAATTCTCGGGAAAAGAATTTACTCCTGGGATTACATACCTATTCACCTGATGCAGATCCGGTAGAAATAAACGTTGATGTAGAAGCCCAACTCGATAGAGAGCAGCGTGGAAGCGGAGAAATCGAGAGTTATAATCCGTCAGTCAGGCCTGTAGAGAATACATCCCGCTCAAGCTGGTGGTGCTGCTGGTGGTCCGGAAGAAGCAATACCGGTACAGACACAAAAAATGAAGCGCAGGCTGAAAAGAAATCAGTCTTCTCGGTTTGAAAACCCTTGCCATTCCTGTCATGCCTGCTGGTATGACAGGAAGCAATCAGCACAATTATACCCAGTTACTGAGCGCGATACCTATACCCGCACTATTCGTACGATGATTGTATTCAATCAAACTCTGACCATATCCGCTGAAAATATCCACATAACCATTCAGATAGGAGGTGATAGGAAAACTCCAGGTCAATTCAGCAGTCGCATGCTTTCCGCCTGATTCAATTAGATTGTGCGCCTGTATCGAAATCACCTGATGATAAAATTTATAAGCAGCAAGCAATTGTCCATAACCCAGAAAATCTGCAATATTCGGATTATATTTCCTTAATGACTGGTCATGTATGACGAGCCATGGTTTGATGCTGAACATGAAATGATCGTTTGATGAGATTGCTTCAAGATAGAGGCGGTTCCAGCTGCGTTCCAGACTGCCGCCCTTGCCGTTTGATTCATGCACCGCGCCCAGATTTAAAAAATTGATAGTCCAGTATTTCAGGACCCGGAAATTGATTTCATTCGCCAGAAATAATTCCGGTTCATAATTGGTCTCCCTAAAAAACGCTGTTTTATTATACGCCTGCCAGTAAGAAAGCTGCGAATAAGCTAGATACAATGTTATCGGCCTGTGCAGTATGTTTTTCCAGACAGGCACCTTGAAGCTGATTTGATATTTGATCTCGTCCCTTTTAATTTTTTCATTATTGGGTGTATTGTTTTCGTAAATACTCTTGTAAGGTGACCAGGTATAATAATAAGGTAATACATAGGTCGGCTTGTAAAATGTAATGGCAAAAAAATTCGGAGGAATTTCATTTTCTTTTTTCGCTCTTTCTTCAGCCAACCCAAGACTCTGACTGGCGACAGGTGAAATAGCTGCAGCAGCTGGGGTATTTTTACTATTCTGACTGGAACCTGATAGTTGAGGAATTGCACCAGACTGTGCATACCCAAAAGTGGCATGGCAAAAGACAGCCATGAGAAGTGATATCCGCACCAAAACTGAATTGCCGCCTGCCGTCATGAGTCTTCATCCCGATAAAACAGCTTAAAATGTAGCCTCAGTCATCCTGATTTGCAATGTCAATTCTTGCAAGCATGATTGATTCTCATGCATATTCAAATGCACTCCTTTTATCTGTATGCCAATCTGTCAAGGCTGTAAATATCTGGCGCCATCTGCCTGAAAGTGCAAAATGTTCCTGCTCGAGGTATATTCTCTGGCAGTAAACAGTCGTTGGGATATTTGTACATGTTTAGGCCAGCTGCGATCTTTATCGGATTACGCTACACCCGCTCTAAGCGGGGCAGCCAATTCATTTCCCTTATTTCAATGATTTCCATGCTTGGCATCACGCTGGGAGTCATTGTACTGATTACGGTCCTGTCCGTGTTAAACGGTTTTGATCGTGAAATCAAAAAACAGGTATTTGGCATGATTTCACCGATCACCATCAGCAGCTTTGCCGGAGGAATTGATGACTGGGAAGAAGTAGAAAAAACCGTCCAGTCCTCCCCGGATGTTACCGCTGTTGCACCCTTTATTTATGGGCAAGCCCTGATCACAAATTCTGACCAGACACAGCCAGTCATGCTGACCGGCATTATTCCCGAACAGGAAAAAAAAATATCTGCCTTATCCGATAAAATGATACAGGGCCGCCTCTCGGCATTAAAACCCGGTAGCTTTGGCATCATCCTGGGAGAAGACCTGGCCAGGAAGCTGGGAGTGACCATTGGAGACTCGATCATCGTAGCGACCACCAAAAGCACTCTGACTTCTTCAACCATCACGCCGCATTTCAGAAAGTTCACTGTCAGCGGTATTTTCCGCGCAGGCGGAGGACGCTTTGGTTTCGACGCAAAGCTTGCCTTCATTAATCTGCGTGACGCACAAACCCTGTTTGATTTGGGCAAATCGATCACAGCACTGCATCTCAATGTAAAAGACATTTATGCCGCGCCTGAAATTGCACGAACCATCCAGGGTCAATTATCGCCATCCGCACGGGTTGGTGACTGGACCATGCAGCTCGGTGATTTTTTTGAAAACATCCGCATGACCAAAACCATGATGTTTTTTATTTTTATCCTGATCATCACCGTTGCTGTCTTCAACCTGATTTCAACCATGGTAATGGTGGTCAAAAACAAACAATCTGATATCGCGATCTTGCGTACCCTGGGTGCAACACCCATGACTATCCTGACCATTTTTATTGTGCAGGGTGCGATGATTGGGACTATCGGTATCGTGCTGGGTATTATCGGCGGTGTTGCACTTGCACATAACATTACAGCCATCTCCATCTGGATACAGCAGGCATTTCATGTACAACTATTGTCTTCCAATGTTTATTTCGTTAATTATCTTCCTTCCGAGCTGCAATGGCCTGATGTCTGGATCATTAGTATTGCGGCGCTGGCACTGAGCCTGCTAGCCACGTTATATCCTGCATGGAATGCATCGCGGCTCGCGCCTGCAGAGGCACTCAATTCGGTTTAAGGCCGGATGCCAGAAGCCTCTCGCAATGCAAATACAAGAGGTATCGAGAGTGCCTTAGATTTCGCAGGCATATGTTCTCAATCCAGGTATAATGATAGTGCACACATGATAGCAAGGTAACCATCTTCGGAAAAAAACAGGGATTGAGACTGGATGCGGATCACATATGTTACTGAATATGATATCAGCGACAAGGATAACTATTCTGGAACACCTTACTGGATTTCCAAAAGCCTGACACAACAGTGTCCTCAATTACAGCACATTCAAGTCACAGAATCGCAAAAACTCTTGCCGCCATTCGCAGAATTAAAATTCAGATGCAGACAATGGTGGACGAGGTACTACAAACGTGCGCGCCTTGATGCTGAGTTGTTCGTCCCTCATGCAAAGCGGGTCGCCAGTGTCGTCAACAATATGCTGAAACACCAGGAAACAGACGTGATTTTCACGTCCAATTCACCTGTCGCCGCAGCGTATCTGGAGACTGATATTCCCATTGTTTATTGGACAGACGCTACCTATGCCGGATTAGTCGGATTTTACCCCAATTTCAGATTTCATCATCCGGACACCATGTGGGACGGTTATGATGTGACCAATGCCTGTCTTCTCAATTCACGATTATTAATATTTTCGTCACAATGGGGGGCAAATTCAGCAATCGAACTGTATGGCATATCCAGAAACAAAGTTAAAGTCGTTCCCTTCGGCGCCAATCTTCAAATTCAGCACACCTTGTCTGATGTCAAAGCCATGATAAGGGCACGCACCAGAGACAGGATTAAATTGCTTTATATCGGGAAAAAATGGTATCGCAAAGGAGGTGACATTGTATTGGGAATTGCAAAGGCGCTGGATGCTGCCGGCTACCCTGTTGAGCTGACTATCGCAGGAATGATCCCAGACGACGAAAAGCTGCCAACATTCGTCAGATACGCGGGTTTTCTTTCCAAAAACAATCCTGCAGACGTGGAAAAACTGAATCAATTATATCGGGAAGCACATTTTTTCCTGATGCCATCACGCGCCGAAGCCTTTGGCATTGTCTTTTGTGAAGCCAATGCATTCGGCATACCCTGTATTGCCACTCATGTCGGCGGTATTCCTGAAGTGATACGGGACGGCATTAACGGCAAGACATTTTCACTTGAAGCTGCTGTACAAGAGTACTGCGATTTTATTACCAATTTGCTGCATGATGATTCTGCATATGAATCACTTGCACTGTCTTCCTACAATGAATACCTGACCCGCCTGAATTGGCAGACTGCTTCCACAACAGTCAGGAATCTGATAGCTGAATTAATCGAGTCGTCATAATCAAGAGCGATCAATAGGGTTCTATCACTACCAGGGTACCGATAGTAACAAAGTGATAGCGCAGCCATTTTGCGTCCGCCACACGCATGCGCACACATCCATGACTGATATTTGCATGCGCCAGTTCGTATGAACCATGCAATGCCTGATATGGAGTAAAATACATGCAATACGGCATGGGTGCGCCGCCGTTCGGCATGGGAAAGGATGGCGAAACACAGCCTGGCCCGCCGAGTGACCGAACACGGTACCGGCCAGTGACAGTATGACATTGAGAACCCATGTCCTGACACCAGTCAGCGCCAGCAGACGCAAGCCCGGAACGAATCAATGTACCATTCGCATCATACGCACCCCAGGCATGTTCAACCGGGCTAACCAGCACCATTTTTTCGCCGGGCGGATCAATTTGTGATGGCAGTGAAAATGCTGTAATTGGAAACAGGAACGGAGCGATAAACAATAAAAAGCGGCATTTTGCAATCCACATGGCATCCACTCCATTTTTATCGTTATATTTTTATTTTACCTGATTTGATTCAGTGTGAGATTAAGGGGTATACATGACGATATCTGATTGAAAATACATGACTATTAATATCCGCTCAACATGCCGCTGCAGTCAGGCGCTCCAGATAATCATCTATAATAATTAGATAGAGCGGAGGCATTTATCATGCTGTTCCCAAAGTTGGAAACCTGGCAAAAATCACGTCCTCAACAGCTTGCAGAATTGGATAGTCTGGTTGCTGATTTTTGGCGTGAAGGTATCACCATTTATGAGCGCCTGGAAATTGTTTTGACCATTTATAACAGGTGCGAAGAAATCAGGAAATCGAACGGAGATGAATCCCTGAGCGCTGCCCTGAAACAAACCCAGCAATATTGCGACAATGTGATAGGTGCAGCGGCAAACACACCTGTGGTCACAACATTCCTGCGCAAACAGATGATGGAAAAATTGAAAATTGACCAGTCCTACCTGCCGAATCATCTGCCATCACATCTTTCTGAGCCCAGGCCGGCCGAATCCAGGGAAGAATTTCTGCGGCGGAGAATGTCTGAGCATCTCGCCGCAACCGCGCCGCGTCTCTATATGAAAAAAGGAGAATTGACACGACTGCTGTACGTAACACGTGAGAAGGTTGAATCCGAATTAATGCCGCAGGCATTGAAGAATATCCGTGACCGTGACCCAACAGCCAAACCGCTGCCAGACAGCATTGAAATACATGCCTGGTCACAGGATGCGATACTCCAATATAAGGCATTTGAAAAATCAAGCACGCTTGAAACCCAGGATTTTTCCCTGCGTGAGGAATCTCGGGTTATTGTTAATGACGGACAGCTCATACGCCTGCAAGAAACCAGTGAAGGACTTGAAAAAGTACCGGCAGACACCAGCCATCATCATTCACATGGCAAGGATGGCTGGGCCACCTTCATCATCAATGCGAAAGGTGAAATATTTATCCACGATCATACTGAATCATTCATGCACTCAAGTTTCATGGCTGATGCACCAGTGTTATTTGCCGGTGAAATCAAAATTGCCAATGGCAAAGTCGTCGGCATATCCAACTACAGCGGCCATTACCTGCCGGACGAATTTGAAATGGCGCACGCACTTCAGCATCTGAAAGACAAGGCGCTTGATTTATCCAGCTGCGTCATATACTCGCATTCGGATTCCCGGCTTCAGGAACACGAAAACAAGGAAATCTGTCCTGCAGATGAATTCGCTAAATATGCCAACATGAAACATGAAATGATTACAGAGCTGGAAGCAGAAATGCAGTCTATCCTGCAAAATAAAAGCGAACCAGACGCCGAAAGACGCAATCTTGTCAGTCACAAATTGAGTCTTGTAAAATCCACGACGTCGCCTCGCGACATGGAAATGGCTATCAAGGCTATCGAACAGCGTGATATTCTCAGAAACACCATCCGCAAATTAAGCAATGAAGAACAAACTGAAACCGTACGAGCAGAGATCAAGCATCTGCAACTAATTGAAAAAATCCTTACTATTGCAAAATACTCATATCTGCTTGAAAATGCATTTGAAAGAATCGCGTTCGTGAATGATATTCATGCCACGTTGACCAGAGCAGCAAACAGAGAGATGAATGAAGCAGAAAGAATGTCAATTGGAAAACTGCAGGCAGCTTACGATAAACTTGCAGATGCTTCGGAAATAAGTGAAATAACAGCATGCATGATACGTTTACGCCGTATGGAAAAGATCCATCAGCGTTCGCTTGAACCAGCAGCTGACGTCGAACAACTTCAAACATACTTCAGGATGCTCGAGTATTCAAATACCAAAGAAGATTTTGAAATAGCGGGCAAAGGCATGGCGCTGCTGGATCAAATCAACAGCAAGCTGGATAAATTCAGAAACAGCAACCAAACTGAATCTGTCATGATGGAAATCCGGCACCTGGAATCAATCCGCACGCTGATGGCAAAAGCAAACTCATCCAATGAACTCGGGTTAACACTGAAAAAAATTGAATTTTTGAACGAAATCAATACCCGGTTAATAGATCTTAACCATGATGAAAAAACCAGATCCGTAAAAAAGCAGATACAAATCCTGAAAACATTTTACGAAAAAATACAAAACACCAGTGAAGCAGAATTTGACGCATTGATAAGGAACTATATTATCCATGACCTTGAATATCTGAAAAAGTATTCAAATAATGCCAGCTTTCTGCTGCAGTTAGCAAGCGACTACCAGGACCCGAGTGACCGGAAGCTCCAATCCTTCATCAAACAGACAAGGGATGATATTGGCACCATGTTTGAGCATATCTGGCTGCCGCATAAATCGCTTTATCTTAAGGCAGTTCTGGATGAAAGTCCGAAACGTGAAAGTAGCCTGTTCAGACAATATGCCTTTTATAAAGATGACCTGCGACATTTTGCTGAACCACGCAGGAATTTCGAGAATAATGAAGAATTCAGACTTCGACAGAGCAAGCATGAAGCTCTCAGATTATTACACAAAAAGGAAAGCGCTCTCTTTCAGAGCAAGAGCAACAAACAACTCCTGCGAACAAAGTCCAGGGAGATCAAAGAAGCCAGTAGCATACAGGAATTGCAAGCCAGACTGGATGAAATCAAAGCGGAATACCGCCCGCATCACGGAATCTATGCCATTGCCAATTTTATTAAAACCCGTGTTTTGCAAAAGGATGAAAAACGGCGCGAAGACACCAAAACCTATCAATCCGTGGAAAAAATTGAAACCAATCTCAAATCCAGGTAGGTATTTTGCGACATCACGAAGTATGATCGACCACAATTTTCCATCCTTTGCCTGTATTTTCCCACAGCAGTGTAAACACACCGCCAATCTCATGTTTACCCGTCCTGCGCAGCAACCAGTTTCCTATGACCATGGCATAGACCGGAGAAAGTAATTGAATGCGCAGATTCGAAACTGATAATTTGCCCATTGCATGTCTGTCCGGATAATGGGTTCTATATCTCTCGGCAATATTTTTATACCCAACAATGATTGTGGAAGAAACATAGGTCGAGGTATTGGAATTTTTATAGTATGAGACGAATGCATTCAGATCGCCTTTATTCCAGGCCATGGTCATTGCCTGCATTGTTTCAGCAACATGCTTGACATCGCCAGCAGGAGAGGCAGACACTGAACTTGAAATTAGCAGATAGACAAAGCCGATTATGATTTTTTTAAGCATGTTTTGCCTCCTTGTCAAATTCATTTATTTTGGCTTTGTTGAATAAGTCTACTTGCCTGTCATCCCGGCGCAGGCCGGGCCCAACCGGAAGATTATAACGAAGCATTGGTTTATCGTGGAAGAATTACTTTTTTGGTTTGATAACGAATCGATCAAAAAATGGCATCAAACCGAAAGAACAGGTAAACAAAGACGGCCAAAATGATATGCTGATATTACCATTCGGTGTGTTTTAACCGTTCGTGAAATTTTCCCGCTACCTTTGCGCGGTATCGAATGATCTGGTATGCCTGGCAGTTACCGTATAAAATAAATTCGGGATGGATCCCGGCCTGCGCCGGGATGACAGGCAAGTAGACTTATTCAACAAAGCCTTTATTATCTGATTGCCTGGATATGCGTGGTCAAACCCATCTGTTATCATGTGCCTAACGCTCATAACAGTTCAATAATCGAGATTTACAACATGAGTATAGAAAAAGTCAACCCGCCAAGCAAAATGGCCCTGTTCAATGATTACTGGTCCCCCAAAATAGTGGGCGATTTAAACGACGCTCATATCAAATTCGCAAAATTCAAAGGCGAGTTTGTCTGGCACAAACATGATAATGAGGATGAATTATTCTTTGTCATCAAAGGAACGCTGTTAATCAAACTCAGAGATAAGGACATTTATCTCAATGAAGGCGAATTTGTCACCATTCCAAAAGGCGTGGAACATATGCCTGTCGCAGATGAAGAAGTGCATGTCATGCTGATTGAACCCAGAACTACACTGAATACGGGCAATGCCTGCAGCGAACTAACCAAAAGAGACCTGGATCGTATCTAGAAAAATGAAAGATTAACACGTTATTACATTCTTCAATTTATTAAAACTTATGTACTTATGCTTTTTCTTCTCTGCTTCTCATTGATCTCTTCCTCGATTTTTCTATCGTTTGCAGGTGTGCGAAAATGCGAGAAAAATGAAGAGGCCGCAGAAGAGAACTTGAATTTGGAGGATTGTTGCAACTCCTTATTACCCTTGATTTCATTTAAAACAGTTAATGAATTTTTTATTAACTGGTCTATGATTTGCATCCAGTTCAAAGTATCAATGTTTTGATCTTGGGGTGCAGATCTTTTTAGCACTTCTCCCAGAACTTTAGTATCAACTGATACTAATTGATTAAGAATTTTATTCTTACATTCTCCACCACTAAGGTATTCGCTAACATATTTAATAACGTCATCCATTACCGGCATGGTTATATTTTTTTGCGCCATCTTGTAAAGCGGATGGGATTTATCTTTTGCTGCAATTAAACATTCAAAAAAGTTTCCTCCAGATGCTTCATGTCTCTTGGAGTCTTTCTTTGAAGAGGTTTTTCACCTGATTTTTCCAGATTCGCATTGACCAATTCAAGTGTTTCAGAACTTGCGCCATCGGCGGCAACCAAATGTTCGAATTGAATAGGCTTTTTTTCCTCGCCAACCTTAATTTCACCAGATCCATTTTTAAGATCAACAGCGGACAGTTGTGTACCATAGCTAAGATCTATAATCGGTTCATGAGCGTTTTGAATGCATTGCTTGTTTAAATTTTTTATACGATTCAATATGAATTTTTGCACATCGCGTAATTTTATTTCAGCGGATTGCGCGAGAGCATCGAGGAATTTAATATCATCCAGATCCAGCCTGTCTTCAGGCCCAATCATTTGCATTAACTGCTGTTTTCGTGCGGGATCCAGCACAGCCACTTGCGGCCGTACAGCGGCCTGTTCTTCCGACCTTTTCTCAATGAGTAACACTTTATTTCCGTTTTTGGCAGCCTCATAAGCAGCAGCCAGCCCCACAGGACCCATTCCTACTACTACAAGATCGTAATTACTCAATCGTAATTACTCATGATGTCGCCTCGTTGTTTGCCTTTCTCCTATTTTCTCCTTTAATTATAGGTGTTAATTGATATTTTTTATTGAAAAAAGTATCAATTATACAATATGTTGGGGTTTTATTGCGCTGCGGATCAGGGATTTTCGCACTTCGTCAGAAAACCAATTCTTAAGGGACCCCATGGACTGCAATCCTGAGTTTTTGTCCTAGATAAGAAATATTCTCATTGATGTTCAGGTTTATTAACATCCCGCCTTGCAACAGCATTTTGCCTGGCCAGTTCACTATAAAAATCTGCTTCCTTTTGCGCGATAAATTTTTTATAGCCTTCAGGATCAACAAATGGATTTTTCTTGTCTTTACCCAGAAGAGCATATTTTTTATCAAGATTGAAATACATGCCATGAGCGCCAAGGAAAATATCGCATGGCAAGGACTTCAATGTTTTAAACATATGTTCGTAATCCCGGGCAATTTTCGGGTAAGCAATGTTATTAACAAGCTTATATCCCGGATTGACAAACGGACCGCCAACGATGACAACATGATAGGTTTTACCATTTTCACTCACCCGCATCGTCCATGTCGTGCAGCCTTTTGTATGTCCGCCGGTATGATGCGCAACAAGCACTGTATCAGCAAGCTTCACTTGATCGCCGTCGTGCAATATCCGGTCTACCTTGACTGGCTGATAAAAATTATCCAAGTCCCTGCTATTTCCATATTGAAAATCGGTTTTGCCGCCCGATTCCACGACGGGCACATCCGCATCCATCACCATGTATTGCGCGCCAGTTTGCTTTTTAATTAAAGCGCCGCCTCCATTATGATCACCGTGCGCATGGCTAATGAGAAATATTTTTGTATCATTGAATTTAAATCCAAGTTTTTCGACACTCGCTCTTATCTTTGCAACATCCGCCTCGTAACCACTGTTGATAAGAATATTTCCCTGAGATGTCACAATTAAATAATCAGCCTGATAATTATCGCCAACATAATAAAGATTACCGGCAATGCGAAAGGGAGCAACCGCCTTGCTCTCGGGGCGTGCCTGAACAAAGAATGCATAACTTAACGTAAGTATGAACATGCAGGAATAAATTAATCGTTTCAGGCTCATGATGGCTTCCAGAAAGGGATATTACAGAACGAACCCAACAAATGGCGTCCCCAGGGGGATTCGAACCCCCGTTACCGCCGTGAAAGGGCGATGTCCTAGGCCTCTAGACGATGGGGACGTATGAACGTCACATTGGAGCTAGCCGGGATCGAACCGGCGACCTCTTGCATGCCATGCAAGCGCTCTCCCAGCTGAGCTATAGCCCCGTAATAGCTTACGAGAGACGCGATTCTAGGGAGCAAGCCGCGGTTTGTCAACAAAAAAGGCTGAAATTTTTTTATTATGCTGCAATGATTTTCCATCAACTGCATGACGGAATTTACTCAAGTGAATCCAAAGACTTAAAGGACCTCGTATTGGCATGCCGGATTGTGATCCCGGTATCGTCTTCCTGCTAGTCATTTCCCCTGTCATCCCGGCTTTGGCTGGGATGACAAGCGACATGACAACCGCAAACGATCAAACTATCCCTTGTCTTCCACCTCGCTGAGCATGTCGAGGTCATGTATGCGCTTCAGCCGTTCAAGAACACGTTCCCGGCCAATCAATACCATTGTGTCATCAATCGGCGGCGATACGGTTCCACCGGTCACAACAATTCTGACAGGCTGAGCCAGTTTGCCCAATTTAAGGCCGTGAATCTCGGCCGTGCTCGCGAGAATTTCATGTATTCCTTCCTTTGTCCATTCAGGCAGGTTAGCCAGTCTGTCACTGACCATGATCAGGGCGGGGAGGATTTCAGGCGTAATATGCGCTTTCATTTCATCAGTCAACACGACGGATTCATAGAAATACCGGCTGCGTTCAGCCATCTCTCGCAAGGTTTTGGTCCGCTCCGCCTGGACTTTGATGATTTCAGTAAGCGGCGGGCCGTGTTTGATATCAATGCCCAACTGTTCCATATGCCAAAGCAATTCTCTTGCCACATGTTCAGGGTCGGAATTCTTCATGTAATGCTGATTCAGCCAAAGCAGTTTTTCCTGATTGAATGCGGCTGGCGCCCTGTTGATATCCTTGATATCAAAATATTCAATTAATTCGCTGATTGAAAAAATCTCCTGATCTCCGTGTGACCAGCCCAGACGCGCAAGATAATTCAACAATGCTTCGGGAAGATAGCCATCTTCGCGATACTGCAATACACTCACCGCACCGTGACGCTTGGAAAGCCGCTTACCATCGCTGCCCAGAATCATAGGCACATGCGCATACAAGGGCGGCGTCGCTCCCAGTGCACGCAGGATATTGATTTGTCGCGGCGTGTTGTTAATGTGATCGTCACCGCGTATAACATGGGTAATCTTCATGTCCCAGTCATCGACAACCACTGTGAAATTATACGTAGGAGAACCATCGCTGCGCGCGATAATCAGATCGTCGAGTTCAAGGTTTGCGAAACTGACCCGTCCGCGAATAAGATCATCGAACGCAACCGTGCCATCCAGTGGATTTTTGAAACGGACTACAAACGGCCCTTCACCCGGCTCGGTCAAGTTCCTGCATTTGCCATCGTAGCGGGGCTTTTCCTTGCGCGCCATCTGCTCTTCACGCAGTTTCTCAAGGCGCTCTTTTGAGCAGTAGCAGCGATAGGCGGTTCCCTCTTTCAGCATTTGCTCTATCACTTCATGATAACGGTGAAAGCGTTTGGTTTGGTAAAACGGGCCTTCATCATATCCCAGGTTAAGCCAGTCCATTCCATCCAGGATGGCTTGCACCGATTCGGTCGTCGAGCGCTCAAGGTCAGTATCCTCAATTCGAAGAATAAACGTGCCGCGCATCTTGCGGGCATAAAGCCAGCAATAGAGCGCAGTCCGTGCCCCGCCTATATGTAAAAATCCGGTAGGACTTGGCGCAAATCGTGTACGAACGGTATTCATGGGTTACGGTTACCTTGCATATTCAAAATGATTGAAAGGAGGCTATTGTAGCAGTGTCCGGATTAAAATCGTATGCCCAGGACCACTCTATCCGCGCTCCAGCACCAGAGGCTGATTAAACTCTTCAAGGTACAGCCGTTTGGTAACCTGGAAATTATCAATCAACTGTTGCGGATTATCTGCGGGAGACGCGGGAGCATGGTGTAAATAATGGCCAAAAATATTCTCGCAATCACGAAAATACTGCTGGGTATACAAAATATGATTATGCCAGAACTCATCGATTTCCCTGGTAGGCACCAGGGGAAATGGCAAGTGCTTCTTGAAAAGATAAAGAAAATTCTTGTATAACCGACAACAATGATTAGCGTCAGACAGTGTCCATCTAGGCAAGGGATAATGGGGCGCGCACATGGCTTCAACGATATAGCTTAAATCCAGTTGATCTATATATCGTCTTGCTTCGTCCAGACTGATATTGCGCGGATTTTTCACCGCCCCATTCGAGTGTTCAGTCATTGCCATCAGACTGATCAAGCCATCCCGTGACAAACACCATTGCACTTTCCGCTGCAATCTGCGGAAGACGCCTGCTTTTCGGGCGAAAAACGCTCCGTCCTGATTTCTCTTGAAGGCACCATGAAAATTTCATCCAGTGAAGCAGTGAGTTGGTTTTCTGTTATTTGATTTTTCATATTGACTGTCCTCTTTGTACCAGAAACGCACGGCGTTGAACCGAACACGCGCAAAATCTACTCCAGAGCTATCGGCATTTCAAGATAATTCGAAGACCACATCGATACTGAATTCGCCCGCATCCGTCATATACTTGTCCACACCCTGAAATGGCGCCGCATCGCGCACAGCCGCGAGCGCCGCATTATCAAGACTCTCTGTGCCGCTAGATTTGCTGATTCGCACGTTGTTGATGGAACCGTCCGTGAACAGCATAAACTTCACTGTTGCCCTGCCTTGACGCTCCATTTGCATGGCACTTTCAGGATAACGCTGCTGCTTCTGTATCGCAGCATGCAAAAAAGCGAGCAATTCCTCGGTCGGCGCTCCGTTACTGCTTTTTGCAGAAACAGAGTGCTGCGCCGCCTGATTAACCGCATCATTTGCCGCGGGTGCTTTTTTTTCGCTTTTGATCACACGCCGCGCCGCTTTTTGGATAGTGATGCCGGCATCCATTTTTTTTGCCGGCAAGGATTTTGCTTCCGTCCGGCTCTGTACTTCACGAGCCGCAGTTTGAGCAGAAGTTTGCATGGAATCGCTGGCATAGATGTAAGAGTTAACCAGCCGGACGGATGGATCGCCAACCGTCGGCGTTTCGCTGGAAAAATCCAGATTCATGACCAACGCCAGCAACCCGGTCACATGCAGGGCAAGAGACAGGAAATAATAAACTTTTGTATTATTTATCTTGATCGTATTCACTAATCTATACTGGTCTTGATGGTTAATAGGTAACTTCTGCCTGCCCCCGGATAATACAAATAGGAATTGGAAGGTGCAGTAAAAAGCGTATAGGTTGAATATTTCTGATTGAACATATTATCAATCTCAAAGCTGACATCAAACGATTTGCGGATATATTGCAGCGCGATTGTACTGATCCAGTAACCGCCCAGCCGCTTGCCGATATTGGCATCATCCAGTGAAGCGAATCGCGCTCCCGTGTACAATGCTGAATATTTCACCCGCCAGTTTTCAATGAAATCATAATTTACACCGGCATTGGCAGTATAACTTGGCACCGCTGGAATCCGCTTTCCGGAAAACGGACCTGAAGCAAATCGGGGGTCCACGTAGTTAATCTGCGCATCCAGGGCGAATTCTGGAGTCAGCCGGTAATATTCGGTCAGGGTTATGCCACGACGCCTGGTCGTTTCAAAATTCCGATACTGTCCAAACGGTTGTTCCGGCGTCTGAGTTGGATCAAATGCAATTTCATGATTTAACTCGAGCTGATATAGATTTAGCTGCGATTTTTGTTTATCCGTGTTCCGCGTTATCCCTGCTTCATATGAAACGCCCGTTTGCGTCTGCAAGACTGCCGTTCCGGGAGGCGACCAGGTCTCTTCATTTGCCTTGGGAAAACGAAAATTTCCGTCTCTTCTTATAAAAAACTGCCATTCAGGGGAAGGGTGATAAGACACCCCCTGTTCGGTGACAAACACACGATTCATGGAATCAACAGGCTGTCCAATAATTTCTTCTGCCGTATTATATTGCCAGGCCAACCGGGCACCCAGCGTCAAATCAACCAGATTTGTGAGCGGAATAATGGTTTGAGCATAGACATCATTTTGTACCGCATGCGCTCTTTCATGGATGGATGAATTGATGAAATTATACTGGCTATTTTGAACCAGATATCCAAGCGTGAATTTTTTGTCCCTGATCAATCCGGTCAGCTTCGGATTAAAGCTGTTTTCCCATTCATTACGATTAAACGCTGAGCCAATGACACCATCACCATCCACTTGCTGATGAGATATCCGTGTCTCAAGAATCAAATCGGGATTAAGTTCATGCTTGTCAAGCAGTTGTAATATTTGCGTTTTAATATGGCTGAAATTTTTAAAATTGACCGCCTGACTTGCATCACTGTCAAATTGCTGCTGTGATAACCCGCCAGGAAACATGACAGTGGTTTCGGAAGACTGAAATCCAATACTCAGCGTGCCGCGCGCGTAATCAATTCCAGACTGTCCATAAATGGATTCATTTCGTTGATGATTATGTTTGCGATAATTGTCCGTGTTATTGGTAAAGCCAAACGCTTTGAAAAAGAAGCCGCTCGAAAATTTGCTCCCCAGCAATGCATTAAAATAATTTTGCTGAAAACTGCCCAATCCAAGCTGCGCGTCTGCAACAAATTTTTCCGGATGGCGCGTGATGATATTAACAACACCGCCCACCGCCTGATCGCCCCAGAGTGAACCCTGGCTGCCTTGAACGATATCAATACGCTCGATGTCCGCCAATGCGATTGAATTGAAATTGGGCGTCAGCAAACTGACATTGGTGAGCGGAAAGCCATCCACTAAAATCAGCGAATTGGCTGCTGCATTGTCCCCAAATCCACGGATACTCAAAGCCGTCTGACTGCTGTCCATCGAATTATTTGTGACGCGGACGATACTTTGTTCCTGGGACAACAATTCCGACAAATTGGTCGCCGGGCTGGTCTTGATTTCTTCGCGCTTGATATGCGTAGTTTGAACCTGGGCATACCGCCTGTTGACGACCGGTTGATTTGATTGTCTGACTTCAGGAATGACAGTGGAATGACCCTGGGCAAATACCGCCTGGGACAGATAAAAAAACGCAAATACAATAATTCGTGGATTCAGTTTCATGGGTCAGGCAATATCCGGTATCTTCCTCGTTATGGTTATCAGTCTTGGATGTGCGGGGGGATTATATACCCACCTTGGTTCAGGATGCGAATTCAAAAAATTCGGCCATTCCGCTTACAAAAGGAACGACTGAACATTCCATGCCTTAACAAGGGGATAACACATTGACGGCAGGTCAATGCCCACCTAAAATTGCGGGTCTGAATCCTGCGCTGGCAGAACAGATCATCATGGGCGATTAGCTCAGCGGGAGAGCACTACCTTCACACGGTAGGGGTCAGTGGTTCGAAACCACTATCGCCCACCATATTTAACAAGGGATAACGGCCGACATGACATACTCAATGTGGGAATCCATCGCCGATACACCATGGTGGTTTTATGTCCTTGTTATATATGTTTTTTATTTTGCCTATGGCGCCACCAAGCCGCGCATTCTGAATATTAAAACTTATCTGGCCACAATCGTTGTCTACTTCGGAATTTTGATCTTTGCATTGTCAACGGTCGCGGAGTTAAGCCTGCGCAGTTTCTACATTCTGTCTGCCACAATACTGCCGGGAATCCTGCTCGGATGGCTGCAGTTCCATCTGCGTAATATCAAAACTGTCAGGAATAAAATGCAGCTGTATGTGTCTGGTTCATGGTTCCTGTTCGTGTTGATCCCGATTATTGTTTTCGTGAAATTTTATTATCTTGGCAGTCAGTTAATCATCCGTGCAGACCTGCTCAAACAGGAACCTTATCTCTCTTATATTGTGGGAGCCTGTGGATTGCTGATGGGACTATGCATAGGAAGAGTTATTTTTATTGCGCGCCGTCTGAAAACTGGACCTTATATTGATGAGAGTGAATTACCCCGGCCCAGGTAAACCCGGCGGTATCGGTTCTACCAAAGATCAAATCAGAGTCTGCGAACGCTTGCTCATGCCATCAACCTTGCGCAGCATCCAGTAAGTTAAATTGTTTCAGGATATTATTTCACTATCATTGCATTAACATGCGCTGGCACGCATTGCGCAAGCACGCTCAGGTTATAGCCTCCTTCAAGCACCGAGACCATTCTGCCGTCACAATGAACTTTTGCAATTTTTGCGATTTGCGTCGTCAGCCAGACATAATCTGTCTCTGTTAATCCCAGGTCTGCCAGGGGATCCTCCGCATGTGCATCAAACCCGGCCGAAAAAAAGATAAATTCAGGCTGAAACGCCGCGATCCTATCAAACCACACAGATTGAATTTTGTCGCGAAACAATTCCCCCTTTGTTCCTGCCTCTAATGGCACAGAAAGGATATGCTCATTGTCCATCTCCGGTTCATATCCCGGATAAAAGGGATGCTCGAAACTGGAACAATACAGCACGCCCGTATCGTTCTGAAAAATATTCTGTGTGCCATTGCCGTGATGGACGTCAAAATCGATCACTGCAATGCGCCTGAAACCGTGCTGTAACATGGCGTGCCTGACGCCAATCGCAACATTGTTGAAAAAACAAAATCCCATTGCTTTATCACGTTCAGCATGATGTCCTGGCGGACGGACATTACAAAATGCAACCTGCGCATCGCCTTTCACTACCAGGTCCACGGCAAATGGAACAGATCCTGCCGCACGCAGCGCTGCTTTTAGCGAATATGGATTCATCCAGGTATCTGCATCAATCGCGATACAGTCATGTTTTGGAGCAACAGAAAAAATCCAGTCTACATACGTTTCATCATGGACACTGATCAGCTGCTCGCGTGTCGCGAGCGGTGCCGGATAAAATTTTGCCGGCGCATCAAATTCATAACGCTCAAGTGCAGCCTGAATGACCTCAACGCGCGCTGGCTGCTCCGGATGCATTTCTCCGGCATCATGCAAAACACAATCCTCGTGATGAATGATCGCAATGGTCATATAAGCTCCGACACTTTGATGGAATCCAGAATTGATAACCGCACGGCTTCCGCTGCCATCGTACCAATTGTCAGCTCCGATGCCACAAAATCGCCCGTTGAGATACAGAACAGAATATCGCCGTCAAACCGTGTGAAGATGGGTGATATGGCACGAGCCATTCCGGCAATGGCCATTTTTGATATCCTTTTTAACTCTTCTTTGGTGAACTTCGCATTTGTAAAAACAGCGGCCAGCGTCGTATGAGTATGACTAAACAAATCTGTTTCCGCACGTCCCGATAAAAGATATTGTTCGCAGTCCGCAAATTCTCCGTTTGCATACCGGGCACCGGCTGCAATCCGGCCTGTCTTGTCTCGCACATCACCAACGGAATTGACTACGGTATAGGCAACCACTTGCACACCACTTGCAAGCGTCATCTCCGCATAACCAATACCGCTTGTCATATGCCGCGCATCTGGAACAAGCTTGCCTATGGTCGCACCTGTTCCGGCGCCAATACGGCCTGATTCCTTGTTATTTTCATCAGCAGCCAGACAAGCTTCATAGGCATTTTCAGGTGTCGGAGGCAGGGGCTGCTTGTAAGAGAGGTCATAAATGGCTGCGGCAGGGACAATCGGCACCACGCCATGCAACGTCGGATGACCAATTCCGCGCTCAGCAAGATATGTCATCACGCCATCAGCAGCAAACAAGCCATACGCGCTGCCGCCAGCCAGAACCAGCCCGTGAAGACGAGGTACGCTGTTATCCGGTTCAAGTACAGCCAGTTCATGTGTGGCTGGAGCAGAACCACAAATCCAGTAGGCACCCACAGCCGATTTTTCCAATAAAAACACAGAGACGCCTGTCCCGGTTTCCTTGTCGGTATAATGACCCACTTTTAATCCATCCATGTTTTAAAATCTCCTTTCTCCAGCCTCTTCCTTATGCAAAATGCGCAGGAGGAGGTGAGCTGGATGCCAGCTTTCGCTGGCATGACATTGAAATGTATCGAGCCAGCATCCTGCCATCTCCGCACCTTGTCATCTTCACACCTTTGTCATCCCTGTGAAAGCAGGGGTCCGGTTTTTCCGACAGCTCTCTCCGCTATTGCTGGCAGAAACAAGGTCATTTGTCATTTTCCCAAGAGTGATATTATACTGCACGATATCTTTATTCATATGGATTCTACTCATGATACAAATGACACTGGCACAAGCAGCCAAGGTTCTTGGGCTAACAACCAGCTCCCCTGAAACGGAATTTACAGGCCTTAGTATTGACACGCGAACGCTACAACCAGGCAATCTCTTTATTGCCATACCTGGAGAACGCGTCGATGGTCATGATTATATTGAAGAAGCCTATAAAAAAGGAGCGGCCGCTGCAATCGTGAGCCGGAGAGTAGATTCCCGATTGTTCCAGCTGCCTGTCGCAGATACCACAGCAGCACTGGGAAAACTAGGTAGCGCATGGCGTGATCAATTCAATATACCATTTGTCGCCGTCACTGGAAGCAATGGCAAAACCACGCTGAAAAACATGATCGCTTCAATTATGATCGCCGCATGTGACGGCAATGACCAGCAAGTGCTTGCCACCCAGGGAACACTGAATAATCACTGGGGTTTGCCACTGACACTTGCCCGCTTAAGCAGCCAACACCGTTTTGCCGCCATCGAGATGGGCATGAATCATTTTGGCGAAATTGAATATTTGACCAAAATGACCCGCCCCAGGGTTGCCGTCATCACCAATGCAGCCGCATCGCATCTTGAAGGCGTTGGCGACGTTGCCGGCGTGGCGCGCGCCAAAGCCGAAATCTTCTCCGGCTTGCAACAGGATGGAATCGCCATTCTAAACCGGGACGATGCGTTTTATCCTTTCTGGCGTGACACTATAGGCAGCCACCAGTGCATCACTTTCGGGTTTCATGCTGACGCTGATGTCAGCGCAACCATGCACGAAGCCTCCGGAAGCCAGCACATTACCTTGCGCTCCCCTCATGGCAGCATTGATATTAACCTGCCCCTACTTGGCAAACACAATGTATCAAACGCTGTCGCCGCAGCCGCAGCCGCTCTCGCTATCGGCATTGACCTGAAAGCCATCAAGTCAGGCCTGGAACACATCAAACCCGCGCCGGGACGCTTGCAAATGCACACGCTGGCAAACGGCGTCAAGATCATCGATGACACTTACAATGCCAATCCTTTCTCTCTGCAGGCAGCCGTCAATACCCTGGCTTCATTTGTCGGGAAAAAAATTCTCGTGCTTGGCGATATGAAGGAATTAGGCAGTGAAACAAAATCATTACACCACGCAGCCGGTGAGACAATCCGCCAGGCGGGAATTGATTATTTGTTTACCTTTGGTGAACTTAGCGCCAACACGGCACAGGCATTTGGCGAAGGTGCTTATCATTTCAACGAGCAGGAAAAACTGGTAAATGCACTCAAGCCATTTTTATACAATACAACAACTATTCTGGTGAAGGGATCAAGATCAATGCGCATGGAAAAGGTGATTGCCGGATTAGTTACCTGATAACAGTTGATTAACGGGTAAAATATGGAAAATCGACGCCAATTTCTCGCAATAAGTTTTAGTGATCTCGTGACCTATGAGGGAAGGGAAGAATACGTCAAATCACTGATCAGCCTTGATGAAGATAGGCGGCTGGATGTCCTGTATGATCAGTACCATATCAATCCGGACAATTTACATGCTCTTTTGTCATACCTCCAGAACCGGAAAGGCAAGGATTCAGGCCTCAGCAAGGAAATCAGCCAGATCTTGCAAACGCCAATGATAATGAATACCGGCTATGCGACGCTAAAGACACCCAGCCTGAAGGATCAATATATCCGCGGTCTTCTGGCACTGAGCTCGTATTCGCGCAATCAGCGCCTTGAAGTTCAATTTTCTGTGAATCCTGCAAATCTGCTCACGTTGGCTGACGACCTGCTTTTATTCAGGCAGAAATTTAATGGCTATCCAAATTATCTGTCTGCTCTCAATGACATCATGATTCTTCAGGAGCTACATTCGTCAAAAGACCTAACAGAAAAAGAATCACAGGATTCCGCAGATGAAAGCATCCATGTCGCCTCAAAGACAGATAAGCAGTCAATCGAGACCGTGCCGGAGACAGAAAATGCCGTTTGCATAAATGGCGAGATTGGCATGCCAGCGACAATGGCAAAAAATTTCGATGCGTTATTTAACTGTCCCATCGGGTTCTACGCTATTACTTCGCCAGTCATCACACCGCAAGGAACCACTTACCAGCATGCCGAGATCAGGGAATGGATAAACCAGAAACATTCAGACCCTATTGACAGGTCGTTATTGAATGAAAGCCTTTTGACAAGCAATAAATTGTTCTCCGACATCAGAAATCTGTTATTCGAAACAGACACCAAGCTGAAAACAAGGCTTGATCTTCAGCAGCTGCAAAAACTGTTGACCTGCCCTTTGTCAGGTGAATTATTAACAGATCCGGTGATAGCAGCGGATGGAATAACCTATAACCGCTTATTCATACAGTCCTATCTGGCATCGCATAACAACATGACACCCGCCAGAATAAAACAGACCAGGCCGCTTTACACCCATCGCTTCATTCTGAACCTCTATGAACTGGTTCATATCGATCAGTTAATCGAAACACATCTGATATCTGAAAATGAAAAGCTGGCACGACAGCAGCATGAAACATTGATGGCGCCGATGCGTGAATATATAAATACCCGCGCAAGAAAAAGCAATTTCACCGGCTCATCGTTTGGCTATTGCGCATGGGATAAAGTCATCGCACACACACATGCCATTCAGGCATTATCAGGCAAAATGTCAATACATACTTTTTTTTCGCAGCATCAGCGCGATCTGAAAGTTCTAAATCAGGGAACAAGCAAAACTGTCGCACGCCCCGCGCTTGAATATCTGGAATCATTACGGATCCGAAACAGTTAGAGATAGTTGAAACTACAATGGTTAATGGCAAACAGGCAGCCGTCGTTTTCTGGCTTATGACGGGACTTTACAAATTACGTTATAATAAAACTTAATTGAGGAGAATATTCATCCATGGCGATCAAAACCCCCATCACAGTGGCATATGGCGACGGAATCGGCCCGGAGATCATGACTGCGACGCTGAAGATTCTTGAAGCTGCCAAGGCGCAGATTGCGCCTGAAGTCATTGAAGTAGGCGAAAAAGTCTATCTCCAGGGCAACACTACCGGTATTCCTGACCAAGCCTGGGAATCCATCAAGCGCACCAAGGTCTTACTCAAAGGTCCCATCACCACTCCTCAGGGAGGCGGTTACAAGAGCTTGAATGTCACCATGCGCAAGACACTGGGTTTATTCGCAAACGTGCGTCCCTGTATTTCCTATCCGCCATTTGTACGTACAAAATTTCCTGATATTGACCTGGTTATCGTACGTGAAAACGAGGAAGACACTTATTCCGGAATTGAACATCGTGAGACAGACGAAGTGTATCAATGCCTGAAGCTGATCACGCGCCCTGGCTGTGAACGTATTATTCAATATGCTTTTGAGTATGCGCGCAAATTCAACCGTCACAAGGTAACGTGCCTCAGCAAGGATAACATCATGAAAATGACCGATGGCTTGTTTCATCGCGTTTTCAATGAAGTCGCCGCGCAGTATCCCGACATTAAAAGCGAACATTTGATCGTTGATATAGGCACCGCATTAATTGCCAGCGATCCCGAGCGTTTCGATGTGATCGTCACGCTGAATTTGTACGGCGACATCATCTCCGATGTTGCCGCACAGGTTGCCGGATCAGTTGGTTTGGCCGGTTCCGCGAATATCGGCAATCAGGTCGCGATGTTTGAAGCCATTCACGGTTCTGCTCCGGATATTGCGGGAAAGAATATGGCAAATCCTTCAGGTTTGCTCAATGCAGCCGTGCAGATGCTGGTACATATCAATCAGCCTGAAGTCGCAACCACAATCGAAAATGCCTGGCTGAAAACAATCGAAGACGGCATACACACAGGTGATATCTATTCTTCTGAGCTCAGCAAGAAAAAAGTTGGAACGCAAGAGTTTGCTGACGCAGTGATTGAACGACTGGGCCAAAAACCTGCCCATTTCAAGCCTGCCGATTATAAACCTGGCGCTTACGCCAAAATCGAATGCTACGGCGGCCAGCCGAAGGCGCAAAGTAAAAAGGAACTGGTCGGCGTGGATATCTTCATCGATAATCCACTCGATGTTCCCGCTGACGAGCTCGCAGCCAAGCTTGCCACAGCTGGCAGCCCACTTGAACTGATCGTCATTACCAGCCGCGGATTAAAAATCTGGCCAAACAGCAGTATTGAAGCGCCCTATTTGCGGCATTGCTGCTGCAGATTCCAATCCGCAAAAAACATCAAGGAATTAAAACCCGTAAGCCATGCGGATATTATTCAATTGCTCGCAAAATTAAATGAGCTGGGACTGGATACAATCAAGACAGAGAATCTGTACACGTTCAATGGCGAATTGGGTTTTACGCTCGCACAAGGACAGTAACGTCACAAAGCATTATTGTCACTGTGATGCGCCTGCATTCAGTGACAATAATGCTGCAAATCAGCTTATGAGCTTCTGGTACAAGTTTCTGAACCAACCTGATTTGTTGATTGCACTGCCCAGTTAGCTGACAATGAACCATCAGGCTTCAGATTAAAGACTTCCACGCCGAAAATACTGGAATCCTTTGGATCAAAAAATTTCGCACCAAGCACATTATTCATGCTCGGATGCATCAAACCCACTCCGTAAAGCGCCGGAAACCCTGCTGAATTTTCCCATTCCAGGGTGTAGATGCTTCCATTGCTTTTAATTGCAAGCGGATATGAAGTAGTGGTATTCGATGAATCGATTCGTTGACATTGATAACTCCCAACTATAGACGGAGTTGAAGTCGATGGAGTTGAAGTTGACGGGGTAGACGTCGATGGTGCACTGGTATTTTGTGCATAAGCTGCCATAGCAAACAAGGAAGCAACCGTAACTGCACAGAAACTGTTGATTGTGGCTTTCATAATTCACTCCTTTTTCAGATCACCTTACAGGCAAGTTAGTAAGTTTCAGGATGATTTTGTGCATGTCTCTGTACTGGGTTTGGTTTCACTGGAATCAAGGTAAACGCCGTCAAACGAACCATCAGGCTTGATTGTCATCAACTCAATGCCGAAGGTGGAATTATCTTTGACGCCCCAATACACATACGCAAAAGCATTGTTGACATCCTTGTTGAATACTGCGGTTCCCAGGTCATATGGAACCAGATCACCACTATGTATGGCTTGAATGTTAAACACATCTCCATTCTTCTTGATGACAATCGATTCATTGAAATTTGGATTGGACGGGCTTCCTGAATCGACACCACTGCATTTATACGTCCCTGAGATATCAGGAGCGCCAGCGATGGAAGCTGTACAGGCCAATAAACCTATCATCCCTAGAGCGGCTGCTAATGTGATTTTATGGATCGTATTCATAAGCACTCCTCATTTTTTCGAATTAAGAATTCATTCAACCCATTTACTACTAAATATTATACGCCATTTGATAAATTGTTCTGAAAACAGCGCCGGGATACGCGGTAAAAAATCTCACAAGTTAATTATTCTTCTGAACTTTTTTATTTGCATCAGCAGCCTGACCCGGCTTTCCATTCCTGGCCGCCCAAAATATCCTCAACAATCAATATTTAATTCAGATACAAATATTTATGTATCCGGATCAGTGTTGCTGTGTAAATTATTTTTGAGCAAGGTCGTCATCGCTGTATAGGCTCCTGCGTTCGGGCGGCACATCCTTATGCCGCAGATTAAGCGGATGAAATATCCGGATCTCTGCCGGGATATTTAATTAACACGATGTCAAAACGGAATTTGCCTGTTGTATCTGGTCAAAATATCAGTTACCTTTTTCCAAGCAAAAAATGGAGCCATGCTTGTGACAAAAAAGCAACCAAAATTACCAACTCTTGAAGAATCCCTCACCGAGATAACCCAGCTCATCGATAAAATGGAACATGGCGAGCTGACGCTTGAGCAGTCACTTGATAACTTTGAACGCGGCATTACCTTGATCAAGCATTGCCAGAAAATTCTCGAAGAAGCTGAACAGAAAGTACAGATCCTGATTCAAAACAATAATCAGGAAGAACTGGCTGTTTATGGAGACGATGACAAAGAAGAAGGTTTTGAAAACAATGAAGCCAACGAAGACTAACATGACTTTGGATGAATTATTCTCGCTCTGCGATAACCGTCTGAAAAAAATATTTTCTCAGTACTCGCAGGAAATTCCATCGCTGGAGTTGAAAACCGCCATGGAATACACACTATTTAATGGCGGCAAACATCTTCGGCCATTGTTGATCTACGCTACCGGCCTCATATTTGATGCTCCACTGGAAAATCTTGATATACCAGCCAGCTCCGTTGAGCTCGTCCATACCTATTCCCTGATCCATGATGATTTGCCTTGTATGGATAATGCTGACATCCGCCGCGGCAAGCCCACCTGTCATAAAGCATATGGTGAAGGTATTGCTGTATTAGCCGGCGATGCTCTCCACACGCTTGCCATGCAAATCATCGCGAGCCATCCTTCGTCATTAAAAGCCGAAAAACGTTTGCAGATGATGTGCACATTGAGCAATGCCTGCGGTCCTTATGGCATGGCTGCCGGCCAGGCGCTGGATCTCACTGTCATGAATGATGAGAGTATTTCCAGGGAAATGCTCATCGATATTTATCGATTAAAAACAGGCGCCCTGTTTGCCGCCTGTATTGAAATGGGACGCCTCGCTTCCAGGGATGATGATGAAATCAACCAGACTGCCCTGCAGGAATTCGGCAATTGTATTGGCCTGGCATTCCAGATCCAGGATGACATCCTTGATACGGAATCCACCACTGAAATACTCGGCAAATCCCAGGGGATTGATATCAAAAACAAAAAAATCACTTATCCTCATCTCGTTGGCGTGACACCAGCCAAGGAAAAAGTCCAGTCACTATATGAAGAAGCACTGGAAGCCGTCAATTACCTAGGCCATAAAGCACAATTGCTTCGTGAGCTGACAGGACACATGCTGCAGCGAAACAGATAGCAGGGAAACGCGGACCTTTCGTTCCAGCAGGTCCGCAACCTTTTTTAATAATTATCTATCATTTATCATTGTTTTCGGATAAACTTTGCACATTAATAAGTTAATCAAACTTGAATAACGATGTACTGCCCATTCTGTAATGCAGGTGACACGAAAGTTATTGATTCACGACTTATCCGGGACGGTAATCAAACCCGGAGGCGTCGCGAGTGCCCTGATTGCAAAGAGCGATTCACTACTTATGAAGCGGCTGAGTTATCACTACCCCGTATCATAAAGCGTGATGGCCGCCGGGCACCATTTAGCGAGGAAAAACTACGGGCTGGCATGCTTCGTGCCCTGGAAAAGCGTCCGGTTAGCATAGAGCAAATCGAAACTGCGATTGCCCGAATCTTTCGTAAAGCCATGACAGGCGGTGAACGGGAAATCCCCTCCTCCCAGATTGGCGAATGGGTCATGGAAGAATTGCACCTGCTGGACCAGGTTGCATATGTGCGGTTTGCCTCCGTATATCGTTGCTTTCAGGATATTGATGAGTTCCGAAGAGAAATAAGCAGACTGACACGATATGCCAAACGAACCAAAACAAAATCCGGCCATAACAGAAAATAGCACCATCAATCCGGTTGCACGCCACAACGCTCGACGCTATGCCCTGCAAGCAATGTATCAATGGCAAATTGCGGGTACCTCAATGGATTTGATAGAGGCAGAATTTCTGCATTATCACATCGACAAAAAACTGGATCTCAATTACTTCAAGGAACTTGTACACGGGATACCTAAATACCTGCATGAAATAGATAATGAAATGCAGCCATTCCTTGGCCGGCCATTACATGAAATCGATCCCATCGAACTTGCCGTACTCCGGATTTCCATTTATGAACTGATCAAGCGTCCGGACGTTCCGTACCGTGTCATCATAAACGAGGCACTGGAACTCACCAAAAAATTTGGTTCCGTTGAAGGACACAAGTTTGTTAACGGTGTTCTTGACAGGATAGCCAAGAAAAATCGCGTGACGGAAATCAAAATGGGTAAAAATCAGGAATAGAATGTTCTCCCTGGATTGCCGCGGCCGAACGTTACACGGCCTCGCGATTACCAGGTTGGGTGATTCACCATGAACCAGCTAACCTGTACTGCAATGACAACGCTGACTGCTGCGCATCCAGTTCACGGAGATCTGACAATCCAGCGTCTTAATAGCCCATCCCTTTCCTTGCTGACATGCTGGATTCCATGATTTCTTGCTTCTCTTCCGTATCTTCAATGGCTGCCAGGTACTGATCAATTTCTCTGGCTACTAACTCATCACCAGCAAAATTCATGCCTGTGTGAAACTTCAGCTTTTGATATGTCAAGGCAGAAGCAGTGTCAGATTTTTCAGGTTTTTGTACCACTTGAATAGCGCCGTTGTCGAAAAACATCGTTCTTGGTTTCACGATAGCCTCCTGTTTTGTGTTACTGAATATTATATTTTGTTTTAAATTTAAACAGACTAAATAGGGTCGCACAAATACTATCACAAAAAGGCATTGAAGCAACCTATGAGAGATCTCTGCTAAAATGCCTGCACAATTGCGAGCAGGAATTCCTCACACTTCTTTAACTGCTCCAGGGTGACAAATTCATTGGCACGATGCGCCTGCTCAATATTTCCAGGCCCGCAAACGATGGTAGGAATCTGTGCGTTTTGAAATAAACCCGCTTCCGTAGCATAGGCAACCTTATGTATCTCTTTGTCGCCGCTAATCGAACGGATTAACTGGTTAATGGACGATTCTTCATTTGATTCAAACGCTGGCGCCTGAGCAAGATGATCAATCTCGATTTCTGCGCTTGTGCGTTCACGCTGCATGCGCGGCAACAACTCATCACGCACATAAGCATTAATCCTGTCCATGACTTCCCGCGGCTTTACATTCGGCAGATGCCGGAATTCAAAATAAAACTCACAATGAGCCGGAATGATATTATGCGCGATCCCGCCATTGATCATGTTGGTCGACACCGTGGTAAACGGTACATCAAATTTATTATCAAATGGACCAGATTGACGGAAACCGTCAGCAACACTACGGATATGGCAGATAAGTTGCGCCGCATACTCGATCGCATTGCAGCCTTGCGGTGTCAACGAGGAATGTGCAGCATGTCCACGCACACGGCAGCGAAAGGTTTGAATACCCTTATGGGCAACTACCGGACGCATGTCTGTTGGCTCGCCAACAATACACGCAGCCGGCCTGATACCAGCCGCCTCCAGATCAGCGATCATGAGCGGCGCACCCTGACAGCCAATCTCTTCATCATAAGACAATGCAAAATGCACTGGACAGGATAATTTCAGCTTGCGAAATTCCGGAACCAGTGCAAGCGCAACAGCAAGAAATCCTTTCATGTCGCAGGCACCGCGGCCATATACCTTGCCATCATGCTGAACCGCAGCAAAAGGATTGGTATTCCATTGCTGGCCATCGACCGGAACCACATCAGTATGCCCGGAAAGAACGATTCCACCGTCCATGCTGCCATTATGTGCAGGCAGCGTGGCGAATAAATTTGTTTTTTCTTCATTCGGATGACGAGTCAAACGCATCAACAAATCGTGCTGCTTGAACCACTCCTGCACATGGTCAATTAATTCCATGTTTGAGTTGCGCGATGTTGTATCAAACGCAATTAATTGCGAAAGCCATTCAAGTGTATTCATGATTTATCCTTTTTTGCGAGGGCAATAATATTGCCGTAAATAAACTGACAGCGACACCGAGCGTGACATAAAAGCTTGGCGCAAGAACAGACGCGGTGATTTTGATCAGCCAGGTCACGATAAATTGCCCAAAACCGCCAAACAGCATGATCGCCAGATTATTGCTGATGGATAATCCGGTCGCGCGAATTTCATAGGGAAACAGGCGCGCGAGTATGGTGGTAAATACGCTGAAATATGCAGCGAGAAATACACAAAATATGATTTCGATAATGATTAACCTGTTTAGTGATGGATTGCTCACCATCCAGGAAAAAAGCGGATAAACGGAAACAAAATATAACAGCAGCGCCGTGACGATAATTGGCTTACGCCCAATGCGGTCAGACAACGCACCAAAAAAAGGGATTAATATGACGCCTGTCAATGAACCAGCCGCCACAGCCACAAATGCATCATTCATGGAAAGATGCAGATAGCTCGTTGCGTATGTAGGCAGATAAATCAGGTTCACATAAAACGATGTTGTGCCGCTCACCACCAGTCCGATCGATAGCAGCATTTTTCCCATATTTTCACGGCAGATTTGCATGAAGTCATTTTTTTGTGCCTGCTTTCCCGCTGTGCACCTGTCTTCGTCCAGATGACGCCGGATGTACCACCCAATTGGCGCGATTATCAGGCCAAAAACAAATGGTATGCGCCAACCCCAGGATTCCAGCTGTGCGACGCTCAGTGTCCTGGTAAGCAGCATACCCACCGCACCGCCTATGAATATTGCCAGCGTTTGACCAAACATTTGCCATGATCCGTATAAACCCTGACGATTGACTGGTGAGAGTTCGATTAACAGGGCAGAGGACGAGCCAAATTCTCCCGCAGCAGAAAAACCCTGCAACAAGCGGGCCAGCACCAGGAATATGGGTGCAAACACGCCAGCCTGCGCATAGGTGGGAGCACAGGCAATCATCAGCAATGCGATAGACATGAGGGCAATGACCAGAGTCATGGCTGCCTTACGGCCTTTTTTATCTGCATAAACGCCCAGAATTATCCCGCCCAATGGCCGCATAAAAAACGCCGCGCCAAAGGTTGCCGCTGCCGCAAGCAATGAGTTGGCAGGATCCGAGCTGGGGAAAAACAATCTGGCAATAAACACCATCATGAATGAGTACACAATAAAGTCGTACCACTCCAGCGCATTGCCTATCACGATTGCCGCTACCGTTTTTTTCGAAACTGGCCTGTCTTTCATTCATCTGTCACTTGTCAAAACCGCCTCTACTGGCTTAGTATTAACCACAATTCAGCATAACAACCATCAAGTGATCATATGTTATCCAGCCTGCAACGTCCAGAAGCAATAACCAATTCAGACCTCTTTGACCTCATTTATCAAGCAGCACTTGATGAGGATAAGGAGATGCTGGACACATATCTGCTGCCGTTAACAAGCATTGATACAGAAAAAAAACTGTTTACACCCGCCAGCAAGCTGGCTTCGGAAGGCCACCGTGCTGCCGTCCGATTCCTCATCGATAACTATAATGTGTCTTTGGAACGCATAGCTTATGGTTATGCGCTTGGTAATTTTACCGCAGATGCCTATGGCATACTGGCGCTCGCGGCAACCCCTGCCAGGCGAATTGCCATCCTGAAATCAATGGCAATGGGCTTTGCCCAGGCAAATAATGCACCGGAATCCGATCGCCTCCAGAGACTTGCCAGGACGACTCGTGAATCTTTCGCTTTGCTGAAAGCGAGGGCCTGCGGATATGTCCTGGCCGGTCGTGATATTCAGGCAAACCAGACACTGGACCTCGCTGCTCTCCCAGCAGACCGTTTTGCCATCATGACTGAGCTCGCACATGCATACGCATACACTCACCATGTCACTTCTGCCAACACTGTGCTGGCATTGACAGAAACATCTGCCCAGCGACTCCGCATATTAATGTCTATCACTATCGGGAGCGCCCATGGCGGAAATGCAGATGGAGTACGCAACATTGTGGATGACCTGGAAATGCCGACCCGATTCGAATTTCTCAAGGCAGCCGCAACCGGGTTCGCCCGAACAGGAGATATACAGGCCGCGGCAAGAATGATACGCATCAACAACCCGGCAAGAAGGCATGCCTTGTGGTGTGCGATCGCAACCGGACTTGCCATGGGCGGTCATGTCAATCACGCCATGACCGTGTTCGATTTCGATAATTCGCCTGAAGAAAAGCTCAACTTCCTGAAGGCTGTCATTTATGGTTTCGCCCTCGGGAAACATGTCGATGATGCCAGCACAGTTCTGGAACTCGCCGGGACGCCCGGAGAAAAGCTGCTTCTCGCGCAGGAAATGCTGCGTGGTTATGCAGAAAAAGGACATATTGATGAGGCAGTCAATGTACTTACTCTTTTTGATCAGCAGAACAGGACACCGTTACTGGAAATTTTTACCGCAAGCGTACTGGTACAGGAGCTTTTTTTGAGTGAAGCAACCGCCCTGCATACCTTAGCAATCATCCCCGACCAACAGCTGACGACAGACATTGCCACAAGGATGCAGTTATTGCCGGCATTTGGCAGCTTACAGATCTCAGCTCTGCTCCCAAGAGCAATCCGGATCAATCATGTCATGAAAGCATACGAGCTAAGTTTCGAACAGGCATCTAACTGGATCCACCAGGAAGTACAAATACTATTGCTGCAATTTCCGCAAATGATCAACGACGACAAGTTAAACGCCGATGTGCTGATACTGATCGCCAGATTTTTAACATCACCGCCGCTGACACATGATCAAGCCATTGATCTCGGCAACAAATTTTCCCAGCATCTCGTTGGCCATCGTATTCGCTTGTTTACGATTCCCCAGACAGGCACGCAGCCATCGCCGGACAATACACTTACCGTGCCAGCAGCCATCAATAACGCACGCCATCGATAATTCGTTTTCCTGAAAAAATGCGCTCCGATTCTCACAGGCTGTCTTGCGGCGAATACACAGCCGGATTGCGGAAACGTATGTATGAGCCTGTTTTATTGGCTTATTTTTGCAAATCACATGCGGAATCCGGCATTTAAGCTTAAACTATATTATGAGCTGCTTCGTCTGATAAATTAAAAAAGGAAATTGACCATGAACGCCAATGCCAAAACGATTGACGATCAACTTGTCATCATTGACGACAAACAGCTGGATGAGTTAGGTGCACGCATCAAGGGAGCAGTCATCAGGAAAGAAAACCCCCTTTATGACCCAGTCCGCAAAATATGGAATGCCATGGTGAACACTCAACCCGCATTCATTGTTCAATGCACCGGCAAAGCGGATGTGATTCAAGCAGTGCGATTCGCAAAAGAACACAAATTACTTATCTCCGTTCGTGGCGGCGGACATAATATCGCAGGCAGATCACTGCAGGAGAATGTGATGCTGATTGATTTAAGCAGGATGACTTCCGTACACGTAGATCCTGAAAACAATACTGTAACCGTTGATCCGGGAGCAACGCTAAGAGATCTCGATCATGAAACGCAGGCATTTGGACTCGCAGTACCCGTCGGCATCAATTCAACAACCGGGATTGCAGGGTTAACATTAGGCGGCGGCTTTGGCTGGCTCAGCCGTAAACTCGGCCTGACAATTGATAACCTGATATCCGCTGAAGTAATCACCATAGACGGCAAACGCATCATTTGTGATGCACACCATCACCCGGATTTATTTTGGGCCATTCGCGGCGGTGGCGGCAATTTCGGTATCGTCACGTCCTTTAAATTCAGATTACACCGGACAGGTCCGGAATTAATGTGCGGCCCTGTTATCTTTCCAATCGAGGAAGCAAAAAAAGTGCTGCAGCGTTATAACGATTTTTGCAAACAAGCCCCTGAAGAATTGTCAGTGTGGGCAGTGTTACGCCATGCGCCGCCATTTCCATTCCTGGATGCGTCATTTCACGGCAAACCCGTGCTGATATTGGTTTGTGTATATAATGGAACAATTGAAGACGGGAAAAAGGAAATTGCCAGGGTGAAAGAGCTGGGTCACGCCATAGGCGATGCAGTCAGCCCGCATCTTTTCGAGCAATTTCAACAGGCATTCGACGCTCTGCTCACACCGGGTGCGCGCAATTACTGGAAAACCCACAATTTCATTACCCTCAATGATGAATTAATAGACCGCATTGTGGAAAGCGCAACACAATTGCCAAGCACGCAATCTGAAATATTCATTGCCCAGGTTGGCGGCACGGTCAATCGCATCGGACAAGATGCCACAGCTTATCCGCATCGGAACATTGAGTTCATCATGAATGTGCATACGCGCTGGGAGGAAGCGGATCAAGACAATGAATGTGTTTCGTGGGCGCGCGATTTCTACCGATCCACCAAGCCTTTCGCCACTGGCGGTGCTTACGTGAATTTTGTCAGTCAGGGCGATGACGACCTGCAAAATGTCTACGGTGAAAACATCAAGCGGCTCTCGGCTGTCAAAGCAGAATATGATCCACTTAATCATTTCCGAACCAATTTGAATATTACGCCGGCTGTTACCAAGAAATGAATGAATTCGATATTATCAAGCATTATTTTGCAATCCAGAACAAACAGCGCAATGATGTCGTCGTCGGCATCGGAGATGATGCTGCGATTGTAAACATTCCCCAGGGATATCAACTGGCCGTCACCACTGACACATTGATCGCCGGCGTGCATTTCCCTATGACCACTTCGCCTTACGATATTGGCCATAAATCCCTTGCTGTCAACCTGAGTGATCTCGCCGCCATGGGAGCAGCGCCCGCATGGGTGACAATGGCTCTCTCACTGGCTGATGATAATCCGGAATGGCTACGATCATTTTGCGAGGGATTTTTTACCCTTGCCAATCGCTATCAGGTCCAGTTAATCGGCGGAGATTTGACCCATGGCACATTATCGATAACCGTGCAAGCAATGGGTCTGATTCCACCGCACAAGGCATTGCTGCGATCACAGGCAAAACCCGGCGACCTCATATATGTCACCGGCACCATTGGAGACGCTGGTCTTGCATTGCGCTTCCTGCAAAACCGGATTCACCTGGATAAACAATATCAGCACAGCGTCCTGGATAAACTGAACCGCCCTGAACCGCGAATTGTTGTCGGCGAATATTTGCGCGGTATCGCAAGCGCTGCCATTGATATCTCCGACGGACTCGCCGCTGATCTTGGACATATTCTTGAGCAGAGCCGGATGGGAGCTATCTTGTATGTGGATAGACTGCCATTATCAGAGGCTGTTTCCCATTCATTGCCCCACGAAGAAACCATTGCTTTGGCGCTGACTGCGGGCGATGATTATGAATTATGTTTTACCGTGCCGGCCAAACACCGTCTCGAGCTTGAAAAACAACTTGCTCAGATTGCGTGCCGATTCACCTGTATCGGTGAAATCCGCAGAGAGCCCGGCCTGGAATTAATCAATCAAAATGGAAGCAAATACCATGGTCCAACTACCGGTTATCAGCATTTTTAACAAGCTGCAATCGCGCTCTAAACCCTCGTCAGACATTCCAGAGGAAGTCTGGCAAAACCCGCTATACTTTTTTACTTTTGGCTTTGGCAGCGGCGCCATGCCATTTGCACCTGGAACGTTTGGCACGCTGCTTGCCATCCCTTTTTATCTTTTATTGCAGCCATTGCCACTCACGGGATACCTTACCTTTGTCATCATTTTCATCATCGTCAGTTCCTGGGCGTGCGATGTGGTAAGCCGGAAAATCCGCACTCATGATCATCCCGGCATGTGTATTGATGAGTTCGCCGGCTTTTTTGTCACCATGATTCACGCACCCCAGGGCTTTATCTGGGTTACACTCGGCTTTGTGTTATTCAGACTGTTTGACATCTGGAAACCCTGGCCCATCCATTTTATCGATGAATATGTCCATGGTGGCTTTGGCATGGTGCTGGATGATATAGTGGCAGGGCTTTTTGCAATGATTATTATTCAACTTCTAAGCTTTTTATAACTGGTTACACAACAACACTAAATGAGGATAAACGTAATGACACAATGGTTACCCGCCGCGATGATGGCTTTACTCAGCTTTGGCTTGTGGGGTCTGTTTTCAAAACTCACTATTGTCTATATCGATTCCCGCAGTGCACTTATTTTTCAGACTGCTGGTGTATTGCTTGTGGGAGTTGTAGCGCTTGGCATGCTGAATTTCAAACCAGCTACTGACATAAAAGGCCTCAGCTATGGCGTGCTGACTGGCATCGCATATGGTGTGGGCTGTCTTTTTTATCTGATCGCAGCAGACAAGGGAAAAGTGACCACCGTGGTTACATTGACCGCTCTCTATCCTCTGGTCACCATTATCCTGTCCTATTTCCTTTTGCAGGAAACCATCAACGGCAAACAGTTTATGGGCATCGTTTTTGCATTGCTGGCGATTTATATGATGTCGTGATAATTCGATGAAAAAATCCTATCAACTCGGCTTGCATATCTTTAGAAGAGATTTGCGTCTGCAAGATAATTCAGCGCTGATCCACGCACTTGAATCATCAGACATGGTCATACCGTGTTTTATCTTTGACAAACGGCAGATCGAGCATAATGACTATAAAAGTGAAAACAGCATTCAGTTCATGGCTAATTCACTCAGGGATCTCGATACCGCACTGCGGGAAAGCAATGGCAGATTATATTTTTTTTATGGTGTGGCGGAGGATATTGTCGCGCGCATCATCGGGGAAACAAAAATTCAGGCCGTGTTCATCAATCGTGATTACACGCCTTTCAGCAGAGAGCGTGATAAAAAAATTGAATGGCTCTGCCGTGAACATGGCATTGATTTTCACAATGCCGCTGATGTCATGCTGCATGAACCCGAACAAGCCCTAAAACCCGATCAGTTGCCCTATACCATTTTTACGCATTATTTTAATCGGGCCTCTCAATTGCCAGTAAACGACCCGATAAAAAACCTGCGGAAAAATTACTATCGTGACGCCATTTCTTTTGAAGACAATACAACGCTGCAAAAATTATTGCAAAAACAGAATCATAATATCGCAGTAAAAGGCGGCCGCAAGGAAGCCCTTGCATTGTTAAAAAAAGTCAGCGCATTGGACAACTATCAGGAAATGCGCGACATCCCGGCAGTGGATGGAACATCGAAGCTTTCCGCGCATAATAAATTCGGGACCTTGTCCATTCGAGAATTTCATTCCGTCATCCTCAAATATTTTGGCAGACATCATCCTCTTATCCGGGAGCTCTACTGGCGTGATTTTTTCACGCAGATCGCTTTCCATTATCCGCAAGTCTTTGGAAATTCATTTCACGACCAATATGCCAATATCAAGTGGAGCAGAAATGAAAAGCATTTTCGTGCCTGGTGTGAAGGACGGACAGGATTCCCGATTGTTGATGCAGGTATGCGCGAATTAAATACCACCGGATACATACATAATCGTGTGCGTATGATTACTGCTTCTTTTCTCACAAAAGATTTACATATCGACTGGCGCTGGGGTGAAAAGTATTTCGCGCAAAAATTGGTTGATTATGACCCGGCAGTAAATAACGGAAACTGGCAATGGGCCGCTTCCACGGGATGTGACGCGCAGCCATATTTTCGGATATTTAATCCCTGGCTGCAGCAGGAAAAATTTGATCCGGAGTGTTTATACATCAAACGCTGGATCCTGGAACTTGCCGCCATACCGGCAAAAACCATACACACTCTGAATAAAACTCCTTCACATTTGATGACAAATTACCCTGCTCCCATTGTTGACCATCAACAGGAAAGTCAAAAAGCCAGGCAGCTATTCAAGAAGAAATAGCCACCCCGGCTTAGAACTTGCCGGGATAAACCTTCCCTGGCGTGGCGCAATCTTGAGTAAAAATGATTTACCCGACATTGACAAAATAATCAACTTATTGATAATTAAAGAAATTAATATATAAGATTATCTTAATAATTCTTTGTTATGGTGAAATTAAATTATGCCAAGGAATGATGGATGGCATTCAATCGCAGCAAAGAACAAATAACAAGCGGCAAAAGCACCACCTGGCTGCTAAACAAATCGCTGATATCAAATGGCATCAAGCTGCATGTTGATAGCATAACGATTTACGATGACTATCTCGGGCCCACATTCATGCCCGACACAACAGCAAGCCTGTCACCGCCAAACCGTGACGAATCAGAAGTAAAACAACCAGAATCCGAATCCACCACGTTGCGGAGCGGGCAAACACAAATTATGCCAATGTCGCAGTTTGTCCTTTTAAAAAGCGATGACGAGCACCCTCTTTCAGACAGCAGCAAACTGACGAGTTCAAGCTCCTTGCAATTGACAGACAGTAAAAACCTATACGACAGTGACCTGTCCAAACAGGGATCCAGCAACCACGGCGACAAGTCCCTGATTGAATCAAATTTTTTTACAATGATTGTTCCCACACCCATTCCCTTGGCGCAGCGCCCTGAAAGTGATTATGAAAAGGTTTCAGAAAACATCTCGGAATCTTTTCATAATATTTATCAGATGCGAAAACGCAAAAGCAAACACAAGCACAGGTCACTGTATTTTTTCAAGCAGGATAAACTCACGCCCATCGATCCAAACATGTATGAACTGGAATCGACGACCTGCAGTTTTTACAGGCTGATTGCTCCGCATCATGCGCCGAAATCCGGTAAAACCATTTATGATAGCAGCTTCAATAAAATCGGTGTATTGATGAAAGCCGTTTCTGGTTTCAAATCCACCTTGCAGGATCCCTTGCGCGAAAGTGATTTTCAGATTGATGTATTGAAAGATATGACGATTGATGATCTGGATGCAATCGACGAGCGAGCCAGAAGGGAAGGACTGGATCTGGAAAACAAACCGGACAGCAAAATCATTTGCGAAGTATTTCTAACGAACCAGGATGCATCCAATCCCGTTAAAAATTCAATAAGAAAAATCCAGGTGACAGCGAAGGACTTAAAAAACTTTCGCATCATGAAAGGCCTGGGAATCGGACTCACGACAAGCTATATCTTCGAAGAAGATGACTGCCATACCGGCAACATGTCAAAAGACGGAAAACGTATTGACTTTGACATGTCGCCATGGCCGATGACTTATAAATTCAAAAGCATCGGACCACTTGATTGGACATTCCGAGCTCCAGGAAACCGCTTTAATGTCACGGCGCGGGACATTCTCAATTTCCCGATTCTCACCGACGCCGCTCCTTGGTACTGGCCCACAACACCGGCACGCTACTTCCCGGAATCCTTTATCAGAGCAGCATCGAAATTTTTCCGGGTTTCACAGAATGCATTTCAGTCTGCTGATAACGCCATCTATCAGAAGCTGGCCGCGAATCCGGTATTTATACATTATAAATTCACGACATTATTAAAATATATTCTCAGCGGGCCGGACATATATCGCAGTCTGAGTCAATTACACATCAGCGATGAAAAAAATATCGAAATGATGGCCAAGCATCAGGCGGAAAGAATGCAATTGATTAGGGCGGAATTATTAAAACTGCCTCAATTCCATGATTTTCTCGTCAAACATGGAGACTCGGTGCTGAAAAAGATACTGTCGGAATTCGCTGAGCACAATGCCAAGTTTGCTAAGAAAATCGATCAGAATCCGCTCTACAAGCTGCAGATCATCAACACGGAAAACATCATAAAAGAATATGTGGAGATATGCGGCAAGACAAAAATCCAAAAAAACATCGAAACACTCAAATCGGATGTCGAAATCAGTGACCTGCTGAGTGATAACACCCGCGTTTTAAATACCGGGTTAAAATGAGAAACCGTTGTCACTCAAACAGCTGAATCATTTCCACCTGTGGAAAATGTTCAAAAATTTTATCTTTATCATTTTCCAGAAACAGTAATTTCAGATTCGGGCCGGCATCCTGGGTGAAATAAATCTCAAGACCGCTGCGACGCAGATCCCAAACCTTATGCATCATGGCGATGGTTTCAGGCAGGAAATAACAGACTGGCGGCCAACTGCTGATCATGGTTGCATGCATGTTTAATGCATTGGATTCCGCGGTACCGCCAAGGAGTGAAAAGTTTTTCACATGCAGCGCCTGCCGCAAAATCACCAGGTCACGGGCGACTTTTCTTGGCCAGGCAGTATATAACGTACTCGTATCCACTGAACGCTGCATGGCTTCCCTTGAAGAGACAGGCTTCTCACCTTCCGCGACCGAAACAATACCTATCATGAGCCCTGGCCACTCATCCTTGAGCTGCTCGGCATAACAATCCATCCCGTCGGCTTGCACACCCGCGTGCCACTCCACAAACCCGGTCCATAATGATCGTGATGCACTGCCGCTGCCTAACCGGGCAAGGATGGATAATTCACGCCTTGACAGTTTCCAGCCAAACAAGTCATTTAATGCTGAAACCAGCGAAGCAAAACCCGCTGCTGAGGAAGCAAGTCCTGCTGCAACCGGTATATTCATATTAATATCAATCTTTAAAAACCATTTTCTTTCCGGACGGAACAAATCCAGAAACTGCGTGGTACGCAAGACAAACGCGCTATCTCCCGGGAGCTCCTTACCGTTGAGCGTGATAACATCACAGCCATTGTCATGAAGCATCAGGCTTGTGAGCGCTCCCTTGTCAGGCAATGCAATTGAAAGACTGCCTGTCATCGGCAAGTTTAGTTCACTATCCCGCTTACCCCAGTATTTGCATAGAGCAATATTCGTCGGTGCAAATGCGAGGCCTTTTTCACGTGCAGGTTCAACTGGCAGCTTGTTATGAAATATCAACTGGATGACATCAGATTTTTTCACAATAGACTCCTTGTAATGTCATCTTGACGGGAATAAGCTCAACACCTTGCTGGCTGGCTGTACATACATAATCGTCCGGCA
Source organism: Gammaproteobacteria bacterium (assembly GCA_021324305.1). Lineage (GTDB taxonomy): Bacteria > Pseudomonadota > Gammaproteobacteria > DSM-16500 > DSM-16500 > Aquicella. The sequence continues at coordinate 4,356 of JAJPJI010000030.1, read as the reverse complement.
GCTCACCTAATCCTATCACACAGTCTCCCATACCAGAGCCGGAAATTTTTGCACCCAGTATGCCTGGCTGATTGCGCAAGTTATCCACGAGATTGCGCAGATGTGATGAACTTACACCGAGCGATTCCATCATGCCTTGTTGCGTATTCATGATTTCGCCGATTTTTTTCCATTCTCCCATGCGTACCAGCCGCGATGCCTCCACAGCGCATTGACCTATGCTATTGCAGATATGCCGATACAGAACAGGATAAGCTGAGAAATAATTATGGACTTTTTTAATTGCATCAACCGTCGGTGTCTTGTATCCGGCATACAAGGCAGTAATAGGATGCGTGATCGCATGCTTTTCGACAACCAGCGGCTGCGTTGAGTAGCCGACAATGCCGCCATACACGGATGCGGCGATATCCGCGCCTGATCCGACTCCCTGAATCTGGCGCACAAGATTCCTGCCCTGACGCACAAGCTCAGGAAGAGAGACCTTAAGATTGAGCCAATTGGCGAGCACCGCTAGCGTCGCGACAGTCACAGCCGCTGACGAACCCAATCCGATCTTGTCTGAGAACTCTGATGTGATATCGATATGACATCCGCGTTTCAATTTCGACTGGTTCTGCCTTAATGCGCCCAAAACAAAATGAAACGGCCGTTCAATACTTAACTCGGCAATCTCTGTGGCATAATGACCATGAATGGAAGAGTGTATTTCAATTCGCGTGTCTTCTCTCGGTGTCAGTGTCACCGTGATCCGCTTGTCTACCGCGCATACCAGAGCCTGCTTGCCATGCAGCACAGCATATTCACCAAGCAGCATCATGGAACCAGGAGCCGAGGCTTTAAATGACATCACTATTCCTCTTGAGAATTTAAGGAGAAGGCTGGTTGATCATTCGTCATAAGCGAGCCAGAGTAGCCTCATCCACACTTCTGAGTCAGGCAGCATGAACGCCTCTGGCTTCGCCCGAAATTGGAATCACATTATATCCATAGCGCGCACTCAGAGAAGTCACTGTGTTTTTGTCCTCAGATACAACCAGCACCGCGCCAGCGCGGTCTCCTGCGACAGCGCCTGATCCGCAGATTTTTGCTGCGCCGCCTGAACTTTCAATTTGAGAGATAAAATTTTGTACTTGTAACGGTACGACCCCGATTCGCACAAGAAGCTCATGATTATGGCGAATTGCTTCGTGCATTTTTTCCCATGATTGCTCCTGTAACGCCGTATCCATTGCCCTCGTTACCGCCGCAAAGTCATCTCCTGTCTGGCCGGATTTAAAATGGTCAGCAACCCGCTCGACACACTGTCCAGTGGTGGTCACCGGTGTGCCCGTGTTCACCAGATACATAGGCAAAGCAGGAACCGGGCGCTGCTTTAATTCCTGCCCACCCACAAAAAGACATCCGCCATGCATGACGACACGCAAGTCCAGTCCGCTTGAATAACCATGCTGCATATTTTCCGCTTCCAGCGCAAGACGATAAAGTTTGTCATGCGGAACCGGCAGCTGCATATAACTGGAGATTGCCTGCATCACACCGATAATTGTCGCCGCGGATGATCCCATGCCGCAGCCTATCGGAATATCGGATTGCACCTGAATCCTGACGCCATGCGGCAAGGTAAGATTCAGTGATTCCGCCAGCACCCCCATGGCAAATTGCGCCAGCTCAAATGGTTTTTGCAGCACATCACGAATACTGTAATCACCGCGTATGAAACGATAATATTTTTGCTTGATTCTATCTTTCATACGATGCAGTGCATCAACGCTTAAACGGCTATGGTGGGAGAGATCGGATAAATCAAACAATACAGACGGCACTGTCTCCCTGCTGACTGTGGCAGTGACATAACGATTGACTGCCATCGCAAGAGCTGGTTTGCCATAAACAACAGCATGTTCGCCGGACAAGATTAATTTTCCCGGAGCAAATACCTTGATGATACTTGATGATTCGTCAGCGCGAGCAGAGCGTGGCGATCCAGAACCAGATGGATTGTTGCACCCTGCCATAAACGCAGGGCTCGCAATGACGGATGCCGTAGATGACGCAGCGGCCACATTGACAGATTCCACAGGACGCGCAATAACCGCCTCCACTTTTTCATAAATTCGTTTATGGCCTTGCATTCTGGCCAGACGGTACTCGCCGGTGCGATAGAATGGAATTTCCTGCTCACTGCCGTCTTCTGCATATCGGAAATTGAAAAACTGCTCATATTCGTCATAACTCAACAGCTGACGTGCGGCAAACAGATCGCTATGGAATTTCGTATTGAGCACGTTACGGTATCCGGGCTGCACCACACCGCTAAAATATTCCGCGACGCATCCTGATCCATAACTATAAAAACCGATACGCCTGCCGGTTAAATCCTGATTGGCCAGATCCAGCATGGAAGCCAGGGCAACATACAATGATGCCGTGTAGCTGTTGCCGGCTTTACGTCCATACTCAAGTGAATGCTGAATTTGCATGTCGGAAATGTGCTCGGACTGATCCTGCCTGTCATTTATTTTCAGCAAATGCTGATGCGCTTTTTCGACAAGACGAGGCACTGGCGTGTGATAGCAAAAATAGTCATGATCCATAAAATGGCGGCCTGACAAAGACCGATATCGCTCCCAGCATTTTTCAAGCATGACCAGATAAAGTTTGCTCGAATATTTCCCGTCAACGAGAGCTTCATGCATATAGTTCGGCCGCCAGAAATCCATGACATTTTCTGTCGTGACACCGTACTCGGGCTCAAGCGCAATGATGCGCGGATTGGCGGATAATATGAATGCAGCGGCGGCACAACCCTGTGAGGATTCACCCGGCGTGCCCAATCCATAACGGGCCACATCCGATGCAATCACCAGCACCTTCTTTTCCGGATTTTCACGTAAATACGGTAACGCCAGCTGAATGGCAGCGGTTCCACTGTAACAGGCCTGTTTTAATTCAACCACCCGGCAATGCGGCGGCAAGCCCAGCAGTCCATGCACATACACACCTGCCGCCTTGGATTGGTCAATGCCTGATTCGGTTGCAAAAAGCAGCATTTCGATGGAATGAATATCAATGCCGCGCAGCGCCTGGCGGGCAGCGTTTGCCGCCATAGTCACGATATCTTCTCCGGGAGGCGGCACGGACATCACATACTGGCCCAGGCCGGTATGATACTTGTCAGGATCGATGCCTCTGGCTTTCGCCAGCGCAGCAAGTTCAAGCGCATAATGCGCCGTATATACAGCAAGCGTATCGATACCGACTTTCACCACACCGACTCTATCCACTGTCATGATTCCTCTTTGTTTTTACGTTCAAGCTTTAAATGACTGCGCATCAACTCACCACGGTTGGTTTGCGCAGCAAGCAATGACAATTCTCCGCATAATACGGCTGACGCAGCAATGATTGCCAATCGTCTTGCGTTGTACCCCGAGTCCCGCTTTTCAAGACATCCCAGCAACTGTAAATTTTCCCGGACAAAATCCAGGTTTTTACCATTTCCCACCGCCCCAACAATGACATTTGGCAGTGTCACTGAAAAATACAAATCGTCGCCGCGCATCTCCGCGTGAACAATTCCCTGCGATCCTTCAATGATATTTGCCGCATCCTGCCCTGTCGCCAGATAGAAACCGAGCAGCATATTCGCGAAATGCGCATTCGCCGTACGCAAACCGCCAGCAACAATATTTCCAAGCAGATTTTTCTTGATATTTAATTCAATGATTTTTTCCGGCGAGGTTCTCAAAAAACGCTCACAGAGGCGACGGGAAATCATCACTTCAGCCACCACATTTTTACCCCGCCCTAAAATGCCATTTACGGCAGATGCTTTTTTATCACTGCAATAATTCCCGGAAATGGTGACATATCTTAATACTGGATAGTTGTCCAATATCCATTCGAGCATGCGGTCTGAAGCAAGCGTCACCATATTGTGGCCTGCGGCATCGCCGGTCAGCAGCTCGAACCGCAAATAAAGCATGCATCCCACGACCTGGGCATGCACATCAATCAGCCTGGCAAACCGGCTGGTCATGCTGATAATGGCTTGTAATTTGTCTTTTTGTTTCTGGATATCGAGATAAACCTGATGGACTTCGGCAGCTGAGTCTGCTTCAACCAGGATAGAACGTGTCATGCGCTCATCAAGAATAATCGCCCTGATTCCGCCCGCCTGCGTGCACACACGCGCTCCACGATGCGTGGAAGGCCACAAAGGCGATTCCAGGGTCGCAAGCGGCAATGGCACTTCTTCATCGACTTCAGTGCTGATAATCCGGACCGGACCAACCACACGCATGGGAATAGCCGCGATTTGCTCTGTCCCGCTTTTGTATATATCTCGCCAGC
>JAJPJI010000012.1 GCA_021324305.1 Gammaproteobacteria bacterium | reverse complement strand
TTCGAACGATTTGTTCTTCGGAATATCGACTCTTTTTCATACAATGCCCTCGTTTGAGGGGCATTATCTCTAAATCAGCTTGGTTTGAAAATCCCGGGGCAGGTCATTAGACTTATGAATCAAGCTTAAAGATCAGATTCTCATTTTTAAAGCTGGCTTATATACTATGTTGCTCAATAAAACTTTATTTTTAGGTGTTTTGTAATCCAACTTTTCTATCGCCATATTCGTTCACATTGGACATAGCAAGTATAACTGTTTTGATCTCAATAGCCAGATCACTCTCCTGGCAATCATACTGAAACAAACCAGATCTGCTAGTCGCTTCACCACTCTCTTCATATGACACTGATTCAGTCATGACTTCCATAAGCACCTGTGACATTAAGCGTAATTTATTCATCAAAGGACCATGAATAGACTCACATCGTGTTTTAATTGCATTTTGAATAATTGAAATGAGTTGATATGATGCCAAAAACTCAGGGTCAATAATCAATGGTTTCAATTTCTGCTTGATACGGATACGTGACTGTTCACCTGGAAAATCGGCATGTTTTGCAGCTTTGATTTGCGGTACACTCTCTTTGTCGTGACACAAATCATAAAGCTCCATTAAGCGGAAAATCATTTTTTTGATTGAATCGCTTCGCTCCCCACCAATATTAAGCGCTACCAACACAGATAAATGCCTTATTTCCCTTAAACAGTTAAACAGAGACGGATCGAGGTTAAAAAACGTAGCACCTTGATTTGATAGCTCGCGTGCATATATTCTATGCGGCAGAACCTTGGCTTTAAGCTTAGCTTCCACATTATTGCAGAACAATAATGTATGTTCAATCTTCGATATTGCCAGATTTAGCTGGCGAATATCATTTTCATGAAATATGATTCTTAAACTGTCAACATACTTTAATATATCGTTCAATATCAGATTGCACCGGGTTGGATACTGCGCGATAACAATATGTCCATCCAGAAAGACATCTTTCCTGTTTTTATCACCTGCGTTCGATTTGCCAGATTTGACCGGATGTAATTTAATATACTCATCTATGGTGCTATGAACTTTTTTCTGGAACAAGGCATTTATCGCTTCGAGAACATTCTCGAATTCGATTGATTTCAATGTCTGAATCAGTAACGTCAGAATATTCAAAGCCCCTGTTAATGGCAATATGTTACTTATTTTTTTGTTGATTAACTCGATGACTTTATTTTTGTTTTCAAGATCATCTTTGCTGATATCCAGTATTTTTATAAAAAATGCAGCCATCATATATAGCTTGTTCTTGAATTCATTAAATGCATTTAATAACAGCGAATAATTTTTTTTGAAATATTTTTTAAAATTAATAAGAGATTCCAAATACCTTGAATACGCATCCTCTGAGAACGGTTCAGCAGTTTTTGTCGTATAATCAAAATCGATTTCCGGCAAGCTCTTGATTACACCTTCAACCAAATTCGCTGCATATATATTTAACTGTATAAAATCATATATCTTGAATAATAACTGTTTCGTGTTTTTAATATCGGATTTGCTAAAATTTACAACCTCATTTCCACGCATCATTTTTAGAATCCTTTCAATACATTGACGTTAAAATTTCATATACCAATCAATCGTTAATTGATTCCGTCTTCCTGAAAATCAACATCACAGATTCAGAACAGCATCAGTAACTTTTCAGAAACTCGAGACGATGGTCATGCATCTCATATCATGCTGAATAATTGGTTTAACCCCTCCACTAACGTAGGATGTGCAAATATACCGTTTTTGAGATCTTCATATTTCATTCCAGCCCGCATGGCAAGCTCTATACTTGCCATTACCTCACCACCCTCTGTGCATAAAACGGCTGCGCCTAAAATTTTATGCGTGTTTGCATCAACAATGACCTTGAGAATGCCATCGGTTTCACTCAGTGTTTTTGCTCTCGGTATATCTGCAACAGGCAATTTTGCAACCTTGATTTGCAATCCCTTATCACGAGCCATTTTTTCAGTTAAACCGACTCGTGCTAACTCAGGATCAATAAAAACGGTATAGGGAACCAGACGTTCCTGTATTGAGCAAATATGTTTATTTGACTGCAGATTGTTTTTTACAATACGATAATCATCTAGTGAAACATGTGTAAATTGCGGGCCTCCCTTCACATCGCCTAACGCCCAAATACCAGGCACATTCGTTTCAAGATATTCATTAACCGTGATAAAGCCTCGTGAATCCACCTGAACTTCTGTCGCTGAAAGATTCAAGTTTTTTGTGTTAGGGATTCGCCCAACAGATATCAATAAATGTGTACCGATCAGGGTATGTGTCTCGGTATCACTTTTAATTTCGAGAGACAACTGTCCGTTTTGTTTACTGACTTTTGCAATTCCAAACCCCAGCATGAATTTGATTTCTTCGTCTTCAAGCAACGTTTTAATAGTATCAGCAATGTCCCTGTCTTCTGCTGGTAAAAATTCCTTACTCAACTCAATAATAGTCACCTTACTGCCTAATCGTTTAAACATTTGCCCAAATTCAAGTCCAATATATCCTCCACCAAGAATAATTAAATGTTCAGGGACTGATTCTAATTCCATAATGGATTCATTGGTCAGATAGGGTATTTCTTTTAAACCCGGAATATCCGGTATGAATGGCAATGCACCTGTATTAATAAAAATGTGATCTGCAGTAATTTCCATGGTGGTTTTACCATCCATCGGCTCGATTAATTCAACCTGTATTTGCTTATATCCAGTAAAATGAGCATTTCCTATAATAAGATCCATACCAGAAGCAAGAAAAGCTTTCAAATTCGCATCACGCATACTCTTAACGATATTATTTTTTCTGTCTATTATAGTCTTTAGATTGATGTTCATTTCTCCCACATCAATCCCATATTCCCTGGCTTTTCTTACTAAATGTGCAACCTTGGCACTCGCCACCATTGCTTTAGTTGGGATACATGCGACATTGATACATGTTCCACCAACCATACCACGCTCAATCATCGCTACTTTTTTTCCTGCCTTGGCAAAATCCATGGCTAATGTTTTACCTGCTTTTCCACCACCAACAATAATGGCATCATATTTTCTTATTTGCTGATGCATAAAAATCCTCATTTTTTTAATTAATGAATAAATACATTATCACACAAAATTCTTTGCTTCCTTACGCACTGACTATCGACAAAATGTCTGCTTTTTCTTATATTGGCGCATTTTTATTCAGTTTTTTAATAATTCATGTATATCGACTCATCTTGATAATTTGATACTCACCATTTTTTCTAGCGAGATGGCAGCTTGGCCTTGCTTCTGTCACTGCTAAATCAGATTGCTCAGGGAATTGATATCGGAAATTTTGAGGGTTGATTTTTATGTGCTTACGGTCTTTCCTGCACGAATCAACTGATGTAACGGATTATCGCCCATGTAATATGCCAGCTCAGATGGATGAGCTGCATCCCAAATTGCGATATCAGCTGTCTTGCCTGGTGTTAATGTTCCGTGTGTATTCTCAAGACCCAAAGCTTTTGCCGCATTTCGGGTAACACCTACCAGCGCTTCCACTGGAGTCAGCTTAAAGAGTGTACATGCCATATTCAGCATCATTTGCAATGACAGCATAGGCGACGTGCCAGGATTGCAATCCGTCGCGATTGCGATTGGCACGTCGTGTTTACGCAATAATTCAACAGGCGGTAATTTTGATTCCCGAAGAAAATAAAACGCACCAGGCAATAAAACAGCGACTGTTCCCGAATGAGCAAGCGCCTTGATGCCTGCAGCAGAAACATGTTCCAGATGATCCGCCGACAAAGCCCGATATTTGGCGGCCATTGCAGCACTGCCGGAATCAGACAGTTGCTCGGCATGACATTTTACATCGAGCCCGTACGCTTTTGCGGTTTCAAAGACGCGCTCTGTTTGTTCGAGGCTGAATGCGATTTTTTCACAAAAAACATCAACAGCATCTGCTAATTGTTCCTTGGCCACAGCCGGAATCATTTCCTGGCATACCAGATTGACATATTCATCAGCCCTGCCGCGATACTCCTGTGGAATGGCATGCGCGCCAAGAAACGTTTTTTTCACAGTGACAGGCAGTGTATCCGCGATCCGCTTTGCCACACGCAGTATTTTCAGTTCTGTCGGCCAGTCCAGTCCGTAACCCGATTTTATTTCCAGCGTGGTAACGCCGCTCTTCATCAATGCCTGCGCTCTCACCATGCTCTGTCTGAACAAATCATCTTCCGAAGCAGCGCGTGTCGCCTTAACAGTTGACTGAATGCCACCTCCCTGACGTGCGATTTCTTCATAAGTGATTCCCTGTAAACGTTGTTCAAATTCATGAGCACGGTTTCCGGCAAAAACCAGATGCGTGTGACAGTCGACAAATCCTGGTGTAATACATCGCCCCTGTACATCATACACATCCCTCGCACTGTCAGCCGGTGAAACTCCGAGGGAATTCATTAGTCCTATCCAGGCAATTTTGCCGTCTTTAATGGCAATCCCAGCATTTTCAACCAAACCATAACCCTGTTCACAGGTAGCAATCCGCCCATTTATCCAAATCGCATCATATTGTTTGCTCATCAATTAATCCTTTCAAAACGCTCTTTCGTTCAGCAACACCGTATTTCAACTCACACTTGCCATTATCCATTAACTGCAAGAGAATACATCAAAACACCAAGGAGTACATATTCTAATGACATGGGCTGACCGCTATATTCCTCCTTCAAACTCTTTGTGGCAGGGTCGAACCGATTCACCTGATGCGTCCTGTTTTTTTCAGGTTATTCATCTGCTTGATTTACAGAATGAAATTCCAGCCGTCAACAAACCCGCTTTTGCCCTGCTCGGCTTTAACTGTGATGAAGGGATACGGCGAAACCTTGGAAGGCTGGGCGCAGCAGACGGCCCCGCCGCGATCCGCGCGACGCTCGCAAAACTGCCGATTCATAGGCGGGATATTGTCTGTTATGACGCAGGCGATATTTCTTGCACAGACAATAATCTGGAAGAAGCTCAAGCAGCGCTGGGCAAAGCCGTATTCACACTGCTGCAACATGAAATTATCCCTATCGTGCTTGGCGGAGGACATGAAGTTGCATGGGGCAATTTTCAGGGAATTGAAAAAAGATATCCTAACAACAACCTTGGCATCATCAATATGGATGCCCATCTGGACATGCGGCCGCTTCTAGCTGAAAGCAGGGGCAGTTCAGGCACACCATTTTTGCAAATCGCAGAGGCTCATAATAAAACCAATCGCCGTTTTGATTACAACTGTATCGGCGTACAGAATGCGGGAAATATCCGGCAATTATTCAATACCGCGAAGGATTATCAGGTACAAATTGCCTATGCCGATGATATCCAGGAAGGCGACATGCAGAAAAGCATGAACCTGGTTAACAATGTCATTTATTACAATCAGGTCATTTATCTAAGTATCTGTCTTGATGTGTTCGCATCAGCTTATGCGCCTGGCGTCAGCGCACCGCAAGCACTTGGCTTGACACCCTGGCAGGTCATTCCAGCCATCAGAAAACTCGCTGCATCCGGAAAAGTCGTCAGTTACGATATTGCAGAGTTGTCGCCAAAATATGATATCGATTTACGCACCACCAAGCTTGCAGCTAATTTGATATATGAAATCATTCATCATCACAAAATGTAAGATGACAAACCAAGCTCCGAGACTGGCAATTTTGCCAGGAAAGCTTGTGTCACGTCACCTTACCTAATCCTAGGACACACTACCATGCCTGATATAACTCCACGCCATGACGTCTCGCGTTTAATACGCGCACCGCATGGCTCTCGATTAAGTGCAAAAAGCTGGCTCACGGAAGCCGCATTACGCATGCTTATGAATAATCTTGATCCAAATGTCGCGGAATTACCCAGTGATCTGGTCGTTTATGGCGGTATCGGACGTGCAGCTCGTAATTGGCAATGTTACGACAAGATTGTCGAATCACTGATAAATTTGAACGATGATGAAACCTTGTTAATTCAATCAGGGAAGCCTGTCGGCATCTTCAAAACTCACCTGGACGCACCTCGTGTCCTGATCGCCAATTCCAATCTCGTTCCACATTGGGCCACCTGGGATTATTTCAATGAGCTCGATAAAAAAGGGTTAATGATGTATGGACAGATGACCGCTGGCTCATGGATTTACATAGGAAGCCAGGGAATTGTTCAAGGCACTTATGAAACATTTTGCGAGGCTGGCAATCAGCATTTTGGCGGTAACTTGCGCGGCAAATGGATTCTGACCGGCGGACTGGGTGGCATGGGTGGGGCACAGCCACTGGCAGCCACCATGGCCGGCGCCTCCATGCTTGCAGTCGAGTGCGACCCCGTGCGCATCAAGCGTCGCCTTGAAACCGGTTATCTTAATATGCAGGCAAGAGACCTGGATGAAGCACTTGCTATTCTTTCCGCAAATTGCTCTAGAGGCACACCCATATCAGTGGGCCTGCTGGCAAATGCCGCTGATATCTTTCCGGAACTGGTCAAGCGCGGCGTCAAGCCAGATCTCGTGACCGACCAGACCAGCGCACATGATCCGCTAAACGGGTATCTGCCACGCGGCTGGACGCTTGAACAGGCTGCAAAAATGCGCCTCTCCGATCCACAGAAAGTCATTCAGGCAGCAAAAGAATCGATGGCAATCCAGGTGCAGGCGATGCTCGATTTTCATCATCAGGGCATACCCACATTTGATTACGGTAACAATATCAGACAAATGGCCAAAGACATGGGTGTCAGAAACGCGTTTGATTTCCCGGGATTCGTCCCTGCTTATATACGGCCATTATTTTGCCGTGGTGTGGGCCCGTTCCGCTGGGCGGCATTATCCGGTGATCCTGAAGATATTTTCCGTACCGATGCAAAAGTAAAAGAGCTCATGCCGCATGATTCACATTTGCTTAATTGGCTGGATATGGCAAAACAGCATATACAATTCCAGGGATTGCCGGCCAGAATTTGCTGGGTAGGCCTTGGAGACAGAGCACGCCTGGGATTGGCATTCAATGAAATGGTTCGCAAAGGAGAGCTGAAAGCGCCTGTCGTCATTGGACGCGACCATCTCGACTCAGGCTCTGTTGCAAGTCCAAATCGTGAAACAGAAAGCATGCAAGATGGCTCTGATGCCATATCAGACTGGCCATTGCTGAATGCGTTGTTAAATTGCGCAAGCGGCGCGACATGGGTAAGCATACATCATGGCGGCGGTGTCGGCATGGGATATTCACAACATGCTGGCATGGTAATTGTTGCCGATGGAAGCGATGCAGCTGCCAAGCGACTCGAGCGCGTATTAACAAACGACCCAGCGACAGGAGTGATGCGCCACGCTGACGCAGGTTATGAAATAGCAATTCAATGCGCGAAAGAGCAACGATTGAAATTACCGATGGTGTCATCATGATAAAACTCGAACTTCAGCCAGGAAAACTTGGGTTTTCAGACTTACGCCGCCTGCTCAATGAAGACACTATACTGGAAATCGAACCAGCGAGTCAGGAGAGAATCCAGGCTTCAGAAAAACTAATCTCCCAAATCATAAATGAAGATCAAACTGTATATGGCATCAACACCGGCTTCGGTTTACTGGCGAGCACCCGAATTAATACTTCGGAACTCGAAGCATTGCAGCGCAGTATTGTTTTGTCTCATGCAGCAGGTACTGGTGCAATATTCAGTGACCAAACGGTGCGATTGATACTCGCATTAAAAATTAACAGCCTTGCCCGCGGCTATTCAGGTGTAAAACCGGAAACCATTGAAGCATTGCTGCGTTTATATAATGCAAAAATCTATCCTTGCATTCCATCTCAGGGATCCGTTGGCGCATCAGGTGATCTGGCACCGCTTGCGCATCTAAGCGCCATCCTGATTGGAGTCGGTGAAGCACGCCACCAGGGAAAAACCATTTCAGCCAGTGAAGCACTTGCGAAAGTCAATTTGAAACCGATCAAGCTTGCCCCCAAAGAGGGACTTGCATTATTGAATGGTACGCAGGTTTCCACCGCATTAGCAATCCAGGGACTGCTAGCGGCTGAAGATATATTTGTCTCAGCTATCACCGCAGGCGCATTGTCCGTTGACGCGGCACGTGGCAGTGATACCCCTTTTGATGAACGAATTCAGGCTGTACGCGGTCATGCTTCCCAAATCAGGGTTGCAAAACTGATTCGGGATTTGTTGAAGGACAGTGAAATACGCGAATCCCATCGTGATTGCAGAAAAATTCAGGATCCATATTCGCTGCGCTGCCAGCCTCAGGTCATGGGAGCATGCCTGTCACATCTTTTATATACCAGTGATATCCTGCTGACTGAAGCCAACGCCGTATCGGATAATCCGCTTGTATTCACTGAGCAGAATGAAATTCTTTCCGGAGGCAATTTTCATGCGGAACCTGTCGCACTTGCCGCCGATGCCATTGCCGTCAGTATTGCAGAAATGGGCGCGTTATCGGAAAGACGTATAGCACTACTGGTCGACCCTCATTTCAGTAATCTCCCGGCATTTTTGGTCAATAACCCGGGCGTCAATTCCGGCTTTATGATTGCCCAGGTGACGGCTGCCGCGCTCGCAAGTGAAAATAAATCGCTTGCGCATCCAGCCAGTGTAGACAGCCTGCCAACTTCCGCAAACCAGGAAGACCATGTCAGCATGGCTACTTATGCCGCAAGACGCTTATTGCAAATGGCTGATAACACCGCGGGGATCATCGGAATTGAATTATTGGCTGGGTGTCAGGGCATTGATTTCTCCAGTCCGCTGAAAACCTCGCCACGCCTTGAAAAAGTGCATCAGCTTGTGCGTGAGCATGTCCCATTCTATGCTGAAGACAGGTATTTCGCTCCCGATATCGCTGCGATTAAATCCCTCATTCAGTCCGGGAAAATCCGCGAGCGTGTGGAAATATCCTTATTTTCCTGATGACAATGGAGCTCACATGGACAGAAAAGCGCTTAGTTTACCGATCCTGATCTCGCTGGTAGTTGGCAACATGATAGGAACAGGAATATATGTCTTGCCTGCTTCACTTGCAGAATACGGCACCATCTCACTCCTGTCATGGATATACACCTCTATCGGTGCGATTTTTCTAGCACTCACATTCGGCAGTCTGAACAAGCGCTTTCCCAAGACCGGAGGGCCTTATGTCTATTGCAAAGAGGCTTACGGACATATGGCTGGTTTCATCATTGCCTATACATACTGGATAAGTAATATGGTCTCTATCGCTGGAATCGCGGTAGCCTCGGTCGGGTATCTTGGATTTATCACACCAATCCTGAATGCAAACACGCCAGCGTATAATCAGTACGTTGCGCTGGGATGTGAACTTGGAATCGTATGGTTATTTGCACTCGTCAATATCATCGGTATTCACACTGCCGGCGTTGTACAGCTATTTTTGACCATTATCAAAATCACTCCCCTGATTATCGTTTCCTTGATCGGCCTGGGAAGCTTGCATGTTGCTAACCTGACCCAGTTTACAACAGGTCATGAATCAACTTTCACTGCTATCAGCAGCGCCGCTGCACTGACTTTTTGGGCATTCATAGGACTGGAATCTGCAACTATTCCCGCTGAAAATACGAAAGGGTCACGTGATATTTATAAAGCAACTGTATTTGGTACCCTGGCTACCTGTTTTATCTATGTCTTCAGCAGTTTTGTGATTATGGGAATGATCCCCGTTTCCGAGCTTAAAAGTTCTCAATTCCCCTTTGCGCAAGCTGGCACCATGCTCTTTGGATCTTATGCAGCCATTCTGATTGCACTGTGTGCTTTTATTTCCGGATTGGGCGCCTTGAACGTTTGTACTCTCATACAGGGACAAATCGTATTTGCGGCAGCTCGCGACCACCTGTTTCCACATATCTTTGCCAAACTCTCCAGGCACGACGTGCCTGTTGCCGGACAGATCTTATCAGTCAGTCTGGTCTCGCTTTTTCTGATCTTGAGTATCGAGCCGACATTGCTCAAGCAATTCAATAACATTGCCCTGCTTGCCGCACTGTTAACACTTGTGACTTATTTCGCCACCACGCTGTCAGAACTGAAATTTATCATTCAATCCGGAACTTTCACTATCAAATCCATTTTCAGCGGCTCCATGCTGATCGCTTTACTTGCAGCGGTATATTCCATCTGGATGATTTCAAGCTTTGAAACCAGCATCATCAGTGTCGGGGTCATATTGATTTTGCTATGTATTCCTGTTTATTTTCTTGTTATCCGAAAGTATGCCGAAGCAGATAACCGGAATTGACACAGACAGGGACAAAATTGATGAGACATACCGTCACAGAAGATTTGATACAGCGCGCCAGGAAATGCGTGACACAAGAGCATATTGATGCCTATCAACGTGATGGTGCCGTTTGTTTACGCCAATTACTCTCACCCGATGAAATTACAGTGCTGCGTCAGGGAATCGACGAAAACCTGAAAAACCCCAGTCCAAATGCCAAGATTGCAAGCAAGCCGAATGATCCTGGCTGGTTCATCGAAGACTTTTGCAATTGGCAGAGTAATTCGTTTTACAAACGATTTATCCATGACTCACCGATCAGTATTGTCGCTGGTCTGTTAATGCAAAGCCGAATATCAAGACTTTATCATGACCACATGCTGGTCAAGGAACCAGGTACACGGCAGGTCACGCCCTGGCATCAAGACCAGCCATATTACAATATAGAAGGCTGGCAAAACTGCAGCCTGTGGATACCTGTTGATCCCGTAGCCAGATCTTCCACCCTGGAGTTTGTAGCAGGCTCGCACCGCGGTCCATGGTTGATACCTCGTTCATTCATGGATAATCAGGCTAAATGGTTCCCGGAAGGGTCTCTCAACGACTTGCCTGATATTGAATCTGCACGTGAAAATTATCCAATCATTGGCTGGGAAATTGATCCTGGCGATGTCGTCTGTTTTCACATGCTGACCTTGCACGCTGCTGGTGGCGCAGGCAATCATTGCCGCCGTCGAGTATTTTCAGTCCGCTTTTTGGGAGATGACATCACTCACGCGCCCAGACCCTGGATCACTTCGCCTGCATTTCATGGTCTTGAAATGGAATTGCCAGCGGGTTCGAAAATGGAGCATCCCCTGTTTCCTGTGTTATGGGAACAGATTTAAACCGGCGGCGCCGGCCTGGAAGCGGGTGGTGCTATCTTATAGCGCTTTTCAATTTTTTCTATTGCTTTTAGCCCATCTTCAATCATGTCTGCCAGCTTTTCCTGTGGGCTTCGTGTTGCAAAAAAACGCATAACTTTATGCCGGGTTTTTGTGTCACCCATTGCTTCTTTGGCCTTTATAAGTTGCTCTTTTAAAGTAGCAAGCTTGTTGTTAACTGAGTCACTCATATTATATTTACAATCTTGAACTATTAAAATCAAATGTGTGATTGTGTTTTCCCTGAAGGATTGAATAGTTTGATCTCCGTGGTGATATTGTCTTTTGGCAGCATCTGTATCTATCAATGCCAGCCTTTTTAACAGATCATCAAATATTTTTGTCACTTTGGTTCTTGGATTTTTCTCACTCTTTGATACCTTGATTCTTTCGTCCATCTCTTTGATTTTTTCTTTTCTCTTTTTGTTCTTTTGTACGTATTTAGACCTTAATTCAGATTGTTTTTTATCTACGTTATTCATAACATCCGCATTGTATTTCAAATCAGGCTTTACTTTCTCAAGGTCCTTGATACTTTCATTTGTAATTGATGCCAGATCTTTTAGTGCATCTGTGCTTTTCTTGGTATGCTTGGATAAATATTCAATTTTGAAGTTCGTTTGTAACCTCATGATTTTCAAAAGTTCATAAAACTGAATTACTTTTTTTTCTTCTTCCATGTTACTCATCAATATCTCGTCTGCTGATTTTACAAATTGAATGCCAATTTTATAATCTGGATTTCGTTCAAGGTCTCTTTCCGCGTCCGTACGGGCCTTGATGATAGAATTGTTTACTTCATTTCTGATTCTTCTCAAATGAATGATTGTTTCGGATTCGATAACAGGAGATGCCAGTTTAGGAAGATAATCCATTTTTTTAAGTTTAAAATTCGTTTGCAAATCTTTTAGCATTGAATCAAATTTAATTTTTTTATCCTCTGGATTCATCGATTGTAATTCATTCTTGAACTTGTTTACATCATTACGCTGGACAGGCGCAGATGTCGTATACTGATCTTCTTTCAGATATTCGGTAACTTTTGGAGGATACTTAACTGATTCTGGATGAGCGTCTTTCTGATTTATTTGCGCAGCGAGTATCATTAACTTTATGACATCTTTTTTAAAATCTATCAGGTTATTATATTTTTCAGAATTTTCAATAAATTCAGCTCCTTTGAGCTGTTTAAGTTTCGCAAGCTCCTCCTCTAATGCTTTAAAAACAAGGTTCAAATACAACATTTTTCGGTTAAACATAATTTTTCTCCCATTCTTATGTCATCTATTTGTATTATAGCTTACATAAACAGATACCTCGTTCTGACGGCTATATTTAAGATCATTTTTATAACCGCATGATTATAAAAGTAGAATTCAACATCAAAGCACATTGAGCCATGGAAAGATTATAAATAAGGAATCAAACACTTATGAATTTCAAAACTGAACCGTGAATGAGAATGCGCTGATATTATTTCTGCATCATGAAAAGCAGATCGCGCCACGACCCACTAAAATCGACAGGATATTGATTACTGAGTATATTGAATTCCTTCACTTTACCACTTCCATCAAAATTCAACACATATACCGAATCATAATCATTCTTGTCCCAGTCCGGTATCGGATCGTTTACACCTAATTTGGCAGCCAGATCGGGTATCTTCCCATGACTCCAGCATATCAATATCAGTTTTCCATTGAATTGTTTGTTATCAAGAATATATTTGGCCAACTTTGCATAATCAGAACTTTCATAGGGATGCAAAATAGGCACATCGACTTCCGGATACTTTTCCTCCAGCATGTTGGCAAGCGGCGCGAGTGTTTGTATCGGCCGAATAGAGGAATTTTTTCCCTGCGTATCTACCGGATCGGCGGCAATCATATAATCTGGTACCCCAAATTTATTCAGAAAATAAAAAGCAAATTTAATTGACCGGATTTCTCCCTTAGCTGACAAGGCAGGACCTGTTTCGGTTTGCTGCAACTTGTCGCCATGGCGGATGATGATAACCTCTCTGGGCGCAGCATAAACAAAACTGACAAAAACAAGATTAAATAAAACCATCCCTAAAACAGAAATATAGTTTGGCATAATAATCCTATTGCTATGTCGTGTATTTATTCCTGGCTAATGTCCGCGAATTTTTTTCTTTTTCTTGAGTTGTTTCAGATTAAATTTTTCTTCACGTTCGGCTTCTTTTTGCGCTCTGCTTTTTGCCTTTTTTATTTTTTTGTTTTTCTCGAGCTCAAGACGCAAAACTTCCTGGGCTCGAGTGGTATTTTTCATGGATGACATCTTTTGCATTTCATGGCGTACATCGCGCAAGAGCCGTTTATATTTTTTCCTCTTGATAACCAGTTTAATATGGTTTTGGGGTCCGCTAAACTTCAACTCATAGTAATGCTCGGAAACAAAACCATATAACTCGGGATCAGTTGGTTCCGCGCCAAAAATATGCCGCGCTACAACATAACCTTCATCATCGTCGCGCTCGAATATTCCAACCCACATGGAATTTTCGAGCTTGACAGTTGCCTTGATAGTATAGATTTTCATAAATAACCATTTTTCCTGCTTTACCGGTTTGGCAGCAAAATACCAGACCATCCTACACAGCTGCCTTGCTCAATCCCTCTTCTGTCAGTGACTGCTGAACAGATTTTCGTTTCTGCAGCTCGGTATAATAACGCGACAAATACTCCCATTCATTCATGTTAAATTTAAAATAGCCAGCCCAGCTAATCATCACAAACAGATATGCATCTGGCAAGGTAAACTCATCACCAAGCAAATAACGATGATTTTCCAGGTGGATGTTAATAAAGCTGAGTTTGGCTTTAAGCATTGGGATGATAACGTGATCCTTCACATCCTGAGGCATATGCGGATTGAACATGGGGCTAAATCCCTTGTGCAATTCAGTGGCAACATAATTCAGCCATTCCAGAACCCGGTAGCGCATGAAGTCGCCCTGTGGAGGAAGCAGTTTAACAGCATTTGTTGAATCAGCAAGATATTGCATAATTACCGCATTTTCTGTCAGCACTTCACCATTATCCAGTGTCAAGGCTGGCACAGCACCTTTTGGATTGATATTAAAATAATTTTGTCCATTCTGAGTTTTTTTGTTTGCCAGATCTACCGATTCATACTCACAAGGCAGTCCAATTTCATTAATAATGATACGTGTCGCCAATGAGCATGCGCCCTTCGTGTATTCAAGCTTCATCATGTACTCTCCTATTTTTTCCGGCTTAGGTTATCACTCTGTTGCAATCTTGTAACGTCTTTGTTCATCCTATCTGGTTATCTGTAAAATCGCTTATACTAAAATATGACATTCTTAATAGGGAAATCAAATGAACCTTATATTCAGATTCATCTGGACCTTGCTATTTTCAAGATTTGAATCAAAAGTAGACCTGTTGCAAGAGTCGACAACAACATTTCGCGTCCTTCCAACCGATATCGATGTCCTCATGCATATGAATAATGGCGTCTACTTTTCACTTATGGATTTGGCAAGAATTAATTTTATGATACGTAATCAGACATTTCCCAGACTTAAACAAAACCTTGTGTATCCAGTGGTTGCCTCTGAGATGATGCGATTTAGAAAATCGATCCAGCTTTTTCAGCGATTCGAAATAACCACACGCATCATGGGCTGGGATAATAAATTTTTTTATGTGGCTCATCATTTCAAATGCAAAAATAAAGTTCTCGCGTTAAGCATCGTCAAGGCCCGTTTTCTGCGCAAATCAGCCGGCTCAATCGATCCTCAGGAAGTCATTAAATTAATTGGCGTGGATATCCAGTCTCCGCCCTTGCCTGATTGGGTTAAAAGCTGGCAGCATGCTGACAAGGAATTTCATGATGAATCACTGGGCAATCCTAATTCATAATGAATATAAGCACCTGAATTTTCATATAAAATAACAAAAACGATTCAAGGGTGATGACTCGCACGATTTATGATACACTTGTGCAATATTATTAAACACCCGATTCGCATGAAACCAACTCTTGCACTTAAACCAAATGACTATGCCTATCAGGACCTCTTGATGAAATTTGCTGGCGGCATACCATTATCTTGCGACCAGCTGAATTTTCTTTCCAGGCATGAACGTAGTTTGAGCAATCCTCATCTTGATCCTGTTCTCAAATATTATTTGAAACATTATCATCATCATTATGCCCAG
>JAJPJI010000022.1 GCA_021324305.1 Gammaproteobacteria bacterium | reverse complement strand
CCTTACAGCACACCAGGCGGCAATCTGGCCAGCTCCGGCGGCAATAATCGCGCAACAGTGGAAACACCATCTGTCACTCCGGCACCGCGCAAGCAGTCAGTCGTGACAGAAACCAAAGCGCCTGTCGTACAAACGCGATCCGAGCCAAAACCACAACGTGTCACTGTCAAATCCCAGGAAGAATCAGATCACGAATTGGCAGCCAGGTTGCAGGTAGAAGAACTGATAAAAGAACCAGTAGCATTTCCGGAAGACATGGATAAATCTACCCTTGATGAATTGGCTGCCGATATTTACCGTCAAGGACTGGCAGATCTTCCTCGGCCACAGCAGTCATCAGCCAAGGCGCACCACGGTCAACAGGAGGAGATGGAATACTTAAGCGGCTTTGCCATGAGCCTTTATATGCAAACGTACAGCCTGCAAGTAGCTATTGTCGGCAACCAGCTTATTATTCGAGAAGTGCAACAAGCTATGCTTATTAATGTATTTGCTACTCAGGATTCCATGCAACTGTCCATTCAGGCTGCATTCAGTGAAAGCTATGCAAGCGTGGGGTACCAGCGAAACGGCCTTTTTGGCAGCCGCAACCCAATGTCTTCGAGTCATCAAGCTACTGAAAAAGCAAGAAAAACCAGTGAATCAGAAGATGAACAAACACATCGTTTGTCTGATTCAACAGCAATCGTACGAAGACAATAATATCAAGGTAATCCAGTCCGCCCGTTGTGATCGCACAGGCGGACTGGCAGAACCGGCCAGTACAATCATATCCAATTCAATGATTTAATTAAAGTTTCAATCTGCAGCCCGGTTAATAATAATATGTTAATCCGTTATGGCTATAATTAATAAATCCCGATATTACTATCACAATGATCAAGAGCGAATATGCAACCACGTGACTTTTCATTAGAAGCCCTTCAAAACATAGATGAAGACAGACTCAAAAAGGATGCTGCCTATAAGCAGCGGATTGCATTAGAGTATCTTAATCTGCTTATTTATTTGATAAACGAAGAGGCTGCTCTTGAATACCAGGCAAGAACAAAATCTGGAAATGAAGCTCCTGAAACAGAAGATTTTGAAAAAAACATCAATCACGCCCTGACCTTGTTAGCTGCTGCGATTGAAGGCATTAAAAAAGACGGCCCAACTGACTTTTCAGATTACCTGATCTCATCCGCCTTATCCTATACCGCCGAATATCTGCCAGCCGCATCGGTCAGCAATATCATTAACAAACTGGATGACATCACCAGAATCGGCACGAAGCAGTCACAGCAGCCCGATACTGAAAAACCATCTTCCACTAATCGCTCAGATAGCAGCGGTGATCACGCCGCAAAAAAAACAAGTGCCGCAGAAAAGCAGGATAAACAGCCTGACTCTCCTTCTGCCGAAGCTGCAAGGAATACCGATAAAGGTTTTAATGATTTAATATCCCGCGCCAGTCCAATCCTGTTTACTCCAGAGGCACATAAAGCCACTGATCGCATCAATCATAACAAACAAGTAGTCATCGACTTCGCAGCAGACAAGATTGAATTCAGAGCCTATGGAAAAAAAAGATCTGAAAGATTAGGCGCCAGCCTGATTCAGGTTCAACCGGATCAATTCTCAGCTGTCAATGCAAAATTCTCGATTTCCAAAAATACAACACTTACTTTCATTGGCCATTGCTCAAGCGGTTCAAATTGCTTGTCAGATAACTCAGGCAAGAAAATTTACGCATCCCAGCTTGCCAGACAAATACACGCCAAAATGGTTCAGTCAGGCACACAGCTGGATACTGAATTCACCATCGATTTGATCGCCTGCCAGGCGGCAAGCGGGCGTGACATTTACCCATCCTTCGCTGAACGTCTAGTCACTGAGTTAGCCAAGCTTGGCATTAATCGTGTCAATGTCATTGCCAGCCCAACGATCATGATGACAACCCATGATGGCAGCCAGGCCAATCTCAGCATCAGTGAAGACCGCAAGTTTTCCGCACAAATGGAAGGCAGAGAACAGCATGATACAAGCAGCGTTTCCAACAAACTCACTTCATCATTTAATTCGATTTTTTCCAGCAGGCCCGATCCAACAAGACTGAAGGTGGAAAAAGTAACCTTTCGATCTGATTCCAACGGTCATGCGATCAGAGTCAAATAGGATGACGTGTCTGTTAAGATCAATTCCGACAAATACCTGTTTTCTTCAGGATGATTTCAAGCGGGCAAAATCGGGTAAACCCGCTTTGAAACAGGTTGATACCTACAAACACCGTGATCCACAGCACATAAGTACTATAATAAAATGGGCTTGCCGGCACACCAAATAACAAAGAAAGCAAGATGACTGCACCAGCGAAAATCCGAACTATTCTTTCTGATGTCATAAAACCTCTCTTAACTCGCATTAAACCATTACAACCCTTCCAATATTAATTATAGATTACCCGTATATCAATAAAAGCTCTTTATTTTCAACCAATAATACAACCAGACTTGATTGGCTCAGTCTGTTTGAAGATTGCCTGATCATATTCTTTTTCTCAAATAATGCTGGTCGTATCGAAATCAACCTAAACAAGCCAATTAGATGCATAAGATATCGTTAATCTTGCAAATTATGATTCATAAAATATTTGCATCATTAAGATTCATTTAAGTATCAGCACTTATAATATTGGACCCAAAAAATTATATATAAAAAATAACAACACAATAAATGAGGTAAAAGATGTGGTTACTTGACATAGCCAGGGATTCAACCGCAGCTGTTTGGTCTGTTACAAAAAAAATTGTTGCGCCAGTATTGATATCAACAGCCAGAATTATCGCGTCAGCCGGTCAGTCCATTTTTATTGTGCCGAAATTCGTGCAATACATCACCAATGTGAAAAATCATCCAGCCGGGTTTTACACTTCAATCGCTACTATTTCATTTTCAACTATTATTAATCTGACAACACGTATTCCACTGATATTTCACGGATTTAATCGTTCTAGCAATGCAGCCGCACATTCACAAGATTCACACACGGCTGCAGCACATGTTGTCGAAAAAGATGAGCTCGGCTGTGTTGGTAAAACGACATTTTTGGGATTGAGCACATTTTGCTGGGCATCCAGTGCCTATAATTTATTAAACACTTATCTCAGCACGATGGCATTTTATGAGTTTATTTGTGCTAATATGCTTTCCATGGATGAGAATGAAATTGAAGAGGAAAGCAATCAGATTTGTCTTCAGGCGGCATCAGCCGTAACCGCCATATTGGCAATAGGAGCTGTCATTATTTATAACGTAAAAAGCGGTGTAGAAAATGCGAGAATTGCTGGAAGAAAACTGGAAAATCGTGATTTTCCCAATAACAGATATGCCTATACTACAATGCTTCTGGCCATTTTAGGTCTGGCTCCTCTTCCATTTACGAGTTTTTACAATACAAGCAATGCGCTCGACAAGATTCCCAGCGTAAGAGATATTGACAGCGAATTCAAGGATATCATTGCAATTGGCGGATCAATCTCGGTATCCATTTCTTCCCTGCTGACGCTGCTGCCCGCACTCTATCAAATGCTGACAAATAACAAGTCAGATTCAGGCGATTACAAACCAAAATGCCTTGAAACACCATTGAAACTAGCAGTACGCGGAGCAGGCATAGGCGACGGCGCAGCCACAATCGCTTCCAATTTCACGCGTATTGTATTAACTGTCAGTGACAAGGCATCAATAGATGAAAAATCAGTGCCGCTGATTGCCAGCGCCATTCCCTTCGCCATTAGTGGAGCCATTTTAAACTATGCTTTTTCGGTAGAAAAAGGATTAAAAGACACCATCAATCTTTATCGTCATTCCAGTAATGATCCAGCATATACGCTGATAAATAATGATGAGCCAGATATCGAAACTGATTCAGTTAACGAAACAACACAAACCACAGTGAATGCCGGTGTTCTACATTCAGAAAATAGCGCAGCCAGAGGTGACGCTGGTAATGATTCAGTATATTCAAAATCAAATATATTTTTACTATTTGGATCAGCTCCTGAAACAACAGAAGAAATACATTCTTATTGCAATTTAATGTATCAAAAGCTTCCCCAATAAGGGCATAAGGCAGGCTGTTGTGCTATGCATTTTCCCGCTCCATTATGATAGTTCCCCATTCTTTCAGGGAAGAAATAACAGGTTTCAGACTCTGACCAAAGCCTGTGAGCGAATACTCTACCTTGGGTGGGATTTGCGGATATACAGTCCTTATGATAATTGAATCCTTTTCAAGTTCACGTAACTGCAAGGTCAGCATTCGCTGTGTTACATTCGGTATCAGGCGGCGTAACTCATTAAAACGTTTAGTGCCGCTCAAAAGATGAAACAGGATAACACCCTTCCATTTATTCCCAATGACATCCAGGGCTGCCTCTACTGCACAGCCATAATGAGATTTATTGGTTTGCTTGTCGGATTTCCTGTAAGTCATTGATCTATGATATTTATTGTTTAGCTGACATTGCCGCAAGTATACGACAAATGACCTGATCTATACAAATACTAATCCAGAAAACACCCATGGATGATTAACCTGACCGCAAAAGCTTTGGGATATCACTTTCTTCGAGTAATTCGTATAATTTTTCAACATGAGAATGCAGAAATACGCCGGTTGTAATCGCTGTCTTGATATTTTCTGCAAGCAGAACCTGTTCTTCGGGATATTCAGAATCATTGATCGAATTCACATGATTGAGCATGAATTCGGATCTGACTTGTTGAATGTGTCGATTTGCACCGTCTTTTTTTGATAGTGCAGAAATGCGAATACGGCCACTCGTAAACTCGGCATAGCCTGCTTCAGGAGAAATGATGAACGTCCATTTATAGTCAACATCAGGCTTATGGCGTGGAAATAATGTCATGGATTCATAATTTTTAACCAAAGTATAGCGCTTGTGAAAGCCGGATTGTTGAGAAGACAGGCGAGATTCAGAATCAAGAACGAAGCTGATAAATTTAGACAGTGATGGATGAGCAGGAACAGGATTGACAAAACCACGGCTAGCCACAATATCACATTTTAACATTTTTGAATCACTACCATTGACAAGGAAATTCATTAGCTTGAAGGCAAACGATGCTTCAACAACCTTGCCTTGCTTATCCGTCAAATCAACTCCGCTAAAACAGGAAGGGACACAAATTCTGAGTCTTTGATTCATGGAATATAATGAAAAATAATCCTGTGTTGATTCACGCGACAATAATACTTCAGGATTGGTAATGTTATGCAATAAAATCATGCCAATATCAACATAGCTGAATTCATGCTGTGCATACATTTTCTTTTTAATTTTTCCATTACGCACTGGATAGATCGCATCGCTGCGGATAGCATCTGCACCTGGTTTACAGTGGCCGATAATATAAATACGGCTACGGTGATCCGCAAGCTGTAATACCTGAAATTTTGACATTGACGCGGAATCATTTTTGTGAAGATATATAAAATGAATACGTTCAGCCTCAGGATCATGATGAACACTCTTCCATTTGTCGACAAATCCCTGCAATATTTTCTTTTCGACCTTGCCTGCATATTCTTCTCCAGGGAAATTACATATAATGACAAAAGAATGGGAGTATTTTTCTATCTCAGATCGTTCATGCATGATAACTGCCTCAATTAATAGTAAATCATCGCTCACTAACAGGTGTATATTGTATAAGGGTTTCATTAAAGCATGATTAAATAATGACCATACTACCCCGTGTATATGACAGCCGGCTATCCTTAACAAAATCCTGGATGGAGCCTGATTGTGATTATCCAAAGAGACAGGAATGAGCGAATAAACATGGAAATTATCATATATTAAGAATATCTTAATTATAAATCTATATACTTCGTTCAGATCAAATATAGAACAAACACAGAACAATACTATTATTATAATAATTATGGAATATATATGGAATCGCGCACTCACTCTAACTCCACGCCGTTAGATATACAAATACCACCCGTAATCAAAGATACGAATACCACCGGAAGCGAACAAGCCGCCATAGTTGTAACGGCACTAAAACAAATCATTTTCGGCAATAATGAATTCTCTAATGATTTACTGGATATTACTTATGATAAAAATATTGATAAAATCATTATTCACACACAACAAACTACGCAAAACAAATATCATCTTCGTGACAACTATTTCATTGCGCAGCTTAAGATCAAGGTCATCAACAAATCAGGACATTACGAATTTCATGTCGACATGAATGACTTGCTGCAATTGCCTGTCATCAAGAACACAATCGAAAAGATTAGACAAACAGGACAGAGAAATTATCAGTTTAAAAATCGATTCGGTGTCGGACTTAATATTTCAATGTATGAGGATGAGATTGCAGTTGGACGCGTCATAATCAATGAACCTGGAAGCAGTCATCTGTCTCTGGCACGTTTGGATATTTTTGAAGGATACAAAGGCCATGGTCATGGCGCACGATTGATGGATCATGTCATTGATTATTGCATCAATACATGTGCAGATTTAAAGATTGATGTAGACAAGGCCAGAAGCAAGGAAGATGATCCATTAGTTTTTTATAGCAAGTTTCTGACAAGAAGTAATATCAAATTCAGAATCGGCAGTGATCATGCAACATTGTTTTTTGATTGCCAGGCGGCACTTTTTATTGAACTAACAGACATATTGGACGCAAAATTTCCAATTGAATTTCCGGATTCCGGCTTATCCCCACCACAATTCCTTGCGATGAAGCACCATGGACTCCCTAAAAAATTTGTCCAGCATTCATGGTTCGATCGCGACTGCTATTTGGCATTGCAAAAAGGAATCACGTATGACGAACTATTGGAATTTGATCATGATGATATTGGCCTTATTTTGAGACTGCCTGTTTCCAGGCTGAACCATTTTAAGGGATTGAACACACTGGAATTAGCATTGTTAACACAATTTAACATGGAAATACTGACGAATCGTGAAATTTACGACATTGTCAGGAAACTGAATCTCGACAATTTTTCAGATGCGCAATTCGAATTTTTATTATCTATCGCGAGAGAATTCCGCCAGGAACAAATTGCGGATGGCACGCTTGATCTGATTGCCGCAATAATTCAATCCTTGCGAAATATCCAGATTGACGTATTAAAACGGATAAAGTTAAACGAATTAGTGCTTGCAGACACCTATTCTGTAATACAAAAAATAAACGATGAAATATTGTCTCTCTTTAAACAAGACAGCGTTTTTAAATTCGATCGTATCAGCGTGTCGGAATTCACAAATCAAATTGATAAAATCAAATCATCTCATTCAACGACAGTCCAGTTTTTAAAGCACAAAGAAGCCATACATGATATGATAATAACGCTTCGCAAACGGGAATTTCTCAGCATGCAAGCCAACAGCCTTATTATTGAGTATGAAAACTCGTTTCTTTCTGAATATATAGAAAGTCACAGATCGAGGATGAAAAGTTTTTATGACCAGTTTTTAAAATTGACATCTCAAACACCAGGCTTAGGGATAAGCATCAATTTCAGTTCATTTTTTATTACTAACGCCAAAATGGCACAAAGCATCAAGCGCCATGACATCAAACAACAACGTGAAGACAAATATCATACAAATTCAGACTGTCTCTGGATGAATAAACTTGATTGATTAACCATGCACCTTCAATGACAGGTCAGATTAGCTTCGGACCTGTAAGTGCTTCACTCTTGCGGATATTTTCATCATGAAACGATACACGCTGCAAACAATCAGATATAAATTGATGATATCGCGTTAACCCAGGTGTATTTTCGAGCACATTCTCATGCACCTTCAAAAAGTCGCTCACAAGCTGCTTATGTTGATTATAAGCAGATTTATAGGCTGATAATAGCTGAATATGCTTGCTTAAATGAGCTTGCAATCCAGCCTGTATAGCATCCCGATCCTTAGCATTCAACTCCGCTGACTCGAGTTGCTCTATCATTGATTTACTACTCGAATAATGATACATCAATTCATGTGCATGTTTTTCCAATAGCTGCCCATGTTGATTGATATTGCGGACCAATAAATCCAGCTTGTGTATGTCATTAACATCCTTATCCTGTAATTCGCTTTCAAGACGAGAGTCATTTTCTCCGAAGTTATGACCATTTACGAACTCCCTATCCCTGTCTATCATTGACAAATTTTCATGTTCAGCATGGCCTTCATTTTTTTCATCGTTATCCTTGTCAGTATTCGAATCTTCAGCTTCTTCAGCTTCTTCAGCTTCTTCATCCTGATCTTTATGCGTTTCATTTTCATTCTCTTCATCATGAAGTTCATTTCTATTTTCCTCGTTATCAGAATTATTATCGATCATTTCTTGTATTTCATGCTCTTGATTATCATTAGAATGCTCTACGTTATAATCATTTTCATCACCCATATTATCTGTTAATTCCATGTCATTCATATCTTCAGATGATTCCTTGCTTTCATTTTCAGTAACATCAAGGCCTTCATGCGGTTCTTGTGCAACCTCTTCTTCATAATCATCAATTTTTTCATTGTCGGCATCATGATCCGATTTTTCATTAATTTCCTGATCTGTCAATTCAGCATGCAACTCTGGTGCCTCATCAGATACTTCTGATGTTTCTGACAGTTCATCTTTATTCAATTCACCATTGAGATCAGATACATCTGCTTCATTTTTATCATGCTGCTCATTTTCAATACCATCTGCCTCGGAAAGTTCCAGTGACTCGGCTTCCTTCTGATCAGCATGCTCACGCTTCTTATGTTCAACATTTTCTGTTTCAGTTATCTCTCTGTTAACATTGACATCAATTTTTTGTTCTTCGTTATTTTTTTTAAGTCTGGTCAACCGCATCAATGGCTCCAATTCCTTCGCATTAACCGCCGTAACGATAGTTAAACCGATATGGGTATTTTTATCAATTTCAATGGAAACATATTGCCTGTAATGAAACATGTGTATGCCATCAAGAATGGCTTCCAGATCCTGATTATCAAGCAACGTCTTCACACCATTGCCATTCAGCTTATTTGCTGCTACCAAATATTTTTCATGATGATCAAGCGCTGCAATTATCAATATTCCTCGCAGTGCAAGCATCGCCTTGATATTGACAAGCAATTGATTAAAATCCAGATCATTTATTACAACAAGATTAGCGATAATCAAATCTGCTGTATACGAAGATTGTGACTGCTTTTCAAATGCATCAAAGGAATAATTTAATACTTTGGTTTTTGGATAATTTTTTTGTATTTGATTCAGAGATTCATTTGACAGGTTTAATGCGATCAGACATCCAGGTGAAAGAGATATCTGATTCAAACAAGACAGCAGATTGTCTTCAATCTGGCGAGAGATTGTTTTTACGTTAATTTGCATGGCATTTGTCATTGACGTTTTGCCTAGGCCTGGGCCTATATCTCACCATGTTAAGTATAGATCATCGGGTACGAATGCTGCCATTAACCCTGAATGATCAAGAAGTCACATCGCATTGCCGATAACGGGAGTATTTTTCGTAAAATCAATGAATTACCTATAGCCTGTTCTGTTATCGCAGTCAGGACAGCCGTCACTGAATTTGCACATGATAGCTGCTATAATCTAAGCATAACGAGGTGTAATTATGGGTCTATTTAACGAAGCCACAAAGTATGGCGGCAGTTTTTATCGGTCATTTTCTCAAGCTCATGGGTCCAGTGATCTGGACTTTTACTTTAACGATGATCCAGTCATCCAGCAGGGTATATGTGCCGGAAGCTCTCTGGACTGGCTAGAGTATTACCTCACTCGACCTGAAAATGACCATGAAAATTACTCGAATGAACTAATGAAGCAACATAGAAACAAGATTATCACCATTCAAAGAGGATTAAGGCATAGAGACCAATCGCTTTCTGATCTACTTGTTCTATATGGACTGCAGCCGCATGCTTATCTGCCATTCAAATATAAATTTAACGCAGCAAATTACAAGGATGTAGCCAAGTTATCGACAGCATCATCTGGTGTGAATGTCATCAGCTATAAAGATCCCGCACAAGGACGGCATGTTGCTGTTTTCTACGTAGATGAGAACAAGAATTTGTTTTTCATGGATACACATAGAGGAGACGTCTCTATACCCTATCCAGGCAGCTATCGTTGGCTGGCAAGGTATTTCGCCCACTTCATTAATAAATGCGGGGAAATTGAAATTTCACATTTCAGACCAGAATGGTATCCGCAAAAAGCTGCACAAGCCTACCGATCGATTGCCAGAGACGCAATCGATTATAACCCCACTCAATTTGGACTCGAAAGAAGACACAGGGCTGTCACCGATCTGGATTTTGATCATCCCAGAACATCCCGCGCGCACCGCAAAATAAGATAGAAACAAGACAAGAATTAATTTGTCGATTATTCTATGACGTACTCGCTACGAAAGGTATTTCCGTCATTTGCCAATAGATACAAAACTCAAGCGTCTATTGTTACAATAGATTATCTGAAAACACTAGGCATGAGCAACAAAACAGGCAGCTATGTCATTTAATAAAACCTCTAAACAAACAACAAAACAACCACTTACATTCTCAGATGTGCTGCGGTTCGCATCACGCTACTGGCTGCGTCAACCGAAAAAATTAATCGTGATACTCTCAGGCCTGCTGACAGCCGCATTTCTTGAAACATATTTGCCAACTGCACTTGCTTCATTTTTAACCGCAACAAGAAATGCTCAGGACAAGGGAGCGATTCTTTATTATCTGGCAATTTTTCTTGGCACTTATCTGTCACAAGTTGTACTTGTTTCATTTGTCTATCTGATTTATAACTCGTTCGAAACAAAAATCTTCAAAACCTTGCTTGACGATACCTTTTCGCATGTCTATCTTTTGCCGGAAAATTTTTTTGCGAATACATTCACAGGGAGCATTGTTTCTAAAATAAACCGTGCCCGACAAAAAATCGAGATATTTGAAGATCAGATTCTTGTACGCATTTTCCCAACCGCTATCATCCTGATTGGCAGCCTGGTGTTTCTTGCCTTGCGCTTTCCACTCCTGGCTGGTCTGATGCTGGGGTATCTTATTCTATTTATCATCATCAGTTCATTCCTGGTGTTCAGGGTATCAGGACCTGCGCAAGGAATTTATGCTGAAGCGCAGGATCATTTTAACGCACATCTGGCCGACAGCATCAGCGGTATTGCACCAACCAAATCGTATGCACAGGAAAAGTATGAATTTACGCGCTATTTCAACGTTACCAGTGACCTGCAGGTTAAAAATCTACGAGCCTATCATCTAGGCAATCTGGCTGGCTTGATTCAACGATTATTGGCTGCCGGGATGCTGGCTCTGTTAATGGGTGGCGGAACCTGGTATTTTTTTCATGGCATGGCAACAGTTGAAAGCATGGCGTATTTGGCTTTTGCTTATACGATCATCCAATCCTACATTCGTGATGTCGGCGAGAATGTTAAAAATCTCCTGACCTCTTCTTATGATTTGCATGGTGTTATTGAACTCTTGTGCGAAGAGACTGAAGTACCCATTGATGCTCAACTTTCAGAATTGAATATTCGCGATGGCGAGATTGTATTCGATCAGGTAACGTTTACCTATCCAGAAAAAACGGCACCAATTTTTAATAATCTATCTGTGGAAATACATGCAGGCGAACGCATTGCGCTAGTTGGCCATTCAGGCGGCGGAAAAACCAGCTTCATCCGCCTATTGCAAAACTTATACTCAATTCAGAATGGACGGATTCTGATTGATGGACAGAACATTGAATTAGGGTCACGTGATTCCTTGCGCCGCGCTATTGCCCTTGTTCCACAAGATCCAATTTTATTTCACCGCACACTGCGGGAAAATATAGCCTATGCCAAACCATCGGCATCAATGGCTGAAATTCGGGCAGCCGCGCAAAAAGCACATATCGAAGATTTCATATTGAAATTACCAGAACAATACGAAACATTGGTTGGTGAACGCGGCATCAAACTTTCTGGCGGTGAGCGGCAGCGCATTGCGATTGCAAGAGCCATACTGGCTGACCGTCCGATTCTTATTCTAGATGAAGCGACCAGTTCACTGGATTCAGAAAGCGAGCGCGCCATACAAGATGCGTTACGTACACTCACGCATGGACGCACTTCCATCATGATCGCTCATCGTCTTTCAACCATACTGGATGCTGACAGAATACTGGTTTTTGAGTCTGGACGAATTGTTGAAGAAGGATCCCATGATCAATTAATCAAACAGAATGGCGTCTATGCAAATCTGTTCAAGCTGCAATCGGGTGGATTTATTTTAGAATAATGCCTGCCTGGTTATATTTTTTTTATTTTTTAACAACATAGATAAAGCACCACCTTATGCAAGCATGACTGATAACGGCTATAATAAATGTATTAAGAATAAACAGTCGATAAAGTATCATGCAGTCAACCAGAACACCAAGCACTCAGACGTGGCTTTTGCAAAAGCTGCGCGACATGGGATACAACCCAGACCCTGAAGGTGTATGCTTTGGTGTTGCTTACACGGCCATGTCTTCATTCCTGTTAGGCGGCATGCAAGATTACACTCAGCGCTTGCATAATATTAAAAACAGCAACCTTAAAAAGCCAATGCTGCCTCAGCAAGATATAACAGATATTCGTGCATATTTCGACGCGATCGAAATGTTCCATCACACTGGCTTGCATCGAAATTTATACGAAAGCAGAAAAAGCCCGCGATTTCAGGATCCTGAAAAGGCCATGGAAATTGTTATGCCAGCACAGCTAAGGGAAGAAGGCGGCGTAAACAAGGCAGGAACACTTGCTGATGTGTATGATGAGGACAACCTTTCAGCATATCTCACTGCCCTTAAAAACAGGATGAAGCAGAATGAATGCTCTTTTCCTGTATCACTTGTATTCGAGAGTATTAATCATGCAATTTGTGTTGGTTACGATCCAAAGGCAGACACATGGACACTAATCGATGCCAACAACCTTCCTCCCAAGGTGATTCCTGATGACAAGGCAGCAGAACATATTATCAGCTCATTTTTATGCGGGAACAAAGCGATACTGTCGTGTGATGTGTTTGTGCATAATAGGAATGCGGAAGCCATGTCAGCATGCCTGCAGGATATCAGACATGACATTCGTGAGACATCAGCTATCGACCAAAAAAAAGTGAAAACTCGAGACAAATTTCAATCCTCACTAATCGCTGTCGCCGCACGGAAAGGCATGGTTGATTTACTTGAAGATGCCATCCGAGCAGAACCAGGTTGTGTCAATTACCAGGACGATATGGGCAGTACGCCCTTATATAAAGCGACACAGGACAGGTATTATGACGTTGCGGAAACATTATTAAAAAACAATGCAGATCCCAATCTGCCAAACCGGTTGGGCGGTGTTCCTCTTTTCATGGCTGTGATGGAAGGCGATTTGAAAATGGTCGAATTATTGCTCCAGTATGAGGCCAAGCCGCATCTGGCAAATATCGATAATGAATCACCTATTTATCTTGCTGCTGACACAAGACAATGGCGTATATTAATCACGATGCTGTTAAATATGAAGAATGCAAGTCAGATATCTTCCAAAGATATGAACATTATCAACCAGAATCGCCACCTATTGGCAGAAGAATTTTGCCGGATAATGGAAAGAGTCCCAGATCAAGGTAATCGTAACAAAATGGTTGAATCAGTGTTAGCCTCAGAAAATGCATTTGGTGCAATCATGAATAAGGGACAATCAATTTTCAACACTTTTTTTTCAAAGAATCGATATCATGATAAAAAAGTCACTGAAAGTATAAAATCATAGGTGACTGGTATGACAAATACAAGGATGTTCCGGTAATTCTACCTCATCAAGTTGAAAAAATAGCAAATAAATAACAAGCCTGTTATCGCGAATGAAGCATTGATTGCCGCGCCTGCTTCGCAGCTCGCTTAGCGGCATCCTGCAGTTACCCATCTCAGCCTGTCATCGCAAACCAACGAAGCCGGCCTGGAATTTCAGAGTCAGATTCAACATCCAGACATTACAAAATTGTAATCAATATGTCATCTCCGCGCACATGAATATTTGTTACAGTTAGTCAAAAATAATATCAAAACCTGGAGATTGATAAATGCCATCGATCATAAATAATATCAAACTTACATTCTTTGGATCAACCTCTTACAAAGCATTCAAACAAAAGAATTCGCTTTATGATAACTTTGTCTCGATATGCAGCCTGCCATTTTACAAGCCCGATTCCAGTGAATCAAAACAGTTAATCAATGTGCTTAAGGAATGCCGTCTTCATTCAACA
Source organism: Gammaproteobacteria bacterium (assembly GCA_021324305.1). Taxonomy (GTDB): domain Bacteria; phylum Pseudomonadota; class Gammaproteobacteria; order DSM-16500; family DSM-16500; genus Aquicella. The sequence continues at coordinate 42,269 of JAJPJI010000022.1, read as the reverse complement.
GACATATATAAAAAACTGAATAAAACGGAACGCATGCAGGATATTGCCAGACTGGAACTCGTCAAGTTGAACATACAAAAATGGTATTGTAATCGGACACAATTCAGTTCGCGCGTGGAATTGATCAGACAATTTGAATCTGGTATCAAGCAATTACAAAATCGACTGATTGCACTGGATATGAATGAATTTGACTGGAATATCAGTCATGACAAAAATGCGCCTCGCGTCTGGAATAACCCTTTATACAATCACGATCTATTAATGCGCCATCTACCCGCTTCACAGCGTCATCTGTTTGCAAAAACCAGACAGGACTTATACGACTATCAAACCAGAAATGCTGCTGGAATGAAAAGAAATCATACACAATATTAGATCAATTATGCGTATATGATTGAATTATACATAAATATTTCCTCACATGATCAATGACTTGTTAATATATATCCAGATATGACAGTTATCTCCTGACAGGTATTTTCACCTATAATAGATAATAGAGACATTATCTGCATAGGGTGCGATATGGCGAAAGTCAGAAATAACCTTGATGACTCAGATTTGTCATTTCAGCAACGGCTATATGTCAGAAGCATGGAGATTGGAATATTTAAATCCATATACTATTCCATTATAGCCGCAAATACGCTCAATGAAATAATCCAAAAACACAATCTGCCTGAAGGTACAACTGAATTTGAAATTAATGAAAAACAAATACCCTTGCAAGAAGATGAATTATTTTCAAGAATTAGCGAAATTCATCCTGACATGACTCGTGATTTTTTCAATCAGATGCTTCAACAAGCAAGACAAAATGCTATCACAAATGGCGGAAAAATCCTTGCTAAATTAGCCGGTGAAAATTATGAAATCACGCGGGAATGCAAATTAAAATATAATGAAACAGATGATCTTTATTCATTATTATCTGCATTAATATCGGTATATAATACTTTAAAAAAAGAAAAAAATAAAAACAATCTCATTTTGATGGAGGAACTATTAAACCATACATTCAGTATAATCGACGACCGGACACTGACTGACAAACAAAAAATTGACAAGATTTTTGAAGAAATGGACAAGATATATGACGGAAAACGGAATAAATTCTTTTCGTCGTTCAGTTTTACAAGAAAACCAAAAACCGAAAGAAACTTCCAGGATATGCTTCTATTGAAAAAGGATAAATCATATCAAATTGTTTCATTAATATCTGACATTCAGTCTTACGGAACACATAGGAAAAACCTCAAAATCAGACATATCAAACATCTTGCCGGAAATCTGCCATCACGCTATGACAAAAAAGGCAAACAACCTCAATCCACACTGCCCGAAGGATCAACACATAATGCTGGCATCATAGAAAATCTCAAAAAAAACGGGCTGGATGTCGATGCACTTATGGCATACTTGAGCACACGATTTTCACCCTCCTTTGACGTAAACTCTGAAGCCTTTAAACTGACCGCCGATGTGCAATATGATGCATATGTAAATGAATGTCATCTCAAAAATAATCAGTTTCAAAAATTCATGAATATGCTGGCAGACTTGAGCAAGCTTGGCCCGGATACTGCAAAACAATTCATTCAAAAAATCAATTTCAATATCCACAATGAACTGGGATTGATGAATACAGCGAGTGAATACAATAACTGGCAAAGACAAAAAGACAAGGAAAACCAGGTCGGTTATCTAATGATAATAATCGATGATGGCGAGAACGCTGAGATCATAAATGATAAAATAGCTGAAAAAATCCATACGACTCTACTTTCCATATATAGTAATATAATTGAGCCAACGCTTAAGCAAGACATTGGCAAAGATAACCTTATATCATTTATTAAAATACAAAATGAGAACATTATTGAAAATATCACTATTATTCAAGGAATTTTTAGCGCAATCAAACAATGTTTAATGCAAAACATGAAGTGGAACAGTGACTGGGACGAGATGGAAAATAAAGATGTTCTCAGAATACTTAAAAGTGACAATGAAGCCATGAAGATCCTTTTACAAAATAAAACTATTTCCGGAAAAGGAATTGACGAATTATTGTCCGCATACGATCAATATTCAAATATTCACTCTGAATTAAATAATGCTGCCGTAAAAATGGGTTTTGAAAATCTTAACGACATGCTGGATAAAAAATTTCAATTTATTTATACAAGCGGTCTATACAGGAATGTACAGAGCGCAAATGACAAACTCTTTAATACAATTAATTACTATACAGCTGCATATAAGTTGAGCCATGAATTCAAACATTTTGATCAAGCCAAAGTTGATATCGATATAGAAGCAAGCCGGCTTGAATTAGAAAAAATTCATAAAGAAATATCCAGACAAGCTGACAAGGAACGCAAACATGAAAAGAGGAAAACCAGCGCTTCTGATAGCATGACTTCTGAAACTGATCCTGTGAGCATGATTGTAAATCAATTAAAAGACATGGCAATCAGTTATAAAGATCTGGACAGGACAACCCATGCTAATGATATCAAAAAACTTATCCGTGATATAGACACAATCCTGAAATCGAACATATCAAATGAACGAAAACTTGAAAAAATCATTTTAGCAATTGAAATAGCTTATCTTGAGCAGAAATACTACTATATTCATCCATTTTTAAAACAAGAAAAAAGCAACATTGATTTTATCAATCGTCTCAATAAAGACACAAACAGCTTTCATTATCCAAGAATGCTTGGTTTGATATTGCAAACAGCGTATTTGAATAATCCTCAATATACAAATACAACATCCCATATCATGGATAGAGACTCGATAAAATTGATCAACTTACCCATAAACAGAGTCTATGAAAAGTTGTTTCCACAATTATCTGCACCACAAGTTAGTCGCGCATATGTTCCACCGGAAAAATAATATTATTATCACGCCTGTTGAAAATGTCATGAGGATCTGACTCGGATTCGCTATGGTATTTAGCAATAATTCAAAAAATTGAGATTATTTTTTAAGAGAAATAGAGTCGGATTCAAGATCAATGAGAATTTTTCTGCTTTTATCGCTGCAGGATGCCTTGCCAAATATTTTGATATAATCATCATATTTCATCGTCCTGGCTGATTTCAGCCTTGAGTCAATATCCATATCGGGATTAATTGCCAATAAATCTTTTTTGTGATCCGATTTAAATGTCAACCAGTTTGTTTCCGATTGCGGAGTCTTCGCAATTCTATCTTCTGAGTGATGCGCAATGATATCCATGTTTCTTATGATTGATGTTATGATTTTCTTTTGTATGTGAGGCGGCTTTTGCGAAAATGTCTTTTCCGCTTCATCGATCGAATTGATCAAAGCAGCAATCCTTAATACCTTATCTCTGGATTGTCTTTCCACCAGCCTTTCGTGTTCCTTGACCAGAAAGTCCTTTATGTCAGAAAGAACATTACTCATAGATGTAATGCCCAATGCTTTCATTTCCCGTAACTGATCCTGATATATCATACCTTTGAGAGTTTCATCTGCAAGATCTTTTGCACAGATATTGTCACAGCTTTTGTAATATGGCCCGCGTAAATCCTCTATAATAATCTGCTTCAAGGCATATTTATCATCCTCATCAATAATAAGGGCCAATCTGGCTATGATTTCATCAGCAAGAATCCCCCTTAACCTCTCTCTCTCCTCAAAACGTTTTAAAAAATCCGGATCTTCCTGATTTTTCTTCCGATGATATTCCACCGCTGAATGCGCTGTTTTTTTGATATTCTGCTTCATTTTTTCCAGGCTCTGGATTTGATTAAGTATCTCCAATTGCTTGCTTGATGCCTTAATACGTGGATTTGAAAATATTTGATCGAATTCACCTCTTTCTAACGATTTTGAAGTTTGATGAATGACAGCCAACTGCTGATCACGACTTGCTGATTCAAATAATCGACTCCTGGACACTCTCGGATCTGTCAAGTTGATACTTTCTTCATACGGCTTGCCTTCAAACGAAACCTGTTCTTTATCAATAAAGTGAGCATAGAATCTGTTACCGATCCTCACCAGACCCACATTGAATTGCTCTGGCTGAAAATCCATGTCTCCCACGATGGTTGCGCCAATATTCGAAGCAAACAGATTACCTGATATTTTGTATTCTTCTCCGGTTCTTATATCGATAACAACTTGTTTTTTGAAATCGATACGGTATTTTTTATATATTTCATTCAGCAAATATTTGTCATTCATCACATCCGGATCAATGTCCTCTTCATCTGAATTTTTCTTTTTCGTATGAATAAATGCGGCAATTGGTATATATCCATCAATTTCCCTAACTGCTATTTCCGAGTCATATTCTTGACCTGTATCAACAAATCTTGCTTTCGGTGTATTAAAGCCCATTCGTTGCATACACTCCAAACCAAAATACTCAATATAGCTATGCGGCGCCAAAAAATATCCTTTTGATTTTTTTGATTTTTTTGATTTTTCTGAAGCTTTGACATGATGACCATGAGTACTTGTCCCAGCAAACTGTTTGGGTGGTGAGCCATCATTCGCTTCCGATCGTCTGGCGAAAAGACTGGAATGCTTGGTTAATGTTTTTTTCTCCTTGTTTTTACGCTGCTCAACCTCATAATCATTTAAACGCCGTCTGAATATGCCCATAGATTAAAAAATCTCCAAATTAATGCTATTAATCAATAAATTGCGTCTGATAATATCCTCGTAACCCTGTTCATTTAAAGTATAGACCATGTTTAGAATTCATATTTCCCATATCCAATCCATTCACCTGTTATCGTCATTAATGAATGTCGAAGCAAAGCATGAATATCCATTCATAAGATTGGTATGGTGATAACCTGATTTTTTACGGAAACAATAGTTACCTTGAAATTCAAAGTATATATTCTTCCTATTGTATCGATAGGCAAAAGTTAATATATGAGCAGCATTTACATTGCTATAGTTTCATCCATCACATTATATCTATCAATATTGGCTTGTATTCATATAACAATACCTTTGTCATTAAAATGGATATAATGCCCTGAGATTATATGATGTTATCACCGCAAAGGCAGGCCAACAATGAAGCTCAAAAACCGTCATATTCAAATGATAGCGATTGGAGGCGCCATCGGCACAGGCCTGTTTTATGGCGCAGCAAAATCCATTCAACTGACCGGACCATCCATTCTTCTTTCCTACCTGCTCGGAGGGATAGTAATGTATATCATTATGCGTGCCCTGGGTGAAATGACCGTTCATCAGCCAAACTCAGGAGCATTCAGTCATTATGCCTATCAATATGTCGGTAATTATTTAGGTTTTTTATCAGGCTGGTTTGCATGGTTTGAATATACTATTGTTTGCATGCTGGAAGTAACCGTCGTTGCGACATTTCTGGATTACTGGTTACCTGGCGTGCCACATTGGCTGACTATCGCAGTTATTCTAGGCATGTTTTTTTTCATCAACATCCTGCAAGTCCGATTGTTTGGTGAATTTGAATTCTGGTTTGCAGGCATTAAAGTATCTGCAATCCTTATGATGATAGCGTTTTCTGCCTATCTCATTCTTTTTCATACTGGCACACATACCCAGGCGATGAACAACATTGCAAACACCCTGAACAATAACTTCTTCGCTAATGGATTGCATGGCTTTTTATACTCAATGGTACTGGTTGTATTTTCGTTTGGCGGTGTCCAATTTCTGGGCATTGCAGCCGCTGATGCTGAAAATCCCGATTTTACGGTACCCAAAGCGGTTAACGGGGTCATATTTAGAATCTTGATATTTTACATGGGAACATTGCTAGCTGTCCTGTGCATTTATCCATGGCAAAAACTGCAAGCAGATGTCAGCCCTTTTGTTGATGTATTCGACAAAGTAGGCTTTCATTTTGCCGCTCAACTCATGAGTATCGTGGTAATTACAGCAGCGCTATCTGCATTTAACAGCTGCCTGTATTCAGCAGCAAGAATGCTGTCCAATCTCTCAAGACATCAAAGCGCTCCTGCGTGTTTATCGAAAACAGATAAATATAATGTGCCACAAAATGCGGTGATGACAACCTCCATTGTTGTCGCATTTACTGTCGTTTTGAATTATTTTATTCCGGAAAAAGCCTTGACCTATTTGATTGCCATTACAACGACTTCGATAATCATCACCTGGACAACTATTTTAATTACACATTCGAGCTTCAGACGCGCAGTAAGGCTTGAGTCCGTCAAGTACAGATTGCCATTTTACCCTTATACCAATTTGATAGCATTTACGAGCCTAGCATCTGTTGTCGTCATTATGTTATTTATGCAGGACATGAAATTGGCTGTGTATCTCATGCCCGTATGGATTGGCATGGTCACAACATTCTATATCATTACGAATAAAATACGTCATTGGCGATAGTAACTGGATACTATTGATCATACCCATACACTTATTTCCCACACCTCGCCTCCACACGGCCATTTCCTGATTTCACATGCTCAAGGACCGCGTGCGAGCTCATCATTCCCTGCTACCGGAGCACACGCAACGGATCTGGCGTAAATTGACATATCGCAAATCCTCGATATAATACCCCTCACAGCAATTAATTGCGCGCATGATGATATGACACAAAACAATATCAATTCAGGAGCATCAAATGCAAAATCGGCAATGGGTTTATCGAAAACAACCTGATGGCATCGTAACCCATGATCATTACGAATTAGTAACGCAAAATCTTTCTCTTGATATTGCAAAAAATGAAGTATTGATAGAGGCAAAATTTATCAGTGTCGATCCTTACATGCGCATACAGCAATCAAGACTCCCTAATTGGGAAGAACCTCACCCGCTTAACTGCGTTCAAAGAGGCGGGGTTGTTGGCATTGTGCTCAAAAGTAACAGTGTTCGCTTTAGTGAAGGCGATTGGGTATATGCCTATTCAGGATGGCAGACACACGCTATCATGCATGCCGCAGAATTAATAAAATTAAATCCTCAACTCGCACCCGTTACAACAGCATTGGGCATTCTTGGCATGCCTGGGCGTACTGCGTGGTTTGGATTAACCGAGGCTGGCAAACCCAAGGCAGGTGAAACCATTATTGTTTCGGGTGCAGCAGGTGCAGTAGGCTCTCTTGTTGTTCAATTTGCCAAGCTGCATGGAACAACAGTTATCGGCATTACTGGTAATGATGAAAAAAACTCATGGCTTACAAATGAATTAAACGTTGATTATGCCTTGAATTACAAAAACTTTAATAACAGCAAGGAATTTGCGGATAGATTACAAAAAATTGCAAACGGCATTGATGTTTACTTTGATAATGTTGGGGGATGGCTGACCGATGCGGTTATTCCGCAAATAAACAAATACGGCCGCATTATCATTTGTGGTCAAATAAGCCAGTATAATGGCGCACTGGATGATGTCGAAACCGGCCCGCGATTCCTGCATCATTTACTTTATAAGCGCGCAACGATTCAGGGTATTTTATCCCGTGACTACCTGCACCGGCATGACGAATTCCTTTCCATTGTTGCTCCCATGCTGAATGTCGGTAGATTAAAATATAAAGAGACTTATGTTGAAGGTTTCGATCAGCTACCAAAAGCCTTAAGCATGTTATTCACCGGACAAAACATCGGTAAACTTCTGGTAGCTGTCTAAAATCAAAACGTGATGTCGTTCGCACACCCAGCAACCACTGGCAATTATTAGCGTGCAAGTTCTATTGTTTTGATATCTTCTCCATTTGATTTATATAATACACGAATACCATATTTATCCGGCCTGTTAATTATACCTTCCATAGGTGTTCCAGCTACCTCCCAGATTCCTAGCGTGGCAACATCCAATGCGCCATGCATGACGGCACGCGATGCCGAACCTGTTGGCTTCTGGATTTGAAATATCTCTTCTGTCAGGACGTCTTTTTTGTTGGTTTTTTGCGAGATAATTTCAGCACCGTGATTAAGCAAACAAGTCCTTGTTTTGCATTGCTCAATCTCATCAATGCTTGTACCTGTATGTTGTGACGCCATAAAAACAGAGCATGATGATAAAAGCAGACATGCAGTGATACTGATGGCAAGCTTGTTAAAATGAATTTTTTTCATCTTTGATCACACTTAAAATAATGAATTCTTGATCGGCGGCAATATCTTGCATTGATAATAGGTTGCCTCTGCTTCCGAAAATGGAGCCAGGTTGAATCCATTGACACTGGTTTGTTTAGGCACATACAAGAAAATGTAGTTAGGCTTTAAGTGCTTTTCGTTCGCATAGGCAACAGCTTGCTCTAATTGAACCTGATACTCGCCGCCAAACTTGATCATGCCTTTGAACTTGTCAACGCCAAGCGATTCATGCATTTTGTCAAGCTGCCTGCATTTCCACTCAGGTGCTACTGGTATATACCCATATCGCACCACAGTACCATCTGCCAGCTTTACTTCATCAACTTTTTTAATGGAAGTAGAATCACTGGTAAAAGATGCACTGCACGCTGACAAACCTGCTGCCAAAATGGACAAGCCAAGGACAGATGCTAATTGAGCCTTTTTCATATTGTTATCTCATCATGTAAGTAAGAAGGCTGCATAATTTATCAAATCTCGCATATTATATTAAATAAATATTCCAGAGGCTTAACAAATTCCCTGCTGGAAGCCGTCGGTAAAATCCTATAAACTTGAAAAGCAGAAATGTTGATATCGCTGCACTCTTATAAAAAATGTATAAAAAATGACACGAGGTTTAGGTTTATATGCTGATTCGCTCATCTCTTATACTTGCCCTGACTTTGCTGCCAGCCCTACCCGCATTTGCAGATCATCAGCAAAAAAACATTCACTACTCATTCGAAACAGGCAGCGACAAATGGAGAGGTGATTTTACCGATTACCCGCAAGGCCAGGAACAATTTTATGAATTGTCATGGGGCTGGGAAAATCTTCCAGCGAACCAGATGACTTATCCAAATCAGACCCTGTTTACCAAGGGTATTTATCTCGCCGGAAACAACCATAGCGACGATCTTTTCATGTATATCAAAGCGCCCGTTTCCGGACTAAAGCCTAATACAGCTTATCGGGTAACCTTGACAGTCAATCTTGCAACCAATATACCTGAAGGTTTATCCGGGATCGGCGGATCACCTGGTGAATCCGTAACATTGAAAATCGGAGCATCCACCATAGAACCCGAAAAAGTCAATCATAATGGCTTCTATGTGTTGAATGTGGATAAGGGCAATCAGGAAAACGGCGGTAAAAATGCGGTTGTTGTCGGTAATCTGGCAAATCCACTGGTGGATCAGCGTCATCCTCAATTTGCCATCAAACAGGTTAACAACCTGAATAATCCGGTTATTGTCAACGCTGATGCCAATGGACGAGTCTGGGTATTTCTCGGAACTGATTCCGGATTTGAAGGTTTATCCAAATATTACATCGGGGATGTAAACATAACATTGCAAGAAGTCGAGGCAAGGAATTGATATTCACGTACGATAGCGATACTCCTTGCCGCTCTATGCACTTTCATCGCACCAGATCAAAGCGGTCCAGGTTCATGACTTTGTTCCATGCTGCAACGAAGTCGTGAACAAACTTCTTCTGACCGTCTGCACTTCCATAAACTTCTGCCAAGGCTCTGAGCTGGGAGTTGGAACCGAAAATGAGATCAACCCGGGTACCTGTCCACTTGACGTTACCTGTGGCACGGTCACGCCCTTCAAACACATCAGAGTCTTTCGAAACTGCCTTCCACATTACACCCATGTCAAGCAGGTTCACAAAGAAATCGTTAGTCAGCACTTCCGGCTGACTGGTAAAAACGCCATGCGGTGAATGCCCCGCGTTAGTATTAAGAACACGCAAACCACCCACCAGAACAGTCATTTCCGGTGCAGTCAGTGTCAGTAATTGCGCTTTATCCAACAACAATTCTTCAGCTGATATAGCATATCGCGCTTTTTGATAATTGCGGAAACCATCCGCGAATGGTTCCAGTACGGCGAAGGAATTTACATCGGTTTGATCCTGCATCGCATCCATGCGCCCTGGTGTGAAGGGAACCGTCACCTTGTGACCCGCTTTTTTCGCAGCTTGTTCGATAGCAGCACAACCTGCAAGAACGATCAAGTCAGCAAGCGACACCTTTTTCCCTCCTGTTTGAACATTATTGAAAATAGACTGGATTTCTTCCAGTGTTTTGAGAACCTTCGCAAGTTGGACTGGCTGATTAACTTCCCAATCTTTCTGGGGTGCCAGGCGAATACGCGCTCCGTTCGCTCCACCGCGCTTGTCAGAGCCGCGGAATGTGGATGCTGACGCCCAGGCTGTCGACACGAGTTCTGATACCGTCAGACCGGAAGCCAGAACCTTATCCTTGAGCAAGGCAATGTCGCTTTCATCGATCAGTTCATGATTAACTGCTGGAATGGGATCCTGCCAGATGAGCTCTTCAGCCGGAACTTCCGGACCCAGATAGCGGGCTCGCGGCCCCATATCACGGTGTGTCAGTTTAAACCATGCCCGGGCGAAGGCATCCGCCAACTGATCGGGATGCTCGAGGAAATGCCGCGAGATTTTTTCGTAGACCGGGTCGAAGCGCAGAGCGAGGTCCGTCGTCAGCATGGCCGGTGAATGACGCTTAGCCGAATCATGTGCATCAGGAATACTTCCAACGCCCGCACCGCCTTTCGCTATCCACTGATGTGCTCCGGCAGGGCTCTTGGCTAATTCCCACTCATAACCAAACAGGTTCTCCAGGAAGTTGTTACTCCATTTTGTCGGTGTGGCAGTCCAGGTTACTTCCAGACCGCTAGAGATCGTATCCCCGCCCCTGCCGCTGCCAAAACTGCTCCTCCAGCCCAGACCCTGCTCTTCGATACCGGCTGCTTCTGGCTCAGGTCCTACATGTTTTACATCACCCGCACCATGTGTTTTGCCGAAGGTATGACCGCCCACGATAAGCGCGACTGTTTCTTCATCGTTCATCGCCATGCGTGCGAAAGTTTCACGAATATCTATTGCCGCGGCAAGCGGATCCGGCTTACCATTCGGACCTTCGGGATTGACGTAAATCAGGCCCATTTGCACAGCTGCGAGTGGATTTTCGAGATCCCGCTCACCAGAATAGCGTTTGTCGCCTAGCCATTTGTCTTCTGACCCCCAGTAAATGTCTTCTCCCGGCTCCCAGGTATCCTTGCGGCCGCCAGCGAAACCGAAGGTTTTGAAACCCATTGACTCCAGTGCAACGTTACCCGCGAGAATCATCAAGTCAGCCCAGGAAATTTTCCGGCCGTATTTTTGTTTGATCGGCCAAAGCAGCCTGCGTGCCTTGTCAAGATTGATGTTGTCCGGCCAGCTGTTAAGCGGCGCAAAACGCTGGCTACCATTGCCCGCACCGCCACGGCCGTCCCCAATGCGATAAGTGCCGGCGCTATGCCATGCCATACGAATAAACAAGGGACCATAGTGTCCAAAATCTGCCGGCCACCAGTCCTGGGAATCTGTCATCAGTGCCGCAAGATCACTTTTCACAGCTTGCAGATCAAGGCTGTTAAATTCATCTGCATAATTGAAATCTTCACCCATCGGATTGGATAAGGATGAATGCTGATGCAGAATATTCAGTTTTAGCTGATTTGGCCACCAGTCACGGTTTGACAGTCCGGCTCCAGCAGGCTGATGAAATGGGCATTGGGCTTCCATTGACATATTCTCTCCTTAGATCGGCAACTCTTACATCCATTCATGTTACGCAAAAAACTGCCTTAATGGTATAGCAGCCGTTTAAAATTCCAAATGAATGACTGGGGACTCTATCTTGCTGGAATCCACGGATGGTTCCCCATTCACAGGAACCAGAGGTATAATTAAATTATTGTATTCGATTATCACAGGAGGCAATCATGGCGGCCAGATATGAATTAATTGTCGGGCAACAGTTTCCGGACTCAGAAGAAGACATTGCATTTTCCAGGCTGGTCAATCTTAAATTAAATGAAGGATATCAGTTATATGGTAATACTGGCGGCGTATTTGACAGCACTTCTCACCGGATTTTTTATTTTCAGGCAATGATAAAGGAAGAATAGCTATTGCATTAAGGCCGTACGCTGATGCTATTTCTTTGTAATGCCATTGCCGCAATCGTCACACCTGCAATAGTTATCCAGATGCCTGTATCTCAATTCATTTTTTAATTCCGACATCTGCGCGTGGGACGTCAGGGAAAGCGGCTTTTAATTTATTATTCTCAATTTCTTCTCTTACCGCCACTATTAATTCCCAACGTTGTCCGGAGGTTAGTGTAGTATCCTTATATATTTCCTTTTTGACTTCATCAAAAGTTGGCAACTGGGCAATTCTCTTTACTTTTTCTTCAAACGGTGACAGCGGCAATTCAGATTGTTTTGTTTGATGTACCTGTTGCTGCGGCGATTCACCTCGCGGTGGCGTTGGTAAAATAGCTGGCTCATGTGTCGGGGCGTGAATTTGACTTAATGTCTCCAGGTTACGCCGCTTAATTTCTTCTCGCATGATTTTGCTGAATTCAAGCTTGTCATTCACATCAGGCAATTTACTCATGGCTTCGCGCATAACTTCCTTTCGGTCATGAGGGCTTAATTTACCACCGGCAGCAACCGCTTTTTCCTGAAGTTTATCCAGCGTTTCCTTGACAAGCTGACCCAGCCTTGGATTAGTGGTAGGCGCTCTTGGAGCCGATGCCAACATGGCGTCTGTTGGATCAATAGCAGGCGGCTTGGGTGCACTGAGTAACATTGCATACTCAGGGTCTAGCTGATTGACCTTGATATAGTTCATCATGCGCAGACTGATATTTTGCAAGCGCGTGGCTTGCATCTCCAGATGTTCAATTTTTTTCTGTAATGCGGCAAGCATGGGAGGACTCGCTTGCTCTTTCTTGAAATTGTCTTGCAGATATTGCGCCAGGATTTTTGCCGTTGCGATCAGATTAGCCAGCCCAGCCAATTGCTCAGACATCCGCCTGATCATGGAAGTATTATTTTGACGCAGCAAATTCATTTTTATGGCAAGCTCCCGCATTTGCACATCAACTTCCTTGGTCTGCTGAATAAAATCACTTATGGCTTGCTGATTAGGAGGCATAAAACACCTTTCTTTTTTAAAGTATAGCCCTAAAATCAAGGGCTGAGTATATTCGTTATTTTTGGATCATATTACTCAATAAATCAGTAACTTGCTTATGGAAATGGCATCCTTGCATATCATGATTTTATGTTTACTTGATATCATTAATCATTATCAGGAATCATTTTAATGCCTAATGATTTATTAATAAAACAGTTACCCGTTTTTTTAGAACACATTGCGCAAAATGATTGTCCCAAAGGCTTGAAGGTTGACTTGATAAATCAGCATTTGGGTATGCCGCTTGCAGAAGCAAAAACAGTCTTTATTAGCAAATCATCTATTGCACCGTCAATAACCTGCTGATTAAACATATCAGAACAGAACGCAATTTGGCCTGGGTTCATGTACCTGGCGTTCAAGCAATGAAACACAATGGCGAGTCAAGCGCAACAGTTTCTGCGCCTGATTTTCGGGAGTCAAAAAGCTGAATAAACATAAATAACTACATGAAGTGTTGTTGATGGTATGCGTCAGACTCTCATTGAAATTCAGCAGCATGCTTTTGACGATTACATCAAAGCCATTTGTCTGGATGTCCAAATTCGCATTTTCTGCCACAAGATACGCGAGCATATCACTCGTGAGATTTTTCATGCTATCAAGATCCTGCTGCGAAATAGAAGTTCTGAAAGAATCACTTTCATCATTCGACGAAACCATATAGGAAACCGCCCACAATGAGCTTGTCAGCACGTCTGGTTCGCGTTGAAGAGTAAAATCAAGTTGATTACGCCTGGTACAGAAATACATCACTTCGTACAATTGTAATAACAGGATACCAATACTGGCTGATTTTTTGAGTGGATCAGATATCATCGGCAACTCACAAAGTGCGAAAACAATCAAATAATGTAATAGCAAAAGAGGATTTACCGAGGAAAAATTTATAGCCCTCGTTGTCAGATATTTGCTGAATGACTCTCTGGCTTCATTTTTGATGATCTCCCTGTCTGCGACCAGGAAACGTCTACTCACCAGCGCGCCCTCATGATTGGTAAAACTTAACAAATATTGCAAGATTTCATCAGGTATTTTATCAAACGGCTGCTCGGAATCAGATGGTATTGTCGTTGATTTCATTCATCTACCAGAAAACAGTTACAAACCCTAGAAACAGGCGCTTCCTGACAATCATCAGGAAGCGCACACTTTTCAGAAATAAAATTATCCATATAACAATCAAGTTAAATTGCAATATCACCCAAATCAACCAGTGTTTCGCCCACATTGACAGTCAAGGATTTTACGGGCTGGTTTTTGACGAAAAATGTAACTTCATATTTGCCTTTTTCAGTCAATTGATACAGCAATCCGCTTGAGGAACGCAGCGAGAAAGTACGTGTCGGTTCATCCGCATCAAAGGCAATCTTCTGATTTCCCTCAATTTTCTTGAGTGAATAACTTATCTCACTGGGTGCGTCAGTTTGAATATGCGCACGGAATCCGCTTTTGGTCATGCGTCTAAGCATGGCTTTCCAGCCACCTTCTTGACGTTCAACAGTTACATTTCGCCATTTTTTATAATCCGGATGGAAGTCTGACGCATTCACTTCAATTACAAATGCAAACACGCCCTGCTCTTTCCACAACCAGTCAATATCGCCGCCATCTGCTTCGTATAACAATTCAGGTACCGTGCCAACTTCATAAGAATTTGTCCTGTTATTATCATTGCGTATTTGCGCATTCATGTCCTGGCCAATAGAATGGAAAAGCGTTTTTGACGGGTTTTTGACACTAGAGCAGCCAAAAGGATATAAGATCATTTCACTGTATGAATGATAACTAATTTCTGCAACCGGTTTATAGGCATTCACAAGATTCATCATGGCTTGTGTTTCGGGCTCACTCGCCGCGGATGGGCCTCGATAAGCTTCCCCATAAGGACTGCTATTTGAGCCATTGCAATAATTCCAATAGGCAGGATAATTACGGTTAATATCGACACCAACGACTTCCCCGCGATATTCATAAGCATTCTTACGCCACATGGTTTCGCCATTCGAAACTAGCGCATTTCCATCTGGATTGACCTGAGGAACAAGCACGATACGGTATTGATCAAGCCAGTTGGTTACTTCTAGATCCTTACCATAATTTTCTGTTAATACCTTGGCTATATGCATAACAATTTCAGATGTCATGACTTCCCTGGCATGATGCATGGCATTAAAAAGAATAACCGGCTTACTCGTATCATCCACATGCGCGGAAATTTCGATTGCCATCATTGAACGCTGTTGATGCGTCTTTCCCAATTCAAAAAGCTTGGTAATGGCCGGATATTGCGTACTAATTGTTTTCAGCGTCTGCACAACCTGTTCTGGATTCAAATATCCATCCGGCACAGCAACTGAATTGGCCAACTGATTTCCTGCTTTTCGAATTGATAGATTCAGCTTCTGCAATTGCGCAAATTCTTCCTTTGTTACAGCAACTTCGGCCCAGTGCTGCTTTAAATTAACGCCTAGTACGTCCAATTGTTTCAGAGATTGCAATTGGCTATGCGCCTTCCTTGTGTTAGCATCAAGATCGACATATATGATGGTCTTTGAGTCAGCAGCATGGCCTGCAAAAACAGTCCCCGCGACCAATGTTGCAGCAAATAATCCGGACACCCTGGCGCCAATATTAACTAATTGATTCATATTACATTTTTTCCTTTAAATGAATGGTATGCGTTCGAGGTGTAATCATACACGATACACCCTCGCCTAAGAAATGTTGACATTAATAATTCGTTTCATGCAAGGTTATCTAAAAATATAAACAGATTTTCCACCACATCGTCCAAAGGAGAAAGACTTTGATAAAACGAATCACAGCAAAGCTTGGCATCGCAACAGTATTATTTGTACCAACTATTGTATTGGCTACTAATGAGCCCATGGACATTGTAAAAGCCTGGGCTAAAGCTACAAAGGAACGTGACGGCAAAAAACAATATCAGCTGCTATGTTCAGATCAACAAGACAAAAATAAAGCCGGCTTAGAAGCATTAAACTGGGTAACTGGTGTTTCCAGTCCCGGAATCGGAGATTATAAAATAAGCAAGCTGACTGTGAAACGAGGCACCTCTGTTTTCTTGATTAACTATCAGATTGTTTTGCAAACCAAACCTGTTGGCAGTGTTTCTGACAAGTTGTACATTAAAAATGGCTGTATTGCGAAATTCAGATATTTGTCCCCAGCTGCGAGCAACTTCAAATAATCCTTCGCGCGAGCTCTAATTCAGGACTGCCTCGTAACCTGGCAATAATCATTAAGAATATCCATATCCACAAGATACGCGGCAATCCGGGATGCTTTATGGGATTACCGCGCGCCGAAGAACGGATGCGAGCCCATTCAGGGCTTCACTTGCGTCTCATCATTTTTCTGTTTGTCAGACGAATTGGCTTTATCAATATTCTTTTTTGCATCTTTACCAGGACTGCTCATTGCTTGCCAAAGACCTAACGGCACACCGCCTGAATAATATTTTTTGGTCGGGATAATCTCATCGGCGCTGTCTTTACTTGGCGGTGGATTAAGCATTTCATGCACCATGGATTGGAGCCGAGTGCATGCCTCGACTTTTTTATCAAGCAGTTGCGGCACAATCTTTTTTTCACCGCCTAATATTGATGGATCGAGGGTGTTTAGTATATTCGCAACAGCGCTGACACAATTATTTCCCAGCAATTTGTATCCGGTTGTATTGAAATCACCTGCACTGACCCGCGCAGCAGTGTAAAGCTGCTGTGTCTCTTTTGCCTTTTGGCGAATAGTCTTATCGGATGATTTTAAATCTTCTTCCACACTATCTGGCAATTCCACTTTAATCATACGATGAATACCTATTTTGTAATAGGTAACATTAATACCTTTGATGGTGAAACCAATGGCTTCAGGTGTCCCACCATAGAATTTTTTGCATTCTTCCAAAATATGATCAAACTGTGACTGCATACTCGTTAATGCATTAACCGGACCACCATAATTGACCAGAAAGCTTGGCATAGATGTCTCCCTTTTTGTTCCTCTACTCCCATGATAAACCAACATCAGTGACGAGAGTATTTTCATATATCTTCAATAAGTTATCGATCATGGACTGCATAATGTTTGGACAATGCCAAAATCCGCTGCTTGTAACATTCTCTCAAGTAATAATCACCATATGGTTTGAATGAGTAAGTTGTTATCATAGTTGAGTAACCAACTGAACAAGGAGTTCATATGTTAGGCTGGGTTCTGACTTTTCTGATTATCGCTATCATTGCAGGTGTGCTTGGCTTTGGCGGGGTTGCCGCGATTTCAATTGAAATGGCAAAAATACTTTTTATCTTCTTTTTTATCTTTTTTATTGTCTCTCTTATTCTGCAGATAACAGGCGCGAGTTTCGCGAGCCTGTCAATGCTGTCCTGGATATTCACATTTTTAATCCTGTCAATTATCGCCGGTATTTTTGGTTTTACCGGAATTGCAAGCGCGGCTACCGCGATTGCAAAAGTTTTATGTTTTGTATTTGCGTTTTTATTTGTATTTTCGCTACTTATGCGGTTATTCAGGATAAAAATATAGGCTTCATGAATATGAGGCTCCAGGTTCAACTTCTAGTGCGTTATTGTGTATTTTCCGCTTGCCTGGGATGTTGGGCTATCAGAGCTGAAAC
This sequence comes from Gammaproteobacteria bacterium, assembly GCA_021324305.1. Classification (GTDB taxonomy): domain Bacteria; phylum Pseudomonadota; class Gammaproteobacteria; order DSM-16500; family DSM-16500; genus Aquicella. The sequence goes on along the minus strand of JAJPJI010000022.1, from coordinate 24,427 downwards.
TAACCGGATTAGCTGGATCACTGGTAGTGCAAACTGCTGAACTGCCAGCATCTATATGTGTGGTATCTCCACAATTCTTGACATTCACACCAGCTGGCGCAACTTGCACCGTCGTCCCTGATCTTTGTACATTGGCTTGTTTATCAACAATATCAGGCTAAATGGTTAATAGCCTTAGACTTAAGATTTCTTAAAAGGCATGATTCCTTCAGGTGCGCTAGACAAGTCATTCTTCTTGCAGGATTTACCACATTTTACGATATTGCCTGGTCTGGTGAATTGACCCATGAAAAGGATCACGTTTGTTTGTTTATCAAAAATAATATAGATAAAAGGATGATCCGCATTGAAAACAGGATACTCAGGAACGGCAGATCCAAGAAGAACAACAGCCGCCGTTGCAGCGGAAGCGACTGTACCTTGTTCGTCAACATTAATAATTGCTTTTTGAATCACTTTGGAAATATATAAAGGTGAGTCAGTCATCAAACTGAAATTTGCCTTGCCAGTAAAAGCATCGGTCATCCCAAGTGACATAAGCGATTTTTGCAAATCATCAAATTCAGACTTGATATCAAATTTCGGCAAATAGACATCCACCGTTTGCACCTTTGAATCATTGATTAATTTAATGAAAGATTCCGCGGTTAAGGATTTCAGGATTTCATTGACCGAATACCCGGTCTTAGGCAGCAAAACCGCCATTGCTAGCGGGCTGTCCTTATAATCAAGCTGAAGCATTAACAAGCTATCTACATCCGCATATTTAAACTTATTTTCCTGAAACATCATATCGACCTGCCCCTGTGTATCGTCTGATACCGAGAAAATGGCATGGTGATTTGTATCACGCGGCTGAAAAGGCGAAGACCATGTTCCTTCAAAATAAATGGCGTTTGTCAAAATCACAGCTGTTGAAGTATCAACTGTACCTTGTGCAAGCAGATCATTGATTCGATGATGAGTTTTATTCATTACCCAATCATTGATTGTTATCCTTGCCTGTTCCGGTTGGCGAGAAAAGTCAAGCGTATTGAATGAAATAAATGAATTACCTGTAAATTTATTGAGGAAAGCATTTTTGTACCCGAATTTTGTATCAGCCCAAAATGCGTCCGCAATTTCAAACTGACTACTTGATGATTTAAAATATTTTCCAATTTGTCTTAAATGGCAGTCTAACCATCCACTACAACTTAATGTGCGATCCAATTGTTCAAATACAGCATTAATGGTATTTGCATCCTTGATATTATCAGATTTGAATAACTTAAGTAGTTGATCACGCGTTTGGCCGCTTGATCCGTAAATTAATTTTGATAATATCGTTGACAGACTGTAAGGTGACAAAATGACATTCTGGTCTGGATTACTCACCTGCCGGTAAAGATCAAAGGCGAAATTATTTATTCTTGACTCTGGTGATACCGCCGTCTCGACTGACGCGAATGACATCGTTGACAAGAAGACAGCTAAAATAAATACAATTCTATTTTTCATGGGCATTGTTTCACAGGTGACATGATATATCATTTCCAACAATGATATATCTGATGCCAGTATGAGATCAAATAAACAATGAACCAGATGTTATCCATTTTCGGTGCGGCGTTACCCAGAATTTCGCATGAATTGCCATGCATCCCCTAGAGTCACCCGGCATGTCATATGCCGGGACTCGCAATCATATAGGCAATGCACATTACCTGGCATTCAATCCTTTCAAAAATAGCCTTATTATAGCGTTGCCCGCTTTTTATCCTCACTCAGTAATGAATCAAGCTGTCGCAATTGCGGTAATTCAGTCTGATATAGTCTTTGAAGATGTAATATGGCATCATCCAACTCCCAATTGGCTCCTACTCGTTTCAGCGCATCCCGTGAAGCCTCTGAACGGCCCTGTAAATGATGATAAATGGCCAATATGGAATTGGCATCCACCTTGACCGCATCCTGAGTGCTCTGATTTATCTTCAACGTATTCATCATCAAGTTAGTAATAGATGCCTGATTTTTACGCACATGCTCCGGCAGATTGGCCAATATCAACAGATAGTTAATATAGCTTATAATCATTTTTCTGCTTCTTGGCGGAGTAGACGGGCTAATTGCGATTTTGTGATCGGATAAACGAATCGAATCACACCGCTTGGTGACATCTTCCAGTGTCAATTCAAAATATCCGTTTTTCTCAAAATTTTTGGGTAATTTAGCAGGCATGGGAAGCGCGGCATTGGAAATTGGATCACTGCGTAAATTCTCTTTGTCTATATCCTTAAATCCCAAAAGATAGCTTAGCTTGTGCTTGATTGTATAAAAAAACGAAAAACTGCCAAGCTGCAATTTAGGAACAGCACTTAACACGTTCACCCTCTGGTTGCCGATGGTTTTTGTTGTATATTCATAGTCACGCACATAAGTAGCCCATGGGTTTTTCACCAAAACCACTTTTGTTCCATTGCGCTCATAACAATTGACAATTTGATAAGAGTGACATCCAGCCAAACCTTTCGAGCGCGGTTCATTGGCTGGCGAAAACAAACGGCTGCCTGAAACGCTACTTCCAACGTTTTCCTTCGTGGACAGGGAAAGTAATTGGCCTCTTTGTAACGCGTCTTTAATGTAATCAAAGGTTTCAATTTGAGCTGTAGTATATTTATTGAGACCGCGTTTATGAGGTATTTCCTTATCAACAAAAGCATGCAATTTTGATTCCAAACTTCTTTTAATATTTTCAGGAATGGGCGCAGACGATTCATCCAGGGCATTCGAAAATAATCTCTTCAATTCCTGATGAACATCTTTTTTAACGGACGATTTTTTTTCGGGTTTAAGCTCAACCAATAGTTGCGCCGCTTTTGAATAAAATCCAGAATTGACAGTGCGTAAAAAATAGATGACTTCCTGCTGATTAGCATCCAGATCCTCACCAAATATTTTAACTATCACCGCCCTGGAAATATCGTTCAATCCGGATTTGATTTTATCAAAATCACATGAATCATTTCCCAGCTCCATTTGTATATTAAAATTGGTTGCAATGCCTGAAGCAAAGTCGGTTAGCAAATCTTCCAGTCTGATATCTTGCTTGATTGTCTTATATTTGACTGGTACGCCCAATAAAGCGGCATAAACTCTGTCGGAATGGCCGCTCGTTAAAGCAGAAATATAATCATTCTTATTTTCCCGATATATTTTTTTAGCCTGCTCAACATCCTGAAGAGTAATCAAACTTCCGCCAACACGTAGTTTTTTTTCATCAAGCCGCCTGAATACCTCATCAACATCATCTGATGCGGCACTGAGTTCAACCGATATAGCTTCAATGTCTTCCCGATGAAGAAATTGATTTTTACTGACCATTGTTTTTACGTAAGTTACATCCTGTAATTGTATGTCTGTTTCGCCAATTTTAAATTTCCCGGCCTTTAACCTTTCAAGCGCTTTATTAACATCATTTTTCTCTGCATCCAAAGCTTTTGAAATTTCCTCGGCTGCTTTTAGATAAACAACACCTTTTTGTTTTACCCTCTTAATATCATCCAGCTTGATACCGCGCTGCCCTATGCGCACTCTTTTCGTTTTCAATTCAGTGTATGTTTTTTTGGAATCAAAATTTTTCATTAACAAAGCATCAATAATAACAGCTGCATCATCTGTATAAGTGTCTTTTTCCATTACCATGCGATGAATTGCATATGCTTTTTCCAAAAGATAAATTGCATCATGTTTATGCGCATTCTTTTTGAAGGGGTTATAAGACAAAACCTTGGTTGGTTCCAGTTTATACGTGAATTTTTTATTTGGATCTTCAATGTCATGAAAAGTGACTTCAATCCAAACAGTTTTCTTACCGTTATCATCCAGTTCTTCTTTTACTTTTAATACCTGATCAAGAAAGTTGGGATCTTGTTCCAAAATATTTCCCAATGCAGAAAGAAAATAGCAATTCCCTATACCGCGCTGAGCAATGTCGGATGCTTTAGGCTTGACCTTCTTGAGTTGTTTCAGATCTACTTTTTTAAATGAGGAAAAGCGAGCAATTTTATCTCGCAAAAATTCGTTGTCTGAAATTTTGAACTGTATGTGCCTGGATTCCATAACCACCCCGTAAGACTATTTAATAATAATTATGTTTGTATATTATATACACACTTACTTAAGGCACGGTTAATTGATATATATCAATAAATCATGTAGTTATGTGCCATTTTTGGCTCAGGTTTCGCCCCCGCAACCATGTTCAACATGATCGCAGGCTAAACTTGCCCATTTTAGTGCAGAGGCGGGAATGCATTCTTCAGCTTATTGGCTGAAACCCGCAAAACATTAAATCCGCCTCGGGTCTTAATTCGGGCAGCGTTATCAAACGATTTTTATCGCAGATACCAGGGCGTAGCGATGACTACTGTACGTTGATCCCTCTCTAAAAAGAGCAGCGTACGCAATCCTGTGGCGCGTATGTTATGTAATAGAACTTCATACCAGTGAGCCTCGACCAATTCCGGAATCACAACGGCAATAAATCGATCAGGTTTTTCCTTTTTAACTTTATTCACATAATCCAATATCGGTTGGTAAATGCGTCTGTAAGGTGAATTAATGATTACCAATTGCGGAATCGTAAATCCTGCATCTTTAGCTGGTTTTTCAACTTTTTCATTCCATAATGTTTTCAACTGTTCAGCTTCTTCATCATTGGTGCTAACAAAAATGGCGGTAACATCCTCTGAAGTGAGAAGCGCAAATCGGATTGCTTTTTCAGCCAGGGTATCCCATCCTCGAATAGGAACAATGACCACCAGAGGCTTGAATTCAGAAATCTTCAATTCAAGTGGTTTATCCACAATTCTTCTGATTTTACTATAATGACGATTGATATGAGTAAATAGATAGACAAGCAAGGGAGCCGCAATAATCACCATCCAGGCCCCTTCCATAAATTTTGCGAGGATTATAATTACCAAGGCAATAAACGTACTAACAACACCTAACGCATTAAAAAATAGTTTGATCATAGCCTTTGACTCATGCTTCTTACGCAGCCAATGCACAACCATTCCAATTTGAGAAAATAAAAAGGCGCTGAAAGCTCCTACGGCGAATAAAGGAATAAGATTAGCAGTAATTCCTTTAAATATAATCAGAAGTACTGCTGAACAACATGCCAGCACTATAATCCCTAGCGAAAAAACCAAACGTCTGCCGCGTTCAGCAAAAAAGTGCGGCAGAAAATGATCTTCCGCCAGTAACCGGCATACTCTTGGAAAGTCAACGAAACTGGTTTGTGCTGAATAAGTCAAAACAATAAAAATACTCAAAATGGATAAATAATAAAAAACACCCCGTCCTGTTGTGGCTTCGACAAGCTGCGAAAATATTGTTTGATATCCCGGCTTGCTTTCATCCATGGCAATAATATGATAAGACGGACAAAGATAGGCCAAGCCTAATAGAAATAATCCCAATATAAGAACGATGATCGTTAATGTCCATTGAGCGTTTTTTACTACAGGTTTACGGAATAACGGCACTGCGTTACTGACTGCCTCAACACCTGTCATGGCAGTGAGCCCATTTGCAAATGCCCCTAATAACAGCCATGTGCTTATTTTTGCAGTCTCTGCTGGCGGTGCAGGAGGCGGAATAACCGGATGAGGATATCCTGCGCTTCTTAGCGTATCAAAAACTCCAATAAGCATCGCGACGCCTAAAAAAATCACGAATGCAAATGCAGGTATTGCGAAAGCCAAGCCTGATTCCCGGACGCCACGCAGATTAATAATGGTCAATGTCGCCAGGATTACAAGACATATCGACAGTGTCCAGGGTTGAAGCATGGGAATTGCTGAAACAAATGCGCCGACGCCTGCGGATATTCCAACAGCTACATTTAATAAATAATCGAGAAGCAGTGCTATTGCTGCCCAAAGTCCTGCGCGTTTTCCTAAATTGTCGCTGGCCACAATATACGCCCCACCACCTTTGGGATAAGCAGCCGCGGTTTGTCTATAAGAAAGATATAGAGTAACAAGAACGACAACAATCAAGACACTGATGATAGAAAAATAATGTAATCCGGCTAAACCTGCGGGCAATAAAATCATAAGCGCAGCTTCTGGTCCGTATGCCGTTGAAGCAAGCGCATCCAGCCCGAGCGCAGGTACGCCAGTGAAAACTGAAAGTTCCTGTGCTTCACGCTCTTCTGTTTTAAGGGGCCTGCCAAAAATCCTGTTGAAAATTTTCATAACATCCCTGATGAAACAACACTCAAAAATAATCCTTTTTATAGGCTAACATTTAAAATTTGTTCTGTATATTCGAGAGGATATCCTCTTCCAATTTTAATATGGAATGGTAATGAATTATGACTGCTTTTACATGGTGAGGTTGCGTAGGGATTATTTTCTATTTTATGACATGATTGATGGATATAGATGCTTAAATAACCAATACTCTTGTCTGTTCTTTGCTTCAAGTCTGACACATGAAGTATACGGCAGGCATATTAAATATTAATGAGCTGTGATACATTTCTGTTTGCATTTTTTGCAGTGTTTGATAGCGATCGGTGTCCAATGACAGTATCAGTTTATATGTCGAGGTGGCATTAGTGAAACGGATTAGCCTAATTAGCGCTCTATTTTTTTTTGCTGTATCGAATGGATTTGCAGCCAATCACATTATTGATTTGATTGTAGGATATAAAACTGTTTCTTTTGCCGGCAAACCAGAACAAGCCATTGCTGTCAATAATCAGATTCCTGCTCCGACCTTGCATTTCCGAGAGGGAGATCATGTTACTATCAATGTCCATAACCGCTTAAATGAAGAAACGGCTATCCATTGGCATGGCATGCTGGTGCCATGGCAAATGGATGGCGTCCTGGGAATTAGCCAGCATGGCATTCCACCGGGCGGCGTTTTCCAATATAAATTTACACTCCATCAGGCAGGCACTTATTGGTATCATGCCCATGCTGGACTTCAGGAACAGCAGGGGCTATATGGTGCGTTTTTGATTGATCCACGCAAGGCGCCTGCTTACAAATATAACAAGGACTATGTGGTTGTCTTGTCTGACTGGAGCAACACCAATCCAGATCAAATACTAGCTAACCTTAAAAAGGACGGTGATTATTATGCATCTGAATTTCCATTGCAGCCATCTCTCGCAAAATTTATCCGGGATTACCGAGCTGGAAATCGTGATGAAAGAAAAACACTGATTGAAGATTATAAAATGATGCAGCAGATGCGCATGAGTATTTATGATATCAGTGATGTTGCGTATGATGCTTTTCTGCTGAATGGACGATCCAACTCTCATCCTTGGACAGCCATCGTCAAAAAAGGTGACATTGTCCGCTTGCGATTTATAGGCGCGGGAGGTGATACAATATTTCATGTCAAAACCTGTACCACACAAGCGAATACACAGTGTGATGTCTCTAAACCCGCAATGCAAATGATTCATGTGCAAGGAAATGATGTCAAGCCTTATCCGGTTAATGATTTTACTGTGGCACCTGGCGAAACGTACGACGTGCTGTTCACTATCAAGGAAAACCGCCCTGTTATTCTTTATGCGGAAGCAAAAGACAAGACAGGTGCTGCCTATGGAGCCCTGATAAGCTCTTCTGATCAAAACGCTGATTATTCACAAGTGTCACCATTTCCTGAGCCACCGCCTGTTACCCGAGAAATGATGGCGAATATGATGATGTCTGAAATGGGACAAGGCACCCACACCATGACAACGCCGAAAAAAATGAATATGCATAGCATGCCGCACATGAACATGATGGATCATTCATCAATGAAGATGGATCCGCCCTCCTCTGCCATGCAAATGACCCGGAATAAAACCTATCCATCACATGACACAATGCCAAACATGCCTCATTCTGATCAGCCACCCATCTCGGAAAATATGACAATGAATGGGATGGCCATGAATGACATGAATATGCCAATGGAGCCTGCTATTCTGGGTGATACCATTGCACCTGCTCACTCACCGGAAGAAGCCGTCACCATAGGCACAAAATATCAAAATTTAACTGCCGCTGTTAAAACCAATGATCCTGACAAGCCAATAAGCGGTGTAATCAGAATGGAATTGTTTGGTTACATGGGTCGTTTTATCTGGTTTATAAATGGAGAACCTGAATATAAAGCCAAACCCATCGTGTTAGAACCAGGAAAGCGTTATCGAATTATTTTCACAAATCCATCCATGATGCATCATCCTATGCATATTCACGGCCACTGGTTTATTTTACGTAATGGACATGGCGCATATGATCCTTTATTGCATACCATTGATGTGCCGCCAGGTGCAACTGTCACTGCTGATATCGATGCCGATGCCAGCGGCCAATCATTTTTCCACTGCCATCTTCTTTATCACATGGTGGCAGGCATGTCGCGCGTCTTTCAATACTCGTCATTGATTGAGATTACAAGAGGTGAAGCCCAGCCTGAAGACACCATCAAAGAAACAGGATACATAAACCGACCCATTGTGCGTGTTGATGAAGTGCGACCAATTGATATTTCAACGGTAAAACATCCTATGGCGCATCCAATGGGTTTGTATTTTGCAAACTTTTTGGATGCGGGTGCAGACCCTTTCAATCATTCCCAAAAAATAACATTTAAAGGAATGTATGGGCGGGACTACAATAAATTGCAGTTATTTGCCAATAATGCCGAGATGGAAAAAGGCACGGTAGACAATGCTGATATAGACATTTTTTATTGGCATTTGCTCGATCAATTCTGGGCAGTCAAGGGTGGTATTAATTATTTTTATCGTCCAGCATCAACACCTTACTGGCAGCCCGGTATTGGAATCGAAGGATTGATGCCTTACTTTATCGATACCAATGTGCGCGGATATTATTATAGCGGCAGCACAAAATTGGATATCGAGCTTTCACGCGATACACAAATCACCAATAATTTTTTCGTGCGGTTAGGTGTGCGAAGTATCTTTGCTTCAGAGACAGTTACACAGGCAGCCATCGGCAGCGGATTAAATCAGATGCGTTACATTGTGAGACCTTATTATCGTTTAATGCCCGGATTAAGTGTATTCGCTGAATATGAAAGTGAGCATGATTATGGCGCTTTTAAGCACATTTTGATAAACGAAGGAGAAACAGCCGGCCAAGAAACATTGACATTTGGTTTTTCAGTGTTATTTTAATCGGTTTTTTCAAGCCAAGACAGACAACAATAATGTTTCATATGTAGTCGCTGCATCAACACCTGCTGCTCATTTTCGAATCATGGATAACCCCGACTATGGCTGTTGCAAAAAAACGCGGCCTAATATTTCCTTAAGATAAGATCCATACAATAGGCCATTTTTAAATGTGACAAGCAAAAAATCAATATAACTCATAGACATAATCATCGAGGAGCGATTATCAATGCTTAACAGGTTTCCAGGCATCGTCAGGTCATTCAAACGCTGGAATCGGGAATTTCGTCGAAGTATGCACAAATTAACGAATCCGGCAGCGGTGAGACCCACTCCTGATGAAATAAGAGATACACCCAACATAGACAAATCCGCAAAGAAAGATTTATCACAAGACGGAGCCCTGGCTTCTGCTATGTCCCTGCTTCCCAAACGCTATCAGGCGTTTTTCAAGCCTGTTATTACCATGCCAGCAGAATTGAATTTACAAGAAAGTACAACCAAGATTCACAGATTGATGAGTGTTGGAGAGTTGTCTCAAATCATCAATACAAATACCGTGGGCAGCGATCCTGGCATACCGTCAATATATTCGTTAAAAAAACGATCCCACCTGAACATACCTGAGCATATACAGGAAAATAATTCCAAATTATTGCTGTCTTTTGCAAGCGATCCATGGAGCGCAGCGGCATATGCGGGTGTAAATTTCATGCCTAATGTCTATGCGCTGGTGACATCAGCACTTCCTCCAGTTTTCACTGTTCCTTCAACTCATGCCATACTTGACCATTCTCCATTTGATATTTATCACAATTATTACCGGCTACAGGAAATGCACATCAGTGCGGAAAGCGGCTCAAAGTATGTTCCTCCTATCAACTCCAGTATCTTGTGTCAGTCGCAAAAAGAAGTTGATATGCTTATCAATGCCCCGAACGGTAAATGTGACTTCCGCCCAAAAGCAGTTGAAATGCTTGTGAACGCTCATTTTATATTTGGTGGATTTAAAACATATTCATTTGTCAGTCACCCTGCTCCCATACAATTCAAACCTCTGCAGAGAGATTGGGCCATCGAAGTGCTTTGTCCAATCGATGAGTTGAATTACAGCCGAATGCTTGAATCAGCTCGTAATCAGGGTCTGATCCCTCCAGGTTCACGTCCTCTTACAGTTGATGACGCAGTAGTGATTTTTTCTGAATTCGCGCAAATATTCCCGGCAAGTTATAATATTTCACATGATCATATTCATATTCTCAAATACGTACCGGATACCTATCCGATAGGCTCGCGTCAGGTTGTACAGTTTATGATAAAGGAACACTCCCTGTTCAGAGACAGGCATAGTCCTTTATTAATTAGTAGCCAGCATGAATACCAGGAATACAGTAGTGAAAAAATTCATAGACCACGTATGGAATAATTCGAGAATGAATATCCAGGACAGCTAAAATACTGTTGCATTTACCCTGCAATCTTATATGGTATAGTAAACGTCGATATCAACAATTATGAGGCATATCAATGTTTCTTCGCGGCGGTTATCGTGCATTCCACCTAACAAGGCGCTCAGGTATTCATCAATTTAAAGGCCAGAGACATATGTCATTCTGGAACAAATTTACTCCTTTCTTCTGGAAGCAAACAGAGCTCAAGGACAAACCTGCTCTCAAGCCGGAAGATCCTGATACCTTGATAAAATCTTTTCATGATCATAAGCCATCCTGGTTTGAACCTGAACAACGAAACCACCATCAAGCCCAGGAAGAAACAATTGAAAGAGTAATTGATCCAAAAAAATTCGAATTGTTATTATCCACTGCAAAAGCCAACCTTGAAAATTGGTCTAAAAATAAGCAGCCGAGTGTTACTCATGTTGAAGTAATCAGAGGTGATTGGGGCGTGGTGGCACAACGTGTCACTCATCAATATGGCACTATCTATGGCATTCTGAACATGGCAAATGCGTATTTCTTTGGTGGTGATTTCATAGGCGGCGGCAACGCGCAGGAAGAAAACATGCTCTTGCGTACATCCTGCTCAAATCACATCCGTGAAGAAGGCAGCCATATGTATCTTGATAGCGATGGAAACTATCGATATAAAGAAGAAATGAGCCAGCTAATCAATGCGCAAATCCTGATGACGCCTGAGGAATTAAACAAACTTAGCCATGCTTACGGACGAAAAATCACTCGTGCATACAAGATCCATATGGATACAAAAGAACCCGAAGTTTGCTTCCGCGGGCCGGAATTATATGTCAATGCCGATGCAGTATCATTTTTTGATGAGGCGCGGCCAGGCAGGCGTATCGCATTAGGGATAAAAGATGGCAGTTTTGCTTTCATGCATCCTTCCGAAATATTTCCTTTTCATGAAATACGTTCAGCAGCCCTGGATTTAACTGACAGAGATATAAAAGTAAACTGGGAGAGCGACGCATTTCTTGAGTGGTACAGAGCCGAAACCAAGCGGCGCATTGATGCACAGCTCGATACAGCAGCAACAAATGACATCCGGCATCTTGTACTTTGTGCTTTCGGCTGCGGCGCATTTAGAAACCCAGCCAACGAAGTTGCAAGCATTTATCGCGAATCCATCAAAGAGCGGGCAAATTTCTTTGAACATATTGTATTTGCAATTTATCAGCCAGGATATGGCCTTGATAACTTCCCTGTTTTTGACAAGGAACTACATGGTTTACCCCTGGGAGCGAAAAATGGGGTCAGGCCAAGCTTATTGACTTTTAAATAATTTTTTAAATTTTACTTATTGGAAGGTTACACACGTCAATTACAGCAAAAGATATGGACGTCATCATTATCCATTAAAATACCTAGTTCATATATCGACTTGAAGGGTTTTCAGAAGGACTTGTCATCTGACTCCTATCTGATCTGAACTCCCGCTGTGCAGATGATACTGATTCTTTCCTGATTTTATTTCCGGCCTCTTTCATTACCTTCATGAAATCCATCAACTCAGAAACATTCTCAAAGCGCTTGACCATCAGGCGAGGTTTCTGCAGGGATTTTTCTTCCTGCCGCGCCAGCACTGATATTTGCTGATCAAGTTTTCGAATCTGCTTGTCATTTACATCCATCTGGTGTTGACACTCATCCATCTGGCGTTGGTATTCTTCCTTCTGTCCCGGGATTCTATCAATTTGAGATTGACAATCCTTGATTATTTTTTCTGCATTTTCGTTAATCTCTTTTGCACACTGCTTCATGACACCATCAATATTATGTTCAATATAGCTGTCAATAGCGTCATCAAGCGACTGAGTGCTCTTTTCAACTTTTACTCTGACTTCAGGTACCGCCGATTTTTTCTCTGCCTTTATTTTATCATTAAAAAATCGCCAGCTTTTCGCAAACAGACTATCTTGTGATTTACCCACTTCCGATGACTTAGTCGTGGACGGCAGTTCGGTTTTTTGTTGACTCGATAAAGACTGCCGAGCAAGAATCCCCGATAATTTACTATACAATTCCAAAGGAATTTTATTTTCCTTTCGCATCTGATCAAGTCGTTCCCGGGATGGGTTACGCCTGAAATCCAGCAACATTTTCTTCTGTTCTTCCAGTTCCATGAGTTTATTATATGGCTCACGCAATTCCGGGATCTGTAAACGTGAGCCAGGATCCAATCTGACAAGCGGCTCCTGACCGAGATTGGCCAGAGAAGAAACCAACCGTTTACATATACTTTGCTTACCTCCCAATTGAGTAATCTTACCATCCAGGGACTCTTTGTCTTGATTAAGCTGCTTTATTTTTTCAGTTAACTCCACATTTTTCTTACTTAACTGATTTTTCTCTTCTCCTAATTCCTGCTGAACTGAGGTATGTGAATATCCGGACTCCGGATTAATATCCGTCAATTGCAGGTCCTTGAACAACTCCGATAAATTATGCGGAGCAACACGCAGCTCGAAGTGTTCCCTGAATCCGTTATGACTGGCTGAAAGCATGATATCACTGTCTTTACCTTCCCAACCCATCTCTTTTAACAGGGTTCGCATGTCAGCTTCCTGCTGCTTCAAAAATCCCTGATGCGAAACATGCGGATACAAGGCAGTGTAATTCTCTTTGCATTTCTCAGCCTGGCTGATTATTCTTGTCAAATATGGTCTGATAGCCTCACTTCCATTTTGCCTTGATTTTACAAATCTGATTATCTCATCAAAAACAGTCACTGTCTGATTTTTGGCAATAATTGCATTGATTTCCTTCTCGATGTCGATCAGTGCCGCGCGTATATTCCTGGATTTGATCACTGACGGTGATTTCAGGATTCTGGAGATAGTTTCCTGCAATGGTTTTATATGCCGCTTCAGGCTGGCTTTTTCTTGCGCGCCTTTCAGAAGGTTGGGCGCTTTCGTCTCTGGTTTCTCAATTTCCTGTCTGGTCTGGATTTCTCCCAGGCGTGAAATGGCCGTATCAATGACTGATCTTACAGATATATGCCCCATAGACAAGGTAAATGTGTTGTCCAATTTACCATTGTACTGCATGAGGACTTTCACCAATGTATTAAACTGTTCTTCAGAATCCGACGCGGCATTTAAATAAGTGTGCGCCGCACGGTATACTTCTCCAGCAGCATTGCGGACCTTGCCGCGTTCCAGATAATATTCGGCGTTTTTCTTTTGTGTCCAGGCCAAGGACGCAAGCAGCTCGCTGACAACCGCTTTTCGTGATTGGTCAAGGAACTGTTTTCGTGTTTGTTGATATTCAGCAATATTCCTGGCTGTCACGCCTGGAATTTTTTGCGCCATTTCCACCACAGAATCAAGACTGGCGAGGACTGGATAAAGCCGGGATTTATCAGAAGACGATAGCGTTGTATCTGAGGCATATTTATTCGCCAACAGAATGGCAAATTCGATATTTTTTGCCAAGACATCTTCTGTTAATTTGTCATCACTCACAAATGCAAACGTGACCTTGTTACCCTGGGTTATATTCAATAAATTGGTTATAATGAGTTTTAATTGATAATAACAGGACCTTACAGCGTATTGCTTCTGCTGCGTATCACTATACTTTTCATCATTGACAGGACGTGAATATTCCAGATACGCGCGATCTGGGTCCAGTGCATAATCCAGGTTACGCACTGCCATTTTTGTTTTTTTCCGCTGTGCGCGCTTCTCGGTGTGATGCATCAATTTTCTGGCTTTAAGCTCATTACCAATATCAGCTTTTTCCAGGAACTCAATGCGCGCCTTGTTGAATTTGTTCTCGCGCAATTGTTCCGGAATTCGCGCTTGTAACCCCTTGCGATACTCTTCCCACATGATCTGCATTTCGGCTTCAAATTTTTTCAGGCACTCATCAAGCGCCGTGTGATCCAGGCGCCCGTCAGGCCCGCGCCTGATATAGGGATTGCTATATTGATTATTCGGATCCGAAGCATTCAGGATCTTGTTCCATCGTTCCTCGATTTCAGTTATCAATTCTTCACGTTTGGCAAGCAATGATTTTGCAAGCGCAGGATCATCAATTCCCAACGAGAGCAGCAATTTATTCCATTTACCATATTGCTTCATCAGGACATTTTTAATACCATCCATTTCCTGGACATAATAGCGCTCGACAGCCGCTTCTTCTCCTATGCGTTTTTGGATCGCCTTTACCCGGTCTTCGCGCTCTTTCGGATTCAGCTTGCCCAGATCTTCATTGTAGCGGTGAACGATATTATTGCGGTCATATATGGCTGAATATTTACCAATCATTCCGTTACGCGCGCTGCGGCCTATGATTTGCTGTGTGGTACGGCTGGTGTCAAGATAAGTCTGGATAACATGAAGCCCGGTATCTTTTGGCGGCTTGATATTGGTACCCCTCCCCATTAGTGAAGTTGATATCGTAATCACATTTTTACCGCCTGCTTTCCTGATCATTTCTTCACGCTTTGCTTCTGTTTCATTGCCGGTAACCAGCTGGAATTCAATTTGTTTTCCTCCAAATTGCCTGGCTTTTAATTGTTCCAGTAACTGATGGGCTTCACTGGCATTTTCACAAATCATCAAAATGGGAGGACGATCACCATCTTGACTTGCGGCGCTATTCACTGCGTCACTGATTGCCTGAACATGGGCTTCACTGGTTTTCTTGACTTGTAGAGGCTCATACTGGCGCTGATTGGAGTTATGTGGTGGAATACTGACGGCATGCAGCCCGAACTTGCTTTTTTGTTCTTTCAGCTCAACGAGTGTACCGACAGTGCCTGATATCCCGACGATTCTTCCACCTTTTCGGTTGTAATAATCCACGAAATTTTTTGCAGATTCTGATGCCACAAACAGCATTTCCGCATCAATAGGAAATTGACTGGTCTTTTTTTCCGCCTGAAGGCGCGCATGCAAAAACTGATGCACACCGTTACTGTATGAGGAACCAGGCTGGGGAATATTGTCAATCAATGGTATTGCCGCTTCCATATCGATGTCATCATCACCGATTTTGCGCCTGATTTTTTGCACGGTGAAATCCGTACCTTCCTTAAGCTGTTTGGCGCTGCAGGCAGCATTAATCCATTTATCCAGCTTCCTGTCTGAAATGTCTTTTAATTGCAGTTTATGCTTGCTGGATGTAACTTTTTCATGGAGAAATTTCTTCAATGCAATCACATCCTGCTCCTCTGTCAAAACTTCACCTGTTTTAGCATCAATATTGCCAAATTGATGACTGTCAATGAATTCATTAATGAGTGGATATATCCAGGCATAGGTATTTTCAAAGGGATTACTGCCTGATTCCGGGCTTGTTGCATAATTAAATAACGTTTTGTCATCCAGAAGCGCATAATCGGATTCGTCAAGAATCAGGCTTACCGGGACCTTGCCTCCGTCACCCGCTCGGAGTTTTTCACCCTCCAGCTTTGCTCTGGAACGGTATAATGACATATCCGACACAGTAGAGTAGTTAATACCACCCACCTTGTATGTTCCCGGTTCCGACTCCGCTCTCACGATGGATGTCTCAATACCCAGCATTTGAAAGAAGGGCAAGTGCTCTTCGTAATCACGTTCAGCCAGGTCCTTGTTTGCCGTGCAGACATCCACTGTCTGACCCAGTGCATGCTGCATGGCCGCGAGTAATGCGGTCGTGATGCCCTTGCCCTCGCCGGTATTGATTTGCATGATCAGATTGTCAGGATACTGCAGTGAAATGAGCACCGATAATATTTGTGTGGAATAGGGAAATGGCGCATCCTTTTCAGCACGATACATTACCTCCCGCATCACTGCCAGCAGCTGCAATTGGGCGATTTCCCGTTTACGCTCATCTTGACCACGGACTTCCACCGTAAGAAGCCTTGCCAATTCACGCAATTCAGATCGGGTGAAGTCGATCAATGGTTTGGCGCCGCCTTTTCCCGGCACTGGCTCAATAGGATATTGACAGCCGATATCATTGATATAAACAAGTTTGCTGGCCAGCTCAAATTGCTGCTGCTCTGACAGTTGAGATCCCTTGAACATGTTCTGGATGTCTTTAAGAACCGGCTTGACACGTGAGAGAGAGAGAATTGATCCTTTAAAACTGACTCGGTACGTTTACCGCTCGGGTCCTTGTCAACGCGGCTGATGAACTGGTCAATTTCCTGATCCGACTTTTTCAGTTCCACATCGAGACTTGCTATACCAGGCGCTGGTGAAAACTGATAGAGAGAAGCAATTTTCTGGATAAATGACGCATCGCTAATACGGGCAATCAGGATAGACATGACACTCTCAATCTGCACTGCTGTCACCTTGCTGACATCACCTGCCTGCATTGCACTGACAAGAATCTTAACAATGAGCTCTAATTGCTTATGATTCTCTTTGTTTTTAGAAATTGTATTTATAATATCCAGAGATTTTTTAGCCGATTCATCGCCTTCACGGCATTTCACCAGCAAGAGATTGCTGAAGGTGATGACAGATGGAATGTTGTCTGAACATTCACGCATGATATTCGGAACCTCGTCCAGAATCTGCGTAAATATCTCGCTAGACAGAGACTTGTTTCCCAGCAATGCTGTCAGGTTTTCAAATAACTCAACGCACTGTTCTCTTGAGATACTGCTATTTGTGCGGTCTAGTGTTTGCACAGTGATAAATTGAGCAAGAGGAAATGGCGATTCTTTCGTCAAATTATGCTGCAGGGAAATATCCATCAGCCGCATGAAATGCTCACGTGACAAGCTTTTCTGTGCTTTGACAAGGGTCTCAAGGCCTGTGAATACTCGTTCCAGATTAGCGTTGTTATTATTTTTCAGAATAATATCATATGCATTCTTTACAAGGACTGCCAGCGGAATACTGTTGTGAGAACCGAGAATTTCCCATAGCCTGTTATGCATTTCAAGAGCAAACAGATTCTGGTTGGCTTCATACAAAGCGACCACCTGACGAAAACCATCTTCATTACGCCGTTTTTCCCTGATCAGCAAATCACAGAATTTTTTTGCATGCACAAATCGCTTATTGTAACCATCCAGTTCTTCCGCAGTAGGTTTTAACGGCAATTTACCCAGATATTTTTGCATTTGTTGCAACAGGGAGTCATCCTTGAGCCTTAAAAGCCGCAATGACATTGTAATTTCATTTTCAAATTTATTGACCAGTTTGTCATGAATTAAATGCCATATGGTTGGATCGCTTATGAATTTACTGATATCATTTTCATTTGTCGCCCCGATCAATCCACCAACTGCCTTATTGACTTGTTCTTTGTCATCAAGGCGTCCTGCCAGCTTCAGCAGGCTCTCGAATGATTCATCCAGATGGCGAATGGATTTCAGAAGCGTGTCAGCATCAGTTCCAGATTGAGACATTACCTCGGAAAATTTTTTAAGACTGACATCAAGCTCATCAAGCTTTTTAATGATTAGTTCACCGAAAATCAGAATGCTTTCAATTTCACTTCGATTTTTATTAAAATCCTGATAAAAATCTTCCAGCTTCTGGATAAACCCGGATTCCTGAATGTATCCCTTGATCAGGCTGACTGTATTTTCCAGTGAGGGCTCCACAGGTTCTTTGCCAATTTTTGTCTGAGGCAGCTTCTCCTGGACCAATTCCCGAATCTGTTCTTTCTGCTTGCCGGCATCCTGTTTCAGAATGTCCTTTTCCTTTTCGGCAATTGCCTTGACGATTTCAAATATATCATCCAGCGCAGGCAGCCTGGATGAACCAGCAATATCAATATCGCTTAATGTGCTCAACAACAGCATCGCCACATTCCTGTCAAGTTTCGCAATATGCGTGGCCAAGGCATTGGTATTGATTTCCTCAACTACCGAGTCATCGACAATGGCACTTATATCGCCTGCTTCTGGCAACCCTGCAATTTTCTCCTTTAACGATAGCAATTGATTCTTGTCATTGAGATCAAAGGCTCTTAAGTCCACCACCCCCAGCATTTTGATAAATTCATTTCTCAATGCCGGATCTTTGTCGAATTTCAAAATGCGGTTAATGTCTGACTGTATTTCTTTCGCCATGTAGCTGAAATTATTTAAATCCAAAGGCTTGATATCAACTAACTTGTTCCCTTTCCCTGCCTGTTTAAGCCTGTCCGCGTGCATATCAAGTATTGCATAACCGGCGTCGCCGTATATTTTCACCAAACCAAAAATGGTCTTATAGGTATTTGTATCTGAAACCTTCATCAGACTGATCAAATCCCTGAATGTGGGCATGGCATCAATAGAACATTGATTCATTTCCTGATTGAAGTTCACCACAGTCGTTCGCATATTCATTTGAGAAGCCGCAAATGCATCCATCAACGATCTAAAATCCTCTTCCGGATTGACCATTTTTTCTAACGCTCTTGGGCCTGTCGTCGCCATCAACATGACTTGCAGAAGATTGATCTTGATATACTCATTATCTTCAGGCTTCTCAGCGAAAGTCCTTTCATTCAGCTGCTTAATCAAGTTCTTGTATACATCCAGAGGATAGGCATATTTCTGTAAACCGATAACCCTATAGAACTGTTTCAACGCTTCAGCATAGGACACATCCACGGGCAGCTTAAGAAACTGAAATCTTTCATCCCTTGGCGTTTCATAACCGGAAATCAGCTCGTTTTGTTTTTTTAGTTTTGCATATGCAGAACGAATTTGCGCAACATCCAGCACGCTCGTGTCTGTCAACACATCCTGTTTCTTCATGGCACCCGGAACAAAATAATCGCTCTTTCCTGAATATGGATAAGTGGTGAGCTGCATCATGGTGGCAGCGACACCCATCATTTTCCCTACTTTGGCGTTATTCTCAGCTTGCAAATGCATTACGACAAAATATGCCTGACCGTTTAGAACCCCCTTGTATATTGCCTGTATGGGAGAACCCTTATCATGTAATCTGGCATCATCATATAAATGACCCCATTCAGGATCACCTGGTGAGACCAGTTCAAATGTTGAACTAAATTTTTTACTGTTATGCGGCGGATTGCTTTGGGTGCTGAACATGACACCCGCAATATCACTGGGCGGGCTTCCATACAAATTCAGTGTTTTGGGAAAACTTGCACTTATATGCTGACGCGCAGGACTCAGTCGCATGTCTGATGTGACCAGCTTGTATTTCTGATACCTACTGGCGTAATAGGCTCCATCCTGGCTGAAATCCAGTCTATCAAGATTCAGAACCTGTTCTTCCTTGTCAATGGCGTTATTCAAAATGAATAATGCCCTATTCATAGCCAACTTCATGTTTTTAATGCCATCAAACGGACAGACTGACGGCAGTGTACTCATGTTGGCTACATCTTTGATTTCATCAATGAAATACCGAAATGCACCAAACAAATCATTGAAATCGGTTCTTGCACCAGACGCATGATGCTGACGCACCATGGATACCCACCAGTTTCTCTCTGCAGCATTCATTTTCATCAAATCATCAAGGTTTTTTAACCCTTCAGGCGAGGTAAATGACGTAAAATCGCGGGTATTATCGAGAAAGATTTTCCTGAATTCTTGATAGAGATTTTTTTCTTTCAATTCTTCCATGCGGGCAAAAAATATGGCGACGCCATCAAGGCCGCCCTGCGCAAGCAGGGTTCCAATACCAGTCAGATGTGAAGCATTCAGTTCAGGATACCGGTTCAGGTAGTCGGTAAGTTTATCTCTTAATTCTGGTTTACCTTCACCGAGCGCAACGATCAATCCGATTAAAATTTCTTTTTTTGCTTCTGCCGGTGTTGCCTGGTTCATCAGGCGGTCAAACCGTTCGGCCACATCCTTGCCATGCGGAATTTTTTCAGACAATGCACTAACATCACCATTCAAAGCTTTCAGAAAATCTTCTCTGTCAGCCTTGCTGTCAAGCAGGTGCAGCAACAAATCCTTGCCGGATGGGGGCGTTGTTTCCCTGGAGTCCACAATAAGCGTCAGCGGATTGATTTTCTGCTTATGCTGAGCAACCAGCCGGGCATCATATCTCAGTATCAGTTGGCCGGGCTGATTTTCTATCTTTTGTTTTTGCAGGTAAAATCCTGGCGGCAAATTATCAAACATTAACCCATAAGAAAAATCCGGATAGTGACGCAGAATTTCTTCCATGGCGGATTTTTCCACGTGTGTGATTTTGCGTTTGAAACGTTCTGATGGGACTTCCATATGACCGACAAGGCCGTACCAGATTTTCGCCAGTTGACTGCTTTCAATCTTTAATTGCCCCGCAAAACTACCAAGCTTTGCGTCGATATTCTCTCTGGTAATCAACTCTCCCAATGGGGCTTGATCTGACCCATCAGAGATAACAACCTTAGCGGCAGGTTTATAATTTTCCAACATTTGCGCACGCTTGCGCATAAACTGCTGTTGCTGCTGTTGCTGTTGCTGCTGTTGTTGCTGCTGTTGTTGTTGCTGCTGCAGTTTGGTGGTAACCTTCGCACCATTCACCAGATTGACTTTGGCGCGTCTGACACGGGCGGGATCGACAGTCTGTGAAGGAACGGTATCGAATTTGATACCTTTGGCAATGAGTTTTCGTTGCTGGTTTCGTGAGAAAAGCCGTTCAAAATGGTGATTATACTCTTCACAGCCTTCACCCATGACTTTAATCCTGCAGGGATATTGTTTCTGAAAAAGATAATGAAGCAACTTCTCCAGCTGCAATTTATTATCATTATCCACGTTCAGGACCAGTTGAACGACAGTATCGGGTTGGGCATTATAGATTGATTCCAGAAATTCCGTGATTGATTTACCTTCACTCCTGATTTCCTGACCATTATGATCAACCGAGGAAAAAATTTTCAAATCATTCAATTCGATTTGTGATTCGGCAATTTCTCGATGAGAATCTGTCACAATTGCCCCCGTCTTGTCATTTATATTATTGATTCATTTGTCAGTAATATATTCAGTATATACGACCAGGAACGGAAACATTGGTGTAGCAAAAAACCAGACGTATAGCGCGCGCTAAGAATATGATTGTTAACAAAATTAATGGGTACGCTCGTTTGCCGGTCTATCAGGCTTTCATAAAAGCCCTAAATATTGCTCATTAAAATCAAGCATGTCATTGGATATATAATTATGATCTTGAAAATATTGGTCTTTTTAAACTTCTTTACGTGAAATTTGTGTCTCAATCAGATATTATCTAATTTGCAAATTCGTTCATTTGCCAGACACAACCAAGAGGAAGTTACCAGTCATACAGAACGATGCGACTTGAATGCGGGTCACATTTAAATATCATCACATCACTCTGCATGACAGCGGCAGGAATATCTGGCAGACATTAAAATGAACAGTGGACAAAACACATCATGTCGATAAAAAAAATTTCAAACAAGCTGGTTTTTCTAGCTGCAGTATGCAGCCAGGCAGCCTTCTCTTTTTCAATTGAAGAAACAACCATCACATCAATTCATAATGCCATCAGACAACACCAATTAACCTGCGTTCAGCTTATTGATGCCTATCTGAACAGGATTAAAAAATATAATTTGAGTGCCAGCAAACAGGCACCAATTAACGCTTTTACCGAAGTTAATCCTTCTGTACTGTCGGATGCACAAAAAATTGATGATGATTATCGTCAATCAGGAAAACTGGCCGGACCATTACATTGCATACCCGTTATTCTGAAAGACAACATTGACTCTTACGACACAACAACAACTGCTGGCTCATATGCATTACTAGGCAATCAACCTGTCAAGGATGCAGATCTTACCTCTCGCATCAGAAATGCTGGTGCAATTATCCTTGGCAAGGGAGGGATGGATGAATTTGCATGGGGTATGTTTGGGTTCAGCAGCCGCAGCGGACGAATTGGCAATGTTTACAATACTGCAAAAAACCCAGGCGGCTCTAGCGGCGGCACGGCAGCGGCCATTAGCGCCAATTTTGCGGAAATTGGAATCGGCACAGACAATAGCGGTTCAGTCAGAATTCCCGCTATCTTTAACGGATTAATAGCGTTACGCCCAACAGCAGGATTGATCAGTCAACAAGGTATCTTCCCAATGGGCAACCTGGATGGCACTGCCGGCCCGATAGCACGTACATCTACAGATCTCGCGATCATGATGGATGTTCTCGTTCCACACAAGCCCCAAAATTACATCACGTATTTGAACAAGAACGGTTTAAACGGCAAACGCATCGGAGTAGTTCATCTGGTTGGGAAAGTGAATACATTCAAAGCCATGTCAACGGATGTGAAAAATCTGATTGATCAGGCATTGCATACCATGCAGCAGCATGGTGCCCTGATTGTTGATGTGAACCTGCCTCAATTCGATAACAACCGAAAAAATAATCAGGCTGGTGAAATTGAAGACATCAACTATTATCTGAGTTCATTCCCGGCAACGCGGAAAAGCTTTAAAGATATCTGCGAATCAGACAGGACTCGAAATTTTGGCGACATTAAATCGTGCTTAAAATTCATGAATTCCATTCCTCCCAAATCAAGCCAGCAATACAAGAATGTATTGACCATGCTCAGGAAAAACAGGGATTACGTTCAAACAATGATGAAAAACAACCATCTGGATGCACTGTTGATTCCTCTCAGTACTCAACCAAGCGGCAATTATAACGGCAACACCATAAATACGTGGCAGGCAGCCGTATCATCGAATGCAGGACTACCGGCGATTGATTTTATTGTTGGGTACAATAATGAAAATATGCCTATCGGTATCGACTTGATAGGGCCGGAATTTAGTGAAGGCAAATTGATAGAAATAGCATTTGCGTATGAAAATGCAACGCATTTAAGGCATGAACCGGCGATGCCTGAACCAGATTTGAAAATGACATCGTTATCAATTTCTCAATTTAATAATTTGATTTCAGTGATTGGCAAAACCACATATGACCAGGTTTTGAAAAACGCCGGCTCCAAATCAGACCTGGCTGATTTGCTTTCACCTGAAAGGTTCAGAAGGATTGTTATCGATACAATTTCAAACATGATTGATTCCGATCAAAACCAGAAAACAGGGGTATCACATTAGATAACCTGTAAACGATCGGAAATTCGTTCAGGACAAGCCTGAATTAATAAAAACATTTCGGGATGATGCATAACCTGAAAGAATAACACAGGAAGACATTAACTATGAGACCACTTGCACGCGGGTACATCCATCAGGCGGCGTTTTATCTTGCTCTCTGCGCCTGCTCAATTCTCATTTATTACAGCAACGGAACACAGGCTTTGTTTGCCAGTGTCATTTACAGTTTGAGCCTGGTTGGAATGTACGGTGTGAGCGCGTTTTATCATGTCAACACGTGGAGCAGAAAAAGTTACTTAATCCTGCGGCGCATCGATCATTCAGCTATCTATGTATTAATTGCCGGCACAGCAACGCCCATATGTCTCTTGAGCTTGAAAGGCCAAGCAGGATCACATCTTTTATTTACATTTTGGCTCATTGCATTCATAGGAATGTTTATGGCGGTTATCTGGACCCATGGACCCAAGTGGGTCAGATCGTTTCTGTATGTGGCTATGGGCTGGATAGGGATATTTTATTATCCTGAAATAAAAGCGGCACTTGATTTGACTAACTTGCAGCTATTGGTAACGGGTGGAATTTTGTATACATTGGGGGCGATGGTATATGGTTTTAAATGGCCGGATCCTTTTCCAAAAGTCTTTGGGTATCACGAAATCTTTCATGTCTTCGTCGTCATTGCAAGCGGATTTCACTTTTTGGTTAATTT
>JAJPJI010000007.1 GCA_021324305.1 Gammaproteobacteria bacterium | reverse complement strand
TCGAACGATTTGTTCTTCGGAATATCGACTCTTTTTCATACAATGCCCTCGTTTGAGGGGCATTATCTCTAAATCAGCTTGGTTTGAAAATCCCGGGGCAGGTCACATCCAGCAATCAGCTGATTCAAATATTTGTTCTTGATATTAACAGATTTAACCTGATCAATCAGGCAATGGGCCATCATTATGGAGATGTGTTATTGCAAATGATTGCCCACCGGTTGCAAAATACTGATTTTGGCATCAGTGCTACATTCGCAAGACTGGGTGATACCTTTGTCACTGTCATTTATAATGATAAACTTAAAGAGATCAAGTCAGATGTAATTATTGAAAAAATATTTTCTGTCTTCAAGCAGCCATTCATTACTGAATATCAATCAGTTAATCTTGACATCAATATTGGTATCGCTGAATATCCAAAAGATGGTGGTGATGCTGATACACTGATTAAATCCGGTTATTCTGCCTTGTATGCAGCAAAACGCATCGGCATTAATACTTATCAATATAATACTCCGTCTATCAAGAAATTGGTTATTGATGAATTCAAGCTGCAAAATCAATTATATGAAGCTCTTGCCAACGATGAATTTATTTTGCATTACCAGCCAATAGTTAATCTGAAAACTGGAAATATTACGTCTGTTGAGGCATTAATTCGCTGGCAGCATCCCGAAAAAGGATTACTTCTTCCAGGAGATTTTCTTGCCATTGCTGAGCAAACTAATTTAATCAATTCGATTGGCGAGTGGGTCATTCAGGAAGTCTGCCGGTTTATTAACAAATATCAATTCATTCTTCCTGTTTCGATCAATATTTCAATTAACCAATTGAATGAGGTATATGATCTGACTGATTATATCAATAAGACATTGGCGCAATTCAATATCAAGCATGAATTGATTCAATTTGAAATTACCGAAAACATGATGATGTATAATATTGAGCGGATTAGTAGTATTTTACAAAATTTAAAGAACCAGAATTTTCGTATTTTGCTCGATGATTTTGGCACGGGCTTCAGTTCATTCTCATACCTGAAATATTTCTATCCGGATTTTATCAAAATTGACAAATCATTCGTACAAAATGTAATGCATTCCACCAAAGATGCAGCGATAACCAGAACAATCATCAGGATATCACATGATCTTGGCTCTATTGTTATTGCAGAAGGTGTTGAAAAAATCGAACAATTGCGGTTTTTACGCAATGCGGATTGCGATGCAATACAAGGTTATTTTATTTCGCGGCCATTACCTGCTGATCACCTGATTCAATTTTACAGCTCTAATACTAAATTGAAATCTACAACTGTCAAAAGTCATCTTCTCTGAATTAGTAGCTTCTACATTATTTGTCGTTAATATATACATAAACAATAAAATAGTATATTAAATACACCGTAATTATTAGTTTAATAAATCTTAACAATTTGCTAAAATTTTACGTTGAAAATCTGTTTACTAACAAGGAGCGTAGTTAATCATGGAAAATAAAAAAATCATTGGTGTGATCGCGACTGCAGCTGCTATTGCTTTTGTTTCAGCCCCATTTACTTCTTCACTTAGCCAGGCTGCAACTTCAACTGTCAAGTGCTATGGAGTAAATAGCTGCAAAGGCAAGAGCGCATGCAAAACTGCTAGCAATTCTTGCAAAGGCCAGAATTCATGCAAAGGCAAAGGCTTTTTAATGAAAACTGCGAAGCAATGCAAGAAAATGGGTGGCAGCACCACTGAGCCTGCAGCAGAACCGACATCATCAACATAACTCATAAATAAGAGTGTGTTTTTTCCAGAACACACTCTTTTTGTTTATCTCATATTCAAACAATTTATGACATTTAATCTCAAAGACAAATCTGTATCAGGCTTTGGATTAGGCTTAAGAACAGAACATTACGATAGCATACTTTCTGATACTCCAGATATCGATTGGTTTGAAATTTTGACTGAGAATTACTTGGTCCCTGGCGGAAAACCGCTTCATTATCTCGAAAAAATTCGTGAAAACTATCCAATGGTTATGCATGGTGTATCCATGTCGATTGGCAGTTCAGATCCATTGGATTGGCGGTATCTAAAACAGCTCAAATCACTGGCTGGCCAGATTCAACCTGCCTGGATTTCTGATCACTTATGCTGGACTGGTATTAATCAGATTAATACACATGATTTATTACCGCTGCCTTATACTGAGGAAGCAGCAGCTCATATTATCGATAGAATAAAACAAATTCAGGATTTTCTTGGACAACGCATTTTAATCGAAAATGTTTCAAGCTATGTGACTTACCGTCAATCTTGCATGACGGAATGGGATTTTCTAAGGTTAATTTCAGAGAAAGCAGACTGCCTCATTTTATTAGATGTGAATAATATATATGTCAGCTCAGTCAATCATGGCTTTAATCCCCATGACTATCTCGCCGGAATACCAGGAGAACGGATTTGCCAAATTCACCTGGCCGGCCATTCTGATATGGGTGACTATATTATAGACACGCATGATAATGACATTATTGATCCCGTATGGAACTTGTTCGCTGCCACAGTGCAACGGTATGGCACAGTGGCCACCATGATAGAACGTGATGATAATATCCCGCCATTAGAGGATTTAATAAATGAACTAAATCATGCCAGGCAAATTGCTGAACCACAATTAAAGTCAGCCATATGAATAAATTATTCAATACACAACAAACGTTTCAGCAATTTTTGTTAAACGGCAATCCGGAAGTTTACGAATTGATTATCGGAACAGAAAAGGTTTCCGCACAGAAACGGCTTTCGATTTATCAAAATGCATATCTACTACGTCTGGCTGATGCTTTGGCCAGCAATTTCCCAGTGCTTAAGGTTTATCTGGGTGATGACTCCTTTGCTGAGGTCGCAAGTGAATATATCGCTCGCTATCCATCGCAGTTTCGCTCAATCAGATGGTATGGAGAAAATTTACCGGTATTTTTAAGCCAGCATGCGGATTACAGAGAATATGATTTTCTCTGTGAACTTGCACAATTTGAATGGTGTTTGAGCCTGGTTTTTGATGCTGCCGATAGTAAAGTTGTCATGATGGAAGACGTCGTCATTATACCGGCAGAGTACTGGGCGGAGATGCGTCTGGTTCCTCATCCTTCTGTTCACCGGATTGATCTTACAACCAATGCGGTACAAATCTGGCAAGATATCTCAGAAGAAAAAACTCCCCACGAACCCTCTCAATACCCGGATAAAATTAATTGGATTGTGTGGCGGCACAATCTGGTCAGCCATTTCAATTCCCTGGAAAATGACGAGGCATGGGCTATCGATACCATGCAAAAAGGATTATCATTTAATGATATTTGCGAAGGCCTATGCAAATGGCATACTGTAGAATATGCGGGTGTGCGCGCAGCGTCTTTATTAAGGGCATGGATACAAGCGGGATTGATTTCTGAAATCTTATTTCAGAATAATGATCCTCATTTACAACACTATTTACAAGGATGAAACGATGCTCAGAATAACCAGGATAATTATTTCAGCGATTACAGGAATAGTGGCTATTACAGTAAATGGTTCAGCGATTGCAGCAGCCGAGAGCAACCAGGCAAACGAGAAATGTTATGGCATTGTCAAGGCAGGCATGAATGATTGCGCGACATCCACTCAGTCATGCGCGGGCTCTTCAACCAAAGATAGTCAGCCGGATGCATTTATTTTTTTACCAAAAGGCTTATGTTCAAAAATAGTCGGCGGAACGTTGAAGCCACAAACGACAAAATAATGTCTGATTAATATGCTGGAGTGACGCATGAAAAAATACCTTGGCAACTACTTGGCGGTGTTGATACTAATGATGGCTTTTGTCTCGCCGGTCTTTTCCGCAGAGACTTATGTGCTCGATCCTCAACACACCTATATACTTTGGCACATCAGTCATTTTGGATTCACCACACAATCCGGAAAATGGTATGCAAACGGTACGCTGATACTTGATAAGGATAAGCCGCAAAAGAGCAAGGTCAATGCAACTATCCAGGTAGGAAATATTATCACTGGTATTCCGGAACTGGATAAACATCTCAAAGGAGGACTATTCTTTGATGTAGAACATTTTCCAACAGCAACGTTT
This sequence comes from Gammaproteobacteria bacterium, assembly GCA_021324305.1. GTDB lineage: Bacteria > Pseudomonadota > Gammaproteobacteria > DSM-16500 > DSM-16500 > Aquicella. The sequence continues at coordinate 163,899 of JAJPJI010000007.1, read as the reverse complement.
GCCAGTACCAAGGTAGAAATGACTGGGAAAACCACGGCTAACGTCTATGGAACATTGACACTACATGGTGTTACGAAATCAGTTGTCCTAAATGTAAAACTCAACCAGGCCGGTGTCAGTCCGATCACAGATAAAATGACAGTTGGATTTACAGCGACAACCTCTATCAAGCGGTCAGATTTTGGAATTAGTACGTTATTACCAGGCTTGGGTGATAATGTCAAAATCGACATTGAAGCAGAAGCCTATCAGACGAATCAGACTGAAAAATAATTAGCTTGCTGCTTGCGAGCTTACAGGAGGCGCCTGGTTATGCCAGGCGATATGATTATCAGATCTAGCCATCCACGAAAGAACTGTACAATAATTGTGCTATACTTTTAGCAATATCAACAACAACATGCATAATACCAACAAGAAATTAAACTGCATAATATCTATTTGATTCTAATAAAAATAATTCATTTATCAGTGTCTGCCATTTAATAGCTAATTTTATATAGCTCGGTATCTTTAACTAAAATACGAGGTGAGACATGGATACTATGCATATTAGTGAAAATCCGGTGCAACTATCTCAGGCAGAACGCGAAGACTTGATTGCCAGTTACCCATTGTTTTGCCTGCTGAATTCCACCGAATTACATGAACTTGCACTGTTGGCGAAAGAAATACATGCGAAGCCTGGGGATGTCATTGTCGAGCAGAATGCGGTTATAGACAGGGTGTATCTGATCGAGCGTGGTACTGCATCTGTTACCAAAACGGTTATAACCGTCGATAGCAAGCATGATATCAATGTGGCTACCTTGCAAAAAGGGGATGCGATAGGTTTGTCTGCAATAGGCATTTATTCTCAGACTGGTATGCGTACAGCAAAGGTAATGGCGACATCACAAATGACACTATTATCCATAGATATGAAAGACTTTCATCAGTTTTTACAACGGCCGGACGTTACCTATCCTGCACTTCAAAATGCAACGGAAAAAATCCTGTTAATGCAATTTATCCAGGAGACACATATTTTTAGCAATTTAAAAAAGGAAGAAATGCAACATCTGGCTTATGGTGTTAAAAAAATTCGGGTTGAAAAAGGCAGTGTAATATTTAATGAAGGTGATCTGGCGGATAAATGTTATTTTATTTTATCAGGACAGATTGAAATCAGCTCGGTTAGAAATACCGTTAACTCTGTAGTCGCAGTGCTCGAATCATCCTGCCTGTTCGGTGAAGGAGCTGTGCTTGAGAATGGCAGGCGGAACGCAACTGCAATTGCCAAATCTGATAGCGAATTATTTGTGATTAACAAAGCACAGCTGGAATTTTTGAATCAGCACAATGAAGTGATAAGTGCAATCAATGAAATACGCATGAAACAGATAAAGCCCATACCTAAAAAAAATGTGACTGTCATTCATGTCGTCAAGCCGGAAGGAGATAAAGTTGCCTTGGTATGCAACCAGGAAACGACGCTAAGGCTGTATGGAATGGAGAAGGAAATATGGGAAGAAATCAATGGAATCAACGTCTTGGCAGATATATATAATCTTAAACATAATGAATTGAATAACCTGACGATATTAGACTTGTACCAGTCTGTTTTAAAGCTGAAAGAGATGGATCTCGTAACCTTGCAATATGTTGAAATGAAATTCACTCATCATATCAAATACTTTGTTTTTGTATTGAAAAAGAGGTTAAAATTTTGGAGTAAAGCAAGTAGGGAAAGATAGGCTGTTCAGTTTGCACCAGAGAAGTAAGTCTGTATACGCTATGGAAGCATAAGGATACCCGGCATGAAATGGCTTGTTAGAAATCATTTGATCTTTCTGGGAATAACAAGCTTGTTGATAATGCTGACTGCCTGCAGTCACCGGCAGAAAATCTCGCTTCCTGCTTATATTGAGGGTAAATACACCTATTTATCAACTAATTATAGCGGGATCCTGAAGTCGGTCTATGTTAATGCAGGTGATACAGTCAAAGCTGGTCAATCGTTGTTTTCGCTAGAATCCCTGCCTGAAAGCGCAGAGATGCAAGCTGCGCTGGCCAGGGTAAAGGCTGCAGTAGATCTTGTCCACCGCACTGAATCAAAATTCATGTTAATAAAATCTGACTTTCAACGTAGCCAATACTTGTATAAAAAGGAAGTTATTTCGAAAGACGAATACGATACCAACAAATCAAAGTATTTCCAGATTCTTGCACAACTCAAATCCGACGAGCAAAATTTGAGCGCGAAGCAGGCTGATCTGGAAAAAGCAAAATGGGCTGTTCAGCAAAAAGATATCTATGCACCAATCTCTTCTCTTGTATTTGAGATTTATTATTACCAGGGTGAGCTTGTCCCTGCTGCCAAGCCAGTCATTTCATTAATGGATCCAAAAAATTTGAAAGTGGTTTTTTATGTCTCGGAAATCAATTTGCGCCAGATCAGACTGAATCAGAATGTTGAGGTGTCATGTGATGGGTGTGATAAGCCATTTATCGGGAAAATTAATTATATCTCGAATAAAGCAGAATACACACCACCAGTCATTTATAGCAATGAGGAACGAGCAAAATTGGTTTACCGCGTTGAAGCTGTTCCACAATTGCCGAATGTGACATCCGTGTTGCATTCGGGACAACCAGTTACCGTTACAATACCATTGTAAAATGAACGCGAAATGTCATGGATGATGAGTAAATATTAATGAATGTGGATGAATCACGATTAATTATTAACGTTAAAAACTTGTCAAAAAAGTTCAAAAACAGCACGGCTGTTTATGATGTCAGCCTGAAAGTTGGGTATGGAGAAATATTCGGGTTTATTGGTCCAAATGGCGCTGGCAAAACAACAACCATCAGAATGTTGTGCGGCTTGCTGACACCGGATACCGGTTCAGGAACATGTCTGGGTTATGATGTTTTAACTAATTCAGCTGCCATCAAACAGCATATTGGTTATTTACCGCAATTTTTTGGCTTGTATAAGCAGTTAACTGTGTATGAGAATTTACTTCTTGTTGCCGAACTCTATGGAGTAATAAACAGAAAATCCAAGATCAAAACAATTATAGATCAGTTTGGTCTGAATTCAAGAAAAGATCAACTATCAGGATCGCTGTCTGGCGGATGGAAGCAAAGATTATCACTTGCTGCAGCATTAATACATGATCCATTTTTGCTGATACTGGACGAACCAACAGCCAGTGTAGATCCAAAAACACGCCGTGATTTCTGGGAAATCATACAAAATCTTTGTACACAAGGTATGACTATATTGCTCAGCTCACATAATATGGATGATATACAACGTTGTCACCAGATTGCCTATATTAGCAGTGGCCGGTTACTGATGCATGGCAAAATCAATGACATTATTAATGAAGTCAATCTTACAACATGGAAAGTAATGGGTGAAAATCTTATGCTGTTGTCAGCACAACTACAAAAAACACCCGGCATAGATCAAGTTGTCACATTTTACAATACATTGCATGTTAGCGGACAAAACGAAACAGAATTATATAATGCAATCAAACCATATCTGGAAAATCAAAATTTTAAATGGGAAATGACCCAGGCCACACTAGAAGAAGTATTTATTTTTCTTTCTAAAAAAGCCAGGACGGTGGAGTAACGGATGGCTAATATACAATATGCGGGTTTACGGTTCTGGTCCATCCTGAAAAAGGAATTTATAATGATAATTAGGGACATCAGAACATATATATTTCTTATCATTATTCCATTTTCCGAAGTGGTTCTGTTTGGTTATATCATTAATACGGATGCCAAGCATCTGCCTACGGTCATCATATCAAACGATCAATCGCCGTTTACAAACAGCATAATTAATGGCTTCCAAAATACTGGTTATTTCAATATCAAAAAAATTACACGCAATAACGTGGATTCAGAGCAGCTGCTCAAATCACACCAGTATCAATTTGTCATCAGCATTCCGCATCAATTCACGCGTGATTTACTGCGAAGCAACCAGCCTCATATCCTGGTAGAAGGCGATGCTACAGACCCGATAGCGGTTGGCAATGCCTTCCATGCTGCCGAATCATTGCCAAATTACGCGCTCACCCGTGAATCGCAAGGCGTACTCGATTACCTTGCTGTCAACAACACAAGCTTTTCAGTTGACACACATGCAGTATTTAATCCTGGCGTTGTTGCCCAATTTCACACGTTGCCAGGCCTGATTATGTCCATTTTGACCGTGTCACTGGTGATGCTGACAGCAATATCTATCACATCCGAGTTTGAACAAGGCACAATGGAGGTTTTACTAATCACGCCAGTCAAACCGCTGGATATTATCATTGGCAAGATGATTCCCAATGTTATTTTGGGATATATTTTATTGTCATTAACTCTTCTAGTAAGTCACTATTTGTTTAACGTTCCATTCCGTGGCAGCATACTCATGTATTATATTGCAGCGCTGTTTTTTATCATTTCCAGCCTAAGTGTAGGTATCTCAGCATCTTCTGTTTCAAAATCACAATTTCAAGCTGCAAACACAGCGAATACCTATACATTGCCAGCCATTTTGTTTTCAGGATTTTTATTTCCTTATCACGGGATGCCAGTTTGGGCACAATGGCTTGGCAGCCTGTTGCCAACAACACATTTTTTTCAACTTACAACGAATATCATGATAAAAAACGCCGCATGGACGGAAGTGTGGCATGACTTGTGGCCTATTATCATTTTTATGATTGTCGTTAACATATTCAGTTATAAATATTACCGGAATACGCTTGATTAATACGGAATAGACTAAAAATGAAATCAATATTTTCATTGCTGTTATATCTCTGCCTTACGCAATATACGTTTGCAGCATCTGACATTATGGACGTTTTCAGGCATGCATATCTGTATGATCCGCAATACCAGCAAACAATTTCACAAACATTATCAACACAGGAAAATGTTGGCATTAGTCTGGCGTCATTATTGCCAAAAATAAATTTTTCAATCCGGCCAACCGAAGTCAACTCGCAAAATTCAGGTACGATAACGAGGACCTTATTACCTAAAAACAATATTATTCGCAGCAATGAAATGCGAGTAAGCCTGAGCCAGACCATATTTAACTACGCAAAGTTTGCAAGTCTTGGAAGTGCAAATGCCTATGCCAAACAAGCGTCGGCATCATTGAATGCGGCATTTCAAAACCTGATTATAAGAGTGGCTCAGGCATATTTTAACATTCTTCAGGATGAGGAAAATCTGCGCTATTGTAACGCGAACAAGGCAGCTCTCGGGCGTCAGTATTATCAAATAATGGAAAAGTATAAAGCCAAATCCGTTTCCAAGGCTGATTTCTATAATGCAAAATCAGCCTACTATTCCGCATCTTCGACGTGCGCAAGCAATAAGGCACAACTGGAAATTGACAGGGAGTTTTTGCGAACAATAACCAACAAATCTTATCCTGATCTGGCCAGACTAGGCGAGGATTTTCCATTGATCACACCCCAACCCGATGATAGTGAAGCGTGGGTTACCAAAGCAAAAGAACAAAACTGGACAATCAAAGCCAATGAATATGCATTACAGGGCGCAAAAGAACAGATCAAGCAGCAGCTTGCCGGACACTTTCCAACGGTAGAGTTAGAACAATTTTATGATGTTACTGCCCAAAAATCTGAAAAGGGCGCTGGCCTGGTAAGCGCCGGCTCGAGCAAAATGCGTGAAAATGCCATTTCTCTAGATATCAATGTACCGATTTTTTCTGGCGGTGAAGTTGTCTCTGAAGTGAATCAGGCTAAATATAATTATCAGGCTACTGCGCAGCAGCTAGAACAATCTATACGTAATGCAGTCTATAATACACGTCAAAGCTATTTGACCATTATTTCTGATATTGAAAAAATCAGAAATGACAAAATAGCGATCAAAGCAGCGATGATATCATTAGAAGCGATGGATGAGCGCTATCATTCTGGATTGGGCACATTATATGATGTGCTGAATCAGAGACAAAAAGTTTTTCAAAGTCAGCTGCAATATTCATCAGATCGATATTCATATATAATGAACCTGCTATCCTTAAAGAATTCGGCAGGAACACTGGATTTAAATGATTTGCAAATTATCAATCTCTGGCTATCGAAAGCCTAGAACACTGATCATATACACTTTCAGATCGATTTATCATATCTATCGCACTTGAATATGATTTAATGAGCCATCAACTGTATTCGCAACAGGCCACTCATCACTTTCCATACCAATATTATCGAATTTAATTGCAAAATATTTTCCTAAATATTTGACTGTCATTTGAATGCAAGCAAAATGCCGCTATTTGATGTTGATCATGATGATATCGTCCATGCGATCTTTGCAGCATTCCCTGCATGGAACCTTAAAATAAAAGATATACTTTTACTTAATGCCAGCATTTATACAACAGGTTCACATCCTCAACTCAACGAGGCAATGGAAGATTTCAGATTATTAAAATCCAGTCATGCTCTTACCCCTGAGAGAGCAGGTCGAATAGATAACGAAAATGGCATAACATTGGCTCACATTGCAGCACAGAATGGTGATGCTTATCTTATTCCTCAGTTAGCGGCATATGATGTTAATCTTAATACAAGAGCAAGCTCTCAAGATTTCACTCCTGCAATGTATGCAGTACAAAACGGTGATTCAGATACGTTAAATAAATTAGCAGAAAATGGAGCATATTTTAACATCAAATCACTAGGCAATAATTTCTTTTATCATTTTATGTAATTGTTTACATTGATTATTTTCAGGACGTCTTTTGTCATGAAGAATATATGCGCGTTGCTGGTTTTTTTGCTTTTTTGGCAAGGCATGCTCAATGAGTGCCTCATTTGACTTTCGAGTTGCATTCACTTTTTTCGCAATAAAATCAGGAATATAAATTGCGCAAAGTCCCTGCAGTGTCAGCTCCAATGCAGTCGACAACAAGTTCACGTAGTATTTTTTGTTTCGCGGGTAAACGCTTTCCAGCCATCCATCACGCTCTTTTATGCCTAATGGATTATTCGTCAACCCGTGCATGGGTACAACGAATGGAATATCAAACAGCGTCTGTTGTTCAAAAGAACCCGGGACATGATAACAACCGAGGCGGTATTTTCCAATTTCAGTTATCTCGATGTTATCCATGGGGTAGGGAGCATAGGTGATGCCAAAATCCAGCTGTTTATTGATAATCATTTGCTCTATGCTGCCAGGTTCGAGATCAAGAAGAGTAATGGTATGATGACTGAAAGGATGCTGTTTCAGTTTTTCAGCCATCATAAATAAAAATATTTCCACCGTACCAATGCGCAACGTATTCGATTCTACTGATTTGTCAAGCTTGAATAACTGCTCTTCCTGGCGTAAAAACTCCTTGGCACGTTGATAAATCAGAATACCGTCTTCGGTCAGTTCAAGCCCGCGGCCTGAAGGGCGGAATAACAAGCAACGTAATTCTGCCTGAAGTATTTTCATGGATTTTGAGAGGCCAGAGTGCGTAATATGCAGCAGTTCAGATGCTTTTGTCATGCTGCCAGTTTCAGCAATCGCACAAAATTGTCTTAATCTATTTGTATCCATATGGAACATATCATAGATCAGTTGTAACTTTATTTCAATTACATGGCTCACTTTTCACAAAAAATGCAAGGAGAGGGATGATTTGGCTAAGCCTTTTCAGAATTAAAAATTTGCAGAATTTCTCGCTCAATACAGTCGACAAGCTGATGAATTGCTGACGCGATAAGTTCTGACGCAACAACTGAATTCATGACATCAATTTCAATTCCATACAGAATGATATTATCAGGTAATTGATGGAGCGCCCTGCCTAACTGAAGGGTTTCCACGACACCGATAGCATGAGTTGATACCAGGCTATTTAATTCATAAATATCGTTATTTACGAATCGGTAAAGTGTCCCAACAGGATTTCCGGATACAATCGCATCTATCAACAACACTGTGTCCGCACCGCCCATTATCTCCAGTAACCTCACACCGGGACGGTCATGAGTTTCAATCGACAAAATCTCTGGCAAATAGGATTGGATGATTTCTCTTTCTTTCAGTTTTGTTGCCGCTTCCCAACCGATACTATCATCACCAAACGGCGATCCAATGCCGATTACTTTTATCTTGCTCATAAGCGATTGACTTTTAAATTGATAAAATGTGTCGAGCAGGAAATACAGGGATCATAATTACGAATAATCATTTCGCTGTAGGAGCGTAATTCATCTGTCGATTTATCCAAACCAAAATGGTGCAAGGAACTCAATAAATCATCTTCGATTCTTGCCTGGTTTTGCGAGGTAGGCGGTACAATGCGCGCTGATTTGACCGTCCCTGTTTCAGTAATTTCATAATGATGCCACAACATCCCTCGTGGCGCTTCAGTGCAGCCAAATCCATGGCCGTGAATGGGGCTAGCCGTGATGCTCGAATGAACAGGCAGGGTATACGTTTCCAAAATCCGGATAGATTCCAGTACACAATAATATATTTCCACCGCACGCGCGATAATACTTTGATACATATTTTTACTGGGGAAATGAATGCCCAAACGCTGCAACAACAGGTGGATTTCGGAAGGCAAATGTCCAAAACAGTTATTAACACGTGCAAGCGGACCTACCAGATAGGATTTATTCTGTAGTTTACAATGCAGCGCATTTGAGTAAGGCACTTGGTATTCCTCGAAGTAAACGTCGAATTGATCAACAGGAATATTCAATCCATGGTCTGAAACAATATTGCCCTCATTCATGGGATATTCATGCGGATGACAGAGTGAAACGCAAATGTAATCATGACTGTTATCCGGAAGCACCAAAGAGGAGAGCCAGGACAATAATTCTTCACAATCGATTATTCGTTCCTTCGCATTCACTAAAAGCCGCTCGACATACTCCTTATCGGGAGCCCGATAAAACCCACCGATACAAGCACCGACCGGATGCACAGAGCGCCCACCAAGCAATTTGATTAATTCATTCCCGAACGCCTGCAAGCGCAAGCCGCGACGGACTTCCTGAGGATACTGTTTCGCCATCTCGGCTGCTGATTTAAATCCAAGAAAATCAGGGGCTGCCAATAAATGGATATGCATGCTGTGACTCTCTATCCATTCCCCGCAATAAAACAGTCTGCGCATTTGCCGGACCCATGGACCGGGATCCATGCCAAAGCATCGCTCTATGGCGTGTGCAGCAGTCATTTGATACGCAACCGGACAGATTCCGCATATACGTGCGACAATGTCAAGCACATCAGAGTATGGCCGGTTCTCTAACAATTTCTCAAATAAACGCGGTGGCTCATAAATTTTCAATTGTAATGACTGAATGGCTCTGTCTTGAATCGTCAATTCAAGTGCACCTTCACCTTCAACACGCGCCAGAATCGGTACATTGATCGCTATATTATTCATTGGTGATCTTGATTCCTTTAAAATACTGGCCTGCCTGATTAAATGCTGGAGCCTGATTATTGATATGCAAAAACCGATTCGCTATGGCTTCCTTTGATAATCCTTCATATTGTTCAAACCATTGTCCCAATGACTGGGGATTTGGATTTTCATTAGGTCCGTAACACCCATAGCAGGCGCGACCGACGCTTGGGCATAATGCGCCGCAGCCAGTTTGTGTAACCGGTCCCATGCATGGTTCATTTTTGGCGACCAGCACACAAACATTTCCTTTGCGCTTGCATTCAATGCAAACCGCATCTCGTTTGATACGTGGAGACGCATTTGACAGTAATGAACGTATTGCATCCATTACCTGTTTTGTATTGACCGGGCAACCCCATAATTCCCAATCCACTTTAATATGCCTGGAAATCGCAGATGATGTGTTTAATGTCTTGATATGCTCAGGTGATGCGTACACCGACGCTATCCAGTTCTCGTGGCTGCCGAAATTTCTCAGTGCCTGTATTCCGCCGGCGGTTGCACATGCACCTATCGTTATAATATAGCGGCTGTTTTCGCGTATCCGTTTGATCTTTTCTTCTTCATCAGGCGTCGAAATGCTGCCCTCAACGAAGGCGATATCGACTTTTGCATCTGGATCCACTTTTCCTAATTCAGAAAAATGCACAATCTCAACCAGACCAGACAAAGTCAGTAATGCTTCGCCTGCATTCAGAAATGCAAGTTGACAGCCATCACAAGAAGTAAATTTGTAAACAGCGAGTCGTGGTATGGTTTCATCCATGATTAAAATCCTGCAACTTTAAACAAGGCTTTTATTTCAGGATAAGCAAAAACCGGGCCATCCTTGCACACAAAGAGTCCGCCATATTGGCAATGCCCGCAATGGCCTATGCCGCATTCCATGTTTCTTTCCATGCTGAGATAGATATCGTGCTCTGATATGCCTTTTTTTGTTAAAGCAGAGATAGCCGTATGCATCATCATCTCCGGCCCACACATCATGGCGACCGTATTTCGTGGATCCAGGTCCAGGGTTTCTATCATATCGGTGACATACCCTACACTCCACGGCCATTTAGGTCCTGCCTGATCAGCAGCGATATGTATTTCGATATCAGATGACATTTGCCATTTTTCATATTGCTGACGAAAAATAAAATCATCGCTATGTTTAACACCTTGCAATATTTTCAGCTTGCCATACTGGCTTCTTCTGGCAAGTATGTAATTGATGATCGAAACCGCTGGTGCACAGCCTAAACCTCCAGTGATGATGACCATATCCTTTCCTTGCGCCTTGTGCAGAGGCCAGCCGCGGCCAAAAGGTCCGCGAATTCCAATATGGGCACCGACACGTAATTGTTGCAGCGCTCTGGTGACACGACCAAGCGCACGTATGGTATGACTGATGACGTGTTTTTCTTCCGGATCGGAAACAATGGATATCGCTACTTCTCCGACCCCGTAAAGATAGACCATATTGAATTGACCGGGATGGAATGCATAAAGATTGTGGTGGTGACGCTCTATAAAGCTGATATGCAGATTGAAAATATTTGCTGTTTCATGGGTACATGCCAGTACTTCCGCTTCGATTGGCAAATAGGGATCAGAAAGAAAACCATTTGTCACATTTTTTCCCTCTCGTTTGCTTCACCTGAGATGGCGGCCAATTCCTCAGTGAGATCAATGCCTACTGGACACCATGAAATGCAACGACCACAACCAACGCAGCCGCTGACGTCAAATTGATCAAACCAGCTGCCGACTTTGTGTGTAAGCCATTGTCGATAACGTTTGCGTGTGTCGTCACGAATCACTTTTCCATTTAAATAGCTATGTCCGGAAGTAAAGCAGGAATCCCATTCGCGATGATGTTCACTGCAAGATCCATCCAGCGCCGGCTCTTCTGTTTCGCTATGACAAAAGCAGGTAGGGCATACTTGCGTGCAATTTCCGCATGAAAGACACCGGTCAGCTACCTGCTCCCACCGAGGATGATCCAGATTCGAAAATAATACATCGCGTAATCCATAGCCATTCTCCAATGGTATTCGCTTTGTTTGCATTGCGGCAGCCTGTGCAACATTGTTCGCAGCTTCGTCATTTTGCTCAACGCGGGCCATCTCCAGCTTTAGCGCAGCAATGATTTCATGTCCGCGTTTACTGCCTGCTTTCACCACCAGCCCGTCATGAATTTCAGTCATCAGAATGTCAAACGGATTGTTGACTTCTGGTCCGGAGCCTGCTGAAACACAAAAGCAATTGCCTGATGCATAGCTGCAATTGATGGCAATGATAAATAAGCTCTTGCGTCGCTCTTCATATCGAGGATCGACATGATTTTCACGCAGGAAGACCTTGTCCTGAATTGCCATTGCAACAAGATCGCAAGAGCGGACACCCAGGATAGCAATGGGTTGCTCTTTTGAATAATGAGGCTTGAATTCCAACTTGCCATTCTCATCACGGACAACTCTCCATACAGTTTCACGTGGCTTGAATAAAATCGGTTTAAGTGCCTGAGCACCATTTGCAAATGAAAATGCCTTCTTTTCGTCAGTTTTTATGAGACGATACTGGCCAGGCGATTGATGATCACGTATCCCCCAAGGGAGCTGACTAGCATGGGTTAATGGCTCATAGACGATACCGCCATCACGAACCTGCGGGCCAATACAATTGAATCCGGCATGCTGTAAAGCGTCAAGAAGGTTCTGTAACCGATAGTGCGGCAAAAAATAACTGGCTTCTCCATCCATGCCTGGTTCCTTTTAACAAATTCTTGGTAATTGTTCTCCAACAAGCCAATCCACAATTCTCATTCCGCCTAAACGTGTTCTTAACTGCACAAGCTGCCTGGGATCCGCTGTTACTTCTCCTATGATTGCCGAATGGCGGCCCAGGGGATGAGAACGCATCACTTCCAGCAAGGTTTTTGCGTCATCTGATGCACAGATTGCCACCAGTTTTCCTTCGTTTGCAACATAGAGCGGATCCAGCCCCAATAATTCGCAGGCACTCGCAACCTCAACGCGCACGGGAATGCAGCTCTCATCGATGAAAAAACCCGCTTTTGATTGAATAGCCAGTTCATTTAGCGTTGTGGCCAGCCCGCCGCGTGTCGGGTCACGCAAGCAGTGTATGCCAGGCACCGCTTCCACCATTTTCATGACAAGATCATGCAGGCCGGCAGTATCAGATTGAATATCTGTACTAAATTTTAAATTATTGCGCTGCGCCATGATTGCGACGCCATGATCTCCAAGATAACCATTGATCAATATACAATCGCCAGGTTTTGCATTGCTGCCTGAGATATTCACGCCCTCTGGCACAAAGCCAATTCCGGTCGTGGTAATAAAAACCCCGTCGCCTTTGCCGCGCTCAACGACTTTGGTATCACCGGCTACGATCGCAACATTCGCATCACGGGCAGCGTTTGCCATCGATATGACTATTTTCTGCAAGTCTGACAGTCGCAATCCTTCTTCTAGGATAAAACTGGCTGACAGATACAATGGTTTTGCTCCAGACATGACAATGTCATTGATAGTGCCGTTAACAGATAATGAGCCTATATCTCCGCCGGGGAAAAATAGCGGTGAAATGACATGAGCATCGGTTGTTACCACCATTCGGCCTGTTGATACAGCAATCATGGCTTGATCATTTTTTTGTGATAACCATTCATTATCGAAGTTTTCCAAAAATAACTGATCAATCAACTGTGCCATCGCACGTCCACCGCTGCCGTGGCTCAAGTCGACATATCCGCTCTTGAGATTTAATTTAGGTCCTTTATTGACATGCCCTGCGTGCTCACGCCGGACAGGGTATGATTTTATTGATATCGTTGTCATATCGCATTCACTCGACCATACGTATAAACAGCAGCACAGGCGCCCTCTGATGACACCATGCACGAACCAAGCGGATTTTCCGGTGTGCAAACTTTTGCAAATAATTTGCAATCCATCGGCTTTTTAATGCCACGCAGCACTGAACCGCATTCACACTGCTTATGCTCCACACCTGTTGATTCAGGCAGACTAAAAATTTTTTCTGCGTCAAAATCGGCATATTCAGCACGAATTTTCAACGCGCTGTCCGGAATAAACCCCAAACCTCGCCATTCGAAGGTTTCCCGCAACTCCAGTACATCTGCCATGATTTGCTGGGAAACAAGATTGCCCTCTCGATTAACTGCGCGAGTGTATTGATTTTCAACCTCACAACGATCCTGATTGATTTGATGTATGAGCATAAGAATGGAATGCAATACATCCAGGGGCTCAAATCCGGACACGACGATAGGTTTTCGATACTTTTGGCTTACCTTTTCGTATGCCTGGCTGCCAATCACAATGCTTACATGTGCCGGGCCTACAAAGCCATCCAGCTTGACTGATTCGCCTGATTCAGATATTTGCGTCGAGAGCAGGCTTTCCATCGCCGCTGGTGTCAGGACATGATTGCAAAATACACTGAAATTCATCAATCCGCGCATCTTTGCCTGTTTGATTGCATAAGCTGTCGGCGGTGTGGTGGTTTCGAATCCGATCGCAAAAAAAACCACTTGTCTATGTGGATTTTCACTTGCAATCTTTAATACATCATCCACTGAATAAATCATTCTTACGTCTGCGCCTTCAGCTTTGGCTTTTAATAAGCTGTGGCGATTACTGCCTGGTACACGCAGCATATCGCCATAACTGCACAGGATCACATTTGGAATGGAGGCAAGCGCGATGGCCTTGTCGATACGTGCAATAGGCAAGACACAAACAGGACAGCCTGGTCCGTGAATCATCTCGACATTTCCGGGCAGCAAGCCGGGCAAGCCATAACGGTGAATAGCATGCGTATGGCCGCCACAAAATTCCATCAGCTGATAATGTCGTTCCGGATGAGCATGACAGGCTATTTGCCTGGCAAGCGCATTGGCATATTCACTGTTTCGGAAGTCTTCAATATATTTCACTGGCTATGTTCTCCTTGCAGCATATCTGCAAATAAACGCAGTGTTTTTTTAGCTTCTTCTTCATCCAGCCGTGCCAACGCATATCCGACATGAATAATGACGTAATCTCCAACTGCGGCTCGATCCAGTAATGAAAGGCAAACTTCCTTTCTTACGCCGCCAAGATTGACGATAGCACGCTGGTCATCAAGAAGCTGGGTAATCTGTGCAGGTATGGCTAGACACATAAGCATTCCTTTATCATCATTGGCTGGCTATTGCCCCTTCATTCATTAAGGTCATTCTTCCTGCTATCCATGCCTGGCCTAATGATAGGCCACCATCATTAGGGGGTACTTGACGTGATATTATAGGCTTTAATCCCTTACTTGATAATAACCTGATCAATCCCTCACTAAGTACCTTATTCAAAAAACAGCCGCCGCCTAATAATATCACGTTAACAGACAGCTGTTCTGCTGCCATTAAAACCCATTCAACAAGCCCTGCGATTAACGTGCCGTGAAACACATTGGCGCCTTCGACCGGATCTGCATCGATTAAATGAGATAACGTCGGCAACAGGCTGAGACAGCCTCGTTCAATTTGCCATCCACCAGGCAAAACCCTAGGGTTTGTCACCAAACTCTCCAACTGCATCGCGGCTTGTCCTTCATACTGTGAAAGACTGTTTATACCTAACAGACTGCTTGCAGCATCGAATAAACGCCCGCAACTGCTGGTACGCGGTGTATTGAGCCGTTGTGACAGTAACTGGGGCAACAATTCAGAATGAGGATATGCACGAAATCTTGCGGGTATTTCGTGTCCGCGTCCTAAAACATGCATGACGCTGGCACCCATTCGCCATGGCTCCAGGCTTGCTTTTTCACCACCCGGCTGCGGAAGCGGATACAAGGATCCAAGACGCTCAAAATTGACGCCGTCGAGATATAATAATTCACCGCCCCATGCCTCTTTATCAGTTCCATAACCATAGCCATCAAGCGCCAAACCCAATGCGGGCCCCTGGGTATGATGCTCGGCAAGCACGGCGGCCAGATGTGCGTGATGATGCTGGATGGCAAAAGCAGGAATTCCATAACCTTGTGCGAATCGTGAAGTATAAAAGTCGGGATGCAAATCATGAGCGATGCGTTCAGGCTTGACATCAAGAAATTCCAGAAAGTGATCCAGCGATTCGTGAAAAAAATCGATCGTGGCTTTATTGCTCATACTGCCAATATGCTGTGACACAAAGGCTTCGTCGTCACGGGTAACACAAAAAGTATTCTTAAGATGACCTCCTAAGGCCAGGGTTGAAGGAATGGTATGCGGCAGCTTGATAGTGGCCGGAGCAAATCCCCTGGAACGACGAATAAATAACGGGGCATCATCGATAATATGCACGAGGGAATCATCAACTCGGCAGACAATATCCCGGTTATATGAAACAACCCTGTCAGCCAGGCGACGAAGTTCACTTTGCTCAGAGTCGTCAATAATTAATGGTTGACTACCAGGATTGGCACTGGTGACAACCAGAATAGCCGCATTGGATTCATTTATCCAATGCCCATGTTTCGGATTACCGGACAAGGCATGAAAAAGTAAATAATGAAGAGGTGTATATGGCAGCATCACACCATAATGAGATAAACCAGGTGCGACATCACCGATGAGTGCTTCATCTTGTTTGGGCAACAAAACAATAGGGCGTTCTTTTGAAGTCAGAATTTTTTCGGCGTGCTGATTAATTTGTGAGAAACGGCGCGCTGATTCAACATTCGCAACCATTAACGCGAATGGCTTTGCATCACGAGACTTTCTTGCCCGCAATCTCGATACTGTGTGATGATTTCTTGCATCACATATCAAATGATATCCGCCCAATCCCTTGATTGCCACGATATCACCGTCAAGAATATACTTTGCAATTTCCGCAACGGATTCTGAAAGCCGGGGTCCGCAATTGGCACACGCGGTAGGCTGAGCATGATAACGGCGGTTATCCGGATCTGCATAATCATATTGGCATTGCTTGCATAACGGAAATTCAGCCATGGAAGTTTGACATCGATCATAGGGAAGACGACGGGTAATGGTGAAACGTGGACCACAATGTGTGCAATTCAGAAAAGGGTAGTGACTATACCGATTTGCCTGATCGAACAATTCATTCAGGCATGCAGGGCAGATAGTGATATCAGGTGAAATAATCGCTCTGAACGGCTCTTTTTCCTGGTGTTTATCTGTGTGGTTAACACTGTCAGCAATCTGAAATGCTTGCTCATTGATCTCAGGAGGGATTGCTGTAGTCAGAACCTTGGCAATTTTCGCCAACGGCGGTAAATCAGTCATGAGTTCGGGCAAAAAATCTGAAACCGCATGCCCCTGGACTTCAATAAGTACGCCTGATGGACTATTACAAACCCATCCTGACAATCCCAATCGTCGAGCTATTCGATAGGCATGCGGCCGAAATCCAACCCCCTGAACCTGGCCGTTAATGAGAATTTTCAATCTTGTCAGGTTCATCATTGCCACCCCTAGATGATATCTTCCATGACTTATGTCTCTACGTGATTTACAAGCGGTTCAGAGCCAGTCATATATACGCGTTGTTTCTGCGTAAGCCACTGGTACCATTGAGTCAAGCCATGGCCTTGCGCCGCAGAGAGCATTAATATTTCCAAATCCGGCTTGATTTTTCGCGCATATTCACAGCACTTGTCCACGTCGAATTTGACATAAGGCAGTAAATCAATTTTAGTCAGGATCATTAAATCGGCAGAACGAAACATTTCAGGATATTTAAGGGGTTTGTTATCTCCTTCCGTGACAGAGAGAATAACGATTTTATAGTCTTCTCCCAAATGAAACAGGGCAGGGCAAACCAGATTGCCGATATTTTCGATAAATAATATCATCCGTTCTTTTGTTGGCAGTTGTTCCAGCGCGTGATCAATCATATGCGCGTCCAGGTGGCATATCTTGCCAGTATTGATTTGCACAGCCTCTGTACCGCATGCTCTAAGTAATGCTGCATCATGATCTGTTTGCTGATCACCCACAATGACAGCCGATGTGATTTTGTCTTTCATATCCGAGATGGTTTTTGCAAGTAATGTTGTTTTGCCTGAACCAGGACTAGACATCATATTGACGGTAAGAATTTTTTTTTCGTGAAAGAAATGCTTGTTTTTTCGGGCAAACTGGTTATTTTTTGCCAGAATATCTTGTTCGATTCGTACCATTTCCGTCAGTTCGCTTCCATGGTGATGCGCAATGAATGTATCATGTGTATGATTTTTATGATGCTTCTTGTCCTGCACATCTTCAGAACAGCCACACATTCCACACATTATTCTACCTCCATCGATAAGACACGTAATTCCTCACCTTGTAGAATAGTCAGCGCGAAATTACCACAAAAATGACAAGTATCGGAATATTGATTGATTGAAAGGGTTTTTTTGCATGAATCGCAACTGGCCATACCAGCAAGACTGGTAATTTCCAAAATGGCATCTTTGGCCTTGCTATTTTCCGCAACGACACCAAAGCTGAAAAGTAATGCTGATTTGTCAATTGCTGTCAATTCACCGATTTCCAGATAAATTTTCCTGACACAGGTAAATGACTTATTCATATCATGCTGGTTAATAATTTCAAGTATGTTTTTGCATATCCATAATTCATGCATAAAACCATCCCAGATTTATCAAGTTGACTGTTCCAATTAGCAAGCTGAAAACTGAAATTATAAATCCGGTCAAGCGCGAAATGAAAAGAGAAGTCTTGTCAGCACGTTGTATCAGTGCAGATACGAATAGACCATTAATACCATCTGAAGTCATCATGCCCAGCATGAAGACAATTCCAAGCACACCAGAAAACTTCCAGCCCGCTAGTATGGATGCTGAAATTGAAAACAGGGCGATCTGACTGAATGTATCAAATGAAAAAGCAAACAATGCCCCAATCATAATCACAATCACGGGGTTACACCGTTGGGAAATGACTCTTCTGATTAATAACCCTTTTAGACTCATCAAAGCTGGTGTGGTTGATTGCTGAAGTACACTCCAGAGTGTAATGAATCCAAACGTGAACAGGAAAAAGATGGATATCCAGCATCCAAGGGAATCAAGCCATCCAGGCAGCTGCGAATGCAGCACGCCGCTCCCAATAATCAGGCTGACACTTGTCACAACCAATCCGTGTCCGAATGAAAATAATATTCCGGTCATTCTGGCCAAGTATCTGGTGTCAGTAACAGTCCGTGTGATGGCATCGATTGTTGCGAGATGATCAAGATCGAATCCATGTCGAAACCCCAATACGAGCGCCGCAAAAATCAGAGCAAACACTGAACTTTCCATTTATTATACCTTCATATTTTGCACAATACATAGTATTGCGAATATTATATGACCAGAATAATTGTGAAATGACACATTACATTATGATAAAACCAGGAGGCAGGCTAGGATAATTTTCACACATAACGATCGAATCCAGCTTGGTGACGGCTTTTGCGTTTTCGTACTATTCAAATTATAAGGTAGTATTAGGAGGTCGATGTGAAAACTGTATAGTGGTAAATTTTTCAATTATCTTGCTTGCAGTTTCATCTTTTATAAATTGCATATAATATTTATTTAAATCAGCATCGCTGCTAATTTTTTTCAGGATTTCTCCTACTGAGCCTGAATCAGGTTTAGCTAATTCATCAATCAGGATATGACAGATTCTTTGAATCGCCAGTATTGTCTGGTTTTTTTGTTTGCCCAACGTAAGCGTTGCTGAACTTTCCTGTATATCTTCAAGCTTTTTTATATATTCTCTCAGTTCTTGGGCTAGTTGGCTTTTTTGTTCCATATCCTTACTGCTTTCCTGAGCTTCAGCCTGAATCCATTTTTTCAGTTGAGCCATGGTAATTGGTTGCTTTTCATCGGCAGACTTTGCTTGTTGATGGATCGTATAATCAAATGAGTCGGCACTTGGTTGAACAGATTTTAATAATTCTTGATATTCATCAACCTTGAAAATAGCTCTAAAATGCTCTTTGACATCATTATTGGCTGATAATTTATCCAGAAATTGGCCAAGGTCAACATATAGTTGCCCTTCGAATAATACAGTAGAATCCTTTGATTGAATTCTTTCGAGTAACTTATCTGGGCTAATAAATTGTTCCTTAAGCATAGACGTACCAATAGGAGCAAACTTTACAAATTTTTTAAAAGAATCAGGAAATCTGCATATTTCATAAATAAACTGATCAATATCCTCGGCAATTCCTTCGGATAGGGTGATTTTAGATGTTTGACCATTTTTGTTATGGCCAGATATTATCTTGATTCCAAGTTTTGTGGAATCAATGGAATATCCCGAGTTCGCTTTAGCAAGATCCTTGAACTCATCTAGACTCATTTTTCCACCTGAATGATCTTTAATCTTTAGCCTTTTATCTGCTTCAGCCAACAATAGAGCCAGCCCATAAAGTGGAAGATTCATCTCATGGCAATCTCCTCCCCCAAGTGATTGAGTAAAGCCATGGTTGGCATCAAAGTCCAAAAATCCAATTTGGATCAATGGCCATCCGGTTTCCTGATTTCTGAAGACCTGCGGCGCCGTCAATTTCTCAGGTGTCAATTGGGATGCTTGGGTCTCTACGGTTACTGGTTTAATTGGCATACATAATACCCTCAACTCCTCGATTATTTTATAAGTATAGACACATATCAGCATTTTTCATGAATGATAAAATAAAAAAACCATATTATTATACACTTATGTAGTAATGAGGCATGAATGTCCTAGAACTATTGTTCCTTCGTAAATTCAAAATGGGAAACCTCTATATTGGGTTGCAGGTTTTGTTCTCTACCGAACAATCTTATCAATTCATTTAAACTGAATTCATCCTGATTTCCGACTATGTAAATGGATTTTCTTACTGATTCACGCGGGGGTAATGGTGGCGGCAACACGGGTTGCAATACACTTTCTGAATATTGGTTGATAGATGAAGTGGATTGATTGAACAAGGACAAAGCTAACAGTTTTGAGCCATCTTCAGATTTTGGTGTATCGCCCATAGATTGGGTATTTTTATTTCTTAAAAATGCCACAATCTTTTCCTTTAGGTGCGGCAGCCTGTTTTCCAGGTCAAATTTCTCGCATAATTTTACTGCCAAATCATTTAAGAGTAATTGTTTGATTGATTCCAGGTCTTTGAAATTTTTAATTTCACTGAGAGAATATTTATTTCTCAAATATCCAATGACATAATGCAGCATGTCATTAACAAATATGCTTGATAACTGCTTTTTGCCGTCTATGATTGAGATTATTTTTATTGCTGTCAAGAAATAATACTTTTCATCTTCCATCGATGAATCACGATAACTATTGATGTGCTTTCTTATGTAATTCATTTCAATTGTATATTCCATGAATCGCGATGGATATTTTTCCAGGACAATTCTGAGATGTTCAGCTATTTGTTGTTCTATCAATTCCTGATAACAAATAATCAGGTCGCCTGTAATATCATTTATGTACTGAATGTTTTTTTCAAGATCTGAATAAAATACTCTGGCTTTTCGAAGATCATTAAAATGATCAGGTTTCAGGAAACCCAAATCGAACGGGTTCAATTTCATTTTATCATGATGTGCATTATTAATCAGGGAAAAAATTTTATAAATGGAAATTAATACATCATCGTTAATTGGTATCTTGTCGTCTTTAATATTGAAGACTGTTCTTGCGATCACCGTTAATCGTGAACATATTGCGCGTAAATACAACCCCCAGAGAAAACTCGTCGAGCGGCCCAGGAATTGATCATATGCAAGAATCGTCTGTTCTGCTTTAATAGTATTAAATACATCATTGTATCGTTGAAAATCTTCATTATTTTCTCTAAATGGACAGCTTTTCTTTAATCCTTCACTAATACGGTAATATCCCAATTTTCCTTTTTTTATGCATTGGATTTCAAATTGTGCGACAAGATATGGCCTGAAAGGTTCCATATCAGGCGAATTGAAAAATGACAACAAGGAATTTAATTTCAATGATAATGTTTTTTCTGGCAACTCAACTGCTAGTCGTGCCAAAGATGCAATTTCATCTTTGACAAGTAAAGTTTGTCTAGCAGCAACGACCTGTTTTAATTTATCAATGGAATCATTAAACCTGTTGATAGGAGCATCAGCAATAACTGGTTCACTAATATCATATTGCCGCGTTTTTTTTGCTTTCCCTGAATCAGTTTTTTTACCAAAGAGTTTTATTTCCGAGGATGTAGCTTTTAATTGCCTTGACGATGCAATCGCAACATTTTCTTTTGCGGAATCGTTGCTTCTTTTTAAATTCGTTAACGGCTGCTTATCGCGTATATCAGAATTTGATCTAGTCAGTCCATTTGATTGAATTTCAGCCGCCTGCTTGGAAATTAATGGGGTTAGTTTTTTTTTAATATCATCAAAGTTTGATCGGCCATCCATGCCATTTCTCCCGGAATTGACTTAACATCAATACATTTAAGAATACTAATATAATTAAACCAGAATAATTTTACAAAATTATTCAGGAACTCATTTCCATACGATTATTTCAGGGCTTTTCCGTGACACAGGCGCTGTATCATCCGCAGCATAACCAACAATGACAGGTACAACTGCTGCTGTTTCCGATGGAATGCCAAGTTTTGATTTCCATTCTGGTGTATTAAGCACGGAAATAGCAAATCCAATCACACAGGTACTCAATCCGATAGCACAGGCAGCAAGCACCAGGTTTTCAGCAGCAAGCCAGCAATCTGCCTGGACAAATGGTCCTGGAAATTTGCTGCATATGAGAATCAGTGTTTGTGAGTTATAGAATATGTTAAAGTCAGGCCGCGCAACGATATCCATCATATGCCTGGACTGTTCCGAATCTGTTAATCTTGCCTCATTGATGACCAGTTCCTTGGCCTCATCTGACAGTTGATTCAAGAGTGATTTGTCTTGTATCACCACAAATGACCACGGCTCTTCATGCATAGCAGTAGGAGCATGAACGGCCGCATCCAGTAGATCTAGTATTACATCTTTCGAGACTTTTTCCTGTGTGTAATTACGTACTGAGCGGCGTTGATAGATGGCTTCGATTAGACTCATGGCAGCGCCAGGTCTGGTAGTATGCTGCTGTGTAACCATAATTATTCTCCGTTTAATGCTATTATATCAAAGCATCAAGACATCAACTGCAGTGAGGAAGCAAAATGCTGGGCATTTGTACACAAAAGTGCTTTTTAACCATTTTGCTTGTATTTTTTACGCTTATATTCACCTTACGAGCAAGTGCTATGATACATATAGCTGCCGCCGAAAATATTTATGGTGAGGTAGCTCAAGAATTAGGCGGCCCCCATGTTCAGGTAATCAGTATTATCAACAGCCCGACCCAGGATCCCCATTTATTTACTGTTTCCCCAAGTATTGCCAAAGCCATCATATTGGCCAATATAGTGATTTATAACGGTGCAGATTATGACCCCTGGATGAATTCAATGCTGGCCATTGAAAACAAAGAGCCCAGAATCATCATTAACGTCGCAGAGCTTATCCACGTCAAACCGGGCGCAAACCCGCATATATGGTATTCACCTTCAACCATGCCGATTTTTGCAACGACATTGGTTAACAAGTTAATCGAGCTTGACCCTCATCATCAACAATATTATCAAAATCAATTGAACCATTTTATGCAGTCCTATCAAGTGATTCTTGACACTGTCAGGAAATTAAAAATACGTTATCAAAATACGCCTGTTATCGCGACAGAACCTGTGTTCGGGTACATGGCAAACAGTATCGGACTGATCATGCATAGCGAAGGTTATCAAATTAGTACAATGAATGACATTCCACCAACGATCACACAAATCAGGGAATTTGAAGATGCCTTGCAGCAACACTCGGTTCGTTTGTTAATATTTAATACTCAAGTAATAAATCCTTTGTCTGAACGAATGAAAAATCTTGCGATAATGGAAAAGATTCCCATATTAGGGGTAAGCGAAATGATCCCGCCACAAATGACATATATTCAATGGATCAAAAACGAATTAAACGATCTCGAAATGCAATTGGAGAAAAATGACTAGGGATCTCAACCATGGACACAAACAGGGATATTGTTATTGCCACACAGGATTTGACTCTCGGTTATGATAATCATCCGATTGTTTGCAATATTACTGTCGATATCAAAAGAGGAGAATTCATAGGAATTCTTGGTCCCAACGGATCCGGGAAAAGCACTTTCTTGCGAGTATTACTAGGTTTGATTAAGCCATTATCTGGTAAGATCAGTGTATTAAATTCCAGTCCTGCCCATGGAAATATAAATATAGGATACATGCCGCAAATGAGGAGTCATCTCACGATTGCGAATATGACAGGCCGCGCATTAATAGAAGCAACATGTGATGGCTTGCATTATGGATTGCCGATTCTATCAAAGACCAGAAAACAGCAAATACAAAAAACACTGGAAATGGTCGGAGCAGATAGATTCGCTGACAGGATTTTTAAACAACTCTCGGGAGGAGAACGCCAACGAATTTATTTGGCACAGGCACTTTTGGGAAATCCTGATATTTTGTTACTGGATGAACCACTGTCCAGTCTGGATCCGAGATATCAGGATGTATTCATTGCCTTGCTCAATGAAATTCAACGGAATCTGGATGTGACAATTCTGTTCACAGCACATGATCCCAATCCTTTGCTTGGCACAATGAGTCGCGTTTTATTTTTCGCCAATGGTAAGGCAGCAATCGGAGATATAAATATTATTATTACATCGGCAACATTAACCGCCATGTATGGCACACCAATTGAGGTAGTGCGTTTAAGAAACCGTCTGTTTGTCCTAAGTGATACCCAACAAAACATATTGGGCGAGGTACGTCATCATCATGATTGACATATTCGCATATGAATTCATGCAGCATGCACTGTTAGGCGGTACAGTGGCTGCCATACTTGCCGGTGTGGTCGGATATTTCATTATTATCCGTAGTCTGTCATTCGCTGCACATGCGCTGGGCCATATTGGATTCGCTGGTGCAAGCGGTGCCTTGCTGTTAGGGTTGTCACCTATGACAGGACAATTACTGCTATCATTGATTGCGGCAATCAGCATGGGCGCCCTGGGAGAACGCATTAGCAGAAATGACATGATCATAGGCATTATCCTGTCATTTTGTTTAGGCCTGGGCACATTGTTTTTGCATTTTTATGGCGGATACGCAGGGCAAGCCATGATCATATTGTTCGGAAATCTGCTTGGTGTATCAAATCATGATCTTAAGCTTATGATCTGGTTGATGATTTCAAGTCTGTTTGCGATAGCCATCATCGCAAAAAAATTGTTATTTGCCAGCTTTGAACCTGAGCTCGCTGAGGCAAAAGGTATTTCATTATTTTGGATATCAATTATTTTTGCCATTATTATGGCAACAGCGGTCACATTGGCAAGCCAGGTTGTTGGTGTCATTTTGGTATTTACACTCATGATAGGGCCGCCCTCAATTGCAATCCAGATGACACAACAATTTTGGACTGGAATATTACTGAGCACCATACTTTCGATAGTGATAGTATGGACAGGCTTGTTCTTGGCCTACATCACAGATTGGCCAATCAGCTTCTGGATCAGCGCATTGGTTTTTGCTGTATTCTTGCTGTCACTAATAAAAATATCACCTTTGCATACTTTAAAATGAAATGCATCAAAATTGATATGTCATTAAATGCTGATTATTGTTAGACGATGAAATACATTACTGAAAATCACTTTTTCGCACGAGCAACACAGGTATATTTGCTATTCGCACTGCTTCTTCCGCAATGCTTCCTAACAGGATCCGATTTAAGCCTTTGCGACCATGCGTGCCAATAACAAGCAAGTTAGCCTTATATGCTTCGCATGCTGCAATAATTTCTCCAGCAATACTGCCTGACTGGTTGATCATTTCCACCATTAATGTCTCGGCCTGTATGTCATCAATCATACAATGTTCTTTGGCTTTATCCAGAACTTCATTGCCGTGACGACGGCATTCATTTTGCATTTGATCAGGATGTTTAGCAAAATTGGGATCTTTTGCTGATTCATTGACAACGTGAAGAATACAAAGATTCGCCTGCAAGGCCTTACTCAAATAGATTGCCTGCGTTAACGCCAGGAAGGCAGTTTCGCTTCCATCGACCGCAACAATAATGCGTTTATATATAATGTCCCTTCTTTGTAAATGATAAGCGACGGTTCCTTCTTCAGCCCGAATCAGCAGCACCGGAATTGAGGCATCACGCATGGTCTCTTCTGCGACACTGCCTAATATTAAACGATGAAATCCGCGGCGTCCATGGGTTCCCAATATGAGTAAATCAGCCTGATATATCTGTAGAATTTTAATAAGATTTTCAGAAATTCTTTTTTTGCAATCAATCACTTCTATCAGTTTTGTTTCTATCAATATGTTATGACGTTTGGCCATTTGCTGCATTCTGTCGAGAATTGCCAACCCATTGTTTCGGACAATTTCACGGTATCTGTCAAAATCTATTCCCATACTAAGATTATAAACAGGGAAAGCATCCACGATATGAACGGCGCATAATTCCGCCTTGAGTACTAGAGTCAGATTCAGTGCATCAATAAATGCATTGTCTGAAGTCTCACTGCCATCAACGGCAGCCATGATCCGTTTGTACGGCATAAATTGATTCCATTCTATATTTTAAGGCAAACAAGACCTGTTGCTATTATAATGAAGTTAATGTACTCATGCACTTAGCTGCGGTTCTTAATCATACGGCTAATATATAACAATATATTAACAATTGTTCTGGTGTTGAATATTAATTAATAAAGTACGGATCAAGCACATGATAACAATTACCAAAGCTTCGGGAGAAAAAGTACCTTACGATCCCTCTAAGATTCGCCGATCATTGATGAGGGTTGGAACAGATGAAAAAATGATTGAGGAAATCCTGGGCGAAGTCGCCAGACTATTGACAGATGGCATGAAAACACACGAAATATATCAAATTGCGTTTCGTCTCTTGCGTAAAAAATCCAGAACCGTTGCTGCCAAATATCATTTAAAGCGTGCCATCATGCAGCTTGGAATATCAGGATACCCGTTTGAAAAATTCGTTGCAGAACTTTTACGCCATCAGGGATTTCAAGCTCAGACTAATCAGATTGTGCATGGCTATTGTATTGATCATGAAGTAGATGTCGTTGCAAGACAGGGCAGTCGACAGATATACATCGAATGTAAATACCATAATCGTCCGGGCATAAATTGTGATGTGAAAATACCTCTGTATTTTAAAGGACGCTTTCTTGATATTGAGCAAGCCAATAAAAAAGATCAAGCAGTTAAACTCGAAGGCTGGCTGATTACAAACACGCGTTTTACAAATGATGCCCTAAAATACGGGCGTTGCGCCGGCCTGCATTTGATCTCCTGGGATTATCCGGCAAACGAGAGCCTCAAGGAAAGAATCGAGATCTCAGGATTATATCCAATCACGTGTATTACTAATCTGACAAAAACTGAAATTTCTCAACTCATGAACAATAATGTTGTGTTATGCAAGACAATCCATGATAACCCGTCTCTTCTTGATCCGCTTAAAATTCCGAAACCAAGAAGAGATAGTATCATTCGATTATGCCATTCATTGTATGGCCATTTTCAATCATAAACACAAAGGGTGTCACATGAAAAAAAGCCATTGCCACTATCGCAAACTTACCGGTTGCTGGAGCCCTGGCCGGTTGGCCTGGTAACAACCATGCACAAAAACAAGGCCAATATCATAACTATGTCATGGCTTCAAATTTTTTAATCTGACTCCAATCACTGCGTCACAAGTTGAAGCTCCACTCATCGCTGAATGCTATGCCAATCTGGAATGCAAAGTCATCGATACAAAACTGGTATCAAAATATAATTTTTTTATTCTTGAAGTACTGAAGACCTGAGTTACGAATTCAAGGAAACCACCCCAGACAATTCACCATCAAGGCAGGGGAGTTTTTATGGTAGCCGGGAAATCGATTAAATTACCCTCCAGGATGTGTATAAACGCGATATCATGCAGTTCGGAAGCAAGATCAGGCAGCGTTCTCCGGTTGCTTGCAAATTTCCAAGCGTAATAACTTCTTTCAAGCTGGGTATGAATGTCCGGAAGATGTCGCTCAATATTTCAGCCCTGGAAAAAGTAATCAATATTCTTGCTTGCGCATTGTTTAATATTTTGGCCTGTCGCCATACTCCATAAAACTGAACCTTACTGGGCTATTGTCAAACTTCAATCTTCAAAAACAAGAAGCGAAGTAATCATAATAAATAGATTATCATATAAAAATACGAATCACTTGGACGACGCGCATTTATGGCAAGATCTTTGTTATTGAATATACTGGATTTTTAAACAGATTCCCTGTTCTCTGCCTGCATGGCACATAAAATTTTCATCTATATATTATAATTAATATAAATACAGGAGAGCAAAGCATGCTGCCTGAAAGAGATCGGCCGAATGAAGAATTTCATGTTTATTCCGTTGACGCCTCGCAAGAATGGATAAAAGAAAACAGCATCACGACTCACGTCAAAGAGCTTGAGGCTGAAAAGTGGGGTGCCAGAGACATTGCCAAATGCATAGGTAACGGACTATTGTTCGCCATGAATCTTTTAATAATGATGAATCCTGAAACTGCAAAACATCATCATGTTAATATTTCCGGTGGAAGTCCTGGAGGAAATATGGCGGAAAACCTGCAAAATATCAGAGATCTGATTAGGAAACATAAAGGTAATGTTTACACCTATCCGTCAAGCAAAGGTCAATTCAGCAAACCTATTTCATCTGGCACTCACTTGGTCAAAAGAGGAGAGAAGATAGAAGCAGACTCTGAATTCAGAGCAGTGAAGAAGAAAGCAAAGGAAACCTCTGTTGGCTCTATGATATGGAAAGAAATCGCGGAACTTAATCCTGTTGAAAATCCAACCTCTCAAATATTCGTTGTTTCCAGAGAAGCGCCAGAATCTGCAGCACGTCATGGTCTGCGTACAGGAATGTATACCTATAGCGCGGAGGATGCATTCAGATTAAAGGAATTGCTGGAAGCCAAGCGCTTGATTGAAAGTGATACCAGTAAACTTGGAGAAATAACAGCATTCATTGAACAATCAGATGCAGCAGTCAATCCGCAGCCATCTGACCTCGACCTGATAGAGAAATATCTCAACATTATCAATGAAATGATTGCGAAAATAGATTTCAAAGAATTGAACGAAGCTAAAAGCGCCCATACACCGCAAGCGTTAACTGACCTCGCGGATACTGCAAATAAATTACAAGGTCTGCTCGTTCATATCGATGAAGAAGACAGGAAAGCAGTCGAAGAAGCAAGACATCATCCATCCAAGCCATAGAACATTCACAGCATTGTATTCAGGACCTGCATCAACCCGAATGCATATTTATTTTATAATAATTACTATTAATATATTTAATGTTGACATTAATTATATTAATATATAAATTGTTTTAATTAATAGTGAACTGAATTCAATGGTGAATATAATGAAAGAACTCACAAGTTGCCCCTATTGTCGGGGTGATTTTGTAATCAAGGAAGTTGAATGCCAAGGCTGCAAAACTGAAATCAAAGGCAGTTTCACGGCAAATCGATTTCATATGTTTAATCCGGATGATCTTTTATTCATTGAAATGTTTCTTAAAAACGAGGGAAATATCAAACTAATGGAAAAAGACCTGGGAATATCCTATCCCACCGTTAAAAGCCGTCTTAAAAATATCATCAAAACTCTCGGGTATCAGGCGGACGAAAGCCACTCCATGCAACGCCTGAAAATATTAAATGAATTATCAGAAGGCTTGATTGATGTCGAAAGCGCTATCAAACTCCTGAGGAATTTAAAATGATCCTGTTACAGATGCTCGCCGTCATCATGCTTGTTCCATTCACGCTGGTAATGGTTATCTTGTTTAATATCTACCTGCTGCACTGGCTTTACCTGTCTTTTATCACACTTGCCGGCTTTCTGTATGCTTCGCTATTTGCATTTACATTAAATACGAATATTTCAATAACATTCCTGATCCTGGTGATGCTTTATGCGATACGAATGAATTATCTGGTTTACAGGCTGTGCGCCAAATCTGCAGACAACCCTTATCCTGTGCTGTATGGAAATATCGCCAGTCAGCGCTATAAACTGCATTTCGCATTTTATTTCCCGCTCACATTTTTCAATCTGATTAAATTGCTGCCAGATTCAGTCTGCCGCGAGATCACGCAAAAAAATGGCCTTTCCTTCGAATTAGCAGATTTGCTGGATCTTGTCCTGAAGCAAAGCACCGGGACCCGGATCGATATAAACAATAATCACACCAATATTTCTTTTGTAATTCAATAACAATATGATTAGGAGTATTAAAATGAATGATGAAAAAAAATTAATCCTGCAAATGCTCAGTGAAGGAAAAATCAGTGTCACGGAAGCCGATAAATTACTGACAGAGACAGGGAACTTACAGGATGAATCCCTGACCGAGAAAGCCGCGAACAAAAAATTTCTCAAGATTTTGGTAAACGAAGGCGGCAATACAAAGGTTAATATCAATATTCCCATGGCACTTGCCGAAACCGGGCTGAAGCTGGTACCAAAAGACAAACTCAAGATTGAAGGAACCGACATTAATATTGATGAAATTCTAAAATTGGTCAGGGATGGCAGCGAAGGAGAACTCGTCAATATCGAGACAATAAAAAATGACAAGGAAGTAAGGGTCAGGATAGCAATCGAGTAGGGCGCAAGCTTGTTGCAGCTCAGGAGCATTGCTTGTTTCGTATCAGCTTGCAGGATGATTATTTGAATAACAGCTTTTTCACATCCTCAGGTGTGCCCGGATTGTTGCTCAATGCACTATTGATGACATCAAAACCCTTTCCATACTGGATTTTTTTGGCAAGCATACGCAGAATATCAGGCGGAGTAGTGGGGTTATAGGCCAGACCCCATTCTATCAAGAATCCATCTGGGTTAGTTTGTGCCCGCCTGAATAACTTACGCAAGAATTCTACAGGTAATTTTGGATTTTCGGCGAGATCGCCCAAAAGATTATAGTTGTTCGAATCAGTCAAAAATACAAGCGTCTTTGTACTGACATTAGGATTTCTCACTACCAGCCGGATAACCGCCAATCCCTTGCGATTTTCTTTCGTCAAATTAATTATACTGCCTAATGAATCATTTATCCTGGGATCGTCGAGATGCGCGATTTTATCAAGTAGCGTGCCGCTCGCATTTGGATTGTGTGCGATGGCAGCAAGAAGAAAAATATCGTATCCATATAATGAATGGGTCGGGCGCTTTACAAACGCCTGATCAAGCTCCTGTGTATTCATGCTGCTGATTCGGTTAACATCACGATAGGCAGAAAAGAGCTCTGCGCCAAATGTCACGAAAAGAAACATCGCGGGAACCGTTATGATAACTGCCAAAAAAAGACGCGGACTGTAGCGCTGGCGATAATCAAGCACACCCTGGGCTAACACACCAATCCAGAAACCAAAAAAAGCAAATACCAGCAATATAATAATGGCCTCAAATGGAAGGATGACAAAGCCAATTGCAGCCGTTGAACTGGCTGAACGAAAAATGGCGAACGTTCCCAAAATACAATAAATGATCGCTGCAATGACTCCGATTATCGTTGCACAGTGTTTAGGTAAATTTGAAATGGTTGAATCCGGGTTCATCATTGCCATTTTTAATGAGTTTATCACCGCATATCATAATGAAGACCGGGGCGGGAAGTACAGGAACAACTTGTTAATGAAAGAAGTAGATGCTACCATACATGATTAAATAATGATCAGTTACATGAGAACTGTCTATAATGCTAATAAAATCATTATGTTCAATCAATTATCTTGCTCTCGCCCTTGTCTTGCTGTTGAGCACAGCTACGTTATGCCCTGCCGCAGCCTTGAGCCAGCCCAGACATTTCCCATCCGGCACGCATGAGGTCTATATCGCAAAAACTGATGGTGTACGGTCTGATCTATTGAAAAACATTGCACCAATAATTGAAAAATCCATCTCAAATGGCAAATATCCGGGCGCTGTTGTTTTGATTGGGCATAAAGGGAAAATCATTTATCGCGGTACATTCGGAAATCGCCGCATTATTCCAAATGTGGCGCCCATGCGTTTTGATACGATTTTTGATATTGCCTCATTAACAAAAGTCGTTGTTACCACGCCAGCGATCATGCAGCTGGTCGAACAGGGTAAACTAGACATCGATGCGCCGGTTGCCGCCTACTGGCCTGATTTTGCTAAACACGGAAAATACTCTGTTACCATACGTGAATTATTGACCCATACCTCCGGACTGCCTGCAGAAATTCCTGATCAAGAAGCCATTTCGAATGAAGACGATGCATTAGTGCGAATATCCAGGATGAGATTAGCACATGCTCCCGGCACGAAATTTTTATACAGCGATGTGAACTTCGTTGTACTCGCGCATCTTGTCGAAATGGTATCGAATCAGCGTATCGATGTTTACGCACAAGATCATATATTCAAGCCGTTAAAAATGGAAACCACATTTTATACTCCGGCAATAAAATTCCGTGACCGTATTGCTCCCACGGAAATAATCGACAAAAAGCTGCGCTGGGGTGTCGTGCATGATCCGCTTGCCTACTCGCTGGGTGGTATTGCTGGAAATGCAGGTGTATTTTCAACCGCAGCCGATCTTGGCGCATATGCGCAATCTCTGCTGAATGGCGGCCTGCTTCCACAACCATCCCCAAAACTCCAGGCTCAACGGAATCATTTTCTGGGTCCTTTGGCTGTATCCAAAATGACAACACCACAAACACCTGACAACCTTGCTGATACACGCGGCTTTGGCTGGGATATTGATTCGCGTTATTCGAATCGCGGAATTTTATTTCCCATCCAGTCCTATGGTCACACGGGATTTACAGGGACTTCATTGTGGATTGATCCGGTAACCAAGACCTGGATTGTCATTCTGACCAGCCGCACGCATCCCACACCAACAAAAGGCAACCAACTGATACAAGACCGGCGAACGATTGCTAATATTGTTTCTGCGAGTATTATTGATATCACCAATCTCAGCTTGAATAATACCGGTAAAGGCGAATTGATACGCGCCTTCCCGCAATATAATTAATTATTCGGGACATGCCATGAAAAAAATTTTGCTTTTTATTATCATCGTTGGTGCGAGTCTCGCGTTTGCACTTTCGCTTCCAATCCAGCCTGGAGCAGAGCGGACCGCATTATATCTTCCGTTATTAAAAGGGAAAAAAGTCGGATTATTCATTAATCAATCATCCATGATTGGAAAAACGCCGCTGGTTGACTATCTGCTCAAACGTGGAATCAATGTAACAAAAATATTTGTACCCGAACATGGTTTCCGCGGAACGGCTGACGATGGAGACAGGATTGCCAATACAATCGATGCCAAAACCGGCATTCCCATTATTTCATTGTATGGAAAAAAAGTTAAACCCACAGCGGATGACCTGAAAAACGTTGATGTTCTGGTATTCGATATACAGGATGTAGGTGTACGCTTTTATACATTCATTTCTTCATTGCAGAGACTGATGGAAGCAGCAGTCGAGAATAACAAGCCGCTGATTATTCTGGATCGTCCCAATCCCAACGGATTTTATGTCGATGGTCCGGTTTTAGACCTTAAATATAAATCATTCACTGGATTACAACCCATTCCTGTTGTTCACGGCATGACTGTCGGCGAATATGCAAAAATGCTGGTTGGCGAAGAATGGCTGGATGTATCGCCAAAATCAAAAGCAAAAGACCTGCAGTTGACCGTCATTTCCAATGCCAATTATACACATAAAAGATTGTATGTGCCGCCAGTCAGGCCATCTCCTAACTTGCCAAGCATTGAGTCCATTTATTGGTATCCAGCAATTGGCATGCTGGAAGGCACGATGATGAGCGTTGGAAGAGGGACCGACAAACCATTTCAACAGTTTGGCCATCCACTGATCAAAACACCATTTTCGTTTATTCCCGTATCAAGACAAGGTGCGAGACATCCTTTGTATGAAAATCAGGTTTGTCATGGATGGAATCTGTCTGGGACAACGCAATCCATTCTGAAAATGATCGATGGAAAATTGCAGATAAAATATTTAATCCAGGCATACCAGTCATATCCTGACAAAAAACATTTTTTTCCAGGAGCAAAAGACTATGGATATCCAAAAACATTGGCCACACAAATCCGCGCCGGCATGAGTGAGCAAGAAATCAGGGCAAGCTGGGAACCCAGGTTAAGTGAATTTAAAAAGATTCGTAAAAAGTATTTACTGTATCCTGATTTTGAATAATGTATAGTGAGATAGAGTGGCTGATGCCGGATCAGCATCTGGAGATACGATGTTCTATCGTATAATATAACTGGGTGCGAGGCACATCATGGAGGATTGTTATGCCATCAGACTTCATCCAGGACATCGTAAAGGCAGAGGGCGAAGAGCCCATATTCAAGCCGGGTGACCATGTCAAAATCTCCATCCGGTTCCCTGTTGGTCACTACCGCGTTCCAACCTATATTCGCGGCAAACGAGGCATAGTTGAAGCAGTCATAAAACCAGCCGCCATTAATAATGAAGAAGAAGCGTTTGGCCGGAATGCTGGTACCAAGCGCCATTATTATCGTATCGCGATTCCACTCACGGAATTATGGCCTGGATATACAGGATCGAAAAACGATGGATTGCGAATCGAAGTATTTGAAACGTGGCTAGAAAGGATTTAAGACATGGAACATCAGCATAACGATGATCACGACAAGCAACCCGGTTATTATGAAATAATGGAAATTGCGGTTCGAGAATTACTGATTGAGAAGCAGCTAATTGGCGCAGATGAAATCCGCCGCCAGATTGAGGTCCTTGATTCACGCTCCCCGGCATTAGGCGCCAAGGTGGTTGCGCATGCCTGGGTAGACGCTGCGTTCCGGAAGCGACTGCTTGAGAACGGACGTGCCGCATGCGAAGAACTCGGCATCACATTTTATGATGATACCCAGCTTATCGTTCTTGAAAATACGGACAAGGTACACAATCTCATTGTGTGTACCTTATGTTCATGCTATCCAAGACCAGTATTAGGTTTGCCGCCAGATTGGTATAAATTAAAGGCGTATCGGGCACGCGCGGTCAAGGAACCAAGGGCACTTCTAGCTGAATTCGGAACAATCATTCCCGAAGATGTCGAAATTCACGTAAGTGATTCGACCGCCATGGTACGCTACATGGTACTGCCGCAACGGCCAAAAGGAACTGAAAATTTCAGTGAAGAACAACTGGCTTCTCTGGTTACCCGTGACGCCATGATCGGCGTCACCAAAATTGAAGCTGTATAAGACAGGGAAAAGACCATGAAAAACTCAGAAGACTCCATCAAGCGTTTGCCAACCGATCTTGGCGGTTTGCCAGCTGAACATGTTGATCGAACTGAACATGAACTCGAACCTTGGGAAAAACGTTGTCATGCGCTTGCTGATGTACTAGATTTTCATAAAATCATCAATACAGAAGAAAAGCGCCGCGGCGTCGAAGCGCTGGGTGCTGATCTCATAGGCAAACTCAGTTATTACGAACGCTGGATAGTCGCATTCACGAACATCCTTTTCGAAAAAAAACTGCTCACACCAGAGGAATTGGCTCGCAAAATGAAGGACGTTGAAGAACGACTTCAGAAATAACACCACGAAATCAGACAGCTCAAAATCCAGGCTCTTGATGATTGGTTTTATGCATCATCAGATTGGATTTATTCATTATCCCATCTTGCTTTCCAATATTAAAATTATCTTCCTGACACAATAAACGTGTCAGGTAATAACTCAAAAATATAGGAGAAAGAATCATGAATAGTAATGAACCTGTTGAAACAAAAGAGTATATAACATTAGATAAAGATTATGGTCGCACCAAAATGGTCGGCGGTGGTTATGGCGAAATTGATATTGAGCAATACAAATTGCTTGAATCATTAGTCAAATAAAAAATAATACCAAGCGCGGGATAAGTATATGAAACGTCAACCTGTACAGCGTGAATTCACACTCGATCACGCGCTGGTATCAGCCAATGACTGTTTGTTAAATTTGAATATGAATATGCACTTTCAAATAGTGGGCTCAGCGGGAAAATTGTATACCTATCTCTGCTTGATAAATAATCATAATATACAATTAACTTTCCGGGGAGCAGGGAGCGGCTTAAGCCAGGAAGCAAAAGTAAAAGCTGTTTATGAAGCGATGGAGGATAGCCTGGTATATCAAACATTAGGCCAAATTAATAATCAGCATATAAAAATGTTTTCAACACTGACATCTCCTTCAACAGATTTTTTAGATCAAAATGAGTTATTGCCAGAAATACTGAAGTCATCAGATTTTTTGCTTAATTCATATCCTTGGCTAAAATTACAGAATTTAAATGCGATTAATGACAGCATTTATTATCCATTAGGCTTGCTATTTCCTCATGCCAGTCATTTTGAATACTATAATAAGTACATCAACCAAGCCGCGATATCACACATCGCGAATAGTACTGGAATTGCGATGGGTGCATCAGAAGTTGAAGCCTTGATTCATGGCATAAATGACTGGATTGAGCGCGACGCGTATGGTTTGTTTTTGTTAAATACCATTATTAAAAAAGTGAAGCCGGCACGCCGCGTCGTAAAAAACACATTGCCAGATAACCTTCAAAAACATATCCAATTTATTGAAAATATTAATAATGATGAGTTAGTAATAATTGATATGACATCTGATCTTGATATTCCTTCATTTTTAGTCAGCTTTACAAAACAACCCGTGCCAGTACAGCCATCCGGATTAGGTGCCTCCCTTTGCAAGATTGATGCCCTTCAGCAAGCATTATTCGAAGCATTACAATCTCGTGATAGATATAACGACAACACGATTATCTCAAGACATAAAACAATACAACATTATCAGACATACCCCATATTGCTTCAGGCATTCAAACTTGATTTGCTACAATTAATTAATGAAGGATGTTTTATAGACATTCATTGGCATGAATCTGTAACGCAAAAAACTGATCCAGATCTTGCCAATCAATTAAAGCTGATTATCAAGATGATTACTGCCAGGAGAATGAATATTTTCTATAATGTATTATTTAAAGATGTAAATGGTGTAGCTTTGGTTTACGTATTACTTGCCGGCGCTGAAACGTTCGGAATGATGAGAGAGGGGTTATTCATCCCAATCAAAAAACGAGGTTTGGAGCAGCTCACATGAACAGCAGTTATGAAAGATCATTATCGGCACATCAATCAATGCGTATTGCTGAAGAAACCATACGTTTATTGAATTTGCGCGCAAGTGATGAAGCTCACGGCTTTGATTTGAAAACCTATCGCTGCAAGTTAGTGGATGAACATGATCAGGCTATCTACTATGGATTTGGTAAAGGATTAGGAATTCAATCAAAAGTCAGCGCATATTTTGAAGCACTTGAGCATTATGCTGTTCACCAGTTTGCTCAAG
This sequence comes from Gammaproteobacteria bacterium, assembly GCA_021324305.1. GTDB lineage: Bacteria > Pseudomonadota > Gammaproteobacteria > DSM-16500 > DSM-16500 > Aquicella. The sequence continues at coordinate 126,734 of JAJPJI010000007.1, read as the reverse complement.
ATTCAGCAAACAATCTGGATAATTATATTTTTATTGATAATTATAAACATATTTTACCCTGTATTAATTTAATAGATATCCATAGTGGCGAGGAAATGTCCTATCCAGTTTTCATGCTTGATCCACGTTATGGAAAGCGAAAATCAAAATATGACAAAATGGATTATTCAAATTATACCTATCTAGCCAATGACAGCGGTGTTGCTTCCGGAACAAATATGACGGAAGCAAGCATACATGCCTTAAATGAACTGGCTGAGCGCGATGCACATTCATTATTCCTGATTGAGGCATTCATAAAGAAAAAAAACCAGCGTATCCGTTTAATCGACAAATCAACCCTGCCGTTATTTCAGAAAAAAATTGTTACTCAAATTGAGCATCAATATAACGATTATTTGATGTTATTTGATATTACAACTGATATTGGCATTCCGGTCATCTATGTTTCAATGACTAAACAACCATTCCTGATTCAACCTTCTGGCTGCGGCGCCTCATTAAAAGCAGAATATGCGCTTGAAAGGGCATTGCTCGAATCCTTGCAACCAGTCCATATTCATAATGAAAATCTGACAGCTAATCAAAATAAAATCATACAACAGCTATCCAGCTTCCCTTTATTACTCAATGCTGCCATCGCAGATGTTACTCGTCTTAAGGGTATATATGAAGCAGTTGACTTCGACAGAATCTCCAATAATAATGCTGATTTATCGTTGATTGATCAGCTTAACTTGATCACATACAAAATCAGGCAAGCTGGATACAAAATTTTTAAAATACCAGTTATTGATCACTCCAGCGGTTTTTCATGTATCAAATATTTCATTCCTGGTTTCGAGCAATTTCATCTGGTCCAGACAGGAAAGCGAATATTACCCAATAAAAGAGGCATGAGAACATTAAATAATGAGTCTGAAACGATATGCTAAAATTATTTTCAGTTTATTTGGGCGGTAGGACGACTGGCTGCAACATCGAATTACATGATGTTGTATTTGTTATTGGCGAGTCCCTTAAACATGCATATCCTGCATTAACTAACAAATGGTTTGGGATCAAAAAATCATTACATATAGATGCTTATATTGAACTTGCGCATGTCGATGGCCATGACATTTTTATACGCAAAGAGAAGCCAGGAAATATAAAGAAATTGTTCTTTGTCAATTTTGGCGCATATAAAAATGGATTTTTTGGAGAAATGCATGAATCCAAATTTTATGTCGGAACAAACAAACCGGATATATTGATGCGAGCCAAGCAAGAATTGTGTCTAAATAAAATCTATCCACATTGCGATGACAATATAATTATCGATGACATTATTGAAATAGATCATCTTGATCAATACTATTTACACTTTATACCAGCAGCGGCAAGGGAAATAACAGTGATCACCACTTATCAGCGTCTAGATTTGCCAGATATACATCACAATATTTAACTTTTTATGGTATAAGCAATGAAAAGGTATATTGCCTTATTAAATCCACTCCTTGAAGCTTTCATGTCTGTTGCCAAACATAAAACTGTGCATGGCGGTGCGCGCGAGATACATATATCACAAACCGCCATGACACAACGAATACTCAGTCTGGAACAAAAATTACAAACTACTTTATTCATCCGTACCCGACAGGGCATGCACCTCACATCTGAAGGCGAAAAACTTCTACGGTATTGCCATGTTGTTTCTGACTTTAGTCATGAAACATTAACTGGCATAATAAATGCCGGAGTTAAATCGATTCAACGTGTCAAGGTATCCGGTCCTTCGAGCATCATGATTTCTCGAATTATACCGATTGGCATGAAAATCATGAAACAGTTCCCGCAACTTTATATCTCTTTTGATGTTAATGATACTGAAAATTCTGTTGAATTATTACGTACTGGCTTAAGCCAATTTGCCATTCTTGATCCGCAAGACATTACCAGTGATATGGAATCAAAAACGTTAGCACCTGAAAAATATCTGCTTGTCTGTACTGGAAAGTGGAAAAGCAGAAACCTTAAAGACATTATTCAATCTGAGCGTATTATTGATTTTGATGAGTCTGATCAAACGACTATCAATTATCTCAAGCAATACGATCTTCTCCAGCATGCACAATCAGATCGATTATTTGTTAACAGAACAGAATCGCTTTCAAAAATGTTAATAGATGGTTACGGATACGGTGTTCTTACCAGGGAATTTAGCAAACCTTTTCTGGCAAGCGGTGATTTGATTACTCTTAACAAGGGTAAAACATACGATAATATATTGACACTTGCCTGGTATACACGGCCAGAACCACCAAAATATTTCCTGGCAATTATTGATGCCATTGTATAGCGCCCACTACACAAATGTCATGCCAGTGACACTGGCATGACATATTATTGGCTGTGAATACAAGTTACAGAGTATTATTTTTGCGCTGTTTTAGTCTTGGCAAAATCAGCTGGTCGCGTCTTGTTGTTTTTCAAAACCTGAAACAAATTATCATAAACATTATTTGCGCTCCACACATACCAGCCTGAAACATTTTTTGCATCTTCTACAGCACGAATTTCCTGCAAAAGATATTTTTGTTTTTGCGCATTAGAAGTCTTTTTAAGGTAATGGAAGTTGGCAGCTTCTATAAATGCGTGCACCTTAAATGGTGCATTACCGTTAAACTGTGCTTCCAGAGCATTTAATGAATTATTGACTGTTTTATATGGTTCAGCAGAATATTTTTGATACGGCCAGAAATGTGATGGATAAACCATTGGATTAACACCATCAACACTATCAGAAAATAATTTCAAATCCTGGCCAATATGTAAAGAAGGATAATAACTAACTTCACCAAAGATATCTATTTCCATTGGCACGTTTTCAGCATTGATTTTAGCCTTAAACCACTTGATAACCTGGTATACGTTTTTTGCATGCTGCGGATTAGCTGGCTGTTTTGAACTATAGCGTATATAGTCAAGCTGAATTACATCAGCGCCAGCCTTGATAGCATCCTCCGCTAATTTAAATTTTTCCATCCAATGCTCTTGTGAATGAATCTGCGCATCATTTCCACCATCAGAGAAGACGACTATCCGCGCCACATCTTTAATTCCTGCAGCCTTGACCTTCGCGATGGCAGGCGCATAGCGAGAGCTATAATAATCATGATCAATTATGAATGTATTAATACCGGTTGCTTTTGCCTGACTGATGAGATAATCCAGTTTTTTCGGATTTTCCAGCATATACTGAGTGAGATAAATTCCTTTGTCCCATGCAAACGCAGATGGGATAACAGTGAAAATGAGCAATGCGGGTAATATGAAGTTAATCGATATCTTCCACATAGTGACTCCCTTTCGGTTGTCCATCCATGTTTATAGATTATCATGAATTTTCACGTAATTTTAAAATCACACGCAAGTGAATGATTGTTTTTGTTTTCCTAATACTTTGCTTATTTTCCCTATATTTTCAGCTACATTCAGCCAATCGAGTGCTGCGACAGTCACGAATCCAATCATTTGTATATTATAATAATTTTTTATCTGGGTTTGGCATGATTATTTCGAAACATTATATCACGAAACAATTATTCATTTAAGACATTGTTGACAAACATTTTTCTGCTTGTTTTGTTTTTCCGTACTTATGATGTCTGTACGCGTAATCAATTATTGCTTTGTGGAAAAATACTCATTCAATAATTGCACCGTAATTGGCTTTAAGATCATGCTCCCATACGATTTATCGATTGCCGGAATTTTGTCACTGAGATTACTGACAAAAATATATCTTTCGTTACCATTCTCAATAAATCCTACGAACCAGCCATCGCGTAATTGACTGGGATTGGCTTCACGCTCATTATGGCCATGCCGGCCAGATCCGGTCTTCCCATAATAATCAGCGCCGCCATCAAGCTTTCCAAGATACAAGTTCGCTTTGGTATTTGCGGCTGCCTGAGCGGATACAGGTAGCCGATTGTTTAACATGGCTTTCAAAAATTCAAGCTGCTCTTTGGCCGATATTTTAAGACTGCTGCTTAACCATGCGAAAGTAAGACCATTATTTTTACCCGGATCGCCAGAAAAATCCTGATTCCCATATTTAAATCCGGCGAGATATCGTTTAATGCGAGCATATCCGAGCTGCGGCGTAATCCGTTGTGAAACCCAAAGCGTAGAATTCTGCAGCCAGCTCTGCGGCGTTTGGTCATGGTTCCATCCAGGCAACTCCCGTTTTATACCGTCCCATTTAAACACGGTTTGCTGATTGATGATTCCTTGATCGAATGCCATTAATGATATGGCTATTTTAAATGTAGAATCTGGCGCCACTCGTTCATTACAGTAATTATGAGGGTTGTATTTAGTCACAATCTTGTCTTTATTCACATCATAAAGAATAAAGCAGGCATTATAATCATGAAACAGTTGTGAATATTCCCGGGATGAGATCGCATGAGCAACAGATGCAAGTAGGGTGATCATTGTAATCATAAATAGCATAAAGCGTTTCAAAGGTATGCTCCCAAGTTGATATCGTCAATAGGGCATACTTTATCGTATTTGCGTAATCTCGCAAGCACAAAATATAAAAAACGCATGATACCCAATCAAACCATCTGCGCTTCGCATCTATACCAACATGCGGCGCTGATAGCTGCGTCATTTATGCGAGAGTGCGTTTTCGTTTCATGCCAATTAATCTCATAGGCGCTTCGGTTCCATCGGAGATTTTCATTGGCAGGGCAAAAACATACCCATCCGCTGGATCAAGCTGATTTGCATTCGCAACATTTTCAATAATATACTTTCCCGCTCCTAAAATTAATTCATGTACGGGAAAACTTGAGCCAAATGCATCAGGTGAAAGAGTATCAATACCCAGGCCTGTGATGCCCCGCGAAAGCAGCAGCCTGGCGGCTTCAACAGAGACATTAGGAAAGATTTTTTCATTGCGGTATTTTTCAGGCTGGTTCCAGCGTTGATCCCAACCGGTATAAATAATGACAAATGCACCTCTGGGAATCGTGCCAAATTCTTCTTCGAAAAGCGCTATATCCTCTTCCGTGACGCTATATGTCTCATGAGCCTTGGCTGAAACATCAATCACACGGCAAGGCGATATTAACGATTGCAGCGGGATAGCAGCAACAGCTTGCCCATTTTCAAAACAATGGGAAGGCGCATCAAGATGTGTCCCTATGCCTGCGGACATTTCAAGACGCTGAACCCGGAACCTGACTTGTCCTGCGGATTCCGGCGTCTGGATATATCTGGCATTATATTTAAAACCGACATCCACGCCCCAATGAGGAACATCGGCCGACAAGGAATGCGTCAGGTCTATGAAGGTAAAATCATTCAAACCAAGTATTTTTTGCAATAGTAATTTTATCTGGTTTGTGTCCAGAGATATTTCAATTAAAGGTTTATATCCAGCCTTGCTGTAAAGATAATAAAAAATAGGATCTTCTGTTAAATCATTTTGTTTTGAGAATAAGGTTTCAACAGTAAGACTCGAGTATCCATTTTCATGACAAAAATTTTCCACAGCCAGCAATAACCTGGTACCAACAGTTTGAAGTAAATCAGGATGATTGACGACGAGAAATTCAATATGGATATTATGCAAGTTAGTCGATGCAATCGAGATAACGCCGACAAAATTATTTTCATGGCGTGCAGCAAAATATATCCGGTCATGAAGACTTTGCTTTTCAAGTGAGACATCTGTTAAAACTGATGTCTCAGGCAGCGCTGATTTCATTGAATGATAAAGTTCAATGGCAAGCTGCTGCTCTATACGCCTGATATCCAATTTCTTTAGTCGGGTTTCCGTGGTTGTTTCTGCATTCATGAGCGTATTCCTTCACGTATCATTAGGCATATCATATTATCAGATAGATTGATGCAAAAAGGATAATAATTCCTGAACAATGCATAGTGAATTATATCAATCCTATCAGTATATATTTAAATAGCAGTAAAATAAATCATGGATAGTCTTATAATCTTGCACCATCCATAAAATATCAATCACAGTCTTGATATCATCAGCGAGCTCGTTATGTCCAAAACTGCGGAAAAATGAATTTAGGTTTCAGATCAATCGTAAGCAGCCGCTCATTGCCAGAAGCCAGGTTTTATACTGGCATTGTTGACAGGATTCAGCTGCACGCCGGAATTACCCTGGATATCCGTATTGGTTTTAGGCTCTGATTTTAATCGTTTCTTCTCAGGTTCCTCTTCTGCAACCGCGCAAACTTCAGACTCGGAATATTTCCGTTTTTTTGATTTATCCCCGTCTTGCACTGGCGGGAAAAACGGCATCGGATGAGGGTAGAGCACGTCCTTGCGCGGTGCATGCGCATCCAGGTAAGCTATTATTCTTTCTTTGACTGCCTGATCCCTGATTTGCTGCAATACTTCGCGCAACTCAGTCGCTTCTTCTTCCTCAAGCAGATAATCCGATAGTGCTGGCAACAGTAATTCAATCACCTCAAAATTTCCCCTTTCTACTGCCACCAATAAGGGAAACGCTCCATCGTCACATTTACCGCTGGGATCAGCTTCATGTGCCAGCAGAAGTTTTACAACTTCTGTCGCGCCGTTTTCAGCTGCAATGATTAAAGGTGAAAGTCCGTCGTCATATCCTTTATCCGGATCCGCTCCATTTTCGAGCAATATCTGTACGATATCAGTGCGGCCCTTGCTTGCTGCCACATATAATGCGGTCGTACCTCCCAGCATGCAATTAACATCAATCCCCGTTGTCAGGAGAGCTTGAATGGTATCAGGATCTCCTTCTGCGGCGGCATGCAACAGGTATGCTCTCTCTTCTGTCGAATATTGTCCAAACCGTTGTTGGGCTGTCTGTTGCCAAGAGGCTCTCCAGGCTTCGAGGCACCGCTGCTGATCAGGGCCCAAAGTCGAGACAAAAATATTCGCTATAAAGGTGTAAGCAGCTGGCAGCAGGAATGCCCGGTATGCAGTTAATATCTCGCTCGCGGCTTGCCATTCATTATCTACTGTTTTTACTGGAAGATTCTCGGAATCCACGATAATCCACTTTCTGCTAACTGAATCATATCCCGCTGCTATGGTATGATCCTTGTTTGCAAATAAAATACCAATTGGCTGATCTGGCACCGCCTGCTTCAGCGTCGTCAGAAAATTGGACATTTTGTTTACGTCAGCTTGAAGAGCAATTGCTGCCACTTCGTCAATCTGCTTCAGCAGCGCTGGCAGCGTTAAAGGAAGCGTTTTCAGGTGGTTTTGTGTAACAGTACCCTTGCCTTTCTCAAATAGCTCCTCATAATGATCTGGCTGTGAGTGTATGTCTAGACAGGTAAATAACGTGTCTATGGTTAGCAGTAATCTTTCTGTTTCTGACAGCGCTTTGTCCCCTCCAGCCAAGCGTTTGCTCTTCGCTTTACTGATGTTGGACTTAAGCAGGCTGGGATCCGAACTCATGATTAACTTCAGTCTTGCGTCAAAAGTCGCAAAATCGCCCGCCAGTAATGCCTGAATTGCCATTATCGACAGACCATAACAAACACCCCTTTCCAAGGGCTTGTAGCCCAGACCTTTCATTTTGCTAACTATCTGTTTGGATTCATTATTTCTGGACCACATGCTCCCTCCTCATTTTTGATCATTATTATACAATATAATCATTAATGATTTATTATTTTTATCCGTGATGGGGCAGCGCTTAAAATTGATATGACTCGGACACTCTGGTGTCACGAGACCCATGAACATATTTTGTTCCTGCATCTTGAGAACTGTAATTGCAAGATGGGCTTGAAACCGGCCGATTTTCGCGATAGGTTGTTTAATCATCCGCGAAAAACACAAAGAGGCATCAGATTATGTCAAATTCACGTTTTTTTATGGATAAACAACGCCCTATGCCATCAACACAGGCTGCGCAAGAAGATACGCATTCAATACCTGAGGAAGCCAGACAAGAAAAGTCAGACCTTGCTTATCGAAAACTCTTTAGCTGTATTTTTAACAATCTGAGCGACCAACCAGGCCAATTATACGAATCATGTAGTCAGGAATTTAACTCTTACTTACATATCCATAGGAAATAGAAATTCGAGATTATTCACAAATTAAACAGTCGAGTACGCCCGATTAATTTAGAGCTCACAGTAACCCGTCTGCCCGTGGTTCTTGGTTCGCAGACGGAATCCTTATAACGTGAAATTGTGATTGACCTTCTTCATAAGGATGACATGCTATACCTAGTCAGTCATTACCTGCCTGTCAATCACCTCATATTTTTAAAATGCCATCGTAAGATAGACTTAATATTAAGCTGGTAAGATTCCAGCCTATAAATCGTCATTATAATAAACGAGGATATGATATGAGTAATACCCGCGATAATTCACCAGTAGAATCGAAAGCAGTGAATTCTTCTACAGACCTGTCATCAGTGAAAACACTTGCGGGCACTCAACCGCAGAAACAACCCCAGTCATCTGATTTTTATAATTATTATATGAAGTCTATATTTACAGGGTTGCTGGTCGGTCCTATTTCGTCGACGCTTACTTTTCCAATCGATAAAATCGCTTTTGTCTATCAAACCTGGCATGGTGCAGGTTCACCAAGCTTATCTACTGCTGCAAAACAGGCTTTCAGACATCCGCTCAATGGTTATTTTCCCGGTATATTCAATTCCGCTTGCAAGAATTTATTTATGTTTCCAGCAAAAGCATTTTTTACCAGGCAGCTTGAAACACATAATCCAAAAGGGTCATTCAACAAGGAAATATCCGGGTTTCTGGCTGGTCTGTTAACTGTTTATGTAATGAGCCCGATCTCCGTTATCAAGGCATTGCGATATAATAATACGCCAGTGTCGCAAATTCGACAGCTTGACTTTAAATCGCTATTCAGAGGAGTGCACGCCACCGCTTACCGTGACGGCGTTCAGTTCGGTATTTTTTTTGGTATGCTGCCATATGTATCAAATTATATTGCCAATCCATTTATAGCAGGTATGACTGCAAACCTGATGGGAGCTGTGGCCAGTAATCCTATTTCTGTCATCTCTACGAATCAGAAAATTCATGGCAAAAGCATGTATCAAACAGCCTTGACCTTGTTCCAGCAAGAGGGCATTAAGAGTTTTTACCGCGGCTTTTTCAGGACAACAGCATTGCGTATGAGTGTGCAGGGTGGGGCTACAGGCTTTATTATCAGTTTTGCTGATAAACTCTATGACAGGGCATTCAATCGTCATGTTGTCAGCAATGATACACCAAAAATTGAAGAACCAATCTCTCCGTCAATCAGTAGAACTCATAAATGAAATGAGGGCAGTATTGCCCTCACTTTCCAAAGTCTTCAAATTGTTCCCATGTTTCAGGATTGCAATGTCATTAATACCCAATTTGAATTGGCAACCTGACGCGTGACTCCGGCGTGAATGGATCTTCATAAAACCTTAATATTTTATTGTTAGTCTATTTTTAACATTAAATACTTCATGGATGAAATTATATGAATGTTAGAGAAGACAAACTAGTGCTATTGGACGAGTTAATTATTGCTCATCATATCATCAGCTTATCTCCTGAACATATTCAACAATATGCCATTCACTTAACAAACCAGTTTTTCTCAAAAAACATCCTGCCAAAGGATAACAATGATGATGACAATGAGCAATTTAAAGAAATGGCAAGTGAATATGAAAAAATACTTTATAAATTGCAATTAGCCATGGTTAAGATGAGGAAAATCAACTCTGTTGAGAGGCAACATTATTATTTCGACAAGTTAATACAACTTTTCTCCCTTGATAAAGAAGACTTTATCCAATTTATCAATACAATTCAGTCATCGACCGATAAGTTGCCGCCAAGAAAATCTGAAACTTCCGATGGTTTTTTCCATGATAGAAGCAAATATCAATCGCGAGTTGGTGACGAAGCTGCACATAGCCGCAAAGTGATACATAAACAATCAAGACCTGAATCCATATCGAAAAGAAACGCTATAATCAAAAAGATCAAAAGCGGCGAGCTGACATTGCAAGATTTAAATAATCATTTACTTTCGATCACCAGGCCTTATTCACTGGCAAGAAATCATTATCAAATAGCAAGACATGATAATAATAGCAATAAAAGCAATAACCATGCTCATGATCTATATATCAAACTTCAATTGGAGCATAAACAGATTTTTCAATATTTAAAATCATGGCATGAGTATGCAATGGAAAACAAGTGGGAGGAGGGTATTTCAGAAAATGAACACATTAGAGAAATAGTGACATTTCTAAGAAATATAATGGAATTGTTATATTATGATAAACAGCTGTTTCAGATTGAGCATGGTTATTCTCACGGCATGTTCAATAACACAAATTCTAAAAGCGTCAAATTTGTCGACGAGTTGTTTCCCAAATCGAAATCGCCTTATACAATTCATTCCTAGCTTTATCTTTAAACAATTTTCAAGACTAATCTTAAATTGCTCCATATGACGATTATTGGATCAAGTTTAGTGTCTGCTCAATCGGAGTCAATTAAATGTTTTGATATTATGTATCCGTTTAAGATGGCTTAAATCATGAGCTTAAATATTCAACTAACCAGCCCAAGTGAGTGTTCCTTATACACCATTATCAAAAGTTGAATTCCATATATTGACTGATAATTATTCATATGATAGTTTTTTTCGCTTTGTTTGATGCGTCATTGATTCTAGTTTGAATCAGTATAATACTGCGACCTATCTTCTCTATATGGATTAATAGAGAACTGGATTCCACATCCTAGTATTAATCATTAATCGGGTTAGTCGCTGAAGCAAAGATACGATGAGCTTTTGAATACACAGCCATTGAGCTTTTGATTCGGTGCAAATAACTTGTTCCATTGTTTGATTTTTTCATCAGAGTTTGCTGCCCTTGCAAGTATATCTTGCTCGAAACAAAAGATTTTGGCGTACGCAATAATTAATTACATGGTATTTGTCCAAACAAGGTAATAAACATGACTACAGCAAGAGAATTAACAAATGAAAAAGAAATATCACCAGATACAATAAAGACGCGGGATCTCCAAGTAATTGCTGCGGAGTTTGATAATAACATACTAAATAGTTTGATTTCGCTCCTTCAATCTCAATCTGACAAAATCAAGCAAACAACATTATATCCTGGTCATGTAACATTCATTGACTATTTGCAAAACCAGATTGAATTACGTGATGCTGATCTGGAAATGAAAACGATGAATATTTTATTCATAGTAGAAATGATCAGCCGAGTCAGATCCTATTTAAATAAAAATGAAATTCATTTAATAACACAGTTATTCAATCTATCATCATTTGATGAGTTGATTAATCTGCTCCCAAGCAATGACAGTGTGGAATATAAAAAATTGAATGATAAACTATTGGCATTAATTCGGGATGCGATGACGAGTAATATTACGACCATGGCAACAACATCTTCGCAGCCAATGCCATCATCTTCAGTAACGACAGCACAAACACCAGCACCAGGATCGTTTTTGCCGGTTAACGCATTTTTTTCTTCCTCTGCTTCTTCATCAAATGCTCCCATGGTGAGTGAATGGTATGAAGAAGATGCGCGCGATCGGAGAACCCTGAATGACATCAGGCGACACTATTTCCCACGAAATCCCGGTTTTCTGGATAAAGCCAAATACCATGGCACAAACACTCTTAATCGGGTCATCAATGCAGTTGCTCCGCCTGTTGCTAAAGTTATCAACAGTATGATGGCTGCTGACATACATGCGCCAACCGACTGGAATGAAATTGTTGATGGTATATATCTTAGTGTAGTTCCTTCTCCACATGATATTAAACCATTACTGGCATTAGCAGGTGACGCAGTATTACATGATTTTTCTATCCTCGAGGAATTTGAATTGAAAGTATCACCTGCATTGTGGGAGAAACATGGTGCAAAGTGTACGGTGCTGCCCATACCCGATTTTACCGCCTCTATCGAACCGGCCAGTATAGCTTATATTGTTCAGAAAATGCATGAAGCCAGGAAAAGAGGCGAGATAGTTATTCTTCATTGTAAGGCAGGCAAGGCTAGAAGCGCCATGATCGCCGTAGCGTATTTGGCAACCTATCCTGATTTTTATCCTGAATTGAAAATAAACACACATGATACGCCAGCCCAACGTATCAAAAAAGCAACAATTTACCTCAAAAAGAAGCGGCCACAAGTGGATTTACATCATGAGCTTTTGCAAGATGATGATTGGGAGGCAATGGATAAAGGGATATTCGCAGTGCCTAAAGCAGGAAAATTATTCAGAGCACTGCAGGCCGTACAATTGAGCTTGCATTTGAACCCAGCAAATGACGATGATGTTATTTATGATGATGAAAATGACGATGACGAGAATAATGAAATTATCGAGCAACCGATTCATGATCCAGAAGATATTTTTCGAACGCTTAAATTTAAAAGGGATTTTATCCAATTCAGATCGTTTCAAGACATACAATCATACATTGCAAAAAATAAAAATAGTGAGAGAAGCCGATATTTAAAAGCATTTTTACAAGATGTTTATCATGCTTCTGACTCAAGCTGGCATTTCAAGCTTATGGAATGCTTTGGATTTCTACAAACCTATGGTGGAGCGAAAGGAGATGCAATTCCAGATCTGGATTTTGAAATAAAGCAGCTTCTCCGTATACATTTTGGTCCGCTTGCCTGGTTGGTCACTAACAGCAAGATGGGCGATGAGTTATATCATTTATTCATGAATCTGGTTCATGAATTGCAGCAATATAAAATAAAATATTGTAAAGAATCTAAAATTCAATTTAAATATGCACCAGAACAGTTAAAAATTGAGCTAAAACAAAAATCCGCTGCAGAGCAATATAAACGAGACGTGGGGATTTGGAAAAAATACATGTCTGATTCGAAAGACCCAGTCATGCGGCGTTTATTCCTGGCATTGCAACATGATAAGTTACAATTTAAAAATGAGAAAGATGATAAATATCTGCTTGTCAATAGTGTCAATCATAATCAAGATGTTTTTAAAAATATTCCACTGGCATCGCTGCTGAGTCACGGCGGCCGAATATTAATCCAAATTCCGCCGTGTTCTCAAAACGAATCACAGCAGTTTTTTCATTGGCTCGCAGGTGGAAGTGACAAAATTTCATATAACAACCAGGCAACGATTAATAAAGACAGCACTATCTATCACAGGGCAGGGGCGACTCATTCATTGGATATTATAAATGGAGAAGTAGTAGAATTGAAATTACCCGCAGTGCCGGTAAAACCAAATGATGCGATACGTTACATTACAGACTGGGCTTACGGCCATCATTGGGGTAAGGATTTAGGCATTTGCGAAGAAGAATATTCTGCAAGTAGTGATGGTGCGCATGGTCATTTATACATATATTGGTTGCCGCCTACTTCTACACAACCAGGCGGATTGTTAATAGGCTGCGAAGGATCATCGCCTACCGGCAACATTAGTTACTACGGTGATACACATGATATCTTTCATGCCCAACAGCATGAATTTTCTCTAACTGGTGGAATGAAGTTTAAGCATGATTCCTTTAAAACTTCCAATATTCATCCTGATTGTGAAGGTGGATTTAAATTAGTATTGACTGCTCAGGATTTAAAAACTTTACTAACCCATGACGAAAATGATTTCTCACTTGAGACCTTGGGTCAGCCCGCTGGAACACCTGGAGCAGGCTATTTTAGTCCCGCCATGAAAACCGCTTCATCAATGACACCGCCTCCTCGACCTGATAAACCAGCACCGGATATCAGTGCATTATCGCAAGCATCAGTCATTGGATATTCTAGAAATAATGTGTTCAGTATCACACAGCCAATGCGGGATCCAACGCTTGCAACGGCCAGTACGAATGATAATGATACAAATTCAGACGAGGCAAAACAGAATCTAAAAAAAATAACATAACAGAAACAGGGTCAGGTTGACCCTGGCCCATTCATTCAGTCCGCCGTCAATACGAACAGCGGAGATATCATATCAACAATCTGCTTAGAGAATGTTATGCAGGTCTATGGCAGTTTTTGCAGATGAAAACTCAGGATCATAAACAATGCGGGTTTGCTTGCTGTTTTGCTGTTCCTGCCGATGACGATTGACAGCATCAACAATATGGGCAACACATTCTTCCGGTGGCAAGTCTCGATTATAGGTAAGATATACCACATCCTTATTACCATTAAGGGCTGATTTGACCGCATCAACTTGATCATTGGATGGCTCCAGATACAATACTGCCGATGCATCGCGAAGATAGATTTTTTGCATACTGAAAAATCGGTTCGACGAAGAAATGTCCCATAGAGTCAATTTGACGCCATTAAAATTAATCACGGAAAAATCCACACCAATGGTCGAACGAAACTGATCTGTTTTTTGTTTATCAAAATGCGAATGCAGCTGTTTTAATAACTGAATTTTATGGTCTGATTTACCGATTAGTACAACTTTCATTACGGATTCAATGCAAATCCATATTATCAGCTATAATAGTTGGAACATTCGCATAAAATTGATCTCGTGATAAATCAGTTACCTTTGGTTCCAATGATAATGCCTGCGGTATTTGTTTTAAGAATATATAACCCTGATCAGTCAAAAAACGATAGACAGACGACCAAGGATTACTTTGAACGACATAAGTTCTATCGGATTCAGGGTGATATCCAAGATCAGTTAAAATAATGTTGATAACCCAGTCAATAGCAGGTTTATGCATTATTAGTTTCGCGCGAGTTAATGATTCTGAATCAAATATCACAAGGTAATCATATCAAAAATAATACAAGACCAGCATACAACCATCTTGAAATCCATAACTTCCAGTAAGCAAAATTACTGGCAACTAGCATGTTCGAGCGGAAATTTATGTCAAGCATGATAGATATCAAATTTCCTGTCTTTCATAAATCTGAAATTTTATGCATGAAGCAGTACTTTTTTTTATATTTTGCTCATGTTTGCTTAAAAGCATAATCCAATTCAGGATCGCATTGTTTTTCAGGAAGCGCTTGTTTTGATGCAGAAAAGAAATGCAAGTTATTGCGATAAAAACTGATGGGTGCCACGACTGGCTGCATGGAGCCTTCAGACTGAGACTTATCAATGCTTGCGAGTATCTCATCTAGACTGATCTGGTCCTCTATTTTATTTGTTGCGACAGATTGATTAACCAGGGATTCTATTAATTCATCTTCCAGAGAAATTTGATACTCTTCAAGAGGACCTATCGAATGTGGCAGACCCGAATCTGCGGCGTTTACACACTGCGCAATCAGACCAGTATCTTGCTGTCTCGCCAGCCATGCATTGTAAGCGCTTTTATCCAGTTCAATTTGATAAGATAACTGGTCATGCCTGCATTTTCTGATACTTAGAATACCTGTTTGTCGCCGGATGTCTGGCTTGAAGGTTTTTAACATCACACCCTGATCAAGCGATATCTTTATCACGCTGGTTTCTGTTAATGGAACCATAGGGGTCACTTGACTCAACAGATAATCAATGCGGTTATTCGAATTGGCATCACGTCTGGCTTTTTTTCTGTGTGCCATTTCTGCAGCTGAAGAACACTTGCGTTTTGAAACTGATACGCTCGTGGATTGCGTTTCAGTCAAATGCGACTCTGCGTCGGCATTTAAGCAGTCTGATGTATCCTGAAAATGATCTATTTCAGCAAACAGAGAATGAAGTTCTTGCATTAAATCTGGAGGAATTACGATTAATCGATTTATCAGCTCATTTCTTCCAGCTTTACCTTTTTTCAGCATGTCGGCTATCTGGTCATGCGTGAGAGAGATATTTTTTCCAAGTATGCGTAGACAACCCACCATTGCATCCAGTGTTTTTGAACCGCCATCATGGTTGACCATGCTGGCGATTTCATTAGTCGTGAATCCCCATTGCTTAAGTGCATCAATATTTTTTTTGATTGCATCGATATTTTTCGAACCGCCACCATGATTGACAATTTGCATGATTTGTTCTGTCGTAAACTGGAGTTCTCTGAAAAAACTGATGTTGTCAATAAGCGTGTCCAGATTGCGTGATCCACCATCATGGCTGACAATAAGCAGGATTTGTTCTTTGTGCAATTTCAACTGGTCTAGTATGTTAGCATGCTTGAGAATGACTTTCAGATTTTTTGAACCACCATTATGACTGACAATATCCACGATCTGATCTGTCGTAAATTGAAAATGTTCCAGTTCCGGAACATATTCTATTACAGCAGCGAGATTTTTGGATCCCCCATCATGGCTGGCCATTCTGGAAATTTGTGCAAAAGTAAACTTCATCCCTGTAAGGACATCGGCATACTTTCTAACAGCTATCAGACTTTTATGACCGCCTTTATGAGCGCAGATTCCCACAAGTTGATCATGGGAAAATTTATTGGCGAGCACTGGATGCAACTCACATAATGTATCGAAAATCTTTTTAGAAGATATTCTGATAACAATCTTGTTGATCTGATCATCAGAATATCCCAAAAGATTGAGATTATTTTTTCTGGATAGATAGTCTGCGTAGTCAATTTTGTATTTTTTTAACACTGCCTCAAGATTTTTCTGACCAGACCGTCTTAAGTTGGGCATGAACAACAACTCCTCTTGTTTTAATAAATTGCCATACTCGACATAACCGCATGATACCTTATGATAACTCGGTACCAGGACGGACGAGGAAATAATATACGATCACACTAAATGCCATCAAGAAAAAATAAATCCATGCTAGCGGAATAGCGCTATCAATATGTATGAAACTCATTATTAATGCTGTCAGGCTGGTGATTAATACATTGATCAAATTCATGACCGCTGATCCACTGCCAGCCATATGACGAAATAAGGACAACCCCTTCCCCATTGCCGAAGGATATATAAGTCCACAGCCTAAGAACATGAACAAACTTGGAATGATGACCATCCAGACATTCATTGGATTGATGAATGCGCATATAACACCGATTACTGTGATAATTGTGAATATCACGATTGAATAAAATGTAAGCGTTTCTGGAGAGATTTCTCTTAATAATCGACGGCACAAGAACGTTCCGAATAAATATGTCAAACCCATGAATAACGCGACATGCCCAAAATATACAGATGAATATCCTAGCGTAGACTGGATAAGAAAAGGACCTAATGTATTAAATACTATAAGCAGTGAATACACAATTCCCATGAGTATAACAATGCCAATGAATAGTTGATGGGTGAGGATAATGCTGAAATTATTCTTCAGATGTTGATATTTTAATGGTTGTCGATTTAAATGAGTTTCCGGGATGACAAAAATCATTGCCAACAACCCAAGTAAGCCCATGAACGCATAAAAACAGAAACATGCCTGCCAATTAAAGTAAAATTGTAAATATCCGCCTATCATGGGTCCAATAATAGGACCTATTCCCCACATGGTTGCAATCAGTGTTGCAAATTTTATCAATCTGTCTTTAGGCAGCACATCGGAAAGCACTGCCCGGCCAATGACCGCGAATGCTGCAATTGAAAACCCTTGAAATAACCTGGAAATTAATAACACAACAGCATTTTCAATCAGGACAGGAATAATACTGGTAATCATAAATGCAAGAAATCCATACAGCATTAACTTTCTTCGCCCTAACACATCGGATAAAATGCCGACTATAAAATTTCCAAACGCGTACCCCACAAGATAAAGTGTAATTAGATTTTTTGAAAAGCTGTTTGTTGTATTCAGATCATGACTAATAGCGGGAAGCGATGGCGAAATCAGGTCTATGCCCATGCCCACCAGCGGATAAAAGGATAATATCACAAAAACAATTAGTCCAGTTTGTTTTTCGGTAAATAATCCCATTGATCTCATCCCAGAATATTCCTGTCTTTAAAGACCCTGTTCAATCCATTTCCACATCAATTTCTTCTTTGTTACTTCCATCAAATATAAAAATACTGTTGTTGCCAAAACAAGAAATATGAAATAAGCGGGTGGTAACGCAGTGAAATGAAATAACGCTGCTATCGGATTAAAGTATGGCATGATTATCCCAATCACTGCTATTGAGAAAACGCTGGCGAGGAGCGGCTTGCTTGGCCTGCTTTGCCAGCAGCTTTTTACTGTTCTAACAACCAGTATAACCAATACCTGGGTTAATAATGATTCTACAAACCAGCCAGTTTGAAACAGTATTTCGGAAGCCTGAAACACTTGCAACATGACAAAAAATGTTATCAGGTCAAATAATGATGTAAGCGGTCCAAGATAGAACATGAATTGCTTGATAATATCAATATTCCAGTTTCGTGGTTTGCGTGTAAAACTGCTGTCAACATTATCGGTTGGAATGGTAATTTGTGATATATCGTAAAGAAGATTATTTAAAAGCAGTTGTGACGGCGTTGCCGGCAGAAAAGGTATAAATACGAGCGCAATAATCATGCTTAACATGTTGCCAAAATTTGAACTGGTTCCAACAATCAAATATTTTATTACATTTCCAAATGATTTGCGTCCTTCGATAATTCCATTAAGTAATATTTCTAAATTCTGCTTTAACAAAATAATACTAGCTGCGTCACGGGCTACATCGACAGCATGCGATACAGAAATTCCGACATCAGCAGTATGCAATGACGGAGCATCATTAATGCCATCTCCGATATAACCAACCACATGTCCGCGTGATCGCAAAGCGGATATAATCCTCTGCTTTTGTGCTGGTGTAATTCTTGCAAACACCTGTGTATGTTCAGCCTGCACGGCCAGCGCTGGATCCGTCATATGTTCCAGTTCCTGGCCGGTAATGATACGACTTGGATCCAAACCAACCTGCTTGCATATATGATTCGCAACCAGATCATTATCCCCCGTAAGAATCTTAATTGCCACCCCTTCCCGCTGCATTTCCTTTATCATGATGGCAGCATCATCAAGCGGTGGATCAATAAACGCAAGGAATCCGGCTAGCGTTAAATCAGCTTCATCATTTGTTCCATATGAAGATTGCGGATTCATTTTACGATAGCTGACTGCCAATATGCGGTATCCTGAATTACTTAATGTGTGAAAAATGCGTTGGCATTGCGAATAAACACTTTCATCGATTGATTTAATTACCCCTTCGATTACATAACTAGTGCATTTATCAAGAATACCTTCAGGCGCTCCTTTTGTAATCAGGTAATGTTCACCATTTTTATCAACCACAACACTTGAACAGCGCCGTTCGAAATCAAATGGAATTTCATCAATTTTGAGATAAGTCTGTATATCTGGGTGATCATGTTTCAATATTGCTGCATCCAGAGGATTGATATTGGCCTTTTTCAAAACTGCGATATTGAATGGATTTATAAATTCGGTCCCGTATAAACTGTTTAAATATGCCAATAACATGACATATTCAGAAGGTTTTCCAAAGATATTGATATGTTTTTCAAGTACCATTTCACCACTGGTTAATGTGCCAGTTTTATCGCTACACAATATATCAATACTGCCAAAATTTTGAATGGCTGAAAGATTTTTGACTATCACATTTTTTTTCGCCATCCGCACTGCGCCTGTTGCCAATGTAACTGTTGTTATCATCGGTAACAATTCAGGTGTTAACCCTACCGCAAGCGCAATCGAAAACAATAATGATTCAATTGGACTACGATCCAAATAAATATTGATAATAAAAACTGCGAATACCAGAAAGATAACGGTTTTCATAACAAATAGGCCAAAACGTAACATACCCTTGTCAAATTCAGTCCGTGGAGGAGTCATTGACAGACTCTGCGCGATCTGGCCAAACAGGGTATTTTTACCGGTAGCGAATACAACCGCTGTTGCAGTGCCACTGACAACTGATGATCCTGAAAAAACAACATTTTTAGCATCGGATAAGTAATCGGGATCAGTTTCGGCCCCGATTGGCTCTTTTTCTACTGGCAATGATTCTCCAGTAAGCGCAGCCTGCTGTACATGAAGGTCTTTCGCATGCAGCACCAATGCATCTGCTGGCACCATATCGCCAGCTGCAAGACGCATGACATCTCCAGGCACTAATTCACAGCATGGAATTTCTATCCATTCCCCATCGCGAATGACATCCACTGTTGTCGCAACCTGATTCTGCAACTTTTTGACAGCCGCCAGCGATCGATGCGTCTGGATATAAGCCAGGATAATACTCATCAAGATGATGATGATTATGATTAAAGCGTTTATAATGTTTTTGGTAAAGGCTGAGACAATTGCAGCAAAAAGCAAGATGGCAACCAATGGATTAAATGAATGTGAAATAGCTTCAGATATGACTGAATGATAATATTTTTTAACTATCTCATTGTTACCAAATTCCTGACGACGCTTCCGTACCTCTGCAACTGTTAATCCATTTTCAGAACTGCATAATTTAATCAATATTTGATCGCGATCTAGCTTAAGCAAGGCGCGCAGGTTTTCATCCATACCCCTTCACCACCCCAATTTAGATCATTCAGAAAATTTGGTCATGCCTCATGTTTTCATTTCATTGATAATAGCACCTTCTTCAGATCCTGATACTTTTACTAATTTCGGAAAAAACGGCTTCAATTTGATTATGAAATCATAAGACATCAATAAAGCACCCAGGGCAAAAACAACATCTCCAGGCAAGCGCAACCATTGCCAAAGCAGTGTTGTATTATAGAATTCGAGACTTCTTGCATGCGCCACACCATGCTCATAAACGTCCATTAATTGCGGCCAGCCAACCGGGAAGAAATTTAACGTGATCCAAAGCACCAACCCAATGTTGTAAAACCAGAATGCCCAGGTGCCCAAACGATCGCTCCATGGCAATTTATCCCCTGCTGCATATCTTAAACAAAAATATACCAACCCCAAGGCAAGCAACCCAAATGCTCCAAACAGTGCCGTATGCGCATGGTTCAAACTCAAAAATGTCCCATGCTCATAATAATTAATTAAAGGTGCGTTGAGTGTTCCACCGCCAAACACACCAGCGCCGACAAAATTCCAGAATGCTGCACCAATCAGATAGAGATATGCCAGATTAAATTTGAATTCTCGCTGCTTTTTGATCATTTGTCGCTCTTCAATTGCATCGATAATCAAAAGTACCAATGGCAAGACCTCGATGAAGGAAAACATGGTACCTAACGGTACCCACATATCAGGACCGCCAGTCCAATACCAGTGATGACCGGTTCCAATGACACCGCCTAAGAAAATTAAAATTGATTCAAAAAATACCGTGCGTTCAGCAAGACGTCTTGATACCAAACCTACTCCCATCAGAAGATAAACAGTGGAGCAAGCTGCAAAAAATTCAAAGGATTGTTCAACCCATAAATGAACAACCCACCAACGCCAAAAATCTGTAATAGTGAATGATTTTTCAATGCCAGTTAATGGGATCATGCCAAAGCAATATAGTATTGCTACATTGATTGTGCTCGCCCAAAAAAGGTGCTCTAATCGAATTCGTCCCGTCCAGAACTCAATTGTCGCGGTTTTCAAATCATTCCAGGTTGGCCACATGCCTCTAAATACGATGAAACTCCATAAAAATAATCCTATACAAAAACCAATCTGCCATAATCTGCCTAATTGAATATATGATAATCCCTGGTTACCAATCCAGAACCAGGCTTCATTCACAAATCCCATAATACCCAGATAATCACCAATTATTGCGCCTCCCACCACAAATAACGTGACCCAAAACAGGAGATCAACAAATAAGCCCTGTCGATTGGCCTCTTTACCGCTGATGAGTGGTGCAAGGAAAATAGCAGCACTGATCCAGGAAAGACCTATCCAGACAATAGGTGTTTGCGTATGAACATCACGCAAAAAATTAAATGGCAGAAATGCATCAATTTTAAGCCCATAAAATCCTGCACGCTCAGAATAGTAATGCGCCATAATGGCGCCAACCCCAATCTGGGCTAATAATACAAGTGACACAATAATAAAATATTGGCCTGCTTTTTTCTGGCTGGGTGTTAATGGCTTGAACTGAAGCAGAATAGGCATTTTAGGTGCGCTATCAGGCTCGCTAAGATATCGATGGTAAATATATAATACGGCGCCAAAGCCAAAAAAGACAAAACAAAATGATATCCACGTCCAATAAAATGTGCTGCTGGTCGGCGAATTCCCCATACTGGGTTCATAAGGCCAATTATTCGTGTAGGAAAAATTTTTCCCGGGTCGATGTACAATTGTTGTAAGTGATGAATAGATGAGAAAATCAGCCGTCTGCAAAGCGCTTTGCTGATCTAAACTATACGCTTTCGTCCATCCTGCATCAAAGTTATGCTCAAGTAGAGAGTGGGAAATTTCATTTTGAAGGTCTTGCACCGCCTTAGTAATAGGTTGTGTCAATGTTGCTGTTTCACTATCAAGATTGATCTGGTGCAAGGACTCCTGCATGTCTTTGCGAACCACATACTGATCCCCTTCAGAAAGCATCGTAAATGGTTTTCCATAGCGTTGTTGAGCAATTTCATCTTCAATAATTCGCCCCAGACGAACAAGGTATTTCGCGGTATAGTCTTCACCAAAATAAGAACCCATCCCATATAAACTGCCATAATCCATGAGATCTGCGCGTTGAAACCCCGCTTTTCCTGCCACAATATCCTGTTCTGTCATCACCGTTTGCCCAGATGGAGAAAGAAATTGTTGAGGCAACGGGGGAGCCAGTTGATATGTTTTATAGGTTCCTAGACCAATGGCAACAAAGCATACAACCGCGGTCAATAATAAAAGCCATTTAAGAACATTAGATACCTGATCCTGATTATAGCTGCTTTGATAAGCTGGGAAGTGATCTTCATTGTCCATTTTTGTATATCCTAATACTAACGGCAATCACATCAAACACCGGTACATCTCCATTATTGGCTGCCATCTGCAATTATGTCTCTCCTGAATAATTGCAAAACGAAGACCATTATACGTCATATATTTTACAAATTTAAGCATTAGTTGCAAGTAATGATGCTGATTCTCCAGCTATGGAATGATAACTGCAAGTTGGTACAGGTATTCAGCCATCATGTTAGAAAGCATGATACAATTAATCAGCACATAGTATTGATCATGATTAGTGGTAAAATTTGATTATGGATGTGCGAGTGATAGTTAATCATTATGGCGTGCCCAGGAGTCAGCGGTCCGGATTATAACCTAGTCGAAATCAGGGAAGCACATGTTTGAGGCCCAAAAAATTTCCAACCTGGTCTTTGAGGGTGGAGGCGTAGGCGCAATTGCTTATGCAGGATTCCTCATCAAAGCTGAAAAAACACATGGGTTACCTATCAAAAATATCAAACGGGTCGCCGGTGTTTCCTCTGGCGCCATTGCCGGATTACAAGTCGCACTTAACTATTCAACAGCTGAAATCGCTGATGAAATGAAAAATACAGATTTTAGAAAATTTGCGGATGGAGCAAATGGATGGCTAATGAATATATTCCGGCTATTAACCACAGAGGGATTTTATAAGCAAGAGTACTTATATAAGTACATCTGCAAATTAATAAAAGCCAAGACTGGAAACGCCAATCTTACCTTTCTTGACCTGCAAGACATGAAGGAGGAACATCATTTTAAGGACTTGTATATTGTCGCTACCAAATTATTTACTGTTGAAAATCAACCGGCAGCAGTGCCATTCATTTTTTCACATGAGCATACACCCCACACTCGTGTAGCTGATGCAATACGAGCATCAGCTGCTTTACCAATTATTTTCCCGCCAATGCGCTTATCCAGGCAGGAGAATGGAAAATATATTCCACGCTCAGATGGTGATATCTATGTTGATGGTGGAATTCTGGAATCATATCCAATTCGTATTTTTGATTCATTGCGGTACCTGGATTCTGGCGCTTATGGACATAAAGAAAATCGGGAATCCATTGTATATAACCCTGAAACGCTAGGTTTGAGGCTTGAATCGCCGCTTGATATCAAGATATTGCAGAAACAGAAAATATTCCCCAAAGCTCACGTAATTTCGTCACGTCTGCAATACGCAGAAGCGCTTTTATATGTCCTGAGAAGGGGTCAACAGGAGATATCTTTTGCGGATAGTCCTGACAACAAGCGTACGATTATTATTGATACTTTCGGTATCACTTCTACTGATTTCAACCTGACAGATGCACAAAAACAACAACTCTTTGCCTCTGGAGAACAATCAACTGATCAATTAACCAGGATATCGGCTTGACCAGGTAACCAGTTGACAATCATTGTGCATCTCTGCACCGTTTCAGCTATAGATCATTGATACGCTGTGCTCAGCAAGGATCTTGTTTCTTCAATTGTTGCTTCCGTATTTTGATTTGATGTCTGACATTTGATACCAGTGGCAAAAACCGTCATCCCAAACAGGATTAAAGTTGTTGGAATAATCGCCTGATGCGGCACACCAGTATCATCCTGATGCAGCACATCTTGCATTTTTTCATCAAATGTCTGACTGAGATATGTCAGTCCAAGATAGCCTAGCCCTAATGTCATGATTCCAGCACCAGACACCATACGGCAGGCACGCTTGAATATACCATGATTGGTTGACGTCAATCGCACGGATTGATCATCATGTGAATTAACCGTGTCTTCGATTTTTGTCTCATTCTGTATCCTGCCCTTTTCAATATCCGGATTTCCTGTTTGTCTGATATCAATTTTCTCGCTTTCAGTTGTAACAGAAATTGCGACACTTTCCTCCTTGACATCTTTACCAGTTGCGATTGGCATGGACTTTTGCTGTGATAATGCTTCCTTTTCCTGCATTCTTTTTTTCTCGATTGGGTCAACATCAAGCATAAGACAATAATCAGCAAATTTTGTGAATTGATGACAGAGTTGAAATACTTCAGTCAAATATTCCGGATCTTCACAATTTGCAGCAGCCAATGCCATTGTCAACTGTACTTGCATCACACCTGAAAGCTGTGCAAATGAGACATTCAGATCTTTTTCAGGGCAATTGAAAATAAATTTTCGTAATTGTGCCATGACAAGCATGACACCCTTGAACTTATTCTCAATATCAGATTGAAGTGATTTGTATTTCACTAAAAATCTTGTTAACGAATTTTCAAATTCATCAAACTGCATTAATGCAGTTGAAGAAATCCAGGCGTGATCTTCACGCTTGGACGTTGACTGACTACTTGAAAGCATGACCTGATTATGGAATTGATCTGCGTTAATATCCATAATCAGACACATATCGGCAAATCGTGTGAAGTTTTGAGTTAAGTAAAGAATATCCATCAGAACCTTTTTGTTGATATTCTTACTGTCAATCTTTGAGATACACCTGGTAAATACAAATATAAATTCTTCGATTAATTTATCGAAAGATTCATTCATATTATGCATGGGTTTGTTGTTTATAAAATCATTGATCCTGTCTGCATATTCTGTCAGCGAGCTCAAACCACTATCGGGTACGAGATCCTTATGATCCTCCATGAAATCTGACAGACGTTTTTGAAAAATATTAAATTCGCGCTCAGTGTTTTTACAAACCCACAACATTATGCCACACCTCGTTAATCTATGTTATTGTTTTACATGCATATCATGCAACAAATGAGCAAACATGATACACAATCTGTATTAAGAAAATCTTATTTCAAGCATGGAATTACAGCTTAAACAGGCATAAAGCCGGAAGAATCACTGGAATCAAGCGGTTGGTATTTGTTATTTGCCTCTGAATAGGTGAATATCTGACCTGATTCAATATCAAAAAACCATAAATGGATCATCAATTTTTGTTCTATTACTTTTTCCTGCAGCCAGGGGAATGTCAGGCAATTCTGATACGATTGAGTGAGCGCTGCTCTGGCACAGTCATCGGCGTTATGCATATGCTCATGCTGCGGCTTGATCAATGAAACCCAGTTGGATATAAAGTCATTACCATGAGTATCCTGTGTATTTAGTAATGCTTTAATACCTCCACATTGGCTGTGCCCTAGCAAAATCAAATGTTTGATATCAAGAAAACGGACACCAAACTCCAAAGCAGCACTGGTACCATGATGTGCTTCATCTTTTTCAAATGGAGGAACGATGTTTGCCACATTGCGGACGACAAATAAATCACCCGGATCGCATTGGAGAATTAATGCAGGATCTACACGAGAATCACAACAGGCTACGACCATTATCTGCGGTTGTTGGCCATAGTGATATAAATACTGCATGATGGATTTGTCACCATGAACATATTTATCCCTGAATGTTTGATATCCTTGCAATATTTTTAAAAAAACTGATTGCATGATTTTTCGCTATTATATAAATAAATCTTTTTCTAACGAAATTCGTTTACCATTTGAATCAGAATCTTTAAACGGAACGAACAAATCTTGTACCAGCGGAACGCTTGGGTCAACAGCGTATTGCCTGAAGTCTGTCACTCCTGATTCACGCAATAGCAATTCATCGATAAAGAACTGACCAGTACATAGTTTAGCGTTTTTTTGTGCCAAAATATAAGCCGCATCGGCCATGATCGTCGGCCATCGGCTTCCAGAATAAACTTCCAGGACAAAATGTTCCTTGATGGTCGTTGTAGCAATCGTGGTTTGCGGCCATAATGAATTTACAGCGATCCCCTCTTTCCTGAACTCAGCAGCCATGCCTAACGTACACATACTCATGCCGTATTTTGACATTGTAAATGCAAGATGATTTTTGAACCAGGATGAATCCATATCCAATGGCGGTGAGATATTGATAATATGGGGATTCAGCCCTTTTTCGAGAAATGGTACACAGGTTTTCGAGAGAAGAAATGTTGCACGCACATTGACTGAGAACATAAGATCGAATTGATCGGGAACCGTATTAATCGTATCTGTAAAACAAAATGCGCTGACATTATTTATCAGTACATCAAGTGAACCAAATTGTTGAACAGCCTTGTTGACAGCCGATTTAACAGCTTCTGTATCACGCACATCAACATCCAAAGCCAAGACTTTGCCTCCGGCTGCTATCATTTCATCAGCTGCAGTCTGCATGTTGTCTTCCGGACGTGGTGTTTGTTCATCTTTTGCAATAATGACTATATTAGATCCAGCTTTGGCAAATCTCAGACCAATTGCCTTTCCTATTCCACGGCTCCCGCCTGTAATAATGACTGTCTTTCCAGCTAATGACATATAAATTCCCGTTCAAATATTAGCATATGAATATTAATTGCTTGTGAGAGTGTTAGCAACTGCTAATCTGGCTGTCTGGCTATCACACCACACCATTCTCTGCCATCGAAACGTACGCCTTGGGGGATCTGGTTCTTGTCAGGATCGAGATAGCGCGCCATTTCAATAATGAATCCTCTGGATTGCAATGCTTTTGACAGGGACGGCAAGTCAAGATAATTCATTGTATCTGGCAGATTCTCGGCAACCTCTTTTGAACCGGTAAAATAATCGTGTATGTTATTAACAATCCAATATGGCCATTTCATTCCACTCAATGCTCTTTCCTCATAGAGAGGAATAAAATCTTTCATGGGTGCAATATAGGGTGTGTAAGACACAATAAAAATTTTTCCTTGCGGCGCTACCCAGTCAGACAGCTTGTCCAGAGCCATATCCAGTTTCTCTGGCGTCAGAAAATGAAGAATATGAGATAATAATATGGCACCAATTGTGTGTTTTTCAAAATTATAATCTTCAGGAAATGATCCTGCCTTGGTTTGCAGAAATAACCGGCATTCAGCTGGAACTCGCAGAATGAGTTCGTTTAAATGTTCCTGCTCAATGTCACAGGCTGTCACCTCAATTCCCTGTTTTAATATTGGAATTGTCGCGATGCCAAAAGCTGATCCCATGTCCACCACCATACCCGGCGCCTGATGGGCAAAGTCGATAAATTCAACACTGATTTCATTCAGCTGATGCATGAACCCGCGGACGTTACGCGTAATTTCAAATCCCTGCTTGTGAAAATGTTTATCGCCGCCTGAACTTTTATTCATACTGGCTCCTGATCAGAAAATTAGTATAAATCACGAGACAAATTCCAGACTTGCAAGTGTAAAATCACATTCTCTTAGTCCGTCAATACGCTTTTGTAAGCAAATGGCCATTGCTCATCTGATTGTTCGAAGCTGCAATAATAACAAGCCGCCCATGAAACCACAGCCATGATTGAAACATAGAATGATGGAGCAAGTATGTTATTGAACACATGAATCGCAACCGTGCATATCAGCGGACTCAGGCCGCCAAATATTGCATAGGCGAGGTTATAGCTCATTGCAATTCCTGAATAACGTATCGGTGTCGGGAAGAGAGAACTCAATATGGATGAATAGGATCCGGGAATAAAGCCAAACAAGACCGAAAAAATCATGTAGCCGGTAATGACCCAGGCTATGCTTTGCAAATTAAATAGCATGAACAATGGATAGGTCAATACAATCAGCAATGCCGTTCCCGCAAGATAAACCGTCCTGAATCCATAGCGGTCAGCCAAAAGCCCGCCAATCAGAATGGTAATATTCAACACCATTGTACCTGCCGTGTTGACACGCATCAGAGTGCCAAAATCATAGTGCATATATTGATGTAAATACTGCGGCCAATACAGATAGAGAAACACCGTCACCGAACCAATAGTCACCAATAACATTCCCTGTATCACTTTACCTGGAGCCTTACGTAGCAAGGTAATTAACGGGACACGCTGTACATCCTGTTCTCTGAGTGAGGAAAACGCTGCTGTTTCATGCAGATATTGGCGCAGGAATATCGATGCAATACCAAAAACGCCGCCAAGCAGAAATGGAATTCGCCATCCATAAGCAAGCATTGCTTCATTAGTCAATAACGATGTCATAATGGTTGTCACCAATGAACCAAGCAGAAGCCCCATATTGATACCAAAAAATAAAGTTGATAAAGCAAACGCACGGCGGTGAATACTTACATGTTCAGAAACAAATGTAATGGCTGCTGGTATTTCGCCGCCCAATGCCATACCCTGCATCATTCTGAATATCAGGAGCAATATCGGGGCAGCAATTCCGATTTGCGCTGTTGTGGGCAACAGGCCGATTGCAAACGAAGGCAGCGCCATAAATATCACTGTCAACAGGAATACCACTTTACGCCCATATCGATCACCAAAATGAGAAAAAACCATTCCACCCAGGGGCCGCAGTAAATATCCAATGGAAAAAATAGCCAGGGTTTTTAAAGTCGCTATATAGGCAGCATTATTCGCAAAAAATAACTTTTCAATGATGGACGCAAGGAATATGTAAATGATAAAATCATAAAATTCCAGTACTCCACCTAATGAAGAAAGAGCCAGGACTTTTTTCTGCTCCCTGTTTAGTAACGTTTGCTGCACCGATCATTCCTCTGAGTAGTTGAAGAGTTTATCTTTAATATAACAATATGATTTATATCGTTTTTCTAGATGCCTACCGCATATCGCTCATACCACAAGGAAGTCAGATATAACAAACGGAAGCACCGTGTTGAGATGGGTAATAAATATACACACTAATAACAGTAATGGATATAACAATTACATTATCTGTTTCCAAATAACATTGATTTTGGATTAACAAATGGCAACAATATGCCGCTGATAATCACTAGATCAATAATGGTTTTTTGATTAATTAATGTTCGATTTTAATTGGCATGCCACAGATACTAGTGACAAACTGGAAATATATTGGATAATTTTATACGTCATCATCAGCGTATCAGGATTGAACATGGCAGTGAGTGAGCTATCGGAACACAATACTCCGTTCGAGATGCACCCCGACAATTTGAAAATTGATAATAAACCCCTTATCCCTAAAAAAATATCGCATTTGTTAAATAAACGAAAAATTAAAATCACTTTGGATGTATTTGATTCTGACATACATAATGGTGTCAAGCCAACCATCGTATTTATTCATGGCAACTCCACATCAAAAAAAGTTTTTAGCGACCAAATAAAATATTATTCAAATAACTACCGCGTGATCGCGTTCGATCTCATTGGCCATGGCCTGAGTACCAAAATCAGTAACATTGACGGCCTGACAACGAATGAGCGGTTCAACCTGGCTCAGGTATTTTATAACCCTTTCACCATGATCGCTGGAGTCAGGCAATTACTGGAAGCCAAGGCAATCAACAATGCTCATCTCGTTGGATGGTCACTTGGCGGACACATTGCATATGGCGTCGCCATAGAGAATCCTCAATTAATCGCAAGTATCACCACTATAGGATCTCCTCCAATAAAGTTCTCCACAAAAGGTATCAAGAAAGGCTTGCATGAATGGTTTGTTGATGTGCTGGTTCCTGACTGGATAAATAATCCCAAGAATTATTCGATTCCAGAAGCTGAAAACATAACATACCATATGGGACTAAATTCATCTGAAAAATATTTTATAGATGACCTGATCAGCACAGATCCGCAAATGAGAAAGTATTTATTTCTTGAATTAAATAAATATGATTCGAGAAAATATATTGGAACAGCTTTGGATGCTGAAAACTTTGCGAAATCAACCTCATTACCACTCTGTCTTATAGTCGGTGAAAAAGATTGCGGGATAAAAGCAGATTACATCGAAACATTCAGCGGTAAATTCTTGAATAAATCATCCCGGGTGGTAGTCATCAAGGATGCGCCGCATGCCGTTTTTAAAACACATACAGATAAAATCCATGAGATTATCGACAAATTCATTGAATAAGAAAATTCCATTACATTACTCAACAGCAAAAGCTGTCAACACATAACGGTGAGCTTTCTCTTGTCTGCATGATTTACCGCGCTGCCTGAAGCAATCCATTGCCTTCCCAGACAGCATGACCGGTTAATTTCCAGATTAGCTGTGTCGTGTGTAACTAAGCGCACATGCCTCATCATGAGAAGGGTTCTGCATGAGCTTCTCTTTGATGTCTGACAGCGCTGTTATCAATGAATCAATGTCAGGACGGGATGCTTTGTTTTTTTGAACCATCGCAGCCATGACCCCGTGTATTGAGGCAGCAAGATCAGCAGGCATTGCTCTAAGCGCCCAGAATCTGTTAGCTGGTAAAATTTTACCATCCGTCATGATTTTAGCTTTTGATTTCAGTTTGGCATCCTCATTAATAGGCCAGTCAATGCGCCAGATTTCCATGAATAATTGTCCCACAATACTAATATCACTGGCTGCATCAATGGATTCATTGAACATCCATTCAGGCAGGATATGATCAAACGGCTTCCAGCCTGGAGGATTGGTAGCCTGATTACCGGCAGCCGTGTTTGCATGTGCTGGTAAGCGAATCATGACATTCCTGATTGAACCTGATTTGTAACTGACAGACACCATGATGTCGTCGACAGCCAGGCCACCGATGACATGGCCTTTTTGATGATGATGCCGCAATGCTTCCAGTATTTTTATGCATAAATCAAGTCGTTGCTGATTAGAAAGAAAGCTGAAAGATAGCTGTTTTTCTTTTTTAAACACTTCACTCAGGTAGACTGACAACCCGCAGTCGAAGTTTTCAAAAAAAGCCGGTCCTGTGAGTGGTCGTTGTGTGTTATCTGTCTGGTTTGTACTTTTTTGTATTTTCTTTCTAAACATCTTGCTTACCTTTTATACGTATCAGAATTTAGGGCACGGGATTATATAGTGTGATTATTAGCGTAATCTTAAGAAACGGCATTGTCCGGATAGTACACAGCCGCGGACGAAAGGACTAAAACGCACCGCGATGTTATCGTCTCACCTCCCCCTGTCGTCCCAATCTGGCCGCAGACGCCAGAACGACACTGGCAATGACACGGTCGCGAGAAGAAACCTGCCTGTTACATTCCAGGCCTGAAAGTTTGATCATGTTCGAATTTGTACATATAATGATATGATCAATCATGGACGATTTGTATCACGGTATGAAAAAACAGGCGTTGACTCCGTTTTTATTCATTATCCAGATTCTATTAAACTGGGCCTATATGGCTTGTGTTTATTATCAATCGAACACCATATCCAGCGCATGGATAACATTGCTTCCCCTATTCTCATATTTTTACTTTGTCTTCGCCCTGCTCGCCGCTGCCGAGCTTTTCCGTCGAACCAGGCTGGGACTATCACTGGCATTTGGCGTTTTGTTGTTTGGAATTGTCTCCGATGTCATGACCTACAGTACATTGTACGAATATAACAATTTATATGAACTCATGATCCTGCCATTGATTGCGATTAACTTTTCCTTTATCTGTTACCTGATCTTTAATCAGGGTTATTACAAATCCAGTTGATCATCCGGAAAATAAATTGTCCTTGCGAATGCCTTCGATCTGAATGAACAGAAAGCCCTGGCATGTTTCACCAAAACTATGTCTTCGCATTAATGCTGTAAACTTTGTTGGCGCTAAATTCCGATCTTTTATATATCTGTCCATGGATAACTACACTGGCAATACTATTATAGGCATTAATGTCATGTAACGGATTTTTCTTCAGAATAACGAGGTTTGCAAACTTGCCGGGAGAAATACTGCCGTAATCCTTATCCAGATGAAAAAATTTGGCATTACGCATGGTAGCAGCCAGTAATATTTCTGATAACGGAACGTTTGCATCATACCAATCGCGCATTTCCATATATCCGTTATATCCGGGAGGATTTCCGTACGTTGGCCCAGATGGCGTATCCGTGCCAAACAAGAGGTTGGCATGGCTTTTTCGCAGATAATCGACGACCAGTTTTAACTGACTCTCTTTTAATTTCAGCCGGCGCTCGATTAATGATTTGGGGAACTTGCCAAATAATAATTCTTCATACCATTGCCCCTCCCTTGTTCGGTACCATGACAGCAGTGACCGAGGAACAACATGAGATAGCTCCGGGTTATCAAGAAACTGTGGATCAATCAATGCTGACAATCCCTTGACTACCTGCATGGTCGGTTGATATCCCAAATGCTGGTCTACAATATCTCCCAATAAGTGCTGAATTTTCAAAGGCAGCACTGACAATTTATCAAACTTGCCCCAATTCCATAAACCATGGGCAAAAATATCAGCGCCGCTTGACAGGGCGAATTCCTGTGCCTGATACGAATTTGCATGCATCAATACCGGTAAATGACGCTGGTGAGCAAGTTGGATAATTTTTTTAACCGTTGCCAATGCCGGCAATGGCAGATTCTTATCTGCTCCAAACCCCGGTTCATAAAATATTTTCACACACACTGCGCGTGATTTCACTATGCGTTTAATAATAGCTTCCGGAGTATGAATTTTTATATCGGTGTCTTTAGGCAATGACGTTGTCTGACTGGGCTCATAGACATAATTAGGAAACATGGCATAACGAACCGGCTGTGGAAATTCACTCATGGGATAGCCGTTTGCTATCATGATTCCGCCGCCACAAGTATACAAATCCGGATGCACTGAAGATGCCGTAAAAGAATGAATCGCATTCTGGTCAGATGATACCAGGTCAATAACAGTGGTATAGCCAAAATAAAGATAACTTCGAGGCAGCTGTTTTCTGTATTCAGCGACAAGATCCGGATGGGAATAATATTGTTCTTCATTCAAACCTAAAACGGTATCAACATGATTATGCGAATCAATCAACCCGGGAATGACGTATTTCCCCTTTGCATTAAAGATTACCGCATTCGATGGTATCTCTCCCTGACTATAATCAACTTTTAAAATTCTGTCATTGTGAATGACGATATTACCTTTTCTAGCTACGATTTTTTTATCTGGGTTGATAATGTTTGCATTTGTGATAACCAGATCATGTGCCATTGCATTCATGGAAACTGCCAGTAAACACAGTGCCAACAAGCTGATTCTTTTGATTCTCATGTATCTTCCGCAACAATCTCGTTCGTTTATATAGCTGCTTGTATATTAACGCATCTTCAATATCATACATACAAAAATTTTCTTCTCGGCTTGCGTAACACCATAGATTCATGGCTTTTGAAGTCGCTAAAGCAACACTTATCTGGTGCTATACTTAAGAAAGATAAAAGAATATAAACGGGGAGACTGTGTTGCTGGCCAAAGGCAGTCAAATAACGATTTATATACTTCTGTCATATCTGCTGCTTATGCAAGACAGTCTGGCGGGCGAGAAAATATTGTCCGAAGTGACGCAAACAATAGAGTCCATTCCCTATCAGGGTTCAGGCTTCAATTATTCTGATCAATATGGAAATTCCATCGGAATCAGCAACGTTCAATATGTGCCTGTCATTGTCAACACCAGCACCATTCCGAACGGTTATTGGGTTTTAGCCAAGGATGGGGAAATCCCGGCAAATGCAATCGTGATGGAATATATCAATGGAAATCCAATATATTATTGTGCGTTACAAAGCGGCAATCAACTGCTTCTTGGCGAACTGGTTCCCAATCAAGGCTGTTTCCTGTTCAATGATCCTTCAATGCTGCACAGCAACTATTTGGCGCTGATCAGATAACCACACTGCCTCCTCATATATTGACTCGTGTCCATCATTGAACCAGGCAGCAATATACCGCTTTCATTGATACTGAAAATTGCCAACATCGCCTGATTTTATTTGTGCTTCATTACCCAGACGCCGTTCCAGCCTTCTTCCGGCGGATTGGCCTTGAGATCCAGACAGCGGTCAATATACACCCTGGATGGTTTGTCATCGGGATACAACTTTAGTGCCGCATCAAAACAGGCGATCGCCTTGTCCCATTGCGCAACATTGTAATATTCAATTCCATTATTAAAATGACCGAGTACCTCGATTTGATTTGGAAATGTTTCTGCGTCATAAAAATCAATAATTTCATAGATAGCAACGGGCTTGGCTTTGCCCTTGACAATGACTTTATCCAGTTGACGCGTCCTGTATGTTGATTTCAGCTTTTTAAACGTGAACTCACTAATTAAAAGATGCGCTCCATATTGCTTACATAATCCTTCAATCCGTGAAGCAAGATTGACACCATCGCCAATCACGGTAAAATCCATGCGCTTTTCAGATCCTATATTCCCTGACACGACCTTGTCAGTATTGATACCAATTCCATGATCAATTGTAATTTGTTTTTTTGCTGCACGTTTTTTATTAAATGCATGCAATGCCCTCATCATTGCGATCGCCGCTCTTACTGCCCTATCCGGATCATCGTCATGGGGAAATGGATTACCAAAAACAGCCATAATCGCATCGCCGATAAACTTGTCGAGCATGCCACCTTCATTCTGGATACAATCAACCATCAGTGTGAAATATTCATTCAATAAGTTGACTGTACCTTCGGGTCCAAGGGCTTCTGACAACGTGGTAAAATTACGAAGGTCTGAAAACAGCACAGTTGCGACCGTGCTTGTGCCTCCCAACGAAAACTCGGTGGATTTTAATAATTGCTCCGCAAGATCAGGACTCATATACCGAGACATCGTTGATTTCATTCTTTTCTCGGAACTGATGTCTTCAATCATGATCATAATGCCCAATCTGTGCATTTTCGCGCTGAATAGTGGTATAACAGTAATATTCGCCGTAATGCTCTTTTTGCCAAATTTGAGCTCTGCCTCCATCAATACTTCACTCTGCGATGATTCAGTGGCATTTTTGGCCTTTTCTATTTTTTCTAGCAGCAATGGATCAGACTCGGCGAATATAACTGTTGCATCCTTGTTATTTATTTCTGAAAAATTACTCAATTCCAGCAGCCTCAATCCAGCCTTATTGCAGGTGACAACCTTGTTCATTTCATTAATTGTAATTACGCCGTTTGTCATGCTTTCAAGAATGCTCTCATTGTAATTTTTAATGTTTTGTACATCATCGAACAATTTCGCATTCTCGATTGCCATGGATATTTGTGTATTGATCGCAATCAGCTGCGATTCATCATCGGAGGTAAATTCTCCATGTCTTTTGTTCAGCACCTGAGTTACGCCAATGACATGCCCAGCCTTGTTTTTTACCGGCGCCGTTAATATTGATCTGGTAAAAAATCCGGTCATTTTGTCGAAGGAAGGATTGAAACGCAGATCTGCATAGGCATGCGGTATGTTGCTAATTTCTCCCGTTGTGAACACTGATCCTGCGATGCCAAGATTGTTTTGAAACCGGATCTCCTTTTTTTCCAGTCCTATGCTTGCCTCTGTATATAATTCGTTTGTCCGTGCGTCATTAATAAATAATGTCGCTCT
The DNA here is from genome assembly GCA_021324305.1 of Gammaproteobacteria bacterium. Taxonomy (GTDB): domain Bacteria; phylum Pseudomonadota; class Gammaproteobacteria; order DSM-16500; family DSM-16500; genus Aquicella. The sequence goes on along the minus strand of JAJPJI010000007.1, from coordinate 90,418 downwards.
TTCAGCATCCAGAGCCTTGGCAATCGTTGTGATAATCTTTTCCAATAGTGATGATAATTGAATTTCGGCGGATACACGCGACATTGCCTCGAGAAACTCCAGCTCTTTCTTGTGTGCCGCTTCAATATGTTCTATCGTAAGCTTGCTTTGTATCGCGAGAGCGGCTTGTTCTGTCAGCGCCTTGACAAGCTGAACATCTGTTTCTGTGAAATTATCTCCTATCTTGTTCAGCATTTGTGTCACGCCAATCAATTCGTTGTTCACACTTTTCAAGGGAACACATAATACACTTTTTGTTTTGAAGCCTGTTATCTGATCGATAATTTTATTGTAGCGGGAATCCTTATATGCATCGCTTACACAGATTGATTCATCATGAGTAAATGACCAGCCGACCAAACCGCTATTATTCAACACCCTGATCTCATGCTGTAAATCGCCTTGCGCTATAAACGAATACAACTCGCCTGTCTTTTCATCATTCAGGAATACCGAACCGCGCTCGCAGCCAATAACACAGGTCGTCACATTAACCAACGTCATTAATGCTTCTTTCAATGAAGTCGTTTTTGCGACATCACGATATATCTGTGACAATAGCCGATAATAGCTTTTGGATTTCAGATTTTTTACAATCATGTCATTTTGCATGAATATGCTCCAGCTTATCACGCAATTCCATAATGGTCTGTTTCAACTGTTTATTTTCAAGGTTGACATCAGAGAGTTTTGCCTGCATATTTCTTTCATATTCAATCTTGATTGCCTCCATTTTTTCGCGAAGCGATTTGATGGTAGCTTCCAGCTGATTTTTTTCGTTATTGTTAATCGCCGTTAATTCTTCTATATTTTTTAAATTCGTAAACCTGATACCTTCCAATTCATTGCGCAAACTGGTAATTGTTGATTGTAATTGCAGAATAACGCTATTTGACTGTGATAATTCGATTTGAAACTGCTTTTGAAGTTCTGCCTTCAGAATTTCCAGTTTATTTCGCAAGGCAAGAATATTGTCCTTCAGCTGTCGATTTTCATTCTCTAGCCTGATGTCATTCATTCAAAATTGACCTTTATCGGAGGCATATCTTTATTTTAGCATACACCTGATCGGTCATTCGCAACATCACATATTCCTTCATTAAATCAGCAACATAGTATTCTCATCTTCTGGCTTATCTCGCATAGACAAGGGAACACAAACAGACAAGAAAGTTTCTCTGATTACAGCTTCATTACACAAACCTGGGTTTCCTTGTGCAGAAGCTGGTATTGACCTTTGAAACAAGCCAACCAGCAATCAATCGCAAGCCTGGGATTCAATTCCACTTCCTGATACCTGTCCCAGATATAATCATCAAATAGTAATAATCCGCCCTGCTTTAATAAGCGGAAAGAATAAATGGCATCTTCCAGTACATCACTCGCAACATGCGATCCGTCTATATAGATAAAATCAAATCTTTCCGTACGGAATATACCGGGATTATTTCTTATTACTTCTTGTGATGGATTGATAAAACAAGTCACTTTCTTTTTGTAAGGACGTATATTATGCAAGAAATTTTTTCTCACCATAGACATATTATGGTTATCTTCATGATGCTCCATATTTCCTTGCCAGGTATCAATACAATAAATCCTGGACGTCGCATGTGTCAGAACATTCTCCAACAGCCATCTGGTTGATCTGCCTTCATAACTACCGATCTCTAAAAATAAAAGATCTGGTTTATGCTTGAATCTGCCAAGCAGACTGTTCCAGTTGGCAAGATGATGCGAAAACCAGTCAACAGAATAAATGGGTTGGGAATGTTTCTTTTGATGGTATTTTTGCAGTAAATATCCTATCGGCATAATCTTCCTTTTGACTTATGTAACAAGTCGTGACTATATTCCACCTTTCAACGACTGATTTGAAATCAGTCAATACTAGCAATAAACTCATTATAAATCAAAAATTTATATATGGACTATTATGAATAGCAGCAACCTTTCTGGCCTGCGCATCTGGCAAATCATTATTGGCGGCACCATTGGCAATCTCACCGAATGGTACAATTTTTTATTGTACGGATACCTGGCATCCGTGATATCGCAATTATTTTTTCCACTGCAAAACACCCTTATTTCCCTGACCCTGGTTTTTACCGTCTTTGCACTCAGCTTTTTAGTGAGACCATTGGGAGGAATCCTGTTTGGCTGGATTGGTGATACCTATGGCCGGCAGCGGGCATTGATTATTTCTCTGGTCCTGATTGCCGTGCCAACATTCCTGATAGGCTGCCTGCCCACCTATCAGGACATCGGGCTAGCCAGCCCCATTTTATTATGTCTATTTCGCATACTTCAGGGATTATCTGCTGGAGGTGAACACACTGGTTCCGCTGTCTACATTGCTGAATACGCGCCGCCGTCACACCGGACCCTATGGGTGACGACCGTTCCAACCAGCGCCGCCTTTGGCATTTTGATCAGCTCTATCGCCTCATTATTGATTATTAATGGTTTCACTTCCGATCAATTGTTATCCTGGGGCTGGCGAGTGGGATATTGGTCGGGAACGCTGCTTTGCATTATTAGCATAATCCTGCGTATTCATCTGCCCGAAACACCCGGCTTTCAGAAAGCGCACTTGAAAACTGTAAAAAAAAGCTATTCCATTTTATCCCTGATTAACAATACTGCGACTTTCAAAAATCTGCTCCATGTCTTCATTCTCGCCAGCGTCTGGGGAGTTTTTTATCAGATACTCTATATCTGGATGCCAACCTATCTTGATCGCATTTTGCATTTGCCACATCGTGCGGCATTACAGTTAAATAGTTTTTATATCCTGATATTTGCCTGTTTAATCTTGCTCATCGGTTACATTGCTGATTCGATCAGCCGCAAACTTTTGCTCATATCTTCCTGCCTCATCATGTTTGTATTTGCATATCCCTTATTCAAAATGCTGTCGTCCGGGTCGTTGAATCAGATTTATCTGGCCATGGGTATTTTTACCCTTATCTTCAGTGTTTATCTGCCATGTGCCTTTGTCACGATGATTGAAGCCTTTGCTGTCGAAATGAGATTCACTGCTCTTTCCTTTGGGTTCAATATGGGTTTGGCAATTTTTGGCGGCACCTGTCCATTGATAGCGACATGGTTAATTGAAATGACTGGAAATGCATCTTCTCCTGCGTTTTATATCATGCTTGCCGCACTGGCAGGAGTATTGACTTCCCTGTTCATCCAGGACAAAAGAGGTCAGCCGATTTAGTTACAGAAAAATATCAGCGTCGCCCCAAGTGAACCCAGACTAGACGCCGAGGGTGGCTTTCACAACAGGCGCTTTGTCAACTGGAACCAATAACGTACCCGCATCTTTCTTGGGTTGGGAAACATGTGTATAGTCCGGGTTCAGCGTATGCAGGGTTTCAACACTGACGCCTGCTTTTTTAGCAACCTGCTCTAACGAAACAGGTTTATTGACTTTCACTTCAGCAAAATATGGCTCGTTTAAAACTGGTGGCAATTGTACGCCGTATTTTTCCGGATTTTTTACAATTTCGGCGACTGCCAATAATTTCGGCACATAATATTTCGTTTCTTTTGGCAACGGTAAATTCCAGAAACTGTCACTGCCAGTTCGACGCACAGCAGATTGAACTTTTACCTGTCCGCAGTTATAAGCAGCAATGGCGAGATACCAGTTGCCCTTAAACATGTTGCCAAGATCATTGAAATAGGCAAGCGCTGCTTTCGTGGATGCGACAACATTACGTCTGCCATCATACCCAGCCTTGACCTTGACACCGAGTTCATGGGCTGTTCCAGACATTAATTGCCAAAGTCCTGTCGCGCCCTTGTTGGATTTGTCATTTGGATTAAACTCACTTTCAATCGCCGGAATCAGTGCGATTTCAGCAGGTAAGCCGCGAGCTTCTGTCTGTTTATGGATGAAATAAATGTATGGACCAGCCGCCTTCAGAATATTGTAGAGCTTGCCCTGATCAGCCAGCAGCTTGCGAATTTCTGCCTTGACCTGAGACGATTCAGCACGGTTGTCCAGCTTGAACTCGCGGCTCATAATATTCCAGACGGAATCCACAGACTCAACGCCTGATATCTCACGTACACCTGTGGGAACCAGTTCGTTGACCTCATTCTTGCCGTCGTACCAGGTTAAGATGATAGTAGCACTCAGGACAGCTAAGATAAAAAATTTTGATAGATTGATTATCGATTGCATCGCGCCATACTACAGGAATACGGCCCCTCAGAAAACCCTTTTTTGTCTAAAAACACTCTTGAAATTTTATAACTGTCTATTTTTTATATACTTAAAAACACCGAAGTTAGTAAATTCCGTTTCAATTTTGCTGGAATCGACGAATATTTTACCCTATTTTTGGATAAATTTTGATCATTTCGAGCAAAAAATAAAATTCATACCCTTGGGAGCACAAGCATATTTTTGATTAATGTTTGACCTGGTGATAGGATATGCGCAATTTATTATCATACAAGTATCACAGAGGCACACGAGACCATGCGAATAAAACAATATATAGCCTGTCTGCTCATTGGCATTATGGGCGCAACATTCATGCCATCGACACATGCCGATACACAAAAAAAATATCATTCGCCAGAAGATTTTCTCAAGCAGCAGAAAGTTATCCGCGTGATTGCAAATAAATTTATCGGCTTTGGTGATATCGCATCCGCAGTCAATGTCATGAGACAGCTGCGCCAGCTGGGTTTTGATGGAACATTTGAAGTAATCTACAATAACAAGGCCGCCACCATACTCATGTTCAACCTTCCAACCTCGATTCCAAATGAATATGAAGACACTGAACACAAGAACCGCTTTATCGATGTCAGCACTTTTCTGACCCGTACAGTCAATCATCAAATTGAACCCGTTGATTTCAGTATCTCCAGCATGGCCTGGAATAACTCATGTGAGAGGATTATCAATGATGATCTGGAAAATAGTGAGCTGGCCAAAAAAATGCGAGAGCAGCCTGTCTGCACCAATAATGCGAATTTTCTTAATGCAAAAATGTTTTACAGTGTAAGCAACTGGCCCATGCCGACCTTTAACCAGGAATATAATGATGACGGCTATTTATTATTGAATAATGACACCTGGCATAATGTCATTAACACGCAAACCTATTTCGCTACCCAGGCTCAGGATATTTCAAAAGCGGTTGATTTTCTTGATCATACGCCGCAAGGCGTCGCCCTGGCTGAAAAAATCCCCGCATTAAGATACGTAGTCTCCGGCACCAAGGACTCGAAATTTGACATTATGTCGGTTTATGGCCATGGAGTTGAGCCAGCTGAGTGGAATGATAATGGTTTTGGCAAATCAGTACGAAACATATTGACCATTATTGCGGGCGCGCGGCATGCACAACTAACCGGACCAGCTGCGATACGTGAGAAGCCTCTCGTCATGGCCGTATTTTATGATTACCGCAAAATCGCTTACACACTCAATCAAATGCTCAGGAATAATAACTTTGATACAGTAAAACGGCCGGAGGGCGCAACTACCTACGGTAAATGGGATCAGCAGGAAATTGAAAGCACACGCAATCTGATTGCAAAGCTGCATTTAAATGAGACCGTGCTCACCGCGAATATTGATGATCCGGATGCCGTCAGCACATTACAACAGCTGAAGCCAGGACAAATTCTTTTGCTTGGAATGGGTACACTGCCCAAGGAAGTCAAGGAAGCATTATTTGGATATTCAGGAAAAAATGCCTGGCCGCAGGTACGCGAAGGCGCGGGCAGCGCAAGCAACCTGATACTCACAGGCAAACCTCATTTTCGCTGTGGCGATGCTCTTGCGGGCAATGAAGCCGTCAGATGGGAAATGAAGCTTGATTACCTCATCAATGACATCGGCTTGAAAAATGAATTAAAGGATTTTTATGCAGAAAACGGCTTCTGTTCGGATTATACAGATAATTATACGGCCGCCAGGTTCTATGACAAGATAGGAAAATTGATGGTCGATGCACATGACAGCAACTCTGCTTTTTCCAGATATTTCCAGGACATCAAGGCAGACGCTTCAAAAATCAAACGCAACCGTGTTTATCAGGACATGCTGGAAGTCGTGAAAGTATTTAATAATATGTAACAAATAAAAAGGCAGGATTGATCGAAGGCCCGAAAATGATAAGTGGACGTCTCAGTGGTGCTTCAGGCTTCCTCTAGTGAGGCATGCACACCACACCATCTTTCTGACTTCCTCGGACTTTGCTTGTAGGGCTTCGATCAATACCTGCCAACACTAATTATACGTCCCCGGAAAAATTTTACAAATTTTAATGTTTAAAAAAATTTTATATGCTTCTTGCAATTTGATTTTTAACGTGTCTTTTCATGAAATAACTTTCTGATTGCATTTCTATCAGTCTTGAGCAGGTGCGCATATAATCTGTCGCCATATATCCATGCGTGTATATTTCCCCAATCGGCGCGGCGGCGGAAAAAACCAGGCGAACTCGCGCGTCGTAAAAAACATCCACGAGACGAATAAACAGATTAATCATATTGTTGGCGCTGGATGGAATCCTTGGAATATCGCTGATAAAAACGGTGTTGAATTTCCCGGCGATTTTCAGATAATCATTCTGGCTGCGCGGTACCGTACATATTTTATCAAAGTCAAACCAGACAATATCCCCTGCCTGTTTTTTAATCTGAATTAATCTGCCGCAAATTTCCAGTGGCTCGCATCTGACCAATGTGTTCTCCGCCAATATGGCGAAACATTTTTCCATGTTTTCGCTCGCGTTATCATCATTGGGTGTATAAAACACACCGGCATTTTTCAACTGTCGCAAACGATAGTCTATTGCGGCGGGCACGTGCAGCACTGTCGTTTTTTCTTTCAGCATAGCGATTGCAGGCAAAAACAATTGACGCTGCAGACCCTTTTTATACAAATCATCAGGATGCGCATTAGAAGTCGCAACCAGACAAACTCCCTGGGAAAACAAGGCCTTGAACAATCGCGCCAGCAGCATGGCATCAGTAATATCAGATACAAAGAATTCGTCGAAACAGATAAGCATGGCTTTTTTCGCCAGCTTTGCGGCGATCACCTCCAATGGATTTTGTTTACCCTGGTGCTCTCGCAATTCACAATGCACCATTTGCATGAAAGTGTGAAAATGCATGCGCATTTTATTGGGAAATGGCAGGGAATGATAAAAGCAATCCATCAAAAATGTCTTGCCTATACCAACTCCTCCCCACATATATAACCCCGGGACTAGCCGTGGTTTGCGCATCCGGCCGAGCAGGCTTGAACGTTTTTTTTGCTCCAGCAATAATTCCGCATGGATCTGCTGCAGATATTGCAATGCAGATATCTGATGTTGATCCTCTGAAATCAGTCCTGCCGCACACTGTTGATGATAATAGTCTATTGGGGTCATCTGAAACTAATAGTAGTTGTATTTTGTATTATCGCGTTTGCCATATTATATAATGACAAACAGGTTTAACAAGATATCTGTTTATGTCATTGAAATAACGTGTAAACTACCCTCGATCAGCAATTCATTGCAAGGAACATGGCTTGAAAACACTTATCAAATCAATCATCGCCGTCAGCTTCATATGCACCATCCTCTTGATGTTGTCTGCCAACAAACCAGACATGGTGACCCCGGGCAGCATCTCTGACGATAATCCTTCATACCAGCAATCCATGCTGGAGCAATTACTGATTAATTCAAATGTCCCGCAATATGACTTCAGTGTTATTAAATCACTTCCTCATGCTCCACATGCTTTTACTGAAGGACTGCTGGTTGACGACGGCTATTTATACGAAAGCACCGGACTCTATTCTGAATCGAAACTGAGAAAAATTGACCTTGCGAATGGCAATATCCTGCAAGAATACACCTTGCAATCGCGTTACTTTGGAGAGGGAATTGCCGTCATCGGATCCGCTCTCTACCAGTTGACTTATAAAGAAAACACCGGATTTGTTTACAACAAGAATACTTTCAAGCCAGAAAAATCATTTCAGTATTCAACGCAAGGGTGGGGCCTGACAACTGACGGGAAACAGTTAATCATGAGCGATGGTACCGATAAATTACAATTCATTGATCCGGATACCTTTCAAGTCACAGGCTACTTATCAGTGACAAGTCCGGCTCACCAACCCATCTATGCCCTAAACGAACTTGAATACATTGACGGTAAAATTTATGCGAATGTGTGGCCGACAGAAATTATCCTGATCATCTCTCCTCAAAGCGGTACGGTAGAGGGTTGGATCAATATTCAGGCATTGAAGCCGCATCCAGCGTGCATGACTTCAGACTGCATAGCCAATGGTATAGCTTATGATGAAAATAACCACGCCTTAAATGTGACCGGTAAAAATTGGCCGAACATATATTTAATCAGAATCAAGCCGCATAACGACCCTTCTGGCTAATCCATGCAGTCTGATCGCGCTGTTAGCGTCTTCATCTCAGGATTTTCTGGCAACCATAGTGGCAGCCGCCTGATCGGTAGGCATGATAATTATCTCGCTTATGTTCACGTGCGGCGGACGGGTCGCACAATAAATAACGGCATCTGCGACATCATCCGGTGTTAATGGATCCATTCCCGCATAAACCGCCGCCGCACGATTCTCATCTCCCTTGAATCTGACCAGGCTGAAATTGGTTTCCACAGCACCAGGATCTATCGTACTAACACGGATTTTTTTGCCGAACAAATCCATGCGCAACCCGTTAGTCAGTGCATTTACCGCAAACTTGGTAGCACAATAAACAGCGCCTTTGGGATAGACATAATGACCCGCGATAGAACCAATATTGATGATATGGCCGGAGTTCTTCTCCACCATATATTGCAATATCTCCCTGGTCACATAGAGCAAGCCTTTGACGTTGGTATCAATCATCTCCTCCCAATCCTGAATACTGCCTTCCTGAAGCGTATCCAGGCCTGCCGCCAATCCTGCGTTATTTACCAGAATATCTATTTTTTGCCAATCTGCTGGCAGTCCCCGTAACGCTTCAGTGACATCAGCGTAATGCCGGATATCCAGCCTGAAAGTATATATCTCGGTGCCATACTCGGCCTTTAACTGCCTTGTCAATTCATGTAAAACTTCCAGCCGGCGCGCGCAGAGCAGCAGCTTTGCGCCGGATTTTGCAAACTGTCTGGCGCAGGCAGCGCCAATACCACTCGATGCACCCGTAATTAAAACAACTTTATCTTTCACATTCATCTTCGATACCCGCTTTATTATCTTCAACCGGTTTAGAAGCCGCATCTTAACATTCTGATACGGCAAAGCTCTATCACTCATTGACATCTTTGCAAGGTAATCGAATAATTATAATCACATGATCAAGGATTTTATTTTTCAAAATAACCCAAGGAGAAACCATGAGCAAAGCCAAAGACACAAAAAAAGAAGCAAAAAAGAAACCCGCCAAAACATTAAAGGAAAAGCGCGCTGCTAAAAAAGCAAAGAAAGGCAAATAAAGCAAGACCCCCCCGAGCCACTGCTCCGGACTGAGCATTGCTCAGTCCGGGAGCAGTCAGGCCACACTACTCATCAGGCAGATTCATATTCTCTAATGCCAGATCAAGCAAATCTAATTGTTCCTGCAGATGATGCAACTGGTCCTGCCAATAGCGCGGTGTGTTAAACCAGGGAAAATTTAATGGAAACGCAGGGTCTTCCCAACGTTTTGCCAGCCATCCCGCATAATAAATCATGCGTAATGTGCGTAATGCCTCGATTAAATGAAGTTCACGAATATTGAAATCATAAAACTCACCGTATCCATAGAGGATTCGCTCAAGTTGAACTTCCACCTGTTCCTGATTACCGGATACCAGCATCCATATATCCTGGATGGCTGGACCCATCAGACAATCATCCAGATCCACAATATGCAGTCCCGAATCGCTCCACAAGACATTGCCTGCATGGCAATCACCATGCAAGCGGATATAGTTTATCGGACCAACGTCCTTGAAACACTGTTCAATTTTTTTCAACAATGTTTCCACGATCAGGCAAAAATTGTGTTGTAACTCCAAAGGAATAAATCCTTCCGCAATCAGAAACTGGTACGGAGTATAACCATAGGTTTGCACATCAAGCTGGATACGATGGAAAAAGGGCTTAGTGGCCCCCACTGCATGAACCCGGCCAATAAATCGGCCCATCCATTCCAAATGCTCCAGGTTATCAAGCTCAAGTGAACGGCCGCCCTTGCGGGGAAATATCGCAAAACGGAAATCCTGATAATGATGCAGTGTCTCGCCGGAAGAAAGCCTGAGTGGAGGCACAACCGGAATATCCCGATCAGCCAACTCCATGGCAAACTGATGTTCCTCAACGATTGCCTCATCACTCCAGCGTAAAGGCCGATAAAATTTTGCGATCACTGGAGCAGCATCTTCGATACCCACCTGATATACCCGGTTTTCATAACTGTTTAGTGCCATTAAACTTCCCGTGCAGCGATATCCAACGCTTTCAATCGCGTCAAGTATCGTCTCCGGATCAAGATTGGAATAGGGAGTTGCGCTATTATTCAAAAGAATACCGACCTTAAGAATTTTCGGAATGTTACGAGTTAATCATGAGACCCAATATTGTTGGCTCTCGACAGAAAAAACGACTAGAACCTGTCTCAAAAATGATATTTACGTTGCCGCTGCGTTGTCGTTAGATTCCGCACTGTTCATCATCTCATGCAAACAGCGCCGTCCGAATCACCCGTGCCTTGCCTCAACCCAAAATTATCATTTTGAGACAGGTTCTAGGAGTGTGGATTACTCAACAACCGTGACGTTTTCGGCTTGCAGGCCTTTTTGACCCTGAATGACAGTAAACTCTACACGCTGACCTTCACTGAGTGAGCGGTAGCCATCTCCGGTAATTGCCCGAAAATGCACAAATACATCCGGTCCATTTTCGCGTTGAATAAACCCAAAACCCTTATCATTATTGAACCATTTCACGGTTCCTTTTTCACGTGCTGCTGCCATAATAGTTAGCCTTTAATTTAAATTGAGAAAATACCCTCGACTCTCAGAATTATTCATATAGATAAGTTCGAGAATAAACGATGAGGTACTTGTATAATCTAACATAACATTTGGAATTAGTCTGCACCCATTAAATAATGGATAACCCTAATAATGGATACCCAATGCTTTTATGTTTATATCCTGTGCTGCGAGAATGGGTCGTATTACACGGGGTACACCACCGATCTCAAACGCCGTTATCGTGAGCATGCAAGAGGGACGCGCAAATCAAAATTCACCCGTAGTTTCAAACCATTAGCCATTGCCCAGTTTTGGACTATCGATTCTGACAAACGCCTGGCCATGCGCGTGGAAAAACATATTAAAAAGCTCACAAGGAAAGATAAAGAAAGATTAATTCTTCGTCCGGAACTGCTGCTTGCGGAATTTCCGGCGATTAAACATAAATAGGCAGATTTTGCTGCCAAAGAAGCTTTTTCTTTCCCACCCTGAAAATGCTAGAAATTTTAAAGGAAATATGCCACTCGTTGCTTCCCGGCCACATGACAACCCTGCGCTTAACAAACACAGCCGGTTATTCCCGCATGATAAATGAAAATTTCTCGGTATTATTCAGCTTATTAAGATATAGATATCGACTGAACAATTTCGTCGTGTACCATACCACATAATCATCCAGATTTGGTGTGAGAATAGCCTTGAAATCCCAGCTGATATTTTCGGAATAATTAAACTTTCCCAGGTAAATGCCGTGCTTGAAAGCGATGGCTCGCACCATCCATTCAATGATTCCGGAATTCCCCTGTTTCACAAACAAAAAATGCGCTGTGAGAAAAGACAACTTCGCGGAATGTGCCAGGAAGGATACAATTCCATCTTCAGGCTTCCAGTCAAGCAAGGCATGATAGTACAAATCAACCACTGAATAATTTCCATTAATTGTCCTGTTATCAACAGGCGTGTACTCAATCCGGATCAGGTTGAATTTTTCATTATCCGTAAAATCATACAATTCAATTTGCGATAATGAATCCGAATGAATCAGGTCAGCAGGGCATATGCCAGCTGGGAATTTCACTGTGATGCAGTAATAGGTTGCTTCCTTCTCGTCGACAAATACCTTCTCCTTAAGACAGGTAAGGTAGTCATCTTCAAAAATGTATCCCGGCTTTGCATCGGGCAATTGAATATTTCTGACTGGCGTAACCAGTTTGTAGGTAAGCTCGAAAATCCTTTTTTTCTGCCATCGCCAGAATTGTTCTCCATCTCCAAACGAGACTGACTGGCGCAAATGATCACCTTCCTGCCTGAAATTGCCATAATAATCCGTTCTTCCTTCATCTGTTCGCTGCTTGAGATCGACTGCAATTTGATGCCGCTTGTCAGCAAGAAAAGCATAGGCATCACGAAAATTTGCAAATGAATCCAGTCTGGCTAAATAATCCCTGACGGTTTCCTCGCTTTTGAGCATCCAGTAAGCCTGGTTCTCTTTGGAATGTGACAGGTAAGCACGCCGGGTATCAGGACATGACGCATATCCGTCAAAAGGATCGAGATACTGCTCAGTCCCAGATTTGTTGTTCAACTCAGGGTTATCCATTGGCGCCCCAAAAAACAATCAGCTAATAATTCATTTTATATTAATTTTGATTCATTAAAAATCGATATGTCATACATAACAGAATTGCAATATAACCATTTGTTTATACTAATAATTATATTTTGCAATCCGTCTTTTAGATCGGCGCCGTAATATTCGTTGCAGCATGATATTCTATAATAAACGTGATCGCATGTTCGATGCATGAAGGGAATAGCCGTGAGCAAGCACTCAAACTCTCCCATAGCCAGACGCCTTCGGTTGACATCGATCACTTTGTCCATTGGAATGATCGTTATCGGAATAAGTGTCATCGTCGGCTGGCTGTTTGACATCACCTTCCTGAAAAGCGTTTCATCCAGTTATATTCCGACAAAGCCAAATTCCGCTATTGCCTTTATTATTAGTAGCATGGCACTACTGCTGCAATATTCCCAACCGGATGAGCAGCCCCTCAGCATGACGATCACGGGGAAATTGATTGGCGCCATGCTCACCATTTTTGCCTTGCTTACCCTGATCGAACATGTCAGCGGATATAATTTTGCGATCGATCAAATATTCATCCAGGAAACTTCTTCGTATCAAATTGCGTTTGCACCGGGCAGGCCTACCCCATTCACAACATTAATTTTCATGATGATTGGTTTGACCCTGATAATGCTCGATTTAAGAGGGTTGAATTTTCTCGTGCAAATTCTGGCATCCCTCATCGGGGTTGCCGGGTTGATGGTTATCACAGGCTTAACCTATAACACATCGCTCTACGCCAATTCCCAGCTGATTCCCTATATATATGCATCCATACAAACATCAATCTGCTTTATCCTGTTTTCACTTGCCCTGTTATTCATGCGCTGCACGGAAGGTTTCATGGTTCTCTTCATCAGTGATACATCGGGAGGAATTGTCGCAAGAAGACTCATTCCTATCGTTGTGATCATCCCGCTTATATTCAGCTACTTCAGAATTGCTGGCGAACAACATGGCCTTTTTGACATTGTCACTGGTATTGCGCTGATTTCCATACTGATCACCGCCATTTACATCTTCCTGATTATTCTGACTTCGACCATGCTCATGCGAATGGATATCAAGCGTAAATTGACAGATGAAAAGTTGCGTAAATCCTATTCAGAAATCGAAGACCTATACAATAATGCTCCCTGTGGTTACCATTCCATTGATGAAAACGCGGTTTTCATTCACATCAACTCAACTGAATTGCAATGGCTTGGCTATAGTTACGATGAAGTCATCGGGAAAAAATTCACGGATTTTTTGACGCCAAACAGCCTTGACCATTTTCACAAAAATTTTCGCCGTTTTCTGAAACGCGGACATGTTGAAAACATCGAGTTTGAACTTGTTCGCAAAGACGGAAGCATAATCTATGTCCTGTTAAACTCAACCGCGATCAAAAACCATGAGGGCAAATTCATCATGAGCCGCTCGACCCTGTATGATATTACTGACCGCAAACGTACGGAACAGGCATTGCGTGAAAGTGAAGATCGATTTCACAAGGCAATGGATACAGCACCGATAGGCATGGCTATCGTTTCTCTTAAGGGAGTTTTCATTGAAGTAAATCAATCCTTGTGCCAGATCCTTGGGTATAGCAAGGACGAACTTGAGAAAATGAAGTTCCAGGACATAAGCAATCCGGAGGATCTGGCACTTGACCTTGAAATGCGAAATCTGCTCATCAGGGGAAGCATCCCTTCCTATCATTTTGAAAAGCGGTATATGCGTAAAAATGGTAAACCCATCTGGGTGCAAATGACGGTGTCACTCCTGCGGGATTCGGTGAACAACCAGCCTTTATATTTTATTACCCAGATCGAAGATATTTCCGAGCGTAAGGTATCCGAGGAAAAAATACGCGAGCTAGCATATCATGATACCCTGACCAATCTCCCAAACCGGCGATTGTTACTGGACCGCCTTCACCACGACATATCCATGGCCAGACGTCATCATCATATCCTGGCTGTCATGTTCCTGGATCTCGATAAATTCAAGGTTATCAATGACCGTCTTGGACATGATGTAGGGGATGAATTGCTAAAAGCAGTCGCAATAAGATTAAGTTCAATATTACGCAAGGAAGACACCGTCGCGCGTCTCAGCGGAGACGAATTTGTAATCGTCCTGACCGAGTTAACCAATCCGGATGATGCCAGCATCGTCGCTAACAAGATACTTCATACCATTGGCAATCATTTTTTAATTCATGGCCATGATTTCAGTATTGGGGTCAGCATAGGCATTTCCATCTATCCCAGAGATGGCCTTACTGCGATGGCGTTGATTAAAAATGCCGATTCCGCCATGTATGCTTCAAAGGAAAGTGGAAGAAATCGGTTCAGATATTATCAGGATACCCTCAAAAATCCGGATTCATGATCAGGCAAGGCGTGCGAAGAGAATCATTGCCCATATAAACAGCGCATTGAGGCATGCAAAAAGTGTCGCCGCAGAAGCGAGATCCTTGGCGATACCCGATAATTCATGATAATCAAGGCTGATACGGTCAATCACCGTTTCTACGGCGGAATTCAGAAGCTCGACCATGAGAATGATGACTATCGAACTGATCAGCATGGCGTATTCAGTTGCACTGTTGCCAAGTATGATAGCACCAGGAATGGACAGAAAAAAAACGATCATTTCGACGCGAAATGCCCACTGCGTGCACAATGCCGCCTTGAATCCATTCCATGCGTTTAAATAATTAGAAATTAGTTTCCACATATCGCTCATTTAATTCCGGTAACCAAACCCTTAAACACTTTATTTTATGCTTTATTTTAACTAGTATGCTTTATTGAGCATAAAGCCTGATTGTATAAGGAAATGGTGTGCATGGATAGCAACAAAACTTCTGTTCTCTTGTGGCCAATCTTCACCTTTACTGGCCTGCTGCTATTCAAAGACCATTTGCTGGACGAATATTCGATTCAACTCTACTTTAATCTTGCAACCGATTGCCTGCTGGTCATGATCATGTTTGTCTTATCAATCAAACGCCGCTCCGCCTTGCTGCAATGGATGCAATCTATCATTGCCGTTTTCATCATTTCTTATCACTGGCTGGATAGCTGTATTTATATTGCTATCCAGAACCGGTTGACCCTGAATAATGTGATTGGAAATATCAAATACTTTAACGTATTTATTTACTTTATCTCCCCCAAAATAGTCGTATTAACACTGGCTGTTATTATCGTTCCCATTATTTTGCGTAAACGAACGGTGAATCTGCCAATTATACCGTCAACGACCAACTTCATCAGTTATGAAGCTGTGTTTGCTCTTGTCATCGCTTATTTTATCATCGGCAGCAAATCCAGTCCGTATAATGAAGGTAACGCAGTCAATCTATCGACAAATTCTTATTCTGCGTTATCTGTCACAGCCGACACATTAAATTACGTTAAAAGCAATTTCGCACCACTCATACAACGCATAAGCGATTATTTCAATGGAATAATGTGGGGCTCCGCAACCCAAGTAAATGACAGCAGACCAAACATAATCATTGTCTTGTCCGAATCATTATCAATGGTCGATTCAAAATATGCTGGCGGCTTGTTTAACCGCTTGCCCATGATTGATAAACTGCAAGAAGACGGCATGGTATTCACGCATGCCGTTTCAAATGGAAAAATCACTCCTCATGGCCTAGCTGCATTCATATTAGGAATTCAGACCACAAAAACCGGCGGATACATCGGCATGCTGGAGCAATTCACTCCTGGCAAATTCCGGGGGAATAATATTGTTACTTATGCAAAAAAAGCCGGCTATCAGACTATTGTCATCAGTCCTGGCCAACCGCCAAACTTTTATCAAATGATTCCCTGGTTCAAATCAACAGGCTTTGATCAAATCTATGATATGGATTCAGATATTTTTGCGGCTGCGCCACGATTTACCTGGCATGCGCCTAGCGATCAGGCCATGTATGAAGCAGCCCTGAATATGCTGCCCAATCTGAAACAGCCGTATTTCCTGGTCATTGAAACTGTCAGCCTGCATCAACCCTATATTTTGCCTGATATCAAATACCGTATTGGCAGCAATGACTTGCTTAACCAAATCAATTATGTCGATGGAACGACATATGATTTCTACCAGGCATTAAAAAAGACGCCGTTTTTCAAGAATGGATTTTTTCTGATTTTTGGTGACCATCGGCGCTTTGAGCCTCTGGAAAAACCTGAGCTTGATGATGGCGGATACTCCGTATGGCATGAAAGAATCGTCTGCAGCATTGTCGGTAAGGGTATTCCACCACATTCAGTAGCCAATTTGCCTTTCAGCCTCGTCGATATGAATGCGCTCCTGCACAATATAATTGATGGCGACCCAGTCAATGATAAAACGGTTCTGCAAGCCAATCTTGGTAATGTGCTTGGCATTGACATGCCGTTCAATATTTCCCTCGTTGATGATGATCATGGTACGTATTTAATCCGGTCTGACAAGGCTCCGCCACTTTATATATCAATCTATGGTAAGTTACCGTTTAAACAGATACCAAACCCGGCCTACACTGATGCAACAGTCTATTTAATTGAAAACGACCAGCAAATGTTGTCCAAAATTGCGGCGCCAAACCAACAAGGGAATAAATCGTGGTAAAGAAATATTATAAACAGCTTTCATTTCTGTCTCTGACTGGTATCGCTTTGAGCGGACATATGATTATGCCTGCCGCGATAGCCCAGGTGACATCGAATACACCCGCACAGAGTGCGCAGCCATCAAATACGTCAATGAATACTTTTCCTCTATCGTCGACTGTCTCCTACGACAGCTTGCGTATCATGGCATATTCAGGCAAGAGCGAACAGGCAATCAAACTTGCTGAAGAATATCTAAAGACTCATGATAGCCTGGAAATCAGGACCTTACTGGCACGTATGCTGGGCTGGGACAAACAATATGATGCGGCCCGTGAACAGTTACAATATGTGCTCGGCAAAAATCCCGGCGATTATGATGCCAGTGATACACTCGCAGACATCGAAGTCTGGAATGGAAATTATAATCGGGCCATCGATGTTATTAACAATGCGCTCAAATATCATCTGAACAATGAAAGCCTCATTGAAAAACGCGAGATCATTCGCGCAAAAATGCTGGTGGCAGCCGGTCAGCGCAGCCAGGCAATTCAAGTCGCCCAGGATTATCTGAAAACACATGACACACCGGCAATGCATGTTTACCTGGGAAACCTGTTTCTTGCCAACAAACAATATGATGATGCCCGTAAACAATTTGGACTTGTTCTGGGAAAAAAGCCAAGCTATACCGATGCAAGCGATGGTCTCGCAGATCTGTACATTTCACGGGGAAATTATCAGGCGGCGCTTCAAGTCATCAATGATGGTCTTAAATATGCCCCGACGCACAAAACACTGCTGGATGATAAAACATTAGTAATGGCCAAATTGAATCCCGGCAAATCGCCTCCTCTTGCTGCGACAACCGGGGCTCAACCAACAGTTACGCCGTCATCAACCAACGTGACCTATGACCAGCTGGAAAAAATGGCGCATTCAGGCCAACGCAAGAAAGCGATAGAATTGGCAGAAGATTACCTCAAACAGAATGACAGTTACGATGTTCATATTCTTCTCGGGCTGATGCTTTCCTGGAATGGACAATATGATGCAGCCAGAACACAGTTTCAGTATGTACTGAATAAAAATCCAAGTAACTCCGATGCAAGCAAAGGATTAGCCAATGTCGAAATCTGGTCCGGCAGTAATGATCAGGCATTAATCGTGATCAATAAGGCCCTCAAATACCATCCAAACGACAAAACCCTGCTTCAACAAAAACAAACGGCGCTGGGTAAATCCAAATCCAAACCCAGCGGCATCACGTATGATGAAATAAAATATCTGGCTCATAACAATCAACGGCCCAAAGCCGAGAAACTGGCTGAACAATACCTGAGCAAGAACGAGAATGCTGACGTCAGGGTCTTGTTGGGATTGATGTATTCCTGGGATGGCGACTATGACAAGTCCAGGCAACAATTCGAAATCGTCCTTAACGACAAACCAGGCTATACAGATGCAAGTTTGGGATTAGCAAACGTTGAAGTCTGGACTAACAATTACTCTGACGCTCTGCGGGTGGTGGATAATGCACTAAAATATCATCCACAGGACAAGACACTACTGGAGAAGCGCACTTCCATCATCCAGGATATAAACTCAACCTATGGTTATCCGGGCATACATTCCCTGTTTAATCTGCCCGGCCTCGTTGGCCCGTATACGTCGGGACAAAAACTGAATGCCATCAGTTTTGACCAGGAAATGTCTTATGTAGACGACCTGAAAGAAACATGGAAAATTTCCTCACTCGCTTACGAACGATACACCCGTTTCGGATCCGTTATCTTTACATTTAACCGTTATGATCGATTCAAGAGTGCAGGCACACAATACCTGGTAGAAGCTTATCCTCATCTCTTTCCAGGCGCATATCTTTATATAGGCTATGGATATTCCAACACATCATATATCGCCAGGCATTATGTTGGCTTTGAGCCATTCTTCAGCCTGCCGCATGCTTTCGAATTTTCCGCTGGTGAGAGACTTTTGTACTTTCAGGGCGGGCCAACCCACTTGTATACCGGGTCGATTGCAAAATATATTGGCAACTGGTGGTTTGCATTGCGTCCCTATATATCAGATACAGCCAGTCATTCATATTATTTTACGGCAAGACGCTATTTTTCATCGCCGGACAGCTATATCTCCTTAACAGTGGGAGGCGGCTCCGGGCCCAGTTTCCTGGATGTCGTCAACCCGAATAACCTCTCATCCGATCGATCGAGAAGTGTCCGCCTGGATGGTGAAGTTCCACTCATGGATAATCTGATATTTACATGGTTAGTCGCATATTCGACTGAACATTTCCCCAACACAAATGTTCGCCAGGAAACCGATGTAGACGCCGGCTTTATCTATAGGTATTGATTCACAAGGATATGAATGATCAAATGATAGTTAGGAATAAACGGAATTACGCATGACGATACTGAAATATATAAAGGCATCTCTCATCTTCCTGCTCACACTCCTGGGTATAGGTCTGGCTTTTGGAACATATATCCTGCAATTGCTAATCAAGAGTCTCGTGATTTATATCAGAAAAACAGGCTGGTTCTCGGAAAATGAAAACATAATGACCATTACTGTCATCCTGTTCTTTACCTTCTTCCTGATCCTGATATCCAAGTGGCTGACCAAATGGTTCATGGCATCTACAAACAGAAAAACACATACAGTTTATATTGTTGTGTTATTGCTGTGCTATGCTGCTTCGGCTGCCTATTGGCTCATACCAAGTGAGATTCGGCAGAATAAGGTCATGCTTGTCTCCAGGGACGGGCGTTTTATAGGCGGTCCCTACCCTGATCGTTTAATGATGTCGAAACTCAAAGGCGCAGATTTTACTGCCGTAGTTTCATTGCTCGATCCGCTAATGCTGCCTTCTGAACCCAGATTAATAATGGAAGAAGAAAAATCCGCGCAAGAAGCGGGCATTCCCTTGATACGTATTCCCATGCTTCCAGGGAACGTAAAAAATCTAGTGGCTGAAAATCAGATCGCAGCGCTGATCAAGCATCCTGGTCATAATAGATATTATGTACACGCCTATTATGGTCATGACCGACTGGTGATGTTTATGAATATTGTTAATTCGCTACTGAAGCCCATCAAGCTTAAGCAACTCTCGACCAGTCAGGAGACACCAGCACCCCAGCCAAGTATCCTTGGGATGAATATTCCGCAATTGGGTACCCTCAATCTTGAGCGAGGCACTGCGGTAAAGCTGGATAATCACGTGATTGTCGCGCCCAAATTAACAGACAGCGAATATGTCAATCTGATTACTAACGATAAAAACAGGCTCATCGGCCTGCCAATTCAGTCCATTGTCTCCATTAATACTGATGACTCCGCCAATTCACAGGCTGAACTCATCAAACTGCTAGATTCAAACGGCATTAAATATTATTCCATGCCAATACCGCTTTACCCTTATGACCCGGAAAAAGTTCTGAACGTAGTTAAAAAAGTCAAAGCGCTTCCTGGTGGAGTCATGGTTTATTCATATTTCATGCCTCCACAGTCAACCGTCATGTCAGGCTTCATCCTTTCGTATCTTACCAATCTACCATCCCTGCCCAAAGGATTGTTTAAGAGCGAATCGATGACAGGCGGCAAAGTCAGTGTTATCGCGCCAAATATCGCTATCGGGCCGCGTCCATCGGACAACGAATTCAGTCAATACCTGCAGCCTCGCGGCATACGATCAATAGCTTATATGGGGCCGTGCAATGGTGATGATTACAATATCGATATTCAACATGCACATTCAATTAATATGACGTGGATATGTTTTCCGGCATCTGATGAATTGTTATATAAGACACTTAGTGCAAATGGTCCTTGGTATGTTTACGGCCCGGATCTGGCCCAGGTTCAAACGGATTTAATCCAGCATTTCAGCAAACTCGATGCTGAAAAATAGGTACAAGGGAATAATATGTCCTGCCGGTTATCAATTAGGAATTTGTTAATATGATAGTGCCATATACATTATTGAAAAACATCATCTGGATAGAGATATCACTTGTCATATTGATTATCATTATAACTTATTCATTAAAATTTCTTTTCTATTTGAATGAACGTCACAAAAAACGGCTTTCCGAACAAATTGAATTTTATTTATCAACATTTCTTTTAACAAAACAGTCCTTTTCGGAAAAGGACTTTCTGAAGCAATGGAAAAGACTGGATCTGGTGCTGCCCATCATTTATAAAATTGATCAGACGAATCATGATGAATCCTGGAATGCTGTCAGAGATGCAGTCGTTCGGAACGTGCTATTGCCAATTGCGAGGAAAAAATATGACAGTTATCGGTGGATGAATCGCCTGCTGTCAGTACAATGTTTCGAAATAGCCATGGATGATCATGATGAAGAAATGGTGTGCAATCTGTTAATGGACAAAATTCCCTTGATTCACATGCATGCCGTGATCGCGGCAGTCAGGCATAGCACGATTACAATGATTAACATTGTCATCAGCAGCATGGCTGAAAAGCGCAGGCTGGGACAAACAGTTTATTTAAAAGTTTTCGAGCAGGCAGCGCCGCATACACGAGACTTTATCGAGTCCAGGCTAAACATGGAGACAAATCCGTACACGCGTGCAACATGTTTTAAAATACTGCTTGAATTTCCAATGTCCCAGTCAGAATTATCCATTGATACATCTGCCGACATTAATTCGCCTAATATTGAACTCAGATTGGCCGCCATCAGGTTTACTGCTTACGCGCACAGGGAAAATGCCATCCCGCTCTTGATCGAATTGCTATCAAACGAAAGCTGGGAGACCCGTGCAACGTGCGCGCGTTTGCTTGGTGATTTAAATTCCAAGAGTGTCATACCTGAATTGACTAAATGCATGAAGGATCCCGTATGGTGGGTACGCGTAAATGCAGCGAATTCACTGAAGAACCTGGGAGATGAAGGACTGAATGTATTGCATACCCAGGATCCAAACGTTGATTTATACGCATATGAAACAGCCATGCACGTATTAAACAAACCCTCTATCCACAAATAAGAGCGGACCCATATGTCATATAATGCAACCCAATTTGTCTTTTATGTCAACCTGTTAATTATCTGGTATTTTCTCTTTGTCAATTTGTGCTATGTATTGCTCCTGGCCACCTCTATCCCGGATATCTTTAGGCGATTCAGAGAATCCTCTCTCGGAAATATCGATTTTTTTGTCGGTTCGAGTGCCATGCCTCCTGTGACAGCGCTTTTACCCGCGTATAATGAGGCAGACAATATCGTTAATACCGTCCAGTCACTCCTTAAAACCAATTATCAAAATCTGCAGGTTATTGTGATCAATGATGGTTCCGAAGATGAAACCATGTTGTTGTTAATGAAATCATTCGATCTTGTTAAAATATTTCCGATCATTGCAAACAAGATTGAAACCACCGCTCCTGTCAGAAACTATTATGTATCGCAAACATACCCCAATCTGACAGTCATTGATAAGGATCATAGCGGCAAATCTGATTCATTGAATATTGGTATCAATGCATGCGCCACTCCCTTATTTTTAACCATTGATGGTGACACACTGCTGGAAAAAGACGCCATTTCCATGCTGGTTTACTCCATGTTAAGCCAGCCGCATACCATCGCCGAGGGCGGTGCCATCTATATTCTAAATGGCTGCACAGTCAAAGATGGTGAACTGCTGGAGCGGAAAATGTCATCATCACCTCTGGTTGCGATGCAAATATGCGAATATCTAAGAGCTTTCATCTTTGGCAGAACAGGCTGGAAACCTTTCAAAGGCCCGCTGATTTTATCTGGAGCATTGACATTGTTTGAACGTCAGGCAGTTATTGATGCTGGCGGTTATGTCCAGGGAGCACCAGGTGAAGATATGGAAGTAGTCGTCAGTTTGCATGAAAGAATGCGTGCCAATAAATTCCCTTACCGGATTGGCTATTCATTTTCTTCCGCCGCATGGACACACGTACCAACAGACATGAATGCCCTATGGGGACAGCGTGATCGCTGGCATCGTGGCTTGATTGACAGTTTAATGCGTCATAAAAAAATGTTTTTCAACCCCAGATTTGGCACTACCGGCTTGCTGACTTATCCATTCCAGTTCCTGGCAGAATTCATGGGTCCCATCGTCGAATTTATCGGATACATATCCGTTATCATTGCCATGTATTACAACATCATAGACTGGCAATTCGCCATCTTGTTTTTTATTGTCACCTGGGGTTTCGCCACAATCATTACTTTAGGCACGACATTGATCAGCATGATCAGCTTCAATAAATATAAACGCCTCAGAGACATGTTTGTCCTGTTACTATTGGTCATTTTTGAAAGCTTTGGATATAGACAAGTTCTGTCACTATGCCGGGTAGTAGCAAGCTTCAGATACCTGTTAAGAAGCGTGATTTAACATTTACTGGACATGCCAGGATTATTAATTAGTTTGTTTGCCTTTGTGGCATTTTAAACATTGTGCGGCGCATGCCAAACTCTGTGTGTTCTCTATGCCGATGGAAAAACAAATGTCCTCGCGCAATAGAATGCCTGTTTTGAATACCTTGTCTGATATGTAAAATCATGTTGATTTCATGTAGCAGATCTTTTACACAACGTTGGTTAATGCGTACAATTCTGTCTTTATCAATAATCAGCAGTTTGATCTCATTCGGTATCACATGCAGTATCTTTTTCAACTGAGATTGTGTGGTTTTAATGGATATGTGAGATATTTGTTTCAACTGAGCATACAGATCAGAAAGCTTCCTGTGTTCCATCTGTGACAGATACGAGAATGTATCGAATTGTTCGTCATTTACGATTTTATGATCCGGTCCGAAATGTTTTGCATTCAAGCCAATCTGATAACGTATGATATAAAGCGGCCTGATTTGTGCCTTGTGATTAATGGCAATTTCAGTATGGGAAAATGGTGAATTCGGATCTGTCTGATTATCTGGTGCAACAACAGCGTGCCTGTTGCACGGAATCTGATCATTGAAATAGCGATGCCGTTCCTTATATGGTTGATGGAATATGTCCCCCAAAGTGACCATACAAGCCAATAATGCGCGTTCTGGCGATGTGCCGTCTGGCATGACACAAGCGCACTTGTCCTTAAAACATTTCGAACATTTGCTGTATAAAACTGCTTTTGAAAATGAATCTGTCAGATATACACCTTTCCCCAACGGTCCGAATCCGGTAATCTTGTTTGCCGTGCAATACACAGGGTCCAATCCTTTATGCAATATCGAGTCCAGAAATTTTGGATTGATCCCATGAAACAATATCGTTTCATTTAATAACACATCACAGTCGCCGCCCAGCTCATGAGTCCGCAATTTCACCAATTGATTGACTCCACCATGACGGCTTACATGGGATGAAATTTGCATACGTCTCATCTGATATTCCATGCCCAGGCGAGGATTATGTATTTTTTCAATGGATTTAATCTGGATAGTGTAATCGTCGCCGATGGTGATATTTTCACTTAACAACCGATTCATGAAATTGAATAATCCATGCATACCAGACTGAATAGCCAGGTTGAACTGCGCGGTCTCAAAACGCACATAACTGGCAGGCTGGTTCAAAACGGATTGGTATGCAAAAGCTTCCAGATTTTGATATGAGCTGTTTGATGCATCAACCTGTATGCACATGGCCGAATTCAATCGAATATACTTCATGACATCGTATAGCGCGTGAAACCGATAGAACAGCTCCACACCATGATGCAATCCAAATTGTTTATGCTGATTGTTTCTAAAACCCATGTTTAAAAGCTCAATGTTCAATAAATCATGCTGTTATTATTTTATACACAAATTCTTAGGGTTCTCTTAGATCACGCGGTTCTCCATATGATTAATTTAATCAATAAAATCATATGCATATATTGATAATTATCCAATTGACCATCAGGCGCAAGTCGTATGATAGTTAAAACAAATTGGTGCTATTATTAATTTATAGACATCCCTTGTACCCTGAAGGGCAGATTGTTTTTATAATAAACAATAACTTGTGCAATAAATTGAGGCTGAAATTATGTGTGGTATTATTGGCGCAGTTGCCAGCCGCGATGTTACATCCACCTTACTGGAGGGGCTGAAACGGCTCGAGTATAGGGGCTATGATTCAGCCGGACTCACCGTCATCACTTCTGATAATCAGTTTGAACGGCTCCGCGCTTCAGGGAAAGTAAAATATCTGCAGAAATTATTTGATAAGCACCCAATATCAGGCAATACCGGTATTGCGCACACACGTTGGGCAACTCATGGCAAACCCAGTGAACAGAATGCTCATCCCCATATCGCCGGCAATGAAGTAGCCATTGTGCATAACGGTATTATTGAAAACCACCAAATAATCCGCGCAAAACTGCTATCGTATCGGTGCGACATCACCTCTGAGACAGACTCTGAGTTAATCGCCCATCTTGTATATCTGGAATTAAACGCCGGTAATAATTTCTTTGCAGCGGTAAAAAATCTGTCGCATGAAATTGAAGGAGCATATGCGATTGCCATTATACATCGCAGCGAACCTGGACGAATGATCGCAATTCGTAAAAGCAGTCCGCTTGTCATTGGCCTGGGCACAAATGAAAATTATGTTGCATCGGACGCACTGGTATTATTACCTCTTACCAAACGAGTTATTTATTTGGAAGACGGCGACATTGCTGATATCTATACAGATAAGGTCATTGTTTATGATGTCAATGGCAATCAGGTGCAACGCGAAATCCATATTCTCAAAGATTCTCTGGCAGGAGCCGAAAAGGAAAAATACGCACATTTTATGCTAAAAGAAATTTATGAACAGCCTGATGCAGTTGCAAAAACATTGGAAGGACGATTGTCTTCGCGTCATGTGCTAACTGAAGCGTTCGGCATTAAGGCTCCTGAAATTTTCAATCAGACAAAGCATGTCATGATTGTTGCTTGCGGCACCAGTTATCACGCAGGCCTGGTGGCAAAGTTCTGGATTGAAGAAATTGCAGGAATATCCTGTCAGGTCGAAATTGCCAGTGAGTATCGATACCGGCAAAAAATTGTTGAACCTGATACATTGTTCATCACCATATCACAATCAGGTGAAACCGCCGACACACTTGCCGCACTCCGATCAGCTAAAAAATATAATTATCTGGCCACGCTTGCCATTTGCAACATGCCAGTCAGCTCGCTGGTTCGTGAATCTGATCTCGTATTAATGACTGATGCCGGCCCGGAGATAGGTGTTGCCTCCACCAAATCATTCACCTGTCAACTTGCATCTCTAATCATGTTGTCAATCGCTCTTGGAAGCTATAAAGGATTGGATCCTGGAACAGAGACAAATCTCATCAAACTGCTATCATCTTTGCCGCGCGTACTTGAGCAGACTCTAAAACTTGATCTAAGCATCAAAAATATTGTTTCAGATTTTCAAAACAAGCAGGATAGTCTGTTTCTGGCCAGAGGCATTTTATATCCAATCGCCAAGGAAGGAGCATTAAAACTCAAGGAAATCTCATATATACATGCCGAAGCATGTCCGGCAGGCGAACTGAAGCATGGAACATTGGCATTAGTCAATCCTGCCATGCCTATCATCGTTCTTGTGCCAGAAGACGATCTGGTAAAAAAGATCAAATCAAATCTGGAAGAAATTGCCACGCGTGGCGGCAATGTCATTCTGTTTGCGGATAAACGCGTGGAACTCGATTATAGTCAGGCAAGGCAGATAATCAGAATGCCTGTTGTCGAACGGCTGCTTGCACCCATCGTATATTCAATACCCATGCAATTGCTTGCATACTATGTTGCATTGTTAAAATGAACAGATATCGATCAACCACGCAACCTGGCAAAATCCGTCACCGTTGAATGATTCGACTAATCAACACAGGCATGACATATCGGACCATGTTAAAAACCTGCTGTTGCGAGCCGATGAAATCGACGTAGCGATCCAGAGACATTTGCATGAATTCATCGAATAGTATCAATTTTGTAACTAGCGCACAATTTAGTGCGTACTTACTATTTACAAATATCCAAATATAATCTTCTCCAATTTATTCATTTCCTAACATTGGAGTCATTCATGAAAGCTCACGTCATAAATCGATACGGTGATACATCTGTTTTTGAAATTCGGGAAGTTCCCAAGCCAGCCCTTAAACCTGGCCATGCGCTGGTACGTGTCATGGCTACCAGTGTCAATCCTCTCGATATCAAGCTTCGCAGCGGCCTCTTGCCAGATATTACGCCGGAATTTCCTTCCATTTTACACAGCGATATTGCAGGCATAATTGAAGAAGTTGCTCC
Organism: Gammaproteobacteria bacterium; assembly: GCA_021324305.1. Lineage (GTDB taxonomy): Bacteria > Pseudomonadota > Gammaproteobacteria > DSM-16500 > DSM-16500 > Aquicella. The sequence goes on along the minus strand of JAJPJI010000007.1, from coordinate 62,772 downwards.
TGATGTAACATCATTACAAGCAGGTGATCATATCTTTGGATGCGCGGGCGGCGTTAAGGGTGAAGGAGGAGCTTTAGCTGAATTCATGCTGGTTGATGTACGATTGATTGCTAAAAAACCAGCTTCTTTGAGCATGTCAGAAGCTGCAGCACTGCCTCTTGTCAGCATTACTGCATGGGAAGCATTATTCGAAAAAATCAAACTCGCTCCTGGTCAAAACATATTAATTCATGGCGGCACCGGCGGGGTCGGACATATTGGTATTCAATTGGCAAAATGGGCTGGAGCAAACGTTTACGCGACTGTCTCCTCTGATGAAAAAGGCGCGATCGCCAGAGCATTGGGCGCTGACGAAATCATTAACTATCGAACTGAGTCAGTCAAGGATTATGTCAATCGTTTGACGAATGGAAAAGGCTTTGATGTTGTATTCGATACAGTAGGTGGAATCAATATTGATAACTCGATTGCCGCCGTCGCACAATATGGCGATGTCGTTTCAATTTTGACTCTTTCCACACACGATCTTTCCAATCTTCATCTAAAATCCGCAAATTTTCACGCGGTGTTCATGCTGCTGCCATTACTCTATAACGTGCAACGGGAACGTCATGGAGAAATACTGTCTCGTATCAGCCGCCTGGTTGAGGAAGGCCGTTTACAGCCTTTAATAAATCCGGAACAATTTTCGTTTGATGAAATTGGAAAAGCTCATGCCTTGCTTGAATCAGGCAAAGCAACAGGAAAAATTGTTATTACACGCGAACATTAATTTCGATTTTTTTCTGCCAGCATCAGCCATGTTTCAATCAGGGTATCCGGATTCAATGACATGCATTGAATTCCCTCACGCATCAACCACTCGGCAAAATCCGGGTGGTCTGATGGGCCCTGACCGCAAATACCAATATACTTGCCTTGCTTGTTGCATTCCGAAATGGCCAAATGCAGCAAAGCCTTGACTGATTCATCCCGCTCATCAAATAATGAAGAAACCATGTTTGAGTCACGGTCAAGCCCCAGCGTCAACTGAGTCAAGTCATTCGATCCAATCGAAAACCCATCAACATACTTGAGAAATTCCGAGGCAAGCAAAACATTGGAAGGAATTTCGCACATCATATATATTTTCAGGCCATTCTCACCGCGCTTTAATCCATTCTCTTCAATCAGAGATATAACAGATTTTAATTCGGCGACGGTTCGCACGAATGGGATCATCAACTGCGCATTATATAGCTTCATATCGTCGCGTACACGCTTGAATGCCTTGCATTCGAGTTCAAAACATTTGATGAACAACTTGTCCCGATAACGAGATGCTCCGCGAAAACCTATCATCGGATTTTCCTCGTTTGGCTCGTATAAATTACCGCCCAGGAGATTGGCATATTCGTTTGATTTAAAATCAGAGAAACGAAATATCACTTCCTTTGGAAAAAACGCAGCTGAAATCAATGAAATTCCCTCGCGCATTTTTTCAATGTAAAATTCAACCGGATTTTTATATGCAGACACTCTTTCCATGATTTCGTTTTTAACTGGATTTTTCAGTTTACGGAAATTTAACAAAGCGTTTGGATGTATCCCAATCATAGTACCTATGATAAATTCCAGACGCGCAAGCCCGACTCCCGCATTCGGTAAAAATTGATTCAGGAATGCCCGCTCAGGATTACCGATATTCATGCATAGCTTTACAGGTAGAGCTGGCATATCTTTAACGGCGACGTGTTTGATTGCAAATGGCAAATGTCCGGAATAAACATAACCAATCTGACCCTCTGCGCAAGACACGGTGACAGCTTCATTATTCCTTATTGTACTCGTGGCATTTCCGCAGCCAACCACCGCGGGCACACCCAACTCTCTGGCAATGATTGCTGCGTGACAGGTGCGACCACCCCGATTGGTCACAATTGCTGATGCCAGTTTCATAATGGGTTCCCAGTCTGGATCTGTCATATCAGTTATCAGCACATCACCAGGTTTGACAGAATGCATATGTTTTGGATCGAGAATGACTCGTGCATTGCCTCTGCCTATACGCTGGCCAATACTCTGCCCCCTGGCAAGCACTGTTCCCTTTTTTGTGAGCGAATAACGCTCTACGCTGTGCTCTTTGTTTAGGTGGCTTACCACTGTTTCCGGGCGCGCCTGCAATATATAGAGCTGTCCTGTCATACCATCTTTGGCCCATTCGATATCCATGGGTTTGCCATAGTGTTTTTCAATAATAAGGGCTTGTTTGGCAAGCGTCTGAATATCATTATCAGAGAGACTAAAACGCAGCTGGTCCTTTTTGGATACGACAACTTTTTTTATCGATTTTTCAGGATTCCTTGCATTGGTATAAACCATCTTGATGGCTTTCTCACCCAGCTTTCGTTGCAAGATTGCAAATCTTCCTTCTTCCAGAGTCGGTTTATGCACAATAAATTCATCAGGATTTACGCTTCCCTGCACAATAGCTTCACCTAAACCATATGTGGCGTTAATCAGTATGACTTTATCGAACCCGGATTCTGTATCGAGGGTAAAGATCACTCCGCTCGCTCCCTTGTCGCTCCGAATCATGGGTTGGATACCGACTGATATCGAACTGTGTACACCATCAAAGCGCTTGTCCTTCCGGTAGGCGATGGCACGGCTAGTATAAAGCGAGGCATAGACAAGCTTTATTGCCTTCAGCAGGCTCTTCAATCCTTTCACATTGAGAAATGTTTTTTGGGCGCCGGCAAAAGATGCATTTGCCAAATCCTCTGTCGTTGCGGACGAACGAACAGCTACAGAAGGATTGCCCAGCTTTTTATACGCAGCTTTTATTTCATTCTCAAATTCCGGGAGGAATGGTGTGGCAAGAATCCACCGTTGTATTTGTTTACTTGCGTTATTCAGCGATTTGATATTGGTCGATTTTGTCCTTGCGAGCAACCGGGAAATTTTTTCGTCCAAATGATTTTGCGCCAGAAATTGATTAAAGGCATCCGTCGTTGTTGCATAGCCGCCAGGGGACTTGATACCCATTTTTAGCAGGTTTTGGATCATTTCACCTGTTGAAGCATTTTTTCCGCCAACCATATCAATATTGGAAAGGTTGACATTTTCTAGCTCAATGACATATTTCATCAATGTTGATTCCCTGTTTCAAACCCATGCGTCCATACATGATTTTTTATCATTCGACCGCATTATTTGCAAAACATTCTGTAATCTTTTACTCAAAATTAACAATATGATTAATTATGCATATACTTCATGAATGAAGTAATTTTGATCATTTCTGTTGGCGATGCACATTACATTTGGGCACCAGCCAGCTCATCTGTATCAGGCACCTTCTTTATATTGATTTTGAGCTTCAAGAATTTCACTTACATTCTGCTCAGCCCAGTCAGTCACTTGCTTCAGCATTGCTGCCAGGTTTTTGCCTAGCGGAGTTAGTGAGTATTCAACTTTTAGGGGAAGAACAGGATAACTTTTTCGCGCAATTAATCCGCATTGTTCAAGCTTACGTAATGTCTGAGCCAGCATTTTTTGTGAAATGCCGCCCAGGTTTTTCTTCAGCTCGCCGAATCGAAAGGTTCTTACGCTTAAAATTTCTATAATCAAAATCGTCCACTTATCACTGATGATTTCAAGTACCTTGCGTGAAGGACAGTTTTGATCATGAACACTGTATTTTAGAACAGTCATTATTATTTTTTCTTCGAACAAGAGATGGTGGTGCAATCACGGCAATGCTGATAAGCAAATCCGAAAGCATCATTTCCTTCCATGGGTTTTTTAACCATGTTCATGTCAGCCTGAGCATCCTCAGATCCAGGCGCCGCGCTGGAAGCATTGGTTTTGCACGTCCATAAATTGTCTGCGTCAGCAAAGCTCAGCGAGATTCCGCCAAACAGCATAACGATGACAAGAAAGCATTTAAGTAATTGATTTTTCATAATATCATCCTGATTTGAATTCTTTCCATGATAACATCATATTAATATGTAAACGTAATCAGGTCAAAATCAAGGCTTGTCTTTGCTGATGATAATGACACAGGCATATTGACTATACTTGGAGCATACGTATGTGGCCAAACACAAACATCACCAGGATGTTGAAAATCAGACTCCCCATTATTCAGGCACCCATGGCTGGCAATGTGACGTCAGCCGAACTCATTGCTAATGTGTCCAACGCTGGCGGTCTGGGCTCATTAGGCGCAGGTTACATGAGCCCTGAAAATATCAGGGAGTCTATCCACAGGATACGCTCGTTAACTGACAGGCCTTTCGCTGTCAATCTCTTTGTTCCCAACAAACCGCATGTAACGGCAAAGCAGATTACTTCCATGACAAGGATTCTGAAAAAAACCTGTAAAACTCTTTCAAAAGATATCCATCCTGTCAAGCCGCCCTATACCTATGCTTTTGCAGATCAGCTGCAAATTGTGCTGGATGAAAAAATTCCTGTCTTCAGCTTCACTTTCGGGATTCCTGATGACACGTGGATAAAAGAGTTGAAACGCCGCAAAATACGGTTGATAGGAACGGCGACAACAGTTTCGGAAGCATGCCTGTTGCAGCAGAAAGGCATCGACCTCATTGTCGCTCAGGGCATGGAAGCTGGCGGACATCGTGGTAGTTTCCTTGAAACCGAAGAAAATTCCCTGATAGGGCTATTTGCGCTGCTGCCGCAAATTGCGGATAAAGTGAACATTCCTGTCATCGCTGCGGGTGGAATCATGGATGCACGGGGAATTATCGCTGCCATGATACTGGGTGCATCTGCAGTACAGCTGGGCACAGCGTTCATTACCTGTCCTGAAGCCAGTGCACATCCAGGATATAAAAAAGCACTTCTGAATTCACATGACAGTGATACCACACTGACGCGTGCTTATTCAGGAAAACTCGCTCGCGGGTTGAAAACACGTTTCATTGAAGACATGCGCCGCTATCAACAATTGATTCTTGATTATCCTGTACAGCATGCTTTGACTCGGTCAATCCGCACAGCCGCAGCCAGAAACAACCGCATCAATTATATGTCGTTGTGGTCTGGACAAGCTGCTTCACTATGTCGAGTCATGCACGCAGACAAACTCATACGCACATTGGACCGCGAAGTCAGAAAATTGATAAAACATATACCTGCCTGATTCAGAATAAAAAAGGGATAGCTGTTTCCAGCTATCCCCTTTTATGCGTTGCAAAGTCAGTTTGTTATAATTATTTTTTCATGCGGAAAGTCGCATGTTCAACCGGAGCAACCACGCTGCGGTTGTCCACTTTAACATCCATTTCCACACGTTTTGACTTTCTGATTTTTTCATGAGCCATGCCAAACACACCCATGATGCTGACTCTCTCTTTGAGCAATACTTCATTAGTCAGTTCAGCATTTTTCTTTTCCAGCTGCTCGGTTTTCACACGGTTACCAACATACATGGAAGGATCTGTACGCAGACCTGAATAGTATTCATCAGCTTCCAGTCTTGTTGAAGTAACTGCCTGGACTTCAACCTGTCTGGATACCTGTTTTTTACGGTATTCAGTAATCATCACCGTTTCAAATTCATGTTTGTAGCCATCAAAATGATCAGCTTCTTTATCAGAAGGATCTTTAACACCTGTCCATGTATTTTTTTCTTTCATGAAGGCTTTGATTGATTGCAGATAAAGTTCATATGCAGCTTTATCTTCTTTCAATTTCTGTTCGATTTCAGCCTTCTCTTTTTCATCCTTATAAGCCTTGTCCTGGAGTTTCTTTTCTGCGGTCATGATCGCTAACTTCAGAAGCTCGCTTTCGTGTTTATATACTTTAGCTTCCTCTTCATTCAGCTCTCTTACCGTGCCCAGAGTCGGCTCAACAGGTCTGTCTACATTTTGCAGCATGGCAGCCCTGAATTCAGCAACCGCATTTGCCTGAAATTGATCTTCACTTGATACTTCGTCACTTGTCTGAACCACGCCAGCAGTGATGCCAACATCTTCTATTTTTGGATTGATGAAATGGTGCACCTGAACATAGCTGCTTCTTGATTTTTCATCCCGTATATAACGGCCGACTTCTGAATCAGGCGTATAACTTGCAATCTGCTCTGTCACCATTTTCTTTTTCTTGACATCCATTCTTCTGTCCTGGGCCTGCTCAAGCAAGCTCTTGCTTGGTTTGAGGAGTTCCGGGCTGGTCAAATCCTTGAGTACCAGTTTTGGATCGCTTTTAACTGTTGGAATTGGTTTTGTGTTTCTGGCATCTTTCTGCATTGACTCAATTTCTCTGAGTTGTTTTTGCAGCGCCTCTGAAGCCAGTCTTTCTTTCTCAATGACAGAAGATGGCACTTTCTTGAGTCTTGATTTATCAAACTTGCTGACGAGTTTGACGCTGTCAACAAATTGAGCTGCGGCATTTCTGGCTTCAATTTCTGATTTTTCATCAAGCTTGTTTTCTGCGGTCACACCAATCACACCATCAATTCCAGAATACAAGATGCTATTTTCTGGCTTGTTTGTTTTTACCAAACCAATCAAGGCATTGCTCAAACCTTCATATTCTTTTTTGATTTCAGATTTAATGTTTAGCAAGACACCGGTAGCAATGATAGCTCTCTGTTCATCAGTAAGCACCCTGACTTCTCTTGCCTCTCGTTCTTCTTTTGCTTTTTGATCCTCATCGTTTTCATTTTCATATGATTTTTCGAGTTCTTCCTGGAACTTTAATAAAGCAGCTCTTTCCTGTTCATATCTCTTTTTATTTATGACGGTTAATTCAATATCAGCCAGTTCTTTTTTCTTGGCGTTCCGTTCTTCTAATTCGATCAATTTTCGTTGTTCTTCGCTCAACTCTTTGACATCTGCCACTTTCTTTTTCTGTTCATTCTGATATTCCAGAACTTCAAGATTTCGTAATTCCTCTTCATCCTGGTCATTCAATGGTTTTGCTGCTGCACGCAATGTCTTTAATCTGGAAATTTGTTCTTCACTTAATGCTTTGACATCAGCCAGCTTCTTCTTTAATTCAAGTTGTGCTTCTTGTTCAGCAATTTTCTTTCTCTGAATAAGCTGTTCTTCACTCAACGGCTTTACATCTTCCAATTGATGCTTCAACACCAGCTGTTCTTCATTCAGTGGCTGTGTCGCAATTTTATCATTTAGCTGTCTTAGATTGGATTCGATAGACTTTTTCAGGGCCTCACGACCAACAACCGCAGTCAACGCTCTTAATTGCGCAAACAAATTATCAAGTGTATCCAGTTGAGCCTGTCGTTTTTCATTTATCTGGCTTTTTGTTTTTTCGTGTTCTTCAAAAAGTTTTGCGATCAATGCAACCAGATTTTCTTCAATTTGTTTAAATGGCAGGAATTTAAAAGACATGTGCATAATCTCCTTATCTGAATAGATGATGTCAATCCGACAACAATACCCTTTGTTACATTTCATTCTGAATTAACAATGAGTGTTTTGACTCTACCATTCAAAACTTAAGATAACCTTAAGAAAGATCGGGAGACTTCATGATACATGAAAGCCGCTGTAAGCTATCGTTTGCCGATGTATGCAGAATTTAATATATGCTCAATGTAAGAAATAAGATATTAACCACTTACGAATAATGATCTTTCATATTGACATGCATACCTTTAAGTTCATTAAATGCAATATCTTCTATATCATGTTCTTTTATTGTCACAACAATCGGGATTATTTCCATGACTAATACAAAACAAAGAGCGGGCATCCCTCTAAAGAGAATACCTTGGGTTGACATGAGTCAATTCATCTATGGCAGTGCAGATGAAAAGCATGCCATAGCGATGCAATTTGGCGAAGCATTCCGCCAAATTGGATTTGCCGCAGTAACCAATATTGGTCTTAACCCTGAAACCATCAATCAAGCTTATGCTATCGCTGAACAATATTTCAATCTGCCAGAAACGGAAAAATTAAAACAGCGATCGCCTGATGGCCATCGGGGATTTATTCCCTTTGGCACAGAGCATGCCAAATATACAGACGTGATGGATTTGAAGGAATTTTTTCAAACCACAGGCCCGACACAGCCCAATGAATTATGGCCCGACTTCCCGGGATTCAGGCAAGCCATGACAACACTTTACCTGGAACTGGAGACCTGTATGAGATATTGTCTACAAGCAACCGCCATTTCACTGGGATACGCATCCATTCCGCAGCAAACCATTTTATCAGGCATGCTGAAACCAGGATCAGCCGTCATGCGCATCCTGCACTATCCTCCGGTTGACAGGTCAATTTCTCCGCCTGGCTCAGTCCGGTCCGCGCCCCATGAAGACATCAGCATGATGACTATCATACCTCGCGCCACGCATCCTGGCTTGCAGGTCAAAAATCATGACGGTGAATGGCTTGATGTGGTCGTTCCTGATGGAGCCGCCATTATCAACGCAGGCGATACGCTGAGTTACATCACCAATGGCATGATTCCTAGCACCACACACAGAGTCATCAATCCGCCGGAAAATGATTATTCACATCGTTATTCCATACCATTCTTTGGCAGCCTGCCCAACGAAACAGTTTTGCAAGTGCTGGATCACTGTAAAGGTGAAACCCCCGTCGAAAACCTGCCAGAGAAAATCACTTTTGGAGAGTTTCTTCACGAGCGATACAAGAAAATTGGACTGATGAAATAAGACAGCTCTCCTGTCATTTGGAGAGCTTCATTTGTGCTGGCGTTTCAGCGGCAGTGTAAAACGGAAAACAGCGCCGCCATCAGGACGGTTCTCTGCCCATATTTTTCCGCCATGTGCCTTGATAATACTGTAACAAATCGCGAGACCCAGCCCCAGACCTCTTTCGGTAGTCAGCATACGACCCCGATAAAATTTTTCGAACAGTTTGTTCACTTCATCAAACATGATTCCCGGGCCACGGTCTTCCACGCTTACCACAGCCTTATCCTTGTCAATAATTACCGTGATTTCAATCGGCGTTTCTGAAGGTGTGAACTTGATGGCGTTATCCAGCAGGTTGATAAAGACTTCCTGAATCAGCGTGCTATCAAAGGGAATGTCGGGCAATTCAGCTGGCAACTTGATATATACCGGCTTTTTGCCTATTTTCTTGCTTAATGATTTTATAACAATGTTGATGACATCGTTCAAGGAATGCGGTTCAATCTGTAACTTCACTGATTCCGCTTCCAGATAAGTCATTTGCAGGAGATTATTTATCAAACGGCTGAGTTGCTCCAATTCAAGATAAATTTCATTCGCCAATTTCTTGATTGCTGACTTGTCCAATTCCCCGCCTATCTCCATCAATGTGCTGGCAGCGCCCATCACTGCAACCAGCGGCGTACGCAAATCATGGGATACGGATTGCAACAACGCCAGGCGTGCCCGGTCGGTTTCAGTTTGCAGTTCCGAAATTTTAGTCTGCTCCTGCAGCCGGTCAACCTCCAGGGCCAATGCGATTTGATTTGCACAAGATTCCAATAATTGCATTTGTTCAGGAGTAAAGATACGTTTGCGCTTGAGAGGCCTAATGCGCAATACTCCTATTGTGCCTTGCGAAGCCAGCAGCGGAACATATAACGCATCTGAAAATGGCAGCGTATCGGTTCCAAGACCCGCGATTTGTCCCAGATCATATACCCATTGGGCAACGCCCATCTCTTTCGCATTCAAGATCGGTTCCATACCGTAACTAACACGGATGGTCATCTGTCCATTCTCGGGTAACAATGCCAGTACTTCACTGTCAAAAACATCTCCAATATACCGTACCGCCATACCTAATAATTTATCTACTCCACGAGTACTGGCTAATTGCCGGCTAAGAGTATGCAGCAAGGCAGTGTAATGCTGCGCGAGTCTTGCACTTTCCACCTGCCGTCTGGTACGAACTGTCAAATGGCTGATTACCTGGGTGACCAATAACATGACCATAAGAGTGAAGAAATACCTGTAATCCTTTATAAACAACGTGTAATAAGGCGGAATAAAGAAAAAATCATAAGCGAGGACACTGAGTATTGAAGCCAGAAGTGACGGGCCCATTTGACCAAACAGCGCAACGAAGATGACACCCAGCACATAAACCATAATCAGGTTGCTTTCCCCCATCACGGGAAACAAGACTAGATTGATTAATGTCGCGAGACAAACGATGGCCATTGATATTGCATTAACCCGCCAGGAAATTTTCTTTTGAACCGGATGCGGCTCAAGAAGAGTCTCCACTGGTTTGATGTCGCGTAATTCGCCTGTCAGAATATAAATGTCAATTTCACCGCTCTGGCGTGTCAATTCATCCGCCAGACTTCTGAAAATAAAATCCTTCCAGCGCGAGCGAATATGTTTCCAGACCATAATCATGGTGACATTTTGTTCGCGAGCAAAATCCATAATTTCCTTAACGATATCAAAACCGGTAAGAATGCGTGTTTCAGCACCCAGCTTTTCTGCCAGGCGCATATTCTGTATCGCGTTCAGGGATTGTTCCTCTGATAACTGGATGCGAGGTGTATCCACATGCACGGCGATCCAATCAGCCTGTAACTTGACAGCCATTCTTCTTGCTGCCCTGATTAATTTTGCCGATTCCGGACGACTGCCGACACAGACAAGGATTTTTTCCTTTGTGGGCCAGATATGTTTTATGCCCTGACCTTGCCGGTATAACAGAACTTGAGCGCCAACACGCTCGGCTGTCACGCGTAAAGCCAATTCCCGCAGAGCTATCAGGTTGCCTTTACGGAAAAAATTTTCCGCAGCCAGCTCCGCCTGTTTTGGAAAATAGACTTTTCCTTCCTGCAGTCTCTTTAACAAGTCTTCCGGCGGCAAGTCAACCAATTCGATGGTATCCGCCATTTCCAGCATGGAATCAGGAACAGTTTCCTTGATACGTGTATGGATAATTTGTGAGACAATGTCATTCAGCGATTCAACGTGCTGTACGTTGAGAGTTGTGTAGACATCTATACCGCGATCCAGGATTTCTTTTATATCCTGCCAGCGCTTGGCGTGGCGCAAATCAGGAGCATTGGTATGCGCCATCTCGTCAATCAGAATTAATCCGGGATTTCGTTTTAACGCAGCATCGAGATCGAATTCATACAGCTTCCGCCCATGATAATCTATCTCTATCCGCGGCATGACTTCAAAATCTTTCAGCAGGGATTCAATTTCCTTGCGGCCATGAGTTTCAACAACACCAATGACGACATCCAGTCCTTGCGCCCGTTTGGCAAGTGCGTCCTGCAGCATGGTGAATGTCTTTCCAACTCCGGGAGCAGCGCCAAGATAAATTTTCAGTTTACCACGTGTTTCCTGTTTTTCTTCCTCTTGAACACGTTGTAACAACTTTTCCGGATTTGGCCTATCCTGCGACATTCGTCATCCTTGATCATTTAGGTATGGTTTGTAAATCATCCAGTGCCATATTTAATGATAATACATTTACCCGCGGCTCGCCCAGAATCCTGAAACTTCTGGGCTTGATAAACTTCTGGATAAGATCCTGAACCGCCTTCACTGGGAGTCCTCTGGCCCGAGCTATTCGCTCTGCCTGATAGAAGGCGGCAAGAGGGCTGATTTCAGGATCAAGTCCGCTGCCTGAGGCCGTAACCAAATCAACTGGAATGAATGCAAGATTATTGGGATCAGCTTTGCGTAGATTTTCTACGCGGACAGCAACAAGCTTGAAAAAAACAGGATTGGAAGGGCCAAGATTGGATGCTGACGAAGAGGCTGCGTTATAGGGAAAAGGGGTCGTTGCCGAGGGGCGTCCCCAAAAATATTTATCTTCAGTGAAGGTTTGTCCTATCAGCAATGATCCCGCAACTTTCCCATTTTTTTCTATTAAGCTGCCGTTTGCCTGCCAGGGGAAAAAAATCTGTGCAAATGCAGTGATCATGCCCGGATAAATCAATCCGGTTAAAACAGTGAAAAAAATCAGCAGACTGATTGCTGTTTTTATCTGTTTGAATACATCTGTAAGCATAAACGCTTTCCTGCCAAATTAACGCCAAAAAGTATTGCTGTACGCATGCCCTTAAGTTAATCCAAGTGCAACCAGAATCAAATCAATAAGCTTGATACCTATGAATGGTACAAGTAACCCGCCAACACCATAAATAAATACATTGCTGCGCAGCAACCGGACGGCAGGAACTCTTTTATATGTCACCCCGCGCAGAGCCAGCGGAACAAGTGCGATAATGATGACAGCATTGAAGATGACAGTTGACAAAATGGCGCTATCGGGCGTTGCCAGATGCATGATATTCAGTTCATTCAATATCGGATAGGTTGTTGCGAATGCCGCTGGCAGAATGGCGAAATACTTAGCAACATCATTGGCGATACTGAAAGTTGTCAACGCACCACGGGTCATCAGGAGCTGTTTGCCTATTTCCACTACTTCAATCAGTTTGGTTGGATTTGAATCGAGATCCACCAGATTTCCAGCTTCCTTGGCTGCTTGTGTACCGGTATTCATTGCCACCGCCACATCAGCCTGAGCCAGCGCAGGCGCATCGTTCGTCCCGTCACCTGTCATGGCAACCAGGCGGCCTTCTGATTGTAATCGTTTTATCAATTTGAGCTTGTCTTCAGGTTTTGCATTGGCGAGAAAGTCATCTACGCCGGCTTCAGCAGCAATAGCGGCGGCAGTTAGCGCATTATCACCCGTCACCATAATCGTTTTGATGCCCATTTGCCGCAGATGGGCAAATCGATCACGAATGCCGCCTTTGACAATATCTTTAAGATAGATCACACCCAGTACGGTTGCGCCTTCAGCAACTACAAGCGGTGTTCCGCCACGCCGGGAAATCATGTCCACACTTTTTTTAACCGACACAGGAAAAACACTTCCCATCTGCTTGATGTAGGCTTCAATCGCTTCTGCAGCGCCTTTACGGATTTGGCGCCCAGGCAGGTTTGCGCCGCTCATTCTTGTTTGCGCGGTAAATGGTATGAATGTCGCACCAAGCTCCGCTATGTCGCGGCCGCGAAGATTATATTTATCTTTTGCTAGCACGACGATACTTCTTCCCTCAGGCGTCTCATCAGCAAGCGATGCAAGCTGGGCAGCATCAGCAAGGACATTGACTGATATTCCTTCCGCAGGTATAAATTCCGTCGCTTGTCGATTCCCAAGCGTGATGGTTCCAGTCTTGTCAAGCAGCAACACATCAATGTCTCCTGCTGCTTCAACAGCCCTGCCTGAAAATGCGATGACATTCGCCTGGATCATGCGATCCATGCCCGCAATCCCGATCGCAGACAATAATCCTCCAATAGTGGTCGGTGCAAGACACACAAATAAAGCTACCAGTACAGTAATGGTAACCACATGACTATTCATGACAGTTGAACTGCTGTAAATGGAAAAAGGCAGCAGAGAAGCGCATACAATCAGGAAAACCAGGCTCAACGCTGCAAGTAAAATTGTCAGGGCAAGTTCATTCGGTGTTTTTTGTCTTCTTGCTCCTTCAACGAGAGCAATCATTTGATCTAAAAACGTTTCGCCGGGGTTTGAAACAATACGTACAATTATCCAGTCTGATATGACCTGTGTGCCACCGGTCACCGCACTGCGGTCTCCTCCGCTTTCACGAATGACTGGCGCACTCTCTCCGGTGATCGCGCTTTCATTGACTGACGCCACACCTTCAATCACCTCACCATCACTGGGAATAAAATCACCCGCTTCTACCAAAACAATATCTCCGGCCCGCAGGACAGCAGACGGCACCATGGTGACTTTTGCCTGACGATCAGGTTTTGATAATTTTTTTGCAATTATTTCACGCCGGGATTTCCGCAAAGCCTGCGCTTGTGCCTTACCTCGTCCCTCTGCCATCGCCTCGGCAAAATTCGCAAACAAAATGGTGAACCATAACCCTACGGTAATTGAAAGAATAAATTGCGCAGACGCTTCACCTTCTCCCAGCATGGCCTGAATGAAAAGACCCGTAGTCAGAATTGATCCAATGTAGACAGTAAACATGACCGGATTTCGCACCTGATGTCTGGGCGATAATTTGATGAATGAATCCCGAATAGCGAGCTTAATGATGCCCGGATCCCAAAGAGAAATTTTAGCGGCCATATTTCCCCCATAGCATGAGATGTTCAACAATCGGTCCCAGTGAGAGCGCGGGAAAGAAAGTTAGCGCACCCAGTACAATAACCACACTGATCAAGAGAAAAATAAATAAAGGTGTATGCGTTGCCAACGTTCCCAATCCGACAGGAGCACCCTTTTTACGCGCGAGAGAGCCTGCGATCGCAAGTGCCGGAATTGCAATCCAGTACCGGCCCATCAGGATCGCCATGCCTCCGGCGAGATTATAAAAGCGGTTGTTAGCATTGAGCCCTGCAAAAGCACTTCCATTATTGTTGACCATGGATGTAAACGCATACAGCATTTCAGTAAATCCATGAGCGCCCGGATTTTCAATCGCGCCTGTGCCAACAGCCGTAACAACGGCGATTCCGGTAAAAAACAACACAGCAAGCGGCATGAGCAGCACGCCAATGGAAGCCATTTTCATTTCAAATGGCTCAATTTTCTTGCCCAGGTATTCCGGTGTTCTTCCGACCATCAGACCTGCAACAAAAACGGTGATGATAACCAGCATTAACATTCCATATAAACCAGAACCCACACCGCCAAAAGCGACCTCTCCCAGATGCATTAACCAGAGAGGTATCAGTCCACCCAGCGGCGTATAGGAATCATGCATGGAATTAATCGAACCGTTCGACGTTGCGGTTGTCGCAGCTGCCCAGATAGATGAATTGGTGATTCCAAAACGCGATTCCTTGCCTTCCATATTTCCGCCCGGATAAAGTGCATGATCAGGGCGCTGATCTATCCCCATGTAAGTAAAAGCGGGGTTACCCTGCTGTTCTTGCGCGACGGTAACAAAAACAAGCGGGACAAACAGGATAGCCATTGCGATGAATATTGCCCAACCCTGCCGTCTGTCGTTCACCATTATTCCATAGGTGTAACAGAGGGCCGCGGGAATAAGCAGAATGGAAATCATTTCCAGAAAATTGGATAGTGGGGTAGGGTTCTCAAATGGATGAGCTGAATTCACATTGAAAAAGCCCCCGCCATTTGTTCCCAGCTGCTTGATGGCAATCTGGGAAGCGACAGGCCCCATGGGTAGCAACTGGCTTGCGGCAATTTTCATTTGTGCTTTGGGATGCCCTTGTGCATCCTTGACTGGATTCCCCGATGCATCGGTGATTTGCTCCTGATAGCTGACGGGCTGCATGAAACTGACTGTCTGATAGGGCTTGAAATTCTGAATGACACCTTGTGAAACCAGCAGCATTGCCAATACAAATGCGAGGGGGAGCAGAATATAAAGAATACCCCGAACTGTGTCTACCCAAAAATTTCCGAGTTTGGTTGTCTCATGCCGCGCAATTCCGCGTATCATGGCAACCAGCAATGACATTCCTGTCGCAGCTGAAAGAAAATTTTGCACTGTCAGCGCCGCCATTTGCGAGAAATAACTCATGGTTGTTTCCCCGCCATACGCCTGCCAGTTGGTATTGGCAGCAAAACTCGAAGCTGTGTTTAATGCAAGATCAGGAGGGACGGCCGGGAAGCCTTGTGGATTAAGCGGCAGATAAAATTGCAGACGCTGACATCCATACACCGCAAGCAAGCCAAAAAAATTGAAAATGAGCATGGCTGACAGATAAGTCTTCCAGCTCATTTCCTGAGTGGAATTGATACCACCTGTGCGATAGGCGATCCGCTCGAGCCAGCCCAACACCATATCAAGACCACAAGACTTGCCTGAATAAACTGCGGCCATGTACGAGCCCAGTGGCTTGACACACAAGATGACAACCAGAAGATATAACAAGATTTGAACCAAGCCAGCCTGTGTCATTGGCATCCTTTCCTTGCGTCTTGTCAGAATAATTCGGGTTTAAACATGACAATCAGAAGATAGATCAACAAAACCAGTGTAATGACACCGCACAGAATGTAAAGACCCATTATTTACTCCCTGACAATGAATCAAAAAACCAGATCAATGCGAAACAGATGCCAAAAAACACAAAGATAATGCCTGTGTAGAGAATATCTTCCATAATTCATATCCATGCTGGTGATCATGACAATCCTTGATAGTGAATTATACTCGATATGAAAGTGATCAGCACAGTGTATTCACGCGAGCGTGAAATAAAGATAGGCAAGATAAAATCCGCCATTCACCATCAGTGCTGAAATACGCACTCCTTTGGTGGAGGCATTGGCCCGTAACCACAATGCGGAAAGAAGCGTGATGACAATGCCTGTCATCACCTCCGGGCCCGGCCGCCACGGAGTCAGCATGATGCCCAGCGCAGGCAGCAATGTCCCCTGAAATACCATGGCGCCTGTGATATTTCCAAATCCAAGGGTATCCTTGTTTTTACGTATCCAGAGAATACTATTCACTTTTTCTGGCAATTCAGTGCCGATGGGAATAATGAGTAGCGAAAGAACCAGCGCAGACAAGGACAATAATTTCGATATCGCGGCAATACTATTAATGAATCCTTTTGACGCGAGCAGCAGCAATCCCAGACTTGCGATCAGTTGCAGTAAAATTGTGCCGGTATTATTTTTCAAACCCAGTTTTGTTAACAGCAAAGGCTCATCTGTCATGACACTGTGCCCGCAAGTCACTAATTGCCTGGATGCCCTGAGGGTCATCACAAGGTAATAAATATACAGGAAAACCAGAAACAGGCTCATGACCGCACGCAGATAGACCGGATGATGCGGTACGAACATGGCGATGGCTGACGCACTAAAAGCGCATAAAAAGAAATTGATATCCCGTACAAAGCCGCTTTTCTCAGGGACAATTTTACCGTTAATACCCCGCGTCCTGAGCGCGGATAGCGCTAATAAAACAGTGGACAATGTCGACAACATCAATGGCGCTCCCAAAATGGCGCCCACGCTGATTTCCTGGTTTATCTGTTTGTCTGATGTGCCGGCTATTATTGCCACAACAGGCACACAAGTTTCCGGCAACGCTGTGGCAATGGCGGCGAATATGGAGCCGGTCATTCCTTCGGAAACACCCAGCTTTTCACCCATATATTCAATCGCATTGGTGAATAAATGGGAGGCAGCGAGGATCAGCATTAACATCATGGATAACTGGGCCATTTGAAAAATCATTATAATTCAGCCTTCCGGAAGACAGTGTTCGCTACAAGATGCGGAAATTATAATGAGTTTATGTGATGAATGGAATGCCCTTGACTCAAGCGTCCTTTCTCCAATGCTTTCAGCAAACATTCAACGCAGAATTCGACATAGCCATGCCATGCTGATTCTTTTGTCGCTAATAAAGACATTTGGTCCAGCATCGCAAAACTGATTACTGACAATATCAGAGTAATAATGAATTCGGGCTTGAATCCGGGATCAATGCCATTTTGTTTTTGATAGTGCCTGAATGCATCAAGGCTAACATACCTTAGCTATCACATCCTGCTGAATGATAGCCAGCACTTTTTTTGCGATTGCAGGTGCCAGCTTGACACCGCCGCCGCTCCAGCCTGACGCAACAATCAAACCCGCCACTTGCGGCATAACATTCACCATGCCACGCTCATCAGTAGTAAATGCATCATAACCTGTCTTGATATCCGAGACAGCATATTCTCGAAGGCCCTGAATCCGTTGAGAGACAAGCTGATGTAACATTGTATCAACCTGATAATCAACAGCCGTTTCGCCAACGGACACGGGATCAGCATTCCTGTCCTCGCTCAGGCGACCTGCAATAGCGTCCCCGCTGCGTAGCGGCAAGAGGTAATAGCCATCGATTAAATCAATATAACTTGAATCAACCAAATGAGCGGCGTGCTTGTACACATGATATTGGAACGATTTGACTGTGATATCCGATTTTATATCAAGCTGATCCAGGATTGCCGCGCTCATGATCCCTGCGCTTAATACGACATAAGTTGACATGATATCTCCCCGCGTTGTCTGCACTCCATATATCCTGGCGTTTTCAGTCAGAATTGCATCAACAGATGTCCTCTGATACACAATTCCATTATGCCGTACAGCAGCGTTTACCCACGCACGACATGCTGACTTGGGATCAATGCTTGCAGCCATTGATTCATTGACAACGCATTCACTGCTGGAAAGTGATAGAGATAACGGATAACCGGATGCCTGTAATCCTTCTATGCACGCCTGAGTCTCATCCGACAGCGGATAAGGTAAACGATACTGAAAATATTCAGTCCTGAACCCGCAAGATCCTCCAACATGCCTGGCAAAGTGCTGATAATAATCAAAGCTGTCATCCGCCAGACGCCGAAGATAAGCATCAGTGTTAAATTTACGAATAAATCCACCAGATTGGGCAGTGCTTCCACTTGCAATACAATTTTTTTCCAGCAGCATTACTTTTAGCGATGTACTTCTGGAAAGTTCATAAAAAATCGCGCAGCCGGAAATCCCGCCGCCGACGATGATAATATCCGCCCAATCGCGCATAACCCAGTTACCAGTAAATTGAAAAAATGATCAACGTCTCGCTTCCATCATTAAAAATCTGATGAAGCTCGCGCGACGCAAAATAAAGAACATCCTTCTCCCTGATGACGTGCTGCTTCGCGGCGAATTCGAGAATGCCGGAGCCTTTCATGATAATCCAGCATTCTTGCACCTCATGCTGGTCAGGCGGCGTAGAGCATCCCGGCATTACTTCAAAGCAAGTCGCCTTGAATGGTGGATTGACATTTCTGCCGCTAAAATCAACCGGGTGGACAATCACACCTGGAGCAATAAGCTCAACCATGGATAAATTCAATTTTGGCTGTATTTCATTAAGCGCATGCAACATATCTTGTTTCCTCTTCGGTTTTACCAGCAAAGCCTTGCCAATCCATTCCTGTTTCGGCGTTAGCAAGATCATAAACAACATCTTGCACGATACTGTTTATGATTTTTGCGCTACGCCATGCCATCAGGCTGAGGTTAGGATCTGCGATGCCGTGAGAATGTCTGGCAGCGTTTTGAGCATATATCCGGCAGGATTCAGGACCATCCCATGCAATTGAATAATCTGAATTAATGATGAATCGACCATTATTCAACGGGATACGCTCAGACAGTGAATTGAGATACACTGGCATTTGCCAGTCATACCCTGTGCTTAAAATCACTATATCCGCCGTACACATGTGTTTTTCGCCTGAATCACATTCCTTCAACATTAAACTGATTGCATTCCCATTGTTCCCGACATTGGTTAGTTCATGATTACCAACAAGCCGGAAAAAACGACCGTATTGCTCAATAAATTCGTAGATGTAGAGCTTTTTATAAATTGATTCGAGCAAGTCCGATGAGATTCCATCACTAGCCAATTTTTGATCTTCCAATAAACGCTGTCTTTTATCTTCAGAAAGACTGAAGAAATATTCGCTATAGTTTGGCGTAAAATATTCGTTTGCGAATACTGAATCATCCATGGGAGAAAAAATATTTCTTTTGGTTACCCAGGTTAATTGTTTGGGTAAATTAGTAGAATCACTCAGGATGTAGTGGACGGCTTCAGCACCGCTTTGGCCTCCTCCAATCACGGCAACCCTTAATCCTTTCCAATCTGCTGCATGATTTAATAAATCATGACTGTGGTAAACATTTTCGCCCAGATACTGTCTTGCACACTCAGGAACATATGGAGTCAGACCACTACCTAGTGCTAAATGCCTACCACGGACTGTGCGCGCTGTCGTTGACACTACAAATGAAGAGCCGTCAAATCCTATATCCTCTACCTTTTCGTCAAAGCGAAGATTAGTCAATGACCGGCTTACCCAATGTAAATACTGGCTGAACTCCGCACGTAATACTTTTTGAAAGCGTGAATTCATGAAACGATACAAACGCTTTTGTTTCGCCAGATAGGCTATGAATGAGTAAGGATTGGTTGGATCAACCAGCGTGACCAGGTCCTTGAGATAATTTACTTGAATTTCAGCGTTCGGCAACAGCAATCCGGGATGCCACACAAATGATTTACGACGTTCAAAAAATATGCTGTTGGTTGATTTCAGCGGCGACATTAACGCTGCCAGGCTCAAATTAAACGGACCTATACCCACACCAAGCAAATCATATATATCATGTTCGAGTTTTATCATATTTGTTTTCCCGCAAGTGCAAATCCGGATTAATCTCATTTGTATTTATTTGTTTATTTCTCTGAATTGGTAATTCCGGCCGTTCGTTAAAACCATTTATCCTGGGCATGCCGGCATAACCTAATATTTCCCAGAGCTGCTGGCCTGTATAAGGCATGACAGGATAAATTAATAAACATAATCCTTTTAACCACCAGAAATAATTTTCGGATAAATGCGCTATCGAATTTCCGAATTCAAGCCAGGCATGAATAAGTGGAGTGACTTCATGAGGAGCGAACTGTTCTGGATCCAATGCGCGATACTGTAATAGCAGAATTTCATCCAGCTGCCGCATGAACACGCTATCCATCACCCCGGAGCCAGGCAATGTAACGACAGGAAGGACGTTATTGATGCGCTGCTGAATCCAGTTTCTTGTGTTCAGATTGCAGGATAGAAAATCCTGCAGCGAAAAATTGCCACTCCCTTCTCTCACATTTATTGACGCCAGATAGAAACGCACAATATCACTGGTCAATCCTTTATTATCGACGATATCATTCACCCATACGGCATGACGACGTGAAGTTGAAAATTTACTGCCTTCAAGATGATAAAAATAATTTACCAGATAATAATCAAACGTCTTGTATTCCTGACATGCAGCTGTTATACCATGAGCACTTGCAAGAAATGGCACAGCATTATCAACACCAAAACTGGCTATTGTCACGATATCAGAATCCGCTTGAAATGCATTAACACTGGCTCCCAGCATGACTCTGGCAATTTCCCCAAGCATCAAAAAATATGCAAACATGAACCCATAATTGAACAATCTGGCAGATTCAGAATAAGGCAATCCCCAGTCGCTGTTCGCTGTCAATCTGAGAAGTCCATTTTGTTGCCTGATGTAATGCTGATAACGCTCACGAATAGAATAATTAATTCCTTTCAGTACCAATCCCGTTGTTGGAACGCATAAAAAAAGATTTTTTACAGTATGCACCGCGTAAGAATATTGATGAACAACCTCCTCGGGACGAAAATGACCGCCGCAATTTTCACAAAAGTATCCCGTCACGTTCGCACGACAAAGCGGACATTGCCCATTCAGCCAGCAGCCAGTCAGATAGCGTTTACTGTGATGATCCCATAGCACAATCTCGTTTATTTCCTGAATTGAACCCTGGTTTCGCAATTTATGCAAAATATGGTAATGCCATTGGCGATACATTTGATCCCATTGTTCGGATAATGGGTTGACAAACGCATTCATTTCGATCTGCATGGCCTTCAGGTCTTTATCAATCTGATGATGATAATAGTTGCAGATATCAGATATCGGCTGGTTTTCCTTGCTTGCCCTGGCAGTAACATATGATTCATAGCTATCGGTCCCGCTGATTATCAATGCGCGGTTTCCTCTCATGCGCAAATAACGTGCAAGAATATCGGCGCTTAAATATGGTCCCCCAATATGACCAAGATGCAAAGGACCGTTGGGAGTAGGTACAGAAGGAACAATTAAAAAAGTTTTCATCTCGTTGATCACACATTCATCCTCGCAAATGATTCCGGGACATGTCCAATCATCGCGTTAGACGATAACGTCTCTGGATGTCTGATCCATTCGGAGAACGTGTCCCCATGCCAAATAATCACTCCTGGCCGGAACCGGATGAATGAATAACTGAATGCCATGCAATATGAACCAACACCATAAAAAAGCAAGAGATCATCGATGTTCAAAGAAGGCATCACTATGGGTGTATGCAGCTGATCGGCCTGATTACAGGTTGGCCCCAGTAGCCTCGTTAAAACATAATCGCTGTTATCTGCAAAATTCCGAATAGGGAAATCATAAAGATAACAGGTAGACAACGCATTCATGCCCGCATCCAGTATCAATGCCTGTGATTTGCCAGCTGTCACACTTCGCCTGCCAATTACCCGTGTCAACAAACCGCCCGAAGCTTCAAACAAAGTGCGTCCTGGCTCGAAAATCAGTAGTGGCGGTTTAGTCAAACTGTTTATGTATCCAAGCAAAGGCGTAATAATGGCATCAGCATATTCGTGTGCATCCGGCAACTCATATGGAACTTCGCGGTTCTCATCCTTGCGCGGACTAATACCGGCCAGACCGCCACCCACATCTATCCAATCCAGCTCGATATTGAACCTTGCTTTAAGTAACGAAGCGAAAGATGACAAATACTTTCCCAGTCTGGAAAAATGCTGCACGTCGCGGATATTCGTGCCTATGTGTGCATGCAATCCAGCCAGATGCAGATTTGGTGACACTCTAATTCTCCTGATAAGCGCCTCCGTGGCAGTATCTGACAAGGCGCTGTCAACCTGAAATCCGAACCTGCTCCAGGAAGATTGTGCCTCCCTGAAATAAATGCGCAATCCAATTGGCACCACCTTTCTCTGGTCTTTTGCAATTTGCTCAATCAGGTCGATTTCATCTTCGTGATCACAGTTGATGAGTGCATTGTCGTTGATTGCCATCAATAATTCACTGCGTGTTTTCATTGGTCCATTAAAAACAATTCTTTGATGTGGCAAGCGAATTTCCTTTGCTACTGCATATTCGACACCAGACACCACCTCTGCATGCGCACCCACGCCGTGCAATAACGCCAGGATGCCTTTTAAAAAATTTGTTTTATACGAAACTGCGATCATGGAATGTTTATAGCGCTGTGTTACAGCGGCATGTAAATCATAATAACGCTGCAACAACCCTCTTTTATCCATGATGAAAACCGGCGTTCCAAACTTTTCGGCCAGTTGACCGGCAAGTGTATTATCAATCTCTGAAAAATAATTGGCAGGATGCTGACCCATATGATGACACTTATTTTTTTAATCTCGCCTGTAATGATTTGGCTATGACTTTTACAGTATTATCCCAATTGATGCGCGATAGCCTGATTGTCGTTTCAACATCTCTGGACAAGACCGCATCAACGAGCTGCTGCATTTCCTTAATATACTTATGCAGTGACTTTTCATTATTTTTATATTTCGCGATACATATATTCCGATACCTTGATGCCTGGTCGTACAACAGATTATGAATCCTTAACAACCAAGGTGATTGACAGCCCTTGACGAGCGCATAAAAAAAATTTTTCTGCAGTCTTTCCCATTCATTGCTGACAATATTCATATTTCTTTTGGGATCCAGATATTTGGAAAAGCAGTGCCAATTCGCTACGACATCCGCCTCCCAGCTATCATCACCATGACGGATGGAAAGTTCGAGCGCGCGGGCCTCAATGTACGCTCTCATGTTGTAAAGATCATGCAATTCTTCCAGTGTCTGCGGTGCGACGCTGAAACCGCATTGCTCCTCCATTTCTACCAGCCCCATACTGACGAGACGTGAAAGCGCTTCCCGCAAAGGGCTATAGCCTACACCATACCTTTCCTTCAGTGCTTCCATCTGTAATCTGTCACCAGGCGCATAAAATCCTCCGATGATATCCTCGCGTATGCATTCCTGCACTTTGGTCGCCTTGGTTAATTTCCGGCTTTGTTCTGACATACACCACCATTATTATTATCTTGATCGTATCTTATGCTATTTTTCGAAAATATGCAAATTTTCGAAATTATTTAAACCCACTACCTGAAATGGTTTTGAACGCTGCAAGAGAATGAAAACATCTGATTGCCCATCTGGTTTGGTCAGACTGAGAACGCGGTTACCCTGAATAACATGGAAACAATAACGACGATTGATAATTTCCGGAGCGCAATATGTCATCTAATGACTTGAGAGTTACCTGCGCCTGGCTTGAATAATATTCGGCAATTTCTGCAATTGATCCAGTGCATTTTTTAACTGAGTTCTGCTGGAAATCTCGATTGTGACATAGATATCGACCTCCGGAGAATCACTCACCCGCTGGGTCTGCAAGCCGAGAACGTTGATTTTTTCGCTCGCAAGCAAAGTGGTTATATCACGCAGCAGTCCCGGATGGTCATAGACCCTGATAAACAGGTCCGCAGAATATTTTTCAGCGTGCTTTTCACTCCAGCTTACCTCTATCATCCGACCCTTGCTATCGTTGCCGATATTCGTGATATTTTTGCAATCCCGGCGATGAATACTCACACCCCGATTACGCGTGACATAACCCACGACAGCATCGCCAGGCAGTGGTTTGCAGCAACGCGCAATATGCGTCAATAGATTATCTATACCGAGAATCTGAATATTTGGTGGCCCACCAGTTTCATCTTCACGTCCCTCTATCACAGGCAGATCAGGCTCCGATACGGCTGGTACAATATAATGCATAATCTGGGCAGTGCGGACGTCACCAGAGGCCAGGGCCGCCAGTAACTCGTCATCGGTTTTATAATGCAATTTGTTCGCGATCGCATTCAAGTCAATCTTGTTGCTGATACCGAGCCTGCGTAATTCTTTCTCCAGCAGCTCACGGCCATTCACTGTGTTTTGAATACACTCCTTGACTCTGAACCAGTGCGCGACTTTGGCTCGCGCGCGCGCTGTGGTTAAATATCCCAGATGAGGATTCATCCAGTCCCGACTGGGATTTGCCTGTTTTGCTGTCAAAATCTCCACACGCTGACCCATTTGCAAGGCATAAGTCAATTGCACGATATTGCCGTCAACTTTGGCGCCGCGGCACCGGTGCCCGACTTCACTATGAATGGTGTAAGCAAAATCCAGGGGAGTAGCGCCTTTTGGCAAATCAATAATGTCACCCAAAGGAGTAAACACATAAATGCGGTCAGCAAACAAATCCTTGGATGGTTGGGCAGTGGGAGCACTGTCTGTACTCACTACTTCTTTTTGCCATTCGATGATTTGCCTGAGCAAGGCAATTTTTGCCTCGTAATTCGATGTCTGCAGTACACCTTCCTTATAACGCCAGTGAGCAGCCACTCCCAGCTCAGACTCCTGATGCATTTGATACGTACGGATCTGGACTTCGACAAAATGATTTGCGGGACCAATGAGTACTGTATGAATCGACTGGTAGCCATTGGGTTTCGGATGATTGATATAATCATCAAATTCCTCCGGTACCTGCTGCCAGCCGCTTTGCAATATGCCAAGAACCGCGTAACAATCTTCAATATTCTGAACCAGCACCCGCAGGGCACTCATGTCGTATATCTGCTCCAGGTTGGCATTTTTACGCTGCATCTTCTTATAGATGCTATATATGTGCTTGACCCGGCCTGTGACCTGAAAATCACTGATCCCAGCCTGCTCAATTGTATTTCTCAAGGTCTTTATAAAATTCTGAATGTATGCCTCTCTATCATCACGCCGTGAAGCAATTCCCTTCGCAATTCTTTTATAAACATCGGGATGGATATAGCGCAAGCATAAATCTTCGATTTCCCATTTCAATTGCCAGACACCCAGGCGGTTAGCCAGGGGTGCGTATATGGCTAATGTCGCGTTAGCGAGTTTTTCCTGGGCCGCCTTATCTTCGTTTTTCGCCTGGCGCAAAAGCCATAAACGCTCAGCAATAACAATGAGTACAGCACGCACATCAGTCACCATGGCCAGCAACATTTTTCGCAGGTTTTCAAGCTGCAGGCTGCCGCGTTGCTCAAGATGCTGTAATTTATCAAGCGATTGCATTTGCAAGACATCATGCAATAACTTGCTGCTGCTTTCACCAAGATAATCAGTAATTGAATCCAGGTGAATCTCGTTTACTTGCAAAGCGGGATAGACCAGCGCGGATGCCAGTGTTTCATTATCCAGCCCCAGAGACAATAATATATCGGCAATGCCCAATCCCTTTTCCAGAAGTGAATGGCTTTTACTGTCATATAAACCGATTGCAGTTTTTAGAAGTGCCACCTGATCTTGCCCGCGCAATCCGGCCAGCTGGCTGATCCATTCAGCGGGATTAATGGGATAACGACGCTTGCTCATAAAATTAACCTTGTTCCACTCTCTTTATTCAGCCAGACCCTGATCATCTGGAGTTGTTGTTATTTTGCGTCATTCAATAATTATACTCTAATCGTTTCGATCCGATATACTGCTTTTATTTGGATAAAATCTTGCATTTAATGAAACGACTATTTTCATCGTGAGTGTGGAAGCCTGGCAAATTGATGCATGATGGGGTAAGATTCGCCTCGATAATTATGGCCGCGAACCGCAAAGCGCGCATAAATATCCAACCCTGCAATTAGTCAGTGAATTCATTGAGGAAAATTTGAAATGAGTCATCTAGGCCACTATCCAAAGACGCGTTTACGCCGATTACGACATGCACCCAATCTTCGTGATCTGGTCAGGGAAACAGCCCTCAATGCCACTGATTTTGTTCTACCTTTATTTATCAGACATGGCTCCGGAATCAAAAATCCCATTCCTTCCATGCCTGGTCAATTTCAAATCAGCATTGACCGTCTGGATGATGAGATAAGAGAGATCATCCAATTAGGAATAAAGAATGTCATTCTGTTTGGCATTCCCGAGCATAAAGACGCTTTGGGTCAGGATTCATACTCGGATAACGGCATTATTCAAACCGCCATACCTGTTATTAAAAAAATAGCGCCAGAACTTGTTGTCATATCTGATATTTGTTTTTGTGAATACACTGACCATGGTCATTGCGGCGTGATAATACGACATGATGATCAATATGTTTTAGACAATGACAAGACCCTGGAATTACTTGCAAAGCAGGCGGTGAGTCATGCCCGAGCGGGAGCCGATATTATCGCTCCAAGCGGCATGATAGATGGCATGGTTCATGTGATTCGAAACGCTCTTGATCAGGCTGGGTTTAACAATAAGCCGATTCTCAGCTATTCAGTGAAGTACTCATCATCCATGTATGGACCATTTCGTCAGGCAGCAGAAGGTGCGCCCAAATTTGGGGACCGCAGCACACATATGATGGATATCGCAAATAGCAGTGAAGCCATTCGTGAGTGCTCTCTCGACATTGCAGAAGGCGCAGACATGCTGATGGTCAAGCCCGCACACACATATCTCGATATCATCACACGTGTTAAACAAGCTTATCCGGAATTACCATTGGGCGCATACCACACTAGCGGTGAATTCGCCATGATTAAAGCCGCAGCTGAAAAAGGCTGGATCAACGAAAAAAGCGCCGTCCTTGAAGTTTTAACCTCAATCCGCCGCGCAGGCGCTGATTTTATAATCACTTATTTCGCCAAGGATGCCGCAGCATGGCTGGATGAAGTGTAAATCAGTCTGTACACTATCAAGTGCTTCTGCTTGGCCTGAGAGTCATAATTGAGTTGACAACCTTGTGCAAGGCACCCTTATTGATATCCTTTTGACACTTGTGAAATACCTCGTCATTGCGTTTGCGCATCCTGACCATTCCTTCTACTTCTTTTGCCGCGGCGAGTTTTTGTTCTTTTGTGCGTCCAAACGACCATCCGGTATAAGTTGCCTTGCCGGAACGATATTCAATGTAGTTTCGTATTTTGAGTCTGTCCAATATATATAAATTGGCCGCTATCTTTACCAGCTCAGCATAGGAGTCATCGATTCGAGCCTGCTTGCCAGATTCGCTACAGTCAAATAATGCATCCACGCTCGAATCGTTGCCATGGGAGCACGCGACATGAAGCGGCGTGACACCTTGAAGATTCTTTACATTTGCGTCAGCGCCATTATATTCATAAGTGTACGCACGATATCTGCCGAACCAATCCTGCATGCGTGATGCAATGCCGTATTGCCGGTTTTACGATTGGCTGCATGAATATTGACTGCTTCAATTCCAAGCAATGAATCCGCTACATTGAGTTGTGAATGCTCAAGTGCAAGCAACAATGGCGTGTTGCCATTCTTATCCAAAGCATTCAGTAAACTCTTGTCATGGACCATGATCCTGCCCATCACCTCGCAGTATCCACGTTTGGCAGCCAGATGCAATATCGAATACCCGTTTGGATTGCTGTATTGCAGCTCAGCATTGAGAAGGTCGATTGCAAGATCGTACTGTTTAGCCTTAATCGCCTGAATTTGTAATTCCTGGAAGTCGACTGCTTTCAAGTCATCTTCTATCAGCTTTGAGATAATGCGTTTAAAGTCATAGCCTTTTTTGATAGCCATTGACAATGAATGTGAAGGTGTCCTCTTCATCATCATGAGAACTATATTATCGAAATTATTCTTGTAAGCCAGATCGACAGGAGATACCTGTTCTGCATTATCATCGTTAAACACATTGCCGACCTTTTCGAGCAGCAATTGCACCGCCGCTTCGTTACCACACTCTGCTGCGATATGCATAGGTGTATAACCATCATCTCTTGTTGCATATGCAATGCCATATTCCGAATATAATACCTCTTTTATAAAACCTGTATATCCCATTTCTATCAGAATATGCAGCAGTGATGATTTGTCTTGTCTGCTAACAGCTATGTGCGTGAAAATAGCTTTGGTGATGCCATTCCAACCTTTCTCGGCTGCAAGCTGAACAGGCGTTTTACCCGCATTATTTTTTTTGAATATGTCAGCACCGTTTTGCAGAAATAACTCGACAAATGACAATCTGTTATATTCTATGGCAAGATGCAAATGACTATCCTCACAATCCTGATCAGTATTCAAACTCGCATGCGCTTCTTTTATCAGGAATTCGGCTGCCGCTAAATTTCCGGTACGTACAGTACCGGATAATGGAGTTTCACCAACCACTGTACCCATGTTAACATCAGCAGAATATGAAATTAAAAGCCGCATTATTTCAATATTGCCCAACTGCGCGGCAGTATACAAAGGTCTTACCATATTTTTATATAAACTGTTGGGATTCGCATTATGTTCAAGCAAGAATTGAATTATCTTCAAACCGCCATACAAACTTTCATGTAAGGCCGTCGTTCCATTAACCTGGGCATTGATATCGATATCTTGTGACAATAGCCAATCAATAACCTGTATATGACCATTTCGTGTCGCGGTTATTAATGCTCCAATATCGGATAATAGTGATTTTTTATCTGCAACCATGTCTTTGACCTGATCAAGGTCACCGATCGTAACTGCATGGTGATAGGCATCAGTCCAATTATCAGTCGATATTTTCAATTGGTTAAAAAGCGATTGAAACTGTAGATATTCAATTTCTGCGGATTTAAGCTTTCGAACAGCTTCATTTAATTGATCAGATGATTTCGCAACTGTGACGTCTTGTTTCAAATGCTGAATTCCCTGGCGTAATGTTTTGATTCCTTCGTATGCAGCGTTAATCATGGTTTGTCCATCTTTGCCAATCAGGGAATAATCCAGGCCGGGTGATTTCATTAAAATTTCAGCAATATCGCTATATCCGGATTCAAGAGCATAGTGCAACACAGTCGAATTATTATCGAATCTCGCATTAACATTTGCACCGTACTCCAGCAATATCCTTACTGCATGTGTATGCTGTTGTTTGACTGCCAGTGTCAAAAGTCTATCCAGAGTGCTCTGATAACTGGTAACATCCTTTGAGTCTGAGATCAATTTCTTTAAAAACACCGTCAGCACATCGACATATCCATAATCAACAGCCAACTCCATATAAGTTTTGCCACTGACATGTACAGACAATGGATTGGCGCCATAGTCAAGCAAGACAGAGACAATATCAGAAAATCCATTTTTTATGGCTAACTCAAGCATTAAATCTAATTGTATCGAAGATTTGTCTGGAGCGTTTGGCGCATCAAATAATATTTTGAGCATCAATGCAGATTTGTGTCTGACAGCAGAATATAAATCTTCTGATCTAAGCACCACCTTTCCGGTATCAATGAGCAGCTGAAGAATTTCAGGCCTGTTCCATTGAATGGCAAAACGTATCGGAGAACCCAATGCTTCGTCGTCCTCCTTGGATGAATTCGAATAATTGACATCAACGCCCTGCTCTAAAAGAAATTTCACGCTTTCAATATCACCAACCCTGACCGCCATATGCAGGCAGCTCATTCCATTGCAGTATTTTTTATCTTTTATAATTCCATTATTATCTGCAAGCACACTCATGTGCTTCAATAATTCTGTTTGCGGAATGGGATTATCCAGTGGTGAAAATCCAAATATTCTCACTCCTAAAGGTGAAGGCAACCCGGGTGTAAACCTGTAAGCCTTGAATAAGGCCTGGGCAAGTTCCTTGCCGTTTTTGATTTCGACCGCGCCATCCGGATTATTCGGATCATAAAAAAAATATTTGTCCGACCCATCATTAAATAAACCAGTTGCATGATTATGCGATGAAAATATAGTAAGCTTGTCAGCGAACATTTTTTCATCCAGCATTCTCTGCAGAATTACTGCAGCCTCATCTTCTGTAAATAAACCGCCTAATGTATAAAGCTTTTTGGGTTGTCTGTTTTTTGAGTCAACCAGGCTTTTTTCGATATCACCCTGACCAATTGGAAGGAACTCATCAATATGCTGATAAAATTCGATTAGACTCAGAAATCTTTCAAATTCCTGTTGCTGCTCAATTGTAATCTCACTGCTACCATCCCACGTTACAATTTGCCTGGTGATATTATTAAACCAGATCAAATCATCTCTTTCCTTGCCTGTTTCCTTCTGGGTTGTAATCCAGTTCGCATATAACCATATGGTAGTAAATCCGCTGCAATAGCCTTTACCCATTAAGTTGATTAATTGTTCCTTTCGTGTTTGATCTCGCTTATTTGAATACAGATTCAAATATTGGATCAATTTATCCAGGACATTTTTTTGTCGCAAATCGAGTTTGGTATTTGAACCGCTTAACATTATTGCCACTCCTCGGTCGATTTATTGTTATTTTTTGTTATTTTTATAATTTTATAATTTTCAACTAGCGATATTATATTTGAGATTAACTTGTTGATTATTAATTTAGTATTAATTGGTTTAAATATTTCGCGAGGATTAGTAATGCTAAGATTCTGTTAAGAATAACGGCAGACGAATTGAATTTTTCAGGATGAATCAAGGAGATTCGCATTCATGATAAATGCCTATCCTACTGAATTTTCATTCAGCGTAGACAGGCATTCTGTCATATGGATATTACTCTGCTAACGTTTCGAAAAGAAACCATACCCTGCGCTCAGCTTCATCAATGTAATTTTCAAGCAGACTGGCTGTTGCAATATCATTGACTTCGTCACAGATTTTATGCGCCGCGCGCATCCGTGCACAAAAATCCTTATTATCTTCCATCAAATGTCTTAGCATATCCCTGGGTTGTATAAATGCCTCATTTTCGTCCCGAATATGCTGGAGGCTTTTGATATGTTCTATTGAACGGATTGTTGTCCCGCCTGTTTTACGAACCCGCTCTGCCAAAACATCAATCATTGCGAATATCTGGTCACTTTGCTCATCGAGCAGCAGATGATAATCACGATAATGGTTACCAGACATGTGCCAGTGAAAATTCTTTGTTTTGACGTATAATGCAAATGCATCAGCGACCAGAGGATTGATGGCCGCTGGAATTGCTTGTCGTGCTTTTTCACCAAGATCATTGGGCGTGGCAAGCTTTTGGGGAGTTGCAGCAATTAGAGTCGCGTCTTTCATATATTTATCCTTCAAGTTTGAAAGTATGTAGGCCAGTATTCCATTATATTCAAGCAAAACATCTGCGCTAAACTCGGTTGACTCTCAATCAGGTGATCGTTAACCCTGAATATAATTTGTAAGTGATGATATCTGTTGTTCTTGCGATAACATCACCCACCTTGTCAAGTCACCGATAGATATCACACCTATCAATTTTCCATTATCAATTACAGGTAAATGCCGGATGCGCTTGTTGGTGACAATCTGCATTGCTTCCTGAACAGTCGTTGAAGGTAATACGGTCACCAGATCTTTGGTCATGATGGAGGTGATCAACACCTTCTTGGGATCTTCACCTTTTGCAACCACCTTCCTCAAGATATCGCGCTCACTGATAATGCCAATGAGCTTGTCATTTTCAATCACCAATAAAGCGCCTACCTTATACTCGTTCAATTTCAATGCGCATTCATAAGCTGTTATGTCAGGCAAAATGCTTTGCACAACATATCCCTTGTCTTTCAGTAGCACACTTAGTGGAGTTTCCATGGTAAATTCCTCATTAATCATATACTTGCAATAAACGACCGCTTGGGATCATGTCTCTTTTATAAAGTATATATTATTTACGACATCCAATGTTCATGCATTAAATATGAAACAGCAATAGCCAATAATTCCAATTCCTTCATATAATTAGGCAGTTTTCAACTCATCATGTAAGGCTTTAATAAAATATACCCAACGAAGTCGCGGTGTTCGAGGATAAGCAAATATTCAGGCAAAAAATGAAATTATTTTCTGGCTTCATTAAAATGTCTTCGGCACATGGGAATATATTGCTCGTTTCCGCCTATATGCACTTGCTCACCTGATTTCACCACCTTTCCTTCAGCATCGATTCGCGTATTCATGATCGCCTTCTTGCCACAATGACAAATAGTCTTGATCTCTACAAGATTATCCGCCCAAATCAAGAGATATTTGCTGCCCTCAAAACATTCGCCCTGATAGTCGCTGCGTAATCCATAAGCCAACACGGGCAAATTTAATTCATCGACAATTCTACACAATTGAGATACCTGTTCTTTTTTTAGAAACTGAGCTTCATCTACCAGGATACATTGTAACCGGGGATTTCTGTCCTTTTCCTGTTTCACATAATCAAAAAGATTAAATTGATCATCAAATGGCTGCGCCTCGGCACTTAATCCTATTCTTGAGTGAATTTTTCCACTGCTGTAACGGTCGTCAATTTGAGGAGTGAAGAGCAATGTATCCATTCCTCTTTCTTTATAATTATATGCTGATTGGAGCAACACCGTACTCTTACCCGCATTCATTGCCGAATAATAAAAATATAACTTGGCCATGATTATCCTTTTTTCAAGAGTACTGTTATTTATCATCTTGCTGGGTTATTTTGTCAACAAGAAGCGCCGTTGTCATCACACCATTGACATTGGTCGCTGTTCGGCCCATATCGATGATAGGATCAATGCCCTGTACCAAAGCAACGACAGAATATGGCAAATTCAAACTCGTTAATGTGACAGTTGCAGCTATATATGCAGTTCCTGGAATCCCTGAAATTCCTAGCGAAGCAATTGCATTAATAAACATGATCATGAAAATCATATTCGTTGTCAGCGGCTGGTGTATGATGCTTAAAGCCATGACAACCAGCATTGCAGGAAACACCCCAGCACACGCATTCATGCCGATTGTTGCCCCAATGCTTGGCACAAACGTAGCGGTCGTTTGTGTCGTCTTAAATTTATCCCGAAGCGTTTCTTCAGTAACTGGCAATGTTCCAAAGCTGGAGCGTGTTGTAAATGCTACCAGTAATGGAATATAGGCCTTCCTGAAATATTGATATGGATGATGGCCGAAGAACATGAGGATAAATGCATGCAGCAGCATGACAAGTAACATGGCAACATACATGGCCGCCATAAAATTAAACATGGCTCCCAGTAAAGCCGTGCCCTGATCAAGCAGCAACAATGACATTAATGCCAGAACACCATACGGAGTCAGGCCAAGAACCAGACTTGCGAGTTTTTTTACAATGGCGAACAATGACGCAATCAGTTCACGGAATACCTGCATCTTGTCGTGGTCTTTAGCATCCAGGGTGCGTGCAGCCAATCCCAACAGCGCTGAAAATATAACGATTGCGATGGTGTTTCCATTGGTCATGGCCTCAACCGGATTAGCTGGCAGCATGCCCAACAAGGTATCAACCAAACCGGTATATGCATGTTTCGGCGTCTCGATTAAACCCGGAAGATTCAAGCCTTCGCCTACTCCAAACAGTTTTGCAACAGCGATTCCAACCAGAGAAGACACAGCCGTCAGAAGCAGCAAGGCTCCGCAGGCATAAAAACTCATTTTTTTAATTGCAATTTCGCTGCCGGAACCAAGGTTCAGGATCGCATGGATAATGGACGTGAAAATTAATGGAATGACGAGCATTTTCAGCAACGCCAGATAACCGTTGCCTATGAAAGATAAAATATTCTTTATCCAGACAACACTTGAGTTGTCCGGTGTAATCTTGAGTATTAATCCATAGGCAATGCCAAGGCCTAGCCCCAGCAAGACTCTCAGGCTCAATTGAAAATGGGATTGCCGTCTGATTTCATGTAACAATCCAAGGGACAAGATAAATATTATGGTGTCGAAAATTGTGATTATCATTATTTGTCTCTCGTTTTCTGTATCATTTGAAACTTCTAAGCTCTTGAAAATTTGAACAAGTTTTTTTAAACTGCCGCCGGCAGTGAATGCCATCCTAACCAAGCCTAAGAAAAAGGAGATTTACAGGTGACTAAATTCAATAAATTTTTTCTTCTTCCAGCATTCATATTTACCTTAACAGACGTGTCCCATGCAACCAAATTACACCCGATCCCTCACAATTCGGCATCCTTAACATGGCTGGATTTGGCTTCGCTTCCTGGAACCAAATACGCAGTATTATCAGGTGACCCCGGAAAAAAAGGATTTTTTACCGTACGGCTAAAATTTCCGGCTGACTATAAAGTGACTCCCCACTACCACGCTATCACAGAGTACGATACCATCATTTCGGGAACCTATCATCTTGGAGCAGGTAAGCACGTTGATATGAACCCTGCTCACACGCTGGCGTTGAATCCGGGAACATTTATAAAAATACCAGCAAAAACCATACATTATGGCTGGACCAGGGAAGAAACCATTCTTCAGATAAGCGGTATCGGACCTTGGGGAGCAATCTATGTTCTGCCTGTAGACAAAACTCAAAAATAAACATCACCATCTTTTGCTTGCTCATTATGCCGCTTTATATTATAGCTTCGCTGGAAACAGCGAATTTGCGCATCAACCTGGAATTTTTTTGATATAAGGATCTTATATGAAAATCAAGCTTATCCCGCTTGCTGTCTTGCTGCCTCTTGTCACTGCAGCCAACCCTGTGCTCGCAATTGAGACCAATACTTGTGATGGAAGCATGCAAAATCCGTGCATCGTACAGGATACCGATAAAACCACTAAAGATGTCAAACATTGGCGATATGCCAAAATGATTATGGATGCTTACAAAGGTAACACATCAGGTTTAAAACATTTATGGGTTTCCGCAAGCGGCGCACCCAGCGCCAACGGATTCAAAATAATAGCAGATAAAATCGAAAAATTGACAGATGGCAAATATAAAAAAATGATAGACCTTGATTTACGCCAGGAAGATCATGCATTTCTGAACAATCAGGCAATCACCCTGACAACCAAATATAACTGGATCAATCTCGGAAAATCCTATCAACAAGCCATCGCTGCCGAGCAGGACTGGATACAATCATTGCGATCTCAATCATCTATTTCCGATATTTTGACACCCGAACAATTCAAGACAGGCAATTACCTTCAAGGTACCAGCTTGCATGTCGATTCAATTAACAGTGAACAGCAAGTTGCTGAGCAGGAAGGTTTTGAATATGTCCGCCTGACTGTCAGTGATCATATGGCACCTCGCAACGATGACGTTGACAGGTTCGTATCACTTGCCAGAAACCTGCCCAAGAATGCCTGGTTACATTTACATTGTCGCGGCGGGGACGGACGAGCAACAACATTTCTCGCCATGTATGACATGTTAAAAAATGCCGATACTGTTTCTTTCAATGATATTATCAAGCGTCAGGCATCGATATCGCCTTATTATGACCTTGCGCAAACTGACAGAAAAGATCCGGATTTAAAGCCATATTATGAAGAACGATACAGATTTTTGATGCATTTCTATCAGTATGCCAGCGCATCTTTAAATGGATACATCGGAACCTGGTCTGAATGGATTAAAGATCATCCGATAAGCAGCTAACCAGCTTGATACCGCGATCAGGAGTGTGTCAAGAGATATCCCTTAGCACACTTCTTGATGCCCTCAGCTTTTGGTCGTTTTCGCATTGGTACATCGCTCAATGAACATTTTTGCCAATGAGTCCTGAGGATATATTTTCAGGCAATTTTGAAAATACAGGATGGCATTGTCCCACGCCTCCCGTTGGTATTCTCCGAATCCTCGCCCGAATTCAACACGATAGGTGTCAATATCGAATGAGAGCTCGTCACGGCTGGAGCCAAGCAATTCATAGATATAAATCGGCTTGCTCTTGCCTTTAACAATCACTTGGTCAACCAGACGCAGTACAAAATTGTCCTTTAGCTTTTCATAAACAACATCACTCACAATAATTTTGGTTGCATATATTTTATTAATGCTTTCCAGCCGGCTGGTAGTATTAATCGTGTCACCCAGCGCCGTGTAACTGACGCGCTCAGACGAGCCGATATTGCCAACAATTGTCTCGCCAAAATGGATTCCTATACGTGTATTAAAACTCGGCCTGCCTTGCAGCTCCCATTGTTTATTGAGTTCTGCCACCTTTTGCTGGCATCGCAGCGCTGCTTTAGCAGCACATTCCCATGGATGTTCTTCAGGTAATGGCGCGCCCCAGAATGCCATAATTGAATCGCCTATATATTTATCAATTGTTCCCTTCTCAGAAATAATAATTTGCGTCAACGCCTCGAAATAGTCGCATATCTGTTTAGTCAGCTCACCCGGATCCATATGCTCGGCGATTGTTGTAAAATTCTCGATATCAGAAAAGAACACAACCAGATCCTTTCTGACGCCGCCCGCCTCGATATCCTGTCCCGATTCAATTAACTGCCGCACCAACACCTTGGGAACATACTTTTGAAACTGCATCAACCCTTTCTTCATTGACCGGATGGAGTCTTTCAATACTACAATTTCCTTGATTCTTGACTTTACATTCAATTCACCTTCAAGATCGAACTGGCGTATTTTTTCTGTTTCCTTGACAAGTGAATTGATTGGCCTGACAACACGCGTGACAAGATTAGATACAATATAAATTCCAATCGCCAGGGTGATGAAAGAAATGAACAATGTTACAACATTTATTCGCTGTAAAAAGCCCGTAAAATCATTCACTGGTGTAACTACGCCGATTAACCAACCCAATTCCTTGAGTTCAGGCACGGGTTGATAGGTAACCAGATAGTTGACATTATCATTTTTGATGACTAACTCTTCGTTCCCAGTTTTTTTATAGATATCAATTGACTTGTTTATTATTGGCAGTGATATGGAATGCACATTGGTCAATTCATAGGGATGAGAGATGGCCAATGTAAATGGGTCTCTTTCTGGAAACGCAACCAGATCTTCTCTTGATGTGATTATAAATGCATAGCCGTGTTTACTGACTCTTTGATCGCTGACAAATTTTTTCAAGTCCCTCAAGCTGAGGTCAAGTCCAAATACTCCCAGCAGATATCCTTTTTCATCATAGGCGGGTGTTCCAACGGATATGCCAAATTCATGGCTGGGATAAAACAGGTAAATATCGGTCCATACCGGACCTTTTTTTGTTTTGGCTCCCACATACCAGGGCCGCACCCTTGGGTCAAATGAAAGGTCTGACGATTCGTATGTTTTGATGATATTGCCCTGGCGATCACGATTAATGACGACATGCTTTACCTGACTGCCGCGGGTAATGACATCGCTGGAAACTGTGCCATTATTATCTTTCCATGAATAAATAAAATTGCCATATTCGTCCCCCCAGTAGGCGCCTTGTATGAGCGGCATGGTCTTGACAAGATAAAAGCTATAGACCACAAGGTCTGACTGGTCCATTCTCAAGACCTTGTTTTCCATCAATTGTGCTGAAAGTTTTCCCGCAACTTCAGCTGGCTTGATACTGGTTGTCAACTCGTATAACACTTCATTCGAAATATCTTTAATCAGCTTTCTCGCCGTATATGACAACTCGTCAGAAAAGGCAACCGACCTGATGAAGATAATAAGCAGGGTTGTGATAATAAACAGCGAAACAAAAATAGTAAGAATACTAAATCTGAGCGTAAATAAAATCTGTTTGGCGTGTTTAGACAATTCTGGAATCATTTACATATCTTATCAAAATAATATTGCCTATATAATGCATATCTTGTATGAGTCAACACAAATCCGCTTTTATTTGTCTACTTCAACACAATCATCCAATAACTAGACAAACAGCCTTCAATTTTACAGTCTTTGCGCAAAAGCAAGCATAAAAATCAATATTGAGGCATAATAAATATAACCAAGGAATAGGAGGACGTTATATGACCCGGATAAACACCAAAAGCATGTCCCGACCTGATGAGATCCGCAATTTGCCTAAGACAAAAATTGAAATTGTGAATTTCGGTTCGGCTGCCATCATGCGCGTTACATTCCAGCCGGGATGGAAATGGTCAGAATGCGTTAAACCCAGTGTTGGAACCAGCAGCTGCGAGGTTCCGCACCTGAATTATATCCTTTCCGGAAAGATAGCGATCAAGATGGATGATGGCACCGAAACGGAACTCGGACCCGGAGATGCTGCTGATATTCCGCCAGGACACGATGCCTGGGTCGTAGGTAATGAACCATGTGTTGCGCTTGATTTTACCGGTGGAAAAATCTACGGTAAATCGTGAAAATGCCTCTCTGTTCCTCGCACATCAAACGAATCGATGAACACGAGATTTCTATGAAGATCAAGACTTTCATTGGAAAATGTCATGGCAAAAATTATTGTATGAGAGGAACGCAATTCATGGGCATTCAAATTTAACCATAAAATTAATGGATATAACTAAATGCAGATAACTTTTTTAGGAGCCGCAAGAACAGTTACTGGGTCCAGGTATTTAATTTCCATTAATAATAAAAAAATCCTCGTAGACTGCGGCCTCTATCAGGGCCACAAGGAATTACGGTT
Organism: Gammaproteobacteria bacterium; assembly: GCA_021324305.1. GTDB lineage: Bacteria > Pseudomonadota > Gammaproteobacteria > DSM-16500 > DSM-16500 > Aquicella. The sequence goes on along the minus strand of JAJPJI010000007.1, from coordinate 23,699 downwards.
ACGTAACTGGACCAGGCTTCCTGTCGATCCCAAATCCATCGATGCTGTCATATTGACACATGCACACATTGATCATTCAGGCTATATTCCGGTCTTAATCAAAAATGGTTTTAGCGGAAGAATCTACTGTACCCAGGGGACCAAAGATTTATGCGCCATCCTGCTGCCTGATTGCGGCCATCTTGAGGAGGAGGATGCAAATCGCGCAAATCGGTATGGATATTCCAAGCATAAACCCGCACTGCCGCTCTATACAAGAGAAGATGCCTTGCGGGCATTAGACTTTTTCAGTCCGCTCACGTTCGACAAACCCTTTCCTATTGTTGACGGCCTGATCGTGACTCTTCTGCCAGCCGGCCATATAATTGGCTCCTCTATCGTCAGACTGACATATAACAACAAGACCATTATTTTCACTGGGGATCTGGGCCGTCCGCATCACCCGATTCATAAACCGCCAGCAATTATCACTCATACTGATTACCTGATTACAGAATCTACTTACGGAAACAAGTTACACGATGAATCCAGCCCACAGGATCAAATGGCTGAAATTATTAACAATACTGTCAATGAAGGCGGTTCTATCGTTATACCGGCTTTCGCTGTCGGGCGCACTCAGGATGTCCTTTATTACATTCATGCATTGAAGCAGAGCAAACGTATCCCGGATGTCCCGGTATTCCTGGATAGTCCGATGGCACAGGATGTAAGTGATCTCCTGGTCAAATATTCCGGCGAACATCGACTGACTCCAGAAATGTGTAAGGCAATCTGCAAGACTGCAAGATACATTCGCACTCCGGAAGAATCAAAAGCAATCGATCAGTATAAAACTCCTGTCATCATTATTTCAGCCAGCGGAATGGCAACCGGTGGACGAGTGTTGCATCATCTGAAGGTTTTCCTGGCCCAGCACCGCAATTCCATTTTATTCACAGGTTATCAAGATCCGGGAACACGGGGTGATCGTCTGGTGCGCGGCGAACCTGAAATAAAGATTCATGGGGAATCCTATCCAGTAAATGCACAGATTTTTTTAATGCAAAATATGTCCGCTCACGCAGACTATAGAGAAATGCTTGGCTGGCTTAAACATTTCAGGACGGATCCGAAAAAAATATTCATCACTCATGGCGAACTGCCAAGTGCCCTTTCCCTGAAAAATATCGTTACCGAAGAATTTGGCTGGGATTGCGAGATTCCGGAATATTTACAGAGTTATGCATTGTAAACGAATCCCGTTACACTCATTGTATTCTTGAAGGAAAGCAAAATTGAACGGCGAATCAAACAAGTTAAGACTGATCCGGATCGGAATAGACACCCTGAATGAATTCTATGTTATTCTCAGCGCGAATTGCTTTGTTTGCAAATCAGAAGGATTTGAAACACTGACTCGCGTGCTCGTCACGCACAACAACAAAAGTATCGTCGCCACGCTTGCCATTATTCATTCCAATATCATGTCAGAAAATGATGCCAGCCTCTCGGAAAGCGCATGGAATGAGCTGGGTGCGCAGGAAGGGGATTATGTTACGCTCTCGCACCTTCCTCCAGTGACCTCTTTCAAACATGTCCGGTCAAAGATCTTCGGACATGCCATTGATGAACATGCGTTTTATGAAATCATTCAGGATATCGTTGCTGGCAAATATTCCAATGTTGAAATATCCAGCTTTATCACTGCCTGCTCGCGTGACAATTTAGATATCAATGAGATTATTTATTTGACAAAAGCCATGATTACAACAGGCAAACAAATTCATTGGGATTTTCCGTTAATAATGGACAAACATAGTGTCGGCGGAATACCAGGCAACAGAACCACACCAATTGTTGTCGCTGTTATTGCAGCAGCAGGAATGATTATTCCAAAAACATCTTCCCGTGCGATCACATCGCCAGCAGGCACTGCCGACACAGTGGAAACGATGACTCCCGTCGATCTTGATCTCACAAGAATGCGCCAGGTTATTGACAAGGAAGGCGGATGCATGGTGTGGGGCGGGAAACTAGGCATCAGCCCAGCGGACGACATCATTATCCGTGTTGAACGGCCATTGGATCTTGATCCAGAGGGACAAATGATTGCATCGGTTCTTTCAAAAAAAGCAGCCGTGGGAGCGACACATGTCATCATTGACATACCGGTTGGCCCGACCGCAAAAATACGTTCCAACCAGGGCTTCCTTAAATTGAAGGAATACTTCACCACGATTGGAAGAGCTGTAAATCTGACCATAGAGGTTATCAAGTCAGACGGGATACAGCCTCTTGGTAAGGGTATCGGCCCCGCCCTTGAGGCAAAGGATATCCTGGCTATCCTCAAAAATGACAAAAAGGCACCCTATGACCTGAAAAACAAGGCTCTTATGCTTGCTGGCGCGATATTGGAACTTGGTCAAAAAGCAGCTCTTGGAAAAGGAAAGGAAGCGGCAAGAGAGATCCTCGAAAGCGGCAAAGCTTACAAAAAATTCATCGCCATCTGCGAAGCCCAGGGGGGATTTCGCGAACCGCCGGATGCGTTGTATACCCATGATATTGTCGCCACTCATTCAGGAACAGTCGTGGAAATCGACAATCGAAATCTGGCCCTGGTGGCCAAACTAGCCGGCGCACCGCATGATCCTGCAGCCGGAATCGAATTTTTCGCCAAACAAAACATGCTCATTGAAAAAGGCCAGACACTATACCGAATCCATGCCCAAACCAAGGGTGGATTGGAATATTCAATTTCCTTTGCGCGCAGAATGCCGCACATTGTTAAATTAAGCAGGGAATAAATCAAGGTCACCCTATGGAACCCATCATTTTTTCATTGCCCGGAAATGAACAGTTGGCACTTGCCCTTTCGGGTAAAGCAAATATCAACACCGGATCCGTCGAGATCCGAAATTTCCCCGATGGTGAAACGTACATACGATTCGATACAGCCGTGCAAGACAAGTATGTCTTCCTCGTATGCTGCCTTGATCAGCCCAACGATAAGGTACTGCCATTATTATTCATGGCGCAAACGGCAAAACGGCTCGGCGCAATAAAGATCTGCCTGATTACGCCTTATTTGCCTTATATGCGGCAAGACAAGGAATTCAAACATGGCGAGGCAGTAACATCAGTCTTGTTCGCAAATTGTCTCTCAAGCGGTATTGATTGCCTTGTCACCATTGATCCCCACCTGCACCGAATTCATCGTCTCTCCGAAATATATTCTATTCCTCAAATACACACGCTGCATTCCATTGAATGCATGTCTACCTGGATAATAAATAATATTAAGTCGCCGTATATCATCGGACCAGATGAAGAAAGCAGGCAATGGGTGTCCGAAGTTGCAAGACTGACGCAAGCAGGATTTGTCATCATGCAGAAAACACGTTATGGAGATAAAAATGTCGAAATAAGCATCCCAGCATTCGATGCCTCCGGTAAAACCCCGGTATTTGTTGACGATATTATCTCGACAGGAACAAGCATTCTGACCGCAATCAGACAACTTGAAGTGAGGAATATCAGCAATCCGGTATGTGTCTGTGTTCACGCGCTTTTTGGCAGGAGTATTTACGAAAATCTGTTGGGTGCAGGGGCAAGAAAGATTGTTTCCTGTAATACAATTCCGCATTTCACGAATGAAATTGACATCACAGATCTTATCGCAAATCAAATGAAACAAATTCTGGATGATCAGCTGGCATAAAATGCTCATACAACAATGTCGGAATTGCCTTAAATTCAACGTCCCATTGCAGATACACTCGCGTGTGCTTCCATATGAAATTTATAACGGAGTTTATATACTAAATGGCAATATTTGACTATAATAATAACAAAGAATATCGGGTTATTTGCTGGAATATCAATCAGACACGGATAGATTGGAATGAATAATTACCTTCCGGTACTCATTGTTGGTGCAGGACCTACTGGACTGATGGCCGCCTGCGAATTGGCGCGTCATGGCATTCCATTTCGCATAATTGATAAAAAAGCCGAACCGACCCTGGCTTCCAATGCCTCCTGGATTCAAACCAGAACAATTGAACTTTTCGATCTTGCCGGTTTGTCCAGCCGATTTCTTCGTCTATCACAAAATTGCAAAGCTATCAATTTATACTCAAGAGGCGAGCAGATCGTCAAAATACCTCTTGACCGGATAAAATCGACCTATCCTTTCGTCACGATGCTACCGCAATCAGATACCGAGAATTTATTAATCAGCCGTCTTTCCGAATTTGGCAAACAGGTAGAAAGGGAATTGGAACTGGTTGACATTCAGCAACAAGACAATAAAGTTGTCTCCACGATCAAGCGCCCAAATGGCCGTCAGGAAGAAATCATCAGCCATTGGCTAATTGCATGTGATGGCGCAAATAGTACGGTAAGAAACAAATGCAAAATATACTTCCCAGGCGAAGACTTGCGCGAACAGTTCATAGTTGCAGATGCTGAGATTGATTCCCTGACTTCAAAAAATGAAATACACATGTTTTTCGATCAGAATACAGTATTCTTTGCCTTTCCATTAGGTGGAAATCGCTATCGCATCAGCGCCAACCTGAATTTGAGCTATCCCAGAAAAATTTTTTCGGAAGTAGAAATCATTGAATTAGCCCAGGAACGCGCACATGGTGCGTATTACGTCAAAAAAGTCGCATGGATTTCTCCATTCTGGATACACAGCAAAGTTGTTTCAAATCTGCGTGATGGATCAATATTTCTTGCCGGAGACGCAGCTCACACGCTTTCACCCGCAAGCGGACAGGGAATGAACACAGGATTGCAGGATGCCATTAATCTCGCATGGAAGCTCGCCCTGGTTATTAATGGCAAGGCCGTCCCGTCACTGCTGGACACTTACCAGGAGGAGCGTCATCCCGTGATTAGCGATGTCGTTGACCTCAATGAAAAATACACGAAATTAGCCTTATTCGATAATGATTCACAAAAGAAACTGCTCAAATTCAGCAAACAGCTGGCTCATGATGACGGAAAAGTATCAGACAAGATTGCATCCTACATCACTCAAATCAATATTTGCTATCGACACAGTTCCATCGTGGATTTTACCGGAAAGATAAACGCAAACGGGCCGCAGCAGGGTGAGCGTGCCCCTGATGTCAACATCACCAGATCAAAGCGGTTGTATGATTTTCTAAGAAATACAAAACATAATGTCATGATATTTGCCGGCCTGAACGGAATGAAAAATATATCCGAAACAGTTTTTCAATTGATGCAATGGCTCACACAATCGTATCCGGATATTTTTAAGATTCATGTTATTTGCAGCGAAAAACTTGATGGACTAGACAATATTATTCACGATGAGAATAATTTTATTCATGAGCGTTATTGTTTCAAGGATCCCGGGGTTTGTATCATTCGTCCTGATAATTACATTGCGTACTGCGCAGCATCACTCGATCAAAAACCAATCAAGGAATTATTAAGCCGCTATCTTAAATAATCATTCGCATGACCATGATTGACTGCTCTATCAGCCTTGCCGGCAACGACGATTGCTTATAAGATAACTGCTGGATACCTATTGGAACTGTGAACAGGATGTTTGGGAGCTTATTTTCTTTTGCTATTTCCTTATTGGTTGGACTGCTGATAGGCATTGAAAGAGAACGCAGTCATATTGGAAAATATAAAGCTATAGGTGTCAGGACATTTGCCTTGCTGGCGCTGCTCGGAACCCTCGCTTCCATTCTCGACAATACTTTCCTGACTATCCTTCTAAGCTCTTTTGTTTTTCTGCTGCTGCTGCTTAGCTATTATCGATCGACGATGACCCTTGATAAGACCATCGACATCGGAATTACAACAGAAATTTCAGCCGCCCTGATTTTCTGTATAGGATACATCATTCCCGCGCAGCCGATTATCGCCATCATTATCAGTGCAATCGTTTTATTGCTTCTGATAGAGCGCAAACGCCTGCATTCCATGGCAAGAAGAAAATTTAAGCCGCACGAAATTGAAACCATTATCATCCTGATCGTTCTAGTATTTGGTTTATTGATTGTTCTTCCTGATAAAACCATCGACCCATGGGGATATTTCAATCCGAGAAATTTTTGTGTCCTTGTTGCGACCATCGCAGCAATCCAGCTTGTTAGCTATATCGCCATCAGATTGTTTGGTCAGCGCTTCGGCATTGCCTTGACTGGATTTTTAGGCGGGCTGGTTTCAAGCACAGCGGTTTTTGCCACGTTACCCGCCACCATCAAGGATAATCCCCAGTTTTCTCTCACAACAATTGCATCTGCACTACTTGCGGTTGTCGCCATGTTAATCGATATTATTATTATCCTGGCCGTTGCCTCGCAAGCGTTGCTTGCCTATATCATTTGGCCCATCATCCTCATGATGCTGATCAGTATAGGCTTTGCCTATTCACTGCTCTACTTCCAGAAATCCAGGCTGGTCATGCATAATCCTGCTGCCAATCCACATAATCTGTCTTCAATATTCCGCACGTCCATTTTTATTGCTTTGATTCTTATTTTCATCGCCATTACCAAACGTTACATAGGACCTGGCGGAATTCTTCTGGTGTCGTTTTTGGGAGGCTTGTTCGAGATACACGGCGTGACACTGGCAACCGCCCTCCTCTATCTTCAACATCAACTGCCGCTCGCAGAAGCAAAAAATGTTTTGTATGTGGCAATATTTGCGACATTTGTATCCAAATTCTTTTTGTTGTGGAGCCTAACTCCACGACGCTTTGCGTTACAGGCATCCATTTTTTTAACTGCCATTCTGTTTTTCGGTGGCGTGGCATTCTGGGTAAGCCTTTGAATTGCACGATCTGATTACGGTGCTTTTACGCAGCATGACAAAGTAATCACAAGCCACACAATAGTCGTGACATAACCTTCATGATCTATTAACATTCCTTACAGTTTGATGTAAACCCTTATCATGTGTCTTAAATGTATGCATAACAAAAAGGAGTGATTCATGCAGACTCATAACCCCGTTGGCACAGATGGCTTTGAATTTCTTGAATTCACCACAAATGATCCCGTCAAACTTGCACAGCAATTTGAATCCATGGGATTTATTCCCGTCGCCAAACATAAATCATGCGACGTAACCATTTATCAGCAAAATGACATCCGTTTTCTTGTTAACCTGACCAGAGACAGTATGGCCAGCCGCTTTGCCGGTCTGCATGGCGCATCTGTTTCAGCCATGGGTTTCCGGGTCAAGGATGCCAAAACTGCGTACCAGCATGCCCTCGCAAATGGCGCCATTCCCTACCAACCCATGGATGAGAAGGCTGTCTATGACATGCCTGCGATTTATGGGGTTGGCAACAGCTTGATCTATTTTGTTGATCACAAGAATTCTGTTTCAAATTACGAGCATCAATTCTTGTCTCTGCAATCACAGCAATCGTCACACAATGGCGCAGGTCTTACTTATATAGATCATGTTACGCATAATCTGCATCGCGGCAATATGGTCGAATGGGCTGATTTCTATACCCGTCTTTTCAACTTTCAGGAAGTTCGCTATTTCGATATCGAAGGCAGAGTGACGGGATTGAAAAGTAAGGCAATGACCAGTCCATGTGGTAAAATCCGCATTCCTTTAAATGAATCATCAGATGACAAGTCACAAATTGAGGAATTCCTCAAAGATTTTAATGGTGAAGGAATACAGCACATTGCGCTTGGAACAAACCACATATTCAGCAGCGTCGAATCATTACGCCAATCCGGACTTGAATTTCTAGATACACCTGACACTTACTACGATCTCATTGAAAAGCGTCTTCCCAATCATGGCGAACCTCTTGAGAGCCTGAAAAAAAACCGCATTCTCATCGATGGTGAAACAAGGCAAGACAAAAAATTGTTATTGCAAATTTTTACCAAAAACATGTTAGGGCCGGTGTTCTTTGAAATCATCCAGCGTAAAGGCGATGAAGGTTTCGGTGAAGGTAATTTCCGTGCGTTATTTGAATCCATTGAGCTTGATCAAATTCGCCGTGGTGTAATCCAGATTGAAGAAGAAACAGCATGAAACTCGCAACTCTTAAAAATGACACACGCGATGGACAACTCGTTGTTGTGGATAGCGACCTGGTTTTTGCGGTACCCGTCCCGGAAATCGCAACGACATTGCAATATGCATTGGATAACTGGGATGTGTGCAAACCCGCACTCGAGGCGTGTTATCAGCGCCTATGCGCGGGTGAAATCAAAAGCACACTTCCCTTCGGTCAACAACCTGTTCACTCTCCACTTCCGCGCGCCTATCAATGGGCTGACGGCAGTGCTTATGTCAACCATGTCGAACTCGTTCGCAAAGCACGCGGTGCAGAAATGCCAGCGAATTTTTGGCATGATCCGCTAATGTATCAGGGAGGATCGGATACATTTCTTGGACCACATGATGCCATCCCGTTACCCGATGAAAAATGGGGTCTGGATTTTGAGTCCGAGGTTGCTGTGATCACTACTGATGTTCCAATGATGGTGAGCAAGGAAGACGCTGCAAATTCAATTTGCCTGATCATGCTGGTGAATGACGTTTCTCTGCGAAACCTGATCCCCGATGAATTGGCCAAAAGTTTTGGATTTTTTCAAAGCAAGCCTTCCAGCGCATTTTCTCCCGTTGCTGTCACACCAGATGAATTGGGCAGCGCCTGGGATGGAACAAAAATTAATTTGCCATTGGTAACGTATTTCAATGAGCGTCTGTTTGGACGGCCTGATGCAGGCGTGGATATGACGTTTGACTTTCCAACCCTGATTGCGCACGCCGCCAAGAGCAGGAAGCTGTCTGCAGGCACCATCATTGGCTCCGGAACTGTGTCCAATTACGATCGTTCCAAAGGCTCTTCATGCATTGCTGAAAAGCGCATGCTGGAAATACTGGCTACCGGAAAAGCAACCACACCATTCATGAAAAACGGTGACCGGGTGAGAATTGAAATGCTTGACCATAACAATAAATCAATTTTTGGAGCCATTAACCAGCAAGTCATCACTGTAAATGAGAGTGAAAAAGTATGCTAAAACTATATGACTATTACCGCTCCAGCGCATGCTTTCGCGTGCGGATTGCACTCAATCTCAAAGGCCTGGACTTCCAGACAATCCCTGTTCATCTGGTCAATAATGGCGGCGAGCAATTCTCCGAAGCCTATCAGAAAATCAATCCTCAATGCCTTGTTCCCTCACTGATGGATGGAAACAGGATATTGACCCAATCTCTCGCCATCATCGAGTATCTTGATGAAATCGTGCCGGAAAATCCGCTCTTGCCTGAGAATCCCTATGAAAAAGCATTAGTGCGTGCTTTTGCATTAGCCATCGCGGCTGACTTGCATCCATTAAACAACTCGCGTGTTTTAAAATATCTAACCAATGAATTACATCATTCTGAGGAACAAAAAACACAGTGGTATCATCACTGGATTGCAAAAGGGCTTACCGCTCTGGAAAAACAATTAACCAGCCTGAATCTTTCTGGTGATTTTTGTTTCGGCAGCCAGCCAACGTTAGCGGATATCTGCCTGGTGCCACAGATGTATAACGCAAGACGCTTTGCTTGCAATCTGGATCACTATCCAACACTGGTTCGCATTGATGAAAATTGCCAAAAGCTGGCCGCAGTCAAAAAAGCATGGCCGACAGAGCCAGTCACACAATAAAAATGACAGCGTAAAAACGCTGTTCAAGGAGAACATATGAATAAAATCGATTTTCGTTCCCTGGCTAATAACAGTGTTCGTGAATTAACGCCCTATCAACCCGGCAAACCTGTCGAAGAACTCGAACGAGAGCTAGGAATTACCTCCTCAATCAAACTGGCAAGCAATGAAAATCCTTTGGGACCCAGCCCACAAGTTTTCCTCGCCGCCCAGCAAGCCTTGCAAAATGCTCATATCTACCCGGACGGGGGATGTTACGAATTAAAACAGACACTTTCTGCATTTCTGTCTGTGAAGCCTGAACAAATCACCGTTGGTAATGGCTCAGAAAATATTCTGGAACTAATCGTCAAAGCTTATCTGCACAAGGGTGACACTGCTGTTATTTCACAATATGCATTCTTGACCATCCCCATCCTCATACAAAGTTATGGCGCACACGCCATCGTGGTCCCGGCAAAAGACTGGGGACATGACATTGATGGAATGATTAATGCGGTCGATGAAAAAACCCGTGTCTTGTTTCTCGTTAATCCAAATAATCCAACAGGCACCTATACGAATGACAAGGATTTCCTGCGATTGATGGAATCGCTCCCTCCACATGTATTGGTGGTCATTGATGAAGCCTATTCCGAATATATAAACAACGCGGATTACCCTGATGCCATGAAATATCTGGCACGCTTCCCGAACATGGTGATTACACGAACGTTTTCCAAGGTTTACGGCCTGGCCGCCTTGCGGTTGGGATATTCAATTTCGTCTCCCGAGATTGCTGACATACTCAACCGCTCACGCCTTCCGTTCAACGTCAATAGCATTGCTGCCAAAGCCGCCTGCGCTGCCTTGAATGACCAGTTACATGTCACAAAAAGCGTGGCGCTGAACCAGGAAGGCATGCTGCAACTTCAGGAAGGATTTGAGAAACTGCAATTGGACTATATACCATCCATCTGTAATTTCATTACTGCTGACGTTGGTGATGCAGCCTCGATATATCAAAAATTATTGCTGGAAGGTGTGATAGTAAGGCCATTGAAAGCATACAGCATGCCAAAGCATATTCGCGTGACCATTGGCACGCATGAACAGAATGAACGATTCATAAAGGCAATGCATAAGATATTGTGAACATTATGGCAATGGGAAGGAATGAATCATGACCCAATCAATCGCTTATTTATCTGGATTTGGCAATCATTTTGAATCCGAAGCGCTTGCCGGGGCGCTGGTAAAAAGCCGGAATTCTCCTCAAAAGGTTCCATATGGCCTGTACGCAGAACAATTAAGCGGCAGTGCTTTCACGATACCAAGACATATCAATCTGCATAGCTGGCTCTACCGTATTCGTCCATCCGTCATGCACGGTGAATTCACTCGCACTGACCATCCAACGCTCGCCAGTACGCCGTTTGACGCACATAGCACTCCACCAACCCAAATGCGCTGGGATCCCATGCCCTACCCTGATTCCAGACTTCATTTTATTGAAAGCCTGTTCACGATTGCGGGCAATGGCAGCGTGGAAATGCAATCTGGCGCTGCCATTCATCTTTATTGTGCGACACGCTCAATGATTGATGAGTATTTTTATAATGCTGATGGCGAACTGCTAATCGTGCCTCAGGAAGGCAAACTGCGTTTCAAAACAGAACTTGGGATCATTGACGTAAATCCGGGAGAAATCATTTCCATACCGCGCGGCATCAAGTTTCAAGTTCTGCTTTTAGAGGACAAAGCCAGAGGCTACGTTTGTGAAAACTTTGGCATGCCGTTCCGCCTGCCGGAACTGGGCGTCATTGGCGCTAACGGTCTTGCCAATCCAAGAGATTTTCTTGCGCCCACCGCGGCTTTTGAAGAACAACAAGGTCATTACAAGTTACTAGCCAAGTTCCAGGGTCAGTTATGGGCTGCTGATATTGACACATCACCACTCGACGTCGTTGCATGGCATGGCAATTATGTCCCATACAAATACGATTTAAATTTATTCAATACCATCAACACTGTCAGTTTTGACCACCCTGATCCATCCATATTTACCGTGCTCACTTCACCAAGCAATACAGCAGGGGTCGCCAATGTGGATTTCGTCATCTTCCCGCCTCGCTGGATGGTGGCGAAAGAGACATTCCGGCCGCCGTATTATCATAGAAATATCATGAGTGAATACATGGGGCTGATTTATGGTACCTATGATGCAAAAGAAACAGGTTTTATAGCCGGTGGCAGCAGCCTGCATAATTGCATGGCGGCTCACGGTCCTGATGCAAATGCCTACCACAAAGCCGTCGCAACGTCTTTACAGCCCGAATATTATGCCGATACACTTGCATTTATGTTTGAATCAAGACAGATATGGCGGCTAACCCCACAAGCTCTGCATGCAACATTCCGTCAAAAAAATTATCTGGATTGCTGGAAGGGGTTAAAATCAGCACATACACGAATAGATGATAAAATAGCGATATAAGCTATTAAAGAAGGACAAATGCCATGGCATACAAAAAGACCTCTTCCTATGTCGCCCATCCGGTTGACGAGCACGGGAATGCCAATTATACCAATGAAGAAAATCAGATCTGGCATGAACTAATAACCCGGCAAATGCCCATCGTTCAGGGTCGAGCATGTGATGAATATATCAGAGGTCTGGAACTGCTGGATCTGCCCAAAGAGCGTGTGCCTCAATGTCCAGAGGTTTCCAGGGTCTTACATGAAGCCACAGGCTGGGCACTGGAACCCGTTCCCGCACTGATCCCATTCAGTCATTTTTTCAGCCTGCTCGCAAACCGAAAATTTCCGGCAGCCACATTTATCCGCCGGCGCGAGGAACTGGATTATCTGCAGGAACCCGACATTTTCCATGAAATTTTTGGTCATTGCCCCATGCTGACCAATCCGGCATGCGCCGACTTCACACATACTTATGGCAAACTCGGATTAAACGCGACTCACGATGAGCAAGTGATGCTGGCAAAACTATATTGGTTCACGATAGAGTTCGGATTAATTAAAACAAAAGAAGGCTTGCGTGCTTATGGCGGTGGTATTCTCTCATCGAAAAGTGAAACCGTTTATTGCCTCGAAAGCGATAAGCCACTGCGCAAGCCTTTTGAAGTGATGGATGTACTGCGCACCCCATATCGTATTGATATCATGCAGCCAGTTTACTTCGTCATTGACAGCTTTGATGTCTTGTTCCGATTAACTGAAATGGATTTGATTGGCATGATTCATGAAGCCCGTCGTCTGGGCATGTATGAACCCCTTTACTCAAAATGATATACCATCTTAATTCTTGGAGAGTCCAGATGTCTGAATTACATACTATTCGCTGCGTTGGTTGTGAGGGCGGCATACCTGCCTTGACAAATGATGAAATTAACAAATTCTTGAAGCAGGTACAGGGCTGGGAAGTCAGTAAGGATTCCAAAATGATCAGCAAGCGGTTTACCTTCAAGGGATTTTATAAAACCATGGCTTTTGTCAATGCGATTGCCTGGATTGCCAATCAGGAAAACCATCATCCTGACATGGAGGTTGGATATAATTACTGTCTGGTTAAATTCACCACCCATGCAATCAACGGCTTGACCAAAAATGACTTTATCTGTGCGGCAAAAATCGATAGCCTGGAGGCAAATTAATACCGTTCTAACATAAGGCTCCAAAACATGAGAATTGGAATTCCATGCGAAATAATGCCAGGGGAACGGCGTGTAGCGGCTGTTCCTGAAACCGTTTCCAAATTGATTAAAGCCGGAATGGAAGTATGTGTTGAATCTGGTGCCGGGTTGCAGTCGTATATTGATGACACAAGCTATATAGAGGCAGGCGCCAGCATAGAGCCGGACCATGCGACGGTATTAGGCAACGCAGATATCATACTGAAAGTTCAACGGCCTGTTCTCGATGCTAAAACTGGCAGTCATGAGCTGGATTTAATGAAAAGCCAGGCCACACTGATAGGCCCGCTCTACCCGGCACGCAATCGCGACCTAGTTGAAAAATTGATCGCAAAAAAAATAACATCATTCTCCCTCGATTTACTGCCAAGAATTGCTCGTGCCCAATCCATGGATATCCTGAGTTCCATGAGTAATCTCGCTGGATATAAAAGCGTTGTGATGGCTGCTGATCATCTTGGCAAGATATTTCCCATGCTCACAACCGCTGCAGGCACGATCTTGCCAGCCAAAGTCATCGTTATCGGCGCAGGTGTCGCAGGTTTGCAGGCAATTGCGACTGCCAGGCGCTTGGGCGGCGTAGTCATTGCATTTGATACACGACCGATTGCAGCCGAGCAGGTAAAAAGCCTGGGTGCGGATTTCGTAAGCCTGGAAACGATCCATGAACAAACGCAGGATACAGGAGGCTATGCAAAAGAGCAGTCGGCCGAATTTTATAAAAACGAACAGGAAATCATTCGCAAATATATCAAGGAAGCCGATGTCGTTATCACCACAGCACTTATCCCCGGGAAACGCGCACCCATTTTGATTACCGAAGAGATGGTCAGGGAAATGAAACATGGTTCAGTGATCGTTGACCTGGCTATTGAGCAGGAAGGGAATTGTATTCTTTCTGAGCCAGGTAAAATTGTCATCAAACATGAAATTACGATTATCGGTCTTCTGAATATCCCTAGCACCATGCCAATGAATGCAAGCCAGTTATACTCAAGAAATCTGTTTGCATTTCTGAATTATATTGGCGCACAGTTAAGCTCAGGACAACTTGATCTCACTGATGAGATAATAAGCGGATGTCTGGTTACCCGAAATGGAGAAGTCGTGAATCCGATGGTGAGACAAAAATTGAAATTATAGTTGAAGATCAGAAAGGAATTTCATCATGCCAACTGGACTTGGAATATATGATATTTATATTTTTATACTTGCCGGATTCCTCGGCTTTCAACTGATTTCCCGCATACCTGCCCTGTTGCATACTCCTCTTATGGCGGCAACCAATGCCATATCAGGCATCGCATTGGTCGGATCCATCGTTGTCGCGGGTGAGAATTATGACATTGTTACCAACCTGCTCGCGTATCTCGCCGTCACCTGTTCAACCATCAATGTTGTTGGCGGATTTCTGATTACAGACAGAATTCTCAAGATGTTCAAGAAAGAAAAGAAACAGGACAAAAAATGATGAGTATCCTGCAACTATGTTATGTGATTGCATCAGTGATGTTCATATTGGGCATACGCTCACTTGGCTCTCCGGAAACTGCCAGACGCGGTATGAATCTGGCCTCGTTCGGCATGCTGATCGCGATTGTTGGTACGCTGTTTAATCAGCAAATTGTGAATTATACATGGATTATCGCCGGACTGGTCACAGGCACTTTATTGAGTTTGCCAATTTCCTTATGGATACCCATGACTAAAATTCCCCAGCGGATTGCTCTCTCGCATGCTGGCGGTGCGCTTGCTGCCTGCCTGATAGGTATCGCCGAATATTATCGCTATCACGCCTCTCTTGGATCAGCCAGCATGGGAATAGTTGCCGTTGAAGTCATGCTCGGCGCATTGACATTCACAGGCAGTTTAATGGTCGCTGGCAAATTGCATGGTATTCTGCCCGGCCACCCTATCACCTATAAGGGACAAAATATTGTTAATATTTCACTCTTCATTATCATGATTGCCATGCTCGTATATATCTCTCTCAATCCTGAAATGAATACGGTTTTTTACATCCTGCTGTCGCTTTCATTCCTCTTTGGATTATTTCTTGTGACACCCATAGGCGCAGCTGACATGCCGGTTGTTATCGCCATATTTAACTCTTATGGCGGTTTAACCGGCGCAGTGATGGGTTTCATGCTGGCAAATCGTATTCAAATCATTACCGGCGCACTCGATGGCGCTTCGGGATTTATACTCTCGATTCTCATGTGCAAGGCGATGAATCGATCTATAACGAATGTATTGTTTGGCGCATTCGGCAGAATGGAAGAAACAGAGGCAAAAGCCAAACGGACATCCGATACAAAAGAACCGCAGCCAATTTCTTTCGAAGATGCATTACAGTTTTTTGAGCAGGCGAAAACGGTCATTATCGCACCTGGTTACGGGATGGCTGCATCGCAGGCACACCATGCGCTGCGCGAATTCGCAGACAAACTCAAGGCCAACGGCATCAGTATTAAATATGCCATTCATCCTGTCGCAGGAAGAATGCCAGGACATATGAACGTTCTGCTTGCAGAGGCAAATGTTCCTTACACAGATCTCTTTGATATGGATGAGATCAATCCTGAATTTCCACACGCAGACATTGTGCTTGTGGTTGGAGCAAATGATGTGACGAATCCAGCCGCGCGCACCGTCAAATCCAGCCCCATCTATGGCATGCCGATTCTGGATGTCGACAAGGCTAAAAAAGTGATCGTGCTGAAACGCAGCCTGAGTCCTGGGTTTTCCGGCGTTGAAAATGATCTCTATTATAAAGACAATACCTGGATGCTGTTCGGGGATGCCAAAGACAGTCTCAGCAAACTGGCATACGGATTTAAACGTGCCTGGGGGGCCTGAGGCAACATCTCATAGTATGACAAAGGTTGCTATTCCGGTATACTGCGCACCTCTTGCAAAGTCATCCTATAAAATAAACTGGAGAAACAATGATCACATTGCATACCAATTTTGGCGATATTACCATCGAGCTGGATACGGTCAACACACCTGTGACCGCAGAAAATTTCCTGAATTATGCAAAAAACGGGCATTATGAAGGAACGATTTTTCATCGGGTCATGAATGGATTTATGATTCAAGGCGGTGGTTTTGATACCAGTATGAAGCAAAAAGCAACTCAGACACCCATAAAAAATGAAGCGAATAAAGGCCTCCCGAATAAACGGGGTACCATCGCAATGGCAAGAACATCTGATCCGCATTCAGCCAGTGCACAATTTTTTATTAATGTGGTAGACAATGATTTCCTTAATTTCACCTCTGAATCAACCAATGGCTGGGGCTATTGTGTTTTTGGAAAAGTGATTGAAGGTATGGATGTGGTCGATAAAATCAAGAAAGTTCCCACCACAACGCGTGCCGGCCATCAAAATGTGCCCGTCGATAACGTTGTCATTGAAAAAGTCACGGTAAAAGAAGAGTAGCTTCCCGAAGCACCGGCGAGCAGCGGGGAACGAGATTTATTTTCCCCCGCTGCATTTGAATGGAAACACATCACAATCATTTTGACATGCAGTTCTATAACTCCAAATCGGCATATCTTCCTGGAAATCAGACAGATTCGAATTACCTCTGGTTTTAAAAATCATCGAAATCACAATATTTAAAAATTTTGAATTGCGAATCTTACCAGATGAAAATGCAACGCCTCTCCATGCTAGATGACGACTTCCAACGGTTCAGTAAATATCCTTCTCTCAGCCCTGAATTTGTCACCAAATTTCTTTATCGCTGCCTCACGCATAGTCGTAGCAAAATTCTGCAGATAGTCGTTTAAATCAGCTTCATTGTCGATACTGTAACGCACGGTCAGTTTTGTCTTATCCTCTGACTCCTGATTCAATTTCTTTTCCTTCGCAATCTCGGCCTTTTTAAAACCCCGGAACTGGAACATTTCTTCAACATGCTTGATCAGCCATTGATAGTAATCTTCAAATATTTCATTATTCACAGTCAAATTTACTTCATATATCACCATCGAAAGACTCCAACATTTGTTATTTATGGCGACAACAGTTGCTGTTGCCACACCCGCTTATCATAAGTGAATTTGATGATTTCGGAAAAATAATCATCATCAAGCGTATAAAAAATGATTGTGTGGGGGATTAATCGATAGCCACAATAGTAATCACTCATAGGCACATCACGGTTCTGATATTGCGATGAGAGTTCTGCAAAACGTACCTCCAACTCAGCCAGCGACGCGATAGATTGTCCCGATGTGGGTGCGTATGCCGAGAATTTAAGTTGCCTGTCTTTTGGCCTGAGCGACCAGTAATAGTCGTTCTCTTGCGGTTCGAGCGGCTCGATCACTCCATCGATCATGATTTCCCGCTGCTGCAGAGGCAGCCAGCATGTCATGGAGGCATGCGGATTCTCTGACATTTCCACGGTTTTTCTTGTGCCGCGCTGAGTAAAAAATAATATTCCTTTGGTGGTGATTTCCCTGATCGCAACAATACGGCAATGCGGTATCGCATTCTTGCCTGCTGTCGCCAATACCATGCGGTCCGGAAATTGTGACCCTAGTTTCTTTTCTCTCTCCAGCCATTGATGAATTTTTGTGATAGGCATAGTTAAGCATTAATTATCATTCAGCTCACTGAATTTAATCATGAATAAATAAAAATTACTACGAAATTCAACAGGCGGCAGGCGAGACTCTGGCATATCGCACTGGAAAAAGTAATATCAGTCTTATATCAGGATGCAACACCGTGAAGATTCTCGCACATCTCTTTTTGCCGGCTCAGGCTGCTCCCCGTGTTTCCTGACTGTTCTCTTCTGCTCAGTTGATGGAACATGCAATACAGTCTGGCTGGAGCTGGATAGCTTGCTTTCCGCAATTGCATGCAATCGCTTGCGTAAGCGTATTGCATGCTCATCGTCACCCTCAATCATCGGCAGCACTACCCTGGCCATCGAACATGCTGTTTTCGTCGTACAAATTGATTGATTGAAAATGGCTTGCCTGGATTCGACATTCGGAGCATATTCGGGCAAGTCGAGAACATGACAGAGAAAAGTATTCAACAGCGGGCTTCTCGTCAGATCCATGCCATGTTTTGCATACCACTGTTTGATGGTGTCTACGAATTTTGTCATATCTTCGCCATAGATTTTTTTATAATCAAGATCTTCCGGCGCATATTTTCCCCAGTGCGGTTTTCCATGCAGTTTGCTGATGAGAAAATCAAACATCTCATTCCTGTATGCCTCCAATCCTGGAATGCCCGGACTTGAAACAATATCAAACCCGCAAACATGTTGCCCTGATGCATGCGCACTTGTTGATAATCCGCCATTGGTTCCCTGGATAAACCGCGCATACGCGGCAAAGGTAACCGGATATTGTCCTTTCTTGGCGTATTCCTCATTCGTCTGCGCCATTTTCACAAAGGCATCAACAATTTCGTGGCTATCCATGCTCACGGGAAACAGGACATCAACATCATTGATCTTGTGCGGATATTCAACCTGGTAATGATACACATTTGGCCAGTCACCAATTATCATATGGTCTTTTTCACCTATCGCGCCACGTGTGACCAGATAACGCATGTAATCTGGTATCAGCTCTGGTACAAGACTCAGCAAGTCGGTGACATGAAACCCTTCTTCAAGGGTAATTTCAAATTTTTGCGCGAGATGGGAAAGGACCGGATGATTATTATGATCATCTACTTCCCTGTCAACTGGATTGAAACGATAGACAATGACATTCTTCAGCTCACGATTTGTCAACTCGTCTGGATAATAGGTTGGAACATACATGGCGCTGGTGTACGGATCCTTAAAATATAACCCCTGCTTCACTTCATCAAGAAAATCAGCAAGACTGCGAACTTCAATTTGACAACGCAATTTTTTTGCTGTTACACATTTGAGCTCAGCTGATAACAAGATCCCGGACAAGCCTAAATTTGCGCCACGCAATATTTCGAAATCAGGATCACTTTCATCAATCGTGACAATTTCGCCACTCGGCAATAAAAATGTCATGGAAGTAAACAATCCCGCAAATCCCGGCTGCTCAACACCTGTCCCGTGTCCGGCATTTGCGGCGAGCCCAGCAACTGTTGGGTATTTAATGAGGCTCGAAGTCGGTAAAATCAAATTATAATGATGGTATAATTTCTCATCCAGCTCTCCAATCTGCATGCTCGCGCCAACACGGACAACCTTCTCATTCTCTGTTTCTTCAAGATAGTGAAATTCCTCCCCGGTCAGGCGAAACACAATGTCCGCTTCAGCGCCCGGCGTTAATGAAAATGATTCGCTGTATGGTATATCCCTGCCGCCTGCTGCAACCCGGTATAAAATCCGATCATTTGGGTCTTCTGGCTCTTCGTTTAGTGAATAAATTTCCTTGACCAGTTTCTGTAATGACTCGACATCTTCAATATCCAGAACCAGCGCCTTTGGCTGCCGCAGATTTTGTGAGAAATTTTCCCAGCCTTCTTTTGCTTTGATATGAAGCTTGTTTTGATGAATAAATTCAAGCAGGTACTTTCTGTTAATGTGTGTCAGTGGCATGGTTACGCTCCTTATATTTTTCTCATCCTGAAAAACGTATGCAGAACGAATTAGCTTGACTTGAATTGAGAATGCAATTTGATCGATGTTCTTTTACGGTAGCAGTTCTAACTTAAGAAAAGCTTAAGCATGATGATCAATAACAGAGGTAGAGCTTGTAATACACTGAATTCATTACTTATATTTATATCTGCATTTTTTATCATGGATTGAAACAATACGATGATTCATGATAATTCCAGCCATTAATTACTCAATTTTCCAGTTTCACCGTCACATCACGCACGTCGGAGCGCCCGAAGTCATCCACTACCCTGATTACAAAATTCCCTGATTTTGCTCTCCATAAAAAGGACTTGTCACGCGTCGTCTTGCCAAGAAACGAGTCGTTCAGAAACCAATACAGATTTCTGACATCTGCATCCACCACTGCTGTCAATGGAATCAATGTCTGGTTGGAATCAATTCGCGCGACATAATTAACCTGTGTTTGAGGCGAAGCAATTTGCGGCGCAAATCCTTCGCCAACCTTGGAACCAACCGTGCAATCAGCGTTATAGGGCGGAGGTATGCGCCGCTGAATACCGGCGCGCCGGAAAATTTTCAATAAATCCGATGACCAGAATTCATAAACCTCAAAACGCGTACTGTTATCAAAATGACAGGCTCTAAGCCCAGTCTTGTTATCGATCGCGACCTCGCGGTAAATCGTGTCAGTCTTGATCGGCGACTTACCCGGTATAAACCAGACACTTTCAGTATCCCTGCAATATCGTGTAGGCAGCATACCGGATGATTTACAAACTTCGACTTTGGTGAGATTCATGCGATCAGGATACTTGTGCGGAATTGCAAGTAGTCCAGACTGCATGTTAATCGCATTAATGATTTCAAAAAACAGTGGCGCAGCGATTTCCTTGCCAATAAAGACCGGATTGCCCTGGTTATTAAAATTGCCTATCCAAACAGCCAGGACATAGGGACCAACTATCCCTATCGTCCATGCGTCCCGGTATCCGGACGATGTTCCGGTTTTCCAGGCAGGCTGCAGCTGCTGCGATAACGATCCGGAAAAGCTGACGTCAGAAGACTGGGTGTCTTTCAGCATATCGATCACCAGATAACTCGCTTCAGGACTCAACAATCTCTTTCCGGCTCGCCGTTCGGGGCCTTGCATAAAACGAATCGGCCGCCAGACACCATCGTTTGCGAGCGCGGCATATAATGCAGCCAGCTCTTGCATGCTCATCTCTGCACCGCCCAGTACCAGCGCCAGGCCATAGTATGATTCATCCTTAAGGTCACGTATGCCTGCTTGCTGCAATAACTCATATAAATTCGGATGCTTGAGTTGATCAGCCAGGTAAATCGCGGGGATGTTTCGGCTGGTAATTAACGCATCCTTTGCCTTGATAGGTCCGACAAAATCATTATCAAAATTTTCCGGATTATAACTGCCAAAACTATGCGGCACATCTTTCAGCACTGTCGCAGGATGGATTAATCCCTGGTCCATCGCTAATGCATAAATAAATGGTTTGAGCGTTGATCCCGGTGATCGTTTTATCTCGGTTCCATTGATCTGTCCGCCAATTACTGGATTGAAAAAATTCGCCGAACCCAGCATGGCTTTCACACTCATATCACGTGTGTCCACCAGCAGCACGGCAGCATTATGAACCCCGAGATTGCTCTTGCGGGCGATATACTTGCTGGTCACACGCTCAATTATCTTTTGCAATTCCATATCCAGTGTCGTGACTATCTGGTAACTGTTATTTGCATGGCTGGACAATACACTGTTGACAAAATGCGGAGCCAAAAACGGCATGGCATGCACGCTGCGCATCTGCAATGGCAATTCCATGATTGACTGCTTATTTTTATCTTCGGGATGTGACGCGATCCAGCGAGCATATAATTTGTTGCGTATTCCCTTAAGCACTCCTCTGTCAGGTATTCGTTTCGTCGGGTTTTGGGGTATGACGACCAATGTCAGAACCTCGGGCAGCGTCAGTTCTCGTGCGGGTTTGCCAAAATAAATAAGGCTGGCGGCCCCAACACCTTCTATATTGTTTCCATAGGGCGCGAGATTTAGATATGCCTCCAGGATCTGGTTTTTACTATAATGCGCCTCGAGCTGCAGTGCGCGTATAATTTGCCAGATCTTTCCTGACAAGTTTTTTGAATTAATTCCATAACGTATGCGCGCCACCTGCATTGTGATGGTTGAAGCTCCCATGCGCCGCGGACCCATAATATACGTTCTCCATCCCGCCTTCAGAATCGATACGGGATTCACGCCGAAATGCCAGCGAAAATACTGGTCCTCCTGTAACTGGGTTGCTTCAATGAGTAAGGGAGAAATATCCGGCAATGATGTAAGCAGGCGGTATTTGGCGTCCTGGCTCAGGGTCAGTCTGAGCAGTTTCTTGTGTGTATCATAAACCGCGTGCGAATAATTCACTCCAGTCAGCAATGGCGGAATTGGTGAGAAAAATAATATTGCCCACATGCTGACAATAAGCACAACTAAGGTTATGCTGATGCACTTCAAATAGTGTGTCATAGATAGATGTAATATTATTAACAACCGCTCGCGTTAATCGAGCCACTTTATGACACAGATGAAGATAGCACGTCAACTTGAGAATTCTCTTCTGTCCCGGACAGCATGGGAAAAATAAGGGAACTCAAGATGACCTTAACAAACAGAGTAAATAGGGCTCTCTATGCCAAAGAATATACTCACGAAGATATACACTGTCCTGGCTTCCTTCTTTCATCTGCTATTCGGAAAAATCTCCTGGAACACTCCGCCCTGGATCAACTATTTGAAAAACAAGGCTAGTGCAAGGCCGGTGAAATTCTGGGGAATAGTCATCATTGCCCTTATTCTCGTGTGCACACTCGTTTATGGATATCACTGGTATCAATCTCTCCCCAAACCGGAACGCGTCATAGCAAGGATTACTCCGCCCAAAATCACACCCGTCGATAAAGTCCTGATTCCGGATGTCCTGACCATTGATTTTGGCATCCCGACAAATGAGCAGCTGAATAACAAACCTGTCGCCCCTCTTAATCTGATAGGCAAGGAAGTGACGAAAGGGATTACGATTACACCTTCGATCAATGGCAAATGGATTTGGGACTCAGACAGCCGCCTCATTTTCGTGCCTGTAACAGACTGGCCGGCAGGGCAAACCTATGCCGTTGATTTTGCCAATGATTTCTTTGCATCCGGCACCCGGATGGAAAGTTTGCACTATACGTTTTCGACATTGCCTTTCGCTGCCACAATAGGCGAATTCAAATTCTACCAGGATCCTCAGAATCCAAAATCAAGAGCAGCTGTCGCTACGGTTAACTTCAACTTCCCGGTAGACACGAATAGCTTGAATAACAAAATCACTCTGATGTGGCAGACGCTGGATAATGGCAGCCAGGAAAACAATATCAATCCATTCAAGTTTGATTTAACTTTCGATGAACACAAGCGTACTGCTTACATCCATTCTGAATCCCTGCCATTGCCAAAGGTTGAACGTTACCTGGTGCTGACACTGGATAAAGGCATCAAATCCATTACTGGTACTTCTGAAACAACCGGACAGGTACAGGGAAAAGTCCTGGTTCCTGACGCATCCAGTTATTTCAGGGTTAGCAATGTCGCAACGAGTATCGTGCGTAATGAACAGGATAGACCTGAACAAGTGCTTACCCTTGAAACCACTCTGGGTGTGACCGCGTCAGAACTGAATAAG
>JAJPJI010000004.1 GCA_021324305.1 Gammaproteobacteria bacterium | reverse complement strand
GAAACCAGATCCAGCTCAAGCCGATCTTTCTGCGCCAGAAGTAATTTAACGAATACAGTATTCCCTCTGGATGCTGCAATCTGTAATGCTGTCATACCCCGCTCACCGTCAGGCTCATTGAGCTTAACTTCGGGACATTTGATCAGTAATTCAGCGAATTCATTGGAATCGTGATAAGCTGCGCAATGCAAAGGTGTCGCGCTTTTGATGGAATGATCCTTTGATTTTTTTTCTACTGATTTGATATTAAGCCGAGCCCGCTTGTGCTCGTCGGTGAGCAATAATGCGGCAACATCAGCATGATTCCGCATTGCGGCATAATGCAATGGTGCGAATCCATCTCCATCAATCGGATTCACTTCAGTCATTGGACTGGACAAGAGTAATTTCATATTTTTGACATTGCCGCGCAATGCAGCAAGGTGAATCGGTTTCAATCCTTCCACATCGCCCATATTCTGATAAACAGGCATTTCCGACATTAACAGACTGACTTCTTCGGTATTATTGGAATAACAGGAAAGATAAAGTGCGGTTTTTGATTGACTATCCGTGGCGTTGACCACTTCACGCAACTCTTTTTTTCCACCCTGAGCGATTTCAATTAACTCTCGAAATATTTTTTCAAAGTCCAGGTCATACGCATGATCCAGACAGTAAACATCCGAGGTCAAACCAAATCGATCCACATAGCAGCCATTAAAACCTTGCGGAATTTTTTCGAGAAAATATTCGAGATGATCCAGGTCAAATTGCAAATAGCCAAAGCGTTCATTGGGATTGTAATAGATGATTTTGCCATCATCAGTTACAAATGCGCGGGCAGCGTGACGGCTGGCGCTGAAATAGATCAGAACGCCCGGCCGCAATATGCTTTTAAATTTATGTTTTAATGTCTCCGTATTATGTACGAAAGAAATACTCATCACCGGCTGTGGAAGTGCTTTTTCCGAAATCATGCCGTTTAGCGCCTTGAATCGAGCCCGTTGATTTTCCTGTAAAGGCAAGGCAAACGCTTCCAGTATTTCAAAACATTCCTGGATACTACTGTCAATCGAGTTACCATCCCATTGACAAATTTTTTCAATCAGTTTTTCGAAGTTTGCGAGTTTGAATACTGGTGATTGTTCACTGTGCAGGACGGTCAGATTCTTCAGGAAATATTCAAATGACGAAGTGTAGGAAAGACCGGCGCAAAATCCATTTTGTATGTCATGTTCTTCTTCACTTCTCAATTTGCAATACTGGTTCCACTTATCGATAATGACGCCTTGAGACAGGTTTTTTTTGATTAATTTACGGGTTAAGTCGCTCAATGCGCTGTCCCACATATAGATATTTGTAAATTCGCCATCCCATTTTTGTACGTAATCGATTAATTGCCTGAACGCCTCATCTTCATCATACTGGCCTTGCAGTTTCGCCAACTCATCGTGCAGATTGATGTCCGAAAACATCCCGTCATTTTCAAACTTGTGCGCGATACCTGTGTAGGTAAAATATTTTTTTAATAAATTGACTAATAAATCAATTTTCATGTTCTGCTCCGGTAGTATCCACTCTCGTTGATTTGATTGTATGCCAATATTTTATAGATCAAATATTAAACAATTATTAAATCGTCATTTTTATATTTGTTAATATTATCAATAACATATAGATGCGTTAGACAGATATGATTGGTTGACAGGCATGAATTTACTAGCTTCGGGTAAGCGCGGGAAACTACCACACGGACGATGACTCTCAGTCCGTGCCGGTCGTCGTATATGTCATTTTAAAAATTTCCATGTTGTGCCATTGGGACCGTCTTCGATAACAACATACATTGCCGCCAATTCATCACGGATACGGTCTGCTTCAGCCCAGTTCTTTTCTTTTCTGGCTTTCTGGCGGTTATCAATCAATTCCATTATTTTTGCAGTATCAACTGTCCCACCGGTTTGAAAATATAATTCCGGATCAGTTTGTAATACACCTAACACAGCACCCAGACGTTTAAGTAACGCACCATGTGCAGCAGCCGCCTCCGGATTCGTTTCACGCAAACGATTAATCTCATGCGCAAGATCAAATAATACTGAAAGCGCAACAGGCGTATTAAAATCATCATTCATTGCATTGACAAACTGTTCTTCAAACCTGGTATTTTCAGGGTAGCCAGCATCAGGAAGAAAACGCAGTGAAGTATAGAACCGCGTTAATGATTGTTTGGCTTGAAACAAGGCGTCTTCTGTATAAATCAATGGACTTCGATAATGACTGGAAATCAGGAAAAAGCGCAGCGCCTCAGGATCATGATCTCGCAAGACATCGCGTATCGTGACAAAATTACCTAGCGATTTGGACATTTTTTCCTTGTCGACCTGAAGAAATCCCGCATGCATCCACAGATTGACAAACTTCGAATGAGTAGCCGCCTCAGACTGGGCTATCTCATTTTCATGATGTGGGAAGATAAGATCACGGCCGCCAGCATGAATATCGAATTGCTTTCCCAGCAGATCCATGGCCATTGCCGAACATTCAATATGCCAGCCCGGTCTGCCATTTCCCCATGGTGAATCCCAGAATGGCTCTCCAGGCTTGGCCAGTTTCCATAATACAAAATCCAGAGGATCACGTTTTACTTCGGAAATTTCAACGCGGGCTCCGCTTTCGAGTTGTTCAATATTGTGATGCGAGAGACAGCCGTATTCTTTAAAACTGCGTACATCAAAATACACATCACCATTACCGCCTATATAGCCGTGACCGTTTGCAATAATCTGTTCAATCAACGCGATCATCTGCGGAATGAATTCGGTCGCGCGCGGCTCATGTTCAGGCTTCAATAAGCCGAGTGCAGAGAAATCTTCATGCATCGCCTGTGTGAATTGTTGTGTGACATTCTTATAATCTTCGTTATTTTCATTCGCGCGCTTGATGATTTTATCGTCAATATCTGTAATATTCCGCACCTGGTTGACATCATAGCCCAGCCAGCGCAAATACCTGACTATCACATCGACAGCGGTATAAATTCGGGCATGTCCCAGGTGGCAATAATCATAAACCGTGACTCCGCACACATACATGCCGATTTTCCCGGGCACCAAAGGTTTGAAGATTTCTTTCTCGCGCGTCAACGTATTAAATATACTCAACATGTTTGTCATGCCCCACCCATTTTACTTCTGCTGGCTAATTTAAACGCCTGTCCCAATCGATGCTTGATTTTATTTTGCCCTAAAATTCTGGCGATATGCGCGAGTTCCGGTCCATGCGTTTTACCTGTTAGCGCTACACGCAAAGGCATGAATAATTTCTTGCCATGGATGCCCAAGGTCTTCTTCATCTCGGCCAGAACATTGGGAAAATCGATACCATATTTATCGACTGCCTGTTCTGCTTCTACAAAAAATTGCTCGCCTGCTTCCGTGATTAAATTCAATTCACTCTCGTCGATATGTACGCTGTCATGGAAAAATATTTTTGCCCACATGGCTGCATCACGTGGAAATTCAATATTGGTCTTGATGGTTTCAGCAAAAAGCTGCCGCTCCGTTTCCGGAACCTGATTTTCAATATTCTCACCCAACCACCGCCATAAAGCAGGCACATCCAGCATTTGCACAGCCATTTTTTGCCAGTACATTAACTGGCTTAAATCAAAACGTGCAGGTGAACGGCTCAGCTTTTCCAGGTAAAAATGCTCCGCCAAATCATCGAAGCCTAACAATTCCTGTGTATCGCAGACATGGCCCAGTCTCGACAGGTAATTAATGATTGCCCGTGGCAAATAACCTTGCTCACGCATTTCGTGCACACTATAACTTCCATGGCGTTTGGATAAAGGCGTACCATCGTCGCCGACTATCAACGATAAATGACCATACTCGGGATGCGGCAGATCAAGTGCATTCAATATCATGATTTGCCGCGGCGTATTCGCCAGATGATCTTCTCCACGCAGCACATGTGAAATTTCCATGACCGCATCATCGATCGCGTTACAAAACAGAAATGGAGCGGTGCCATCCGCGCGTCTGATAATGAAATCACCAATGTCGTCACTCTTGAATACCTGCGTTCCTTTGACAGTATCCTCGAATTCAATCGTCTTGTTCGTTGGAACGATAAAACGCCAGGCTGGCGATTTGCCTTCAGCAAGGCGCTTGTCAATTTCTGCCCGGGACAGCTTGCGGCATGTGCCTGAGTACCGCGGCGCTTGCCCGCGAGACAATTGTATTTTCCTGGCAAGCATCAATTCCTGGTCAGTACAAAAACAAGGATAAATCAGCTGCTTTTCCTCAAGAATCTTGTAATATGCTGCATAGATTTCCTGTCGCTGCGACTGCCAGTACGGGCCATGTTTCCCATTCACGCCAGGCCCTTCCTGCCAATTGACATTTAGCCAATGCAAATCCTCTTGCAATGATTCGACATATTTCATTTCTGACCGGGTTGCATCGGTATCTTCAATCCGCAGGATGAACACACCATGATGGCGCGCCGCATATAACGCACTGAACAATGCTGCGCGAGCATTACCCAGATGTATCATTCCTGTTGGACTTGGAGAGAAACGGGTACGAATATTTTTCATCTGGCCTCCAGCATCAAGCGTTTCATTTCACGTACCGCGGACTCCAATCCTGTAAAAATTGCCCGGGCTATAATACCATGACCAATATTCAGCTCATTAATCTCTGGCATGCGCGCGATATCGCTCACGTTATGATAATTCAGTCCATGCCCTGCATTCACGATTAACCCTGCCTGATGTGCAAAATTGACCGCCTTGGTAATGCGCTGCAACTCCCTAGTACGCTCTTCATGACTTTTTGCATCCGCGTAAACACCCGTATGGATTTCAATAACCGGCGCCTCGCAACGAATGGCCGCCTCAATTTGTTTGATTTCAGGATCAATAAACAATGACACTTCTATGCCTGATTGTTTTAATTGGCGGGTAGCATCCCGTACTCTGGATTCTTGGGAAACGACATCCAATCCGCCTTCGGTAGTCAATTCCTGACGTTTTTCTGGGACCAGACAGCAATGCTCAGGCTTTATTTTTTCGGCATATGCGACCATGGCGTCTGTCACTGCCATTTCCAGGTTCATGCGGGTTTGCATGACAGCCTTGATCAATTCAATGTCCCGCTCCTGAATATGTCGCCGATCTTCACGCAAATGCACAGTGATGCCATCAGCCCCGCCATTTTCAGCTGCAAAAACAGCTTCCACGGGATCGGGGTAGCGCGTCAGCCTTGCCTGCCGCAATGTCGCCACATGATCAATATTAACGCCTAATAAAATCTGATTATTCTTCATGTTTACTCCCGTCTTCCGGCTGCATAAATAGCCGCCGACTGAATATTGGTCGTGCTCCCAGCAAGGGAGCCAGCACAAACCTGGTCAAGCGCTTGGCATCGAGCAGGCTTTCCTCTTCACGCCAGTCTTCTCTGGCAATAGCAATTAAACTTTTCCCCGAAAATATATTAGCCATCACAGCTGGACGTCCACTATCAGCTTGTTTTACCGGTTCACAGGGAACAAAGCCGTGTTCCGGAATAAACCGGTAATATTTATCCGGCGAAAACGTATTATGCAGGGAAATTTCAGATTTTGGCAGGAGTCCGTAACCTAATTCTTCTAACAGGTATTTTTCAAATGAGCGCAGGATCCGCTGCTCAAGCACATTTAACTGCAAATTTGAAAGCGTATTCTCATATGCCGAGTACAAGCCAGGATGCGCGTCCCATTTTTGCAGTAATATCATCAACAACTCATTAAGATAAAAGCCGGCAAACAGACATTCACCTTGCAAGTGCCTGGCAGCCCCATTCGCTTCCACGTGAGTCAGACTCATTAGTTCACCCTTGCCAGACCAGGAAACCAATAGAGGCACAAACGGCTGCAATAAACCCTGGATTGATGATTTTGGTTTTCTGACGCCTCTGGCCACGACCGTCAAACGGCCGTGTTCAGGAGTAAATAACTCAATGAGAGAGCTGCTTTCGCGATAGGAACGACGGTGAAGAACATAGGCAGGCTGCAATAAAACCCGCCTCATCATTCATACCCCAGACTTTTTAGCGCCTTGTCATCGTCAGTCCAGTTTTCCTTGATTTTGACCCACAGACGTAAAAATACTTTGGTGCCAACCAGCTTTTCGATTTCACGTCGCGCCTGTATGCCGATTTTTTTTAACCGAGCGCCTTTTTTGCCTATGATGATGATTTTCTGGCCTTGACGCTCAACCCAGATCACCGCGCCAATTTCAGTGATTTTCTCATTCTGATTGATCTGCTCGATTTCTACTGTTGTTGTATAAGGCAACTCTTCCTCAGTTGCCTGGATAAGTTTTTCCCGGATAATTTCAGCAATCTGAAACCGCACATTCCTGTCAGTGAGCTGATCCTCGGGATAAAGCTGAGGCCCTTCCGGTAACAACCTGGCGATTTCATCTTCAAGATGTTTGGTATTGACCGCATCCATTGCCGAGATCGGAATAATATGCGCAAAGTTAAACTTGTCCTTCAGCTTATCAATCAATGGCAATAATTCACCTTTATCTTTTAACAAGTCAATTTTATTGATCACCAAAATGACCGGTTTCGTTGATTCTTGCAGCTTCTTTAACACCATTTCATCTTCACCGCGCCAACTGGTCGCGTCTACCATGAAAACAATGACATCAGCATCAAGAATGACAGAGCTGGCGATGCGGTTCATGTAGCGGTTCATGGCACGTTTCTCATCACGATGCATGCCTGGCGTATCAATATAGATAATTTGCGCATGATGCAGGGTTTTTATTCCCAGAATTTGCCAACGGGTTGTTTGCGGCTTGGGTGATGTAATACTCACTTTTTCGCCAATCAGGCAATTCAACAACGTGGATTTGCCCACATTAGGCCTGCCTATAATGGCGACAAAACCTGAATTTTTGATATTAATATTCATTTCATTCATATTGTTATTTCTTCAATATAGCCAGCATCGCCTGTGCCGCATCCTGTTCAGCGCGGCGGCGGCTTGTGCCTTTGCCCAATGTTATATTCTCCATACCGTCAACCCGGCAGCTGACTGTAAACGTTTGCTGATGAGCTTCTCCTTCTATCACATCCACTTTATAGATCGGCAGCGGCATACGGCGGCTTTGCAAGTACTCCTGCAACAAGGTCTTTGGATCCTTATGACTGGCAGCAGAAGATAACGTCTGTATTAACGGATCATACCATTCAATTATTTTTGCACGCGCCGCCTCAAAGCCGCCATCCAGATAGACAGCACCAATAATGGCTTCCATTGCGCATGAGAGAATGGATAATCTTTCATTCCCACCGCTGCGCAATTCGCCTGGTCCCAGATACAAAAAGCGCCCGAGTTCAAATTCCTTTGCCAATTCTGCCAGGGTGTCTCGGTTTACCAGTGAAGCACGCCATCGGCTTAGCTCACCCTCTGTCGCTTTGGGAAATTGCTGATAGAGAATTTCAGCAATAACAAAATTAACTACTGCATCACCCAAAAACTCAAGACGCTCATTATGCTCACCACCTTTACTGCGATGAGTCAACGCCACTTTTAGATATCTGGGCTGCTGGAATTCATACTTTAGTTTTTGTGATAATTCATCACTCATGATGCATCCATTAATGAATTAACCTTCCCATCCGATTAAACCTCATGGTCTTGTTGGCGCCATCCCAGCTCAACCAGATCAGCACAGCCTTGCCAACAATATTTTTGTCCGGAACAAATCCCCAGTAACGGCTGTCCGCACTGTCATCGCGATTATCTCCCATGACAAAATACATCCCTTGCGGAACAACAATGTCATGAAAATCACGGCTGGTTTTTGTCGAATCAATAAAGATACGATGCTTGACACCCAGCAAATCCTCCTGATTCTCCATTGCTTGCCAGGTACCACCCATTTCATCTGTCGCTGTGCTGTTTTTCAGGAATTCCTGGGGAATTTTTTGTCCGTTAACATACAATTCTTTATTAATGTAACTGATTTTATCGCCGGGAAGACCGATAACACGCTTGATAAAATCATAAGATGGATTGGGTGGCCAGCGGAATACTATAATATCGCCGCGCTGGGGAATGGCATTGCCAGATATTTTCTTGTGAATGACAGGCAAACGGATACCATAGTCAAATTTGTTTACCAGAATGAAGTCGCCCATCAACAATGTGGGCTCTAGCGAACCCGATGGGATTCGAAATGGTTCATATAAAAATGAACGCAGCAAAAACACAATAAGCAAAATGGGAAAGAATGACCGGGCATAATCAATCAGGATCGGCAGTTTGACTTCTTCTGTATCCTTATGCTCCAGCTTGCGTTTGGGTGCCAGAAAAATAATATCAAAGAGAGCTATCAGCCCACAGATGATGGTTGCATAAAATAAAATTAATTCAAAGTTAAAATTCATTGTGCACTCTCATTCCTTTAAAAACCAGTTTCATTCCCGCAAGCAAACCAGGCAAACTCACTTCTTTTCATCAATTTTCAATACTGCAAGAAATGCCTCTTGCGGCACCTCAACGCTGCCAAGCTGCTTCATGCGTTTTTTTCCCTCTTTTTGCTTTTCGAGCAGCTTGCGTTTACGTGTAATATCTCCGCCATAACATTTTGCTGTCACATTCTTGCGCATGGCTTTGACTGTTTGTCTGGCAATAATATTACCGCCTATTGCTGCTTGTACGGCCACATCAAACATTTGCCTTGGGATCAGCTCACGCATTTTTTCCGTTACAAGCCGACCGCGCGCCTGCGCCTGTTCCCGATGAACAATGGTGGCCAGAGCGTCCACACGATCCCCATTAATCAATATGTCCAATTTTACCAAATCGGCAGCCTGAAAATGTGAAAAGCTGTAATCCAAAGAAGCATAGCCACGACTGACTGACTTCAGCCTGTCAAAAAAATCCATGACAATTTCCGCCATAGGCAGTTCATAAACCAACGCCACCTGGTTACCATGGAACAGCATACTTTTCTGAACACCGCGCTTTTCAACGCACAAGGTAATCACACTGCCAAGATGAGCCTGCGGTACCAGGATATTAGCCTTGGCAATTGGCTCGCGTATCTCTTCAATATTATTCACAACAGGCAGTTTGGATGGATTGTCAACATGCAATACTTCCCCTTTTGTCGTCAAGACCTCGTATATGACAGTTGGGGCAGTGGTAATTAATTCAAGATTATACTCTCGCTCCAGACGTTCCTGGACAATTTCCATATGCAGCATGCCAAGAAATCCGCAGCGAAATCCGAACCCTAGCGCTTCGGATGATTCTGGTTCAAAAAACAGTGCGGCATCATTGAGGCGCAGTTTACTCAATGCATCTCTAAGCGCAGGAAAATCATCCGAGTGGATAGGAAATAATCCGGCATATACCTGGGGTTTGACCTTTTTAAAACCGGGAAGCATTTCAGTTGCCGGTTTATGCGCATGGGTCAGCGTGTCACCGACAGGCGCTCCATTAATGTCCTTGATACCGGCAATAACATAACCAACTTCACCCGCACGCAAAATATCGGTAGATAATCTTTTTGGGGTAAACACTCCAATGCCAGTGACCTCATATGCCCTGCCAGTAGACATCACCTGCATTTTTTCGCCTGTCTTCAGGACGCCATTTTTAACTCGTACCAGAGAAACCACACCCAGGTATGAATCAAACCATGAATCAATAATTAATGCCTGTAAAGGCGCTTCCACATTCCCAACCGGCGCAGGAATATCCTTTATCAGACGCTCTAGCAAGTCTTCAACCCCGACACCCTGTTTCGCACTGATCCTGACTGCATTTTGTGCCTCCAGGCCAATAATATCCTCAATTTCATGAATCACACGCTCCGGATCAGCCTGGGGCAAATCAATCTTGTTAAGAACCGGAACCACTTCCAGTCCCTGATCCAGGGCGGTATAACATACAGCGACAGTCTGTGCTTCCACTCCCTGGCCAGCATCCACTACCAAAAGCGCACCTTCACATGCGGCTAGTGAACGGGACACCTCATAAGAAAAATCCACATGGCCGGGGGTATCGATAAAATTGAGCTGGTAGGTTTCACCATTTCGCGCCTTGTAATTCAGAGTCACACTGTGCGCCTTGATAGTGATCCCGCGTTCGCGTTCGAGATCCATGGAGTCCAGAACCTGAGCCTGCATCTCGCGCTCACTCAGTCCGCCACACAGCTGAATCAGCCGGTCAGCAAGCGTCGATTTACCATGATCGATATGAGCAATGATTGAAAAATTACGAATATTTTGCATAGCTTGTTGTATACCCTAATAAGGGGAATGATGGTAACGTATTTTTCGATAATATTCCAAAAATTTAGGTATATTTCATCAGATGTGCTGGAGAATCCTGAGGCAGCTGTTGTCGAATCAGCCCCTGATCAACGATAATAGTCATTGTCGTGGAATAAGTTGCCAGGAACAGGGTTTTGTTGCGCTGTTGCCATGGCCACATTTGTTTTTTATATGACCAAACAGATAAGGACGTTACATGCCAGAAAGAACCCATCCCCAAGGTCAGTTAGTCATCCAGATAGTTGCCATGCCTGCCGATACCAATGCAAATGGTGATATTTTTGGCGGATGGCTGGTCTCATATATGGATATGGGTGCTGGTATCGCCGCCAAGCGGCGTGCCCGCAGCCGCGCGGTCACGGTTGCAATTGACTCCCTGACATTCATCAAGCCAGTCAGTGTAGGCGATACCGTTTCATTCTATGCAGAACTGTTAAAAGTTGGCCGAACCTCAATGCAATTCAGTATCGAAGTCTGGACACTGGCTATTAATGCGGAACATAACGAAAAGGCAGCCCAGGGACTTTTTACATTCGTTGCCATTGATGATTCAGGCAAACCGCACCCCGTAGACAGATAACATGCCGATCAGGATTCCTGACGCTTCATCCGCAGAATTACCAGCATTTGCCGGTAACAATCGGGTTGTACAAACGAATCCCGCAGGACGATACAGGAATGTTTCAAAAGGCCTGTTCCAGTCCTGAACCGCAAGATGGAAATCAGACCTGTCACTGTGCTATCCCCGCTTAACTCAGCCGCTCGCATACCCGCCCGGGTCTCAAGATGCCAGCTCCCATCCCCAAGGCATCTTATCCCAGTCACCGCATGTTTATGTCTCAATAATCCATAACGCCAAAAAATATGGCTGCCATAGGCTGCCAGCACAGCGAACGCAAGACTCTTCGCCGCCAGACCAAGAGGCAGAGACAACAGGATCAGGACACTGGCTGCCAGGATGACGGTCATGGCTGACAGATATACCCTGGAAGGTATGAATTTAAAAACGTGATCGCGCATGCTGTCTGATCAAATCGGTGATAATGGCAAGGTCCTGGTCTTCCGGTATCTCACTACCCATGAGCCAGGTTAATAATTCAGGATCCGGATAGCCAAGCAGCCGTACAAACCGCTTTTTGTTATCATCTGACAACCCCGGATAAGCCTCATTCAAAAAATTTCCCAATAAAACATCAAGTTCCAGCATTCCTCGACGACAGGCCCACTGCAGTTTGGTTAAATTATTCAAAAAAATATTTATTTCGCTGTCTTTCATTTAAGCTTCTCTTTAAATTTGGTTGCTATACTGATATTAGATTGGAAATTTAGAGGTGAAATCCAATGTCATATAAAACAGATCTTATCAAGTTCGTAAGCAGCATCAAGGGTACCACCTATGATGCACGCAAAGAGCTCGATAAGGTTGTACGTGTGTTAAACCATCCGGAAACATTGATTCCGGAAAACAAGTCAGGACAAATTCAGATAAGTGAATTTGTTTACCGTTTGTTCACCCGTTTCCCGGCTCTCAAAACCGAAGAAAACAAAAAATCAGTCCTGGAATTATCCTCAAATATAGGGATTGGCAACAAGAAAACCAAGTCATTTCGTATCAAGTAATACCTCAAATTGGCCATCCCCCTGCGCTTTCCGTTGCGTCAGGGCGCGTTCCTCTCTATTGAAAACATCAAATATATATTAAGATTATGCTCACGCTTCAGGGATAATCACAGCCGCTTACAAGAAGGTTTTCTTCTTCTGATAATCCTTTTGCATAACAATGACATATACACGAGTAAAAATATGCCAATTCATAAGCTCAAACTGTTAAACAAATGCCAGATTGCCAGAAACACCGTAGAATACGTATTCGAGAAACCCGCCGGTCTTGACTATATTCCTGGCCAATACGCAGGATTTACCCTGATCAATCCCGCTGAAACCGACGCGGGAGGAATCACACGCCGCTTCTCATTGGTCAGTACGCCAGACGAGAATTATATAACAATCGCGATGCGGATACAGACCTCTGCTTACAAACGGGTATTGAATTCCTTGCCAATCGGAAGTGAAATCAAGTTTGCCGGGCCGAGCGGAAATTTTACCCTGCACGCAGACACCACTGTTCCTGCCGTCTTTATTGCTGGCGGGATTGGTATCACACCTTTTTACAGCATGATCAAATACGCCGCCCAACATCGTTCGCAGCAAAAAATAATTTTATTTTATGGCAACCAGACACCGGATGATGCCGCTTACCTTGAAGACCTCCATTCACTTCAAAGTCAAAACCCGAATTTCACCTTTGTTCCTGTCATGGCTAACCCCGATGACAAATGGCATGGAGAAACCGGTTTTATCACACACACGTTGATCAAAAAAATCATTCCTGATATTGATATTCCCGTATATTACATCTGTGGATCGCCAGCGATGGTGACTGCATTGCAGGAAACACTGGTAGAAATGGGGATTAACGAAGATAAAATCAGAATCGAAGACTTTCCAGGTTATTAAAATAAATTGCCAAACCGGCAAATATCCAACGAGGTTATCATGACTACAAAGAAAATAATGATGTTTTTGTTTCTAGTTACTTTTACGTTCAGTTCGCTTTACACACAAGCTGGTGAACTAAAGTTTTTGTCCAGCCCAGACCAAACACTTAAAGATGTATATGAAAAATACAAGTCATTAAAGTCAGGCAAGAATGCTGATTACATACCTGAATTAGCCAAAGTGAATCCTGATTATTTTGGGATAGCGATCGTCACAGTCGACGGCAAGGTATTCTCCATTGGTGATATAAACGTTCCCTTTGCCATTGAATCGATTTCCAAGCCGTTTGCGTATGCGCTTGCACTACAGGATAACGGTGAACAATTCATTACTGATAAAATCGGCCTGAATGCGACAGGTCATCGTTTTAATTCAGTTTTATCAATCGAGGAAAAACCCGATCACCTGCAAAATCCGCTTGTAAATGCCGGCGCGATACAGGTCACAAGCACCATCAAGGGAAGCGGCAGTGCAGCCAAGTGGGAACGAGTGTTGCACCTGATGCAGGATCTAAGCGATGGCAAACCTTATCTGGGCAAGGCTGTGTATCAATCTGAAATGGCAACTAATCAACATAATCGTGCCATCGCGGAATTACTTGAGTCATACGGAATGATGTATGGCGATCCAATGGATGCCGTTGACCGTTATACAAAAGCCTGCTCAGTCATGGTGACAGCAAAACAATTGGCATTAATGGGAGCAACACTTGCAAACGGCGGGATCAATCCGCAAACACATCAACGCGTCATACCTGCCCGGTTTGTCCAGGATACACTGTCAGAAATGGTAGTTAATGGATTATATGAAAACAGTGGCGAGTGGTGGTGGAAAGTGGGCATTCCAGCCAAAAGCGGCGTTGGCGGCGGCATTCTCGCTGTCGTACCCAACAAAATGGCTATCGTTGTTTTCTCCCCTCCTCTGGATGAAGCTGGAAACAGTGTGCGCGCCCAGGCTGTTATTTCTGAGCTTTCTGCTCGCTGGAAGCTGCATTTACTGTCAGCCGCCAATCAATAGATTTTAATATACCTGCATTGCCTGGAGACATGAGGTGCGCGATTGGCGCCTCTTGTCTCCGGGTTGAATCATGGTCCATAATCCCAGCAACCACATTTGGGAGCACTTATGAAAAAAGAAGAATTTTTGCAATTTCTTGCCCGGGAATTGCAGCATTTGAAAGAAGCCGGACTTTACAAGCACGAGCGCGTCATCACGTCTCCGCAACAAGCTGTCATTCAGCTCCAGGATGGATCTGAAGTCATCAATTTATGCGCGAATAATTATCTCGGTTTGGCTGACGATCCGATGTTAATCGAAACAGCCAAACAATCCCTGGATAAATATGGCTACGGCATGTCCTCTGTGCGTTTTATTTGCGGGACCCAGTCAATACACACGCAGCTGGAGGAAAAAATCAGTCATTTTCTCGGCATGGAAGACACGATTCTATATTCTTCCTGCTTCGACGCGAATGGCGGCTTGTTCGAAACATTGCTGGGACCAGAAGATGCGATTATCAGCGATGCTCTCAATCATGCCAGTATCATCGATGGAATTAGACTCTGCAAGGCTAAACGTTTTCGTTATAACAATAACGACATGCATGATCTTGAAGAAAGACTCAAGGAAGCCTCAGATTGCCGCCTGAAACTGATTGCAACCGATGGCGTGTTTTCAATGGACGGCATCATTGCCAATCTCCCAGCAATTTGTGACCTCGCAGACAAATATGATGCCATGGTAATGGTTGACGATTCGCATGCAGTAGGCTTTATGGGAGATCATGGTCGTGGCACACACGAGTACCATCGTGTAATGGGCCGGATTGATATCATGACAGGTACACTTGGCAAGGCATTAGGCGGTGCATCTGGCGGGTATACAAGCAGCCGCAAGGAAATTGTTGCCTGGTTAAGACAACGCTCACGTCCCTATCTGTTTTCGAATACGCTTGCACCCACGATCGCCGCAACCTCTGTCAAGGTTCTGGAGATGCTGGAAGCCAGTCAGCACCTGATTCAGAAAGTACATGAAAATAGTGTTTATTTTCGCAATGGCATGGAGAAATTAGGCTTCAGACTGGTTCCTGGCGACCATCCCATTATTCCTGTCATGCTGGGTGATGCCAAACTTGCAAGCATGATGGCAGACCAGATGCTGCATGAAGGCGTCTATGTCATTGGATTCTCGTATCCTGTTGTGCCACACGGACAAGCCAGGATACGTACACAAATGTCCGCAGGACACGAAAAACATCATCTCGATAAGGCAATACAAGCATTCGCCAAAGTCGGCAGAAATCTTGGCGTGATTAAAGGAACCACATATGAAAGCACTCGTTAAAGCAAAACCTGAAACCGGAATATGGATGCAAGACGTCCCTGTTCCAACCGTTGGCCCCAATGATGTTTTAATCAAAGTTAAAAAAACCGCCATCTGCGGTACCGATATTCATATCTACAACTGGGATGAATGGGCACAGGAACACATTAAAGTTCCTCTTGTTGCTGGTCATGAATTTGTTGGTGAAGTTGTAGAAATTGGCAAGGAAGTGGATACCTATTTCAAATTGGGTGACCGAGTATCAGGCGAAGGTCATATTGCTTGTGGACACTGCCGCAATTGCCGTGCCGGTCGTTCACATCTATGCCGCAAAAATGTCAGCGTAGGCGTCACGCGCAATGGATGTTTTGCAGAATACCTGTCAATTCCAGCCACCAACGCCTATCCAATTCCTGATTCCATTCCTGATAAGCAGGCTTCTATCCTGGACCCGTTCGGCAATGCAACCCATACAGCATTATCCTTCGATCTGGTTGGCGAAGATGTCCTGATCACTGGAGCCGGGCCCGTTGGTATCATGGCTGCAGCCATTGCCCGTCACGTTGGCGCGCGTTATGTAGTAATAACAGATGTCAACGAATATCGCCTGAAACTGGCTGAAAAAATGGGCGCGACGCTTGCAATTAATGCAGCCAAAACTACACTCAAGCAAGTGATGGACCAGCTGGACATGAAAGAAGGATTCGATGTCGGACTGGAAATGTCTGGCAATCCGAGAGCTTTCAACGACATGATTACGCATATGAATCACGCCGGCAAAATAGCACTTCTGGGCTTCTTACCGCATAACACGGGGATAGACTGGAGCCAGATTATCATGAAGGGTCTGGTACTCAAGGGCATATATGGCCGCGAAATGTATGACACCTGGTACAAGATGATAACCATGCTGCAGAGCGGCTTGAATATCGCACCAGTCATCACCCATGAATTTTCGATAAATGATTATCAGAAAGCATTTGACACAATGCGCTCCGGTTTTTCTGGCAAGGTAATCATGAACTGGGACTAGGGTATTTTTAAAATAAACAACGAGGCTATCTTGGTGCAACTAACTTATAATCAGGTATTCAGGCTCATTGACTCAATTGATCCTGCGACATTTTCGCAAGTAGATTACGAACTGAGCGAGACAGAAGTGATCAATGCGCCTGAGTTACTGATGGTGGAAACCATATTAAAATATCAGTATGAATTTTGCATCGATACAGATAGTTTGCGGAATTTATATTCTGACGTCGACCCAGGTCAATCATTTGACACTGTCATTCAGGCACTGATCAATAAAAATATCATAGAAATAAATCATGGTGTCATAAAATTCATTGCAGTCAGGCCTGCCAGCCAGATGCTTCCGCCATTAACAACAGCCCATGATGTTTCCGTACCCAATTTCCTTTTAAGTCAGAAAATAGCTCGAACGCTAAACGAAATTGGCAGATTGCATAACGAAAATATCAATAGCTATTATGGATTAATCAGTTTATTGTCTGAACTCAATCCACAGCACGCACAAGCATTGGAAATCGATTTTTCCCAATCCGCAGAAGACAAAAAAATCGATGCAAAAAAACAATCCAGCAAGAGAGTCAGAAGATCAGAGCAACCCTTGAATCAAGGCAGGCTGGAAACAGGAAGAATTTCGGCCGCCCATCACAGAGTGACCCAAAATTATTCCCGTGAAGTCATTTCAAGATTATTAAACGATGTCATTGTCCATATCTCCGTGTTGCAGCAAACTCATTTTCTGGATATTAAATTACAAGCAATAGCAAACAATCTGTACTCTATTGCGGAGGCTTACAAAAAGGATTCCAGGGTAAGTGAATATTATCCCAGGTTAATGGATATATTAAAAAGTATTGATGCGACTGCCGCGGCTGACATTCGAGAAAAAGTTTCAATGGAAGTTAAAAGTGCTCAATCAAGATACAATAAACGTCATAGACATGATGTTCAGGCTAACAGGCGTCAAAGCGAACGTGAGGAATCCAATCAGTTATCGGCCCAGTTACACCGGAGCAGGGAAAAGTTCGCCAAAGCTGCGCTTGCAAAAATTCTTTCTCATTTCGCTCAATCCATTGAGTCAATCGTAAATTCTGCCGTCACAAACATCCATGAATCTCTGGAAATCACAGATACAAACCAACCGGATTCAGCGGAATTATTCACCGTCAACCCACAAAGTTTTTTTTCCGATGACTATGCACTATTGACTGCATCGCAGAATGCATTCTTCAGCAGGAATACCAACACAGCTTCTGTTGATATCACTGCGTTATCAGAACCAGAACTATTATCACAGAACCTTGAACAGGAATTCCTTCCCTTGCCTACCACAGCCTTTTACGATTCATTTTTCAATTACAGCAATTCACTTGCTGATCCAGGAGTCAATAATGAACAGCCGCATGATCAGCTCGGCACTGCACCCCTGCCATTTTAGGTAATTTGAGATAGCGCTGGAAATCCCGTAATTTTTTCTCACAAGGAGTACTATCTGGCAGGCCAGTTTGTCGGTTGTAATGATAAACCTGTTGATTCTTGAGATTTTCCTTGATGTTACAGATTTCGTTAGCTTCATCATCTGCTTCGTAGGAGGCTCGAGGCCAGAGCTATCCTCACAGGCGAAACTGCAAGGATACGATCCCTCTCCTCGAGCCAGCGATGAATCATCAAGATGTGTTGTTCCTGAATCGGTCGATAATATCTAACCTTGGTATCTTTCTTTCAGGTATGCGTATAACGCTCTCAATGACATTGCCTCGCCGCCTTGTGGCCGTCCCGGACGCGCGCGCAAATTCCATGCCATCAAATCAAAATGCAGCCATGGTATATCATCAGGGACAAACTCCTTCAGAAACAGGGCAGCGGTGATCGCTCCTGCATAAGGCTCGGAAGAATTATTATTGATGTCAGCGATATTGCTACTCAAGTATTCACGATACATTGCAAACAAAGGCAGCCGCCACATGGGATCGTAGACTTCCTCGCCTTGCTTGATAAGATCAGCAGCCAGGGCATCATTATTGGAAAATAGTGCCGGCAGTTCAGTACCTAACGCAACCCTGGCTGCGCCCGTTAATGTACTGATATCAATAAGGAGCTCCGGACGTTCACTGACAGCCTCAGTCAATGCATCGCATAATATGACTCTGCCCTCTGCGTCAGTATTACCAATTTCAATTGTTAATCCCTTTCGGCTTTTAATAATGTCGCCAGGTCGATAAGCATTTCCGGAAATGACATTTTCCACGACCGGAACGAGTACACGCAGACAGACCGGCAGTTTTGCTTCCATAATCATTCTCGCGAGACCCAGTACATGCGCTCCACCAGCCATGTCTTTTTTCATGAGCAGCATATAGGATGATGGCTTGATATCCAGTCCGCCACTGTCAAAACATACGCCTTTTCCAACCAGCGTCACCTTTGGATGCTGCGCATTTCCCCAGCGCAAATCCAGGAGCCTTGGCGCATCATCACTGGC
This sequence comes from Gammaproteobacteria bacterium, assembly GCA_021324305.1. Classification (GTDB taxonomy): domain Bacteria; phylum Pseudomonadota; class Gammaproteobacteria; order DSM-16500; family DSM-16500; genus Aquicella. Next base: position 51,393 of record JAJPJI010000004.1, on the reverse strand, counting down.
GCGACCCACTGTGTAAATCGATGCATAGTTATGCTGTAGTAATTCTTCACCAATGATCTGCGTCAATTTCGCATCATATTGATTCGCAAGTTTTACTGCAACAGCAGCAAATTCTGACGGCCCCATGTCATCGGTAGGCGTATTAATACAATCACGAACCAGATAAATTGATTCGACTATATTCATTACCTCATCAGTTTCGCCTGCCTGCAAGTATAATTGCGCCGGCCCCCGAAGCGGCTTTTTATAGCGCGAAAACTGATAAGCACCTAGGCCCCATGCGATGGCATAGGCGGTATACAGTGATGCAGAATTCGCGAACTGATACATACCCTCAGGTAACGTCAGCGACAAATGACCCACACTCCACAAGCTATTGACGTCGCTCACAAAGCAAATGACGCGTGACAATCTGCCGTTTGCATCAGGTACAAGACGCACACTGCCTGCCTCACCTTGACACTGCGTTGTCGACAGCCATTCCCTGATTGGCAATGGTTGCGCAGATAACCAGTCGGAAAAATTACTCTGTGCCACAACATCGATAGGTATCAGATTATCTTGTTGCGAGGTAAAGCAGGTCAGCATATCAGGCTCCTATCATTTGTTCTGCAGGTGTATAGGCTTGATGCAGGGCATCAGCAACCGCCTTATGCGTAATTTTACCATTTGCGACATTCAATCCATGCAGCAAATGCTGATTACGCCGCATTGCTTCTTTATAGCCAAAATTTGCTAGAGCAAGCGCAAATGGCAATGTTGCATTATTCAGCGCAACTGTAGAAGTACGCGGTACCGCACCCGGCATATTTGCAACGCAATAATGGACGACTCCATCAATGACATAAGTCGGATTTTCATGCGTTGTTGGCTTGCTGGTCTCGAAGCAGCCGCCCTGGTCGATCGACACGTCGACAATGACCGAACCTGGACGCATCTGTTTCAACATCGCTCGTATGACCAAGCGTGGTGCTGACGCGCCGGGTATAAGAACAGCGCCGATGACCAGATCAGCATCATGTACATGCTCTTCAATGGCATCTGTTGTTGAAAAAATCGTGTTGATTTTCGATCCAAACTGTAAATCCAGGTGATAAAGCCTTTCCAGTGATTTATCAATCACGACTACATTTGCTCCCATGCCCATGGCCACACGCACCGAGTTTGTACCAACGACGCCGCCGCCCAGCACAACCACTTTTGCTGGCACAACGCCGGGCACACCGCCCAGCAGCATGCCGCGGCCGCCGTTCTTGATTTCCAGACTGGTTGCACCAGCCTGAATGGCCATTCTTCCCGCCACTTCACTCATGGGCGCCAATAATGGCAAACCACCATGCTGACTGGTGACGGTTTCATAGGCAATGGCCACGCAGCCGGATTCCTGCAGGAGTTTTGCCTGCTCCGGGTCTGGCGCCAAATGCAAGTACGTGAATAAAACCTGGTCTTCACGCAACATACGGCATTCATCGGGCTGCGGTTCCTTGACTTTAATGATCATGTCAGCCTGCTGATAAATCTCCTTGGCCGTATCAGTGATACGGGCGCCAACATGCTTGTAGGATTCGTCATCAAAGCCGATTTTTTCACCCGCACCCTTCTGGATGATGACTTCGTGGCCATGAGCAATCAATTCCCTGACACTGCTTGGCACCAGCCCAACCCGATATTCAAAGTTTTTGATCTCTTTTGGAACGCCGATTAGCATGATAGTTTCTCCATAGTTTTTATTTTAGCAATCAGTCATGCCAGTCCGGCATGACATGATTCTAGAATATTTCGGGTATCATCCCGGGTTAGTATTTAAAACATTTCCATCCATAATTTATTTATCCTGTGTACAAATCCCGCTGGATCTGCCAATGAACTGCCTTCCGCTAGCAAGGCTTCATCAAACAGGATATGCGTCCATTCCTGTAGCTTTTCTTCATCGGACTCTGCGTGCAGCTTTTTGATGATGCGATGTTCAGGATTAACCTCAAGTATCGGTTTAACTTCCGTCACCTGCTGCCCTGTTGCTTTTAACAATCGTTCCATTTGCGGACCAAGCGCATTCTGGTCTCGCACCAGACAGACTGGTGATGAAGTCAATCGGTGCGACAAACGCACTTCCTTGACCTTGTTATCCAGTATCGACCTGATTTTCTTTAACAGTCCGTCGAATTCCTGCTGTAAATCATGCTCTTTCTTTTCTTCTTCTTTTTTGGCTTCAGCATCTGTTGAAACAATTTCATCGAGCTGCAAATCACCTTTTGCGACTGACTGTAATGGCTTGCCATTAAATTCAGGAATATGGCCAACCACCCATTCATCGATCCGGTCTGTCATCAGCAATACTTCAATATTATTTTTCCGGAAAATTTCCAGATGCGGACTGGAACGCGCAGCATTGATGTTTTCCGCAGTGATATAATAGATTTTTTTCTGGTTTGGCTTCATTCTCCCGACATAATCGTCCAGTGATATCATCTGCCCGGCAGCATCCGAACTGGTCGATGCAAATCGCAGCAGCTTGCTGATGCGCTCACGATTTCCAAAATCCTCCGCGGGCCCTTCTTTGAGCACATTTCCAAATTCATTCCAGAACCCAGCATATTTTTCCTTGTCGTCTTTTGTCATCCGTTCAAGCAGGTCGAGCACATGTCGAACCAGCGCAGAGCGCAATTTAGGAATGGATGGATGATCCTGCAAGATTTCACGTGAAATATTCAATGGCAAGGCTGTTGTATCCAGCACGCCGCGGACAAAGCGCAAATAATGCGGCATGAATTGTTCTACCTGGTCCATAATAAATACACGCTGTACATACAGTTTCAATCCATGATGGGTATCACGCTGCCAGATATCAAATGGAGCCTGTTTTGGCAAATATAACAGACAGGTATAATCAATATTCCCGCCTTCAATTTTATGGTGTGTCCACGCAAGCGGATCTTCAAAATCATGCGCGATATGTTTATAAAACTCCTTGTACTGATCATCTGTCACCGAACTTTTTGGCAAAGACCATAACGCGGTAGCGCGATTGACCGTTTCCCATTCGGTTGTTTCCTTGCCGTCATCGGTCCGTTTCAGCATTTGTATCGGAATATTGATATGGTCAGAATATTTCGTAATGATGCTGCGCAAACGCCATTCATTCAGAAATTCTTCCTGGCCTTCCTTAAGATGCAATATCACATCTGTGCCGCGGTTTTTTTTCTCAACATTGGCAACGGTATATTCTCCGTCTCCGGCTGACTCCCATTGCACACCATGTTCAGCGCCAATTCCTGCCCGGCGCGAAATAACTGTCACCTTGTCAGCAACTATGAATGATGAATAAAAGCCGACGCCAAATTGTCCGATGAGGTGCGCGTCTTTTTTCTGATCGCCTGTCAGACGCGACAGAAACTCACGTGTGCCTGATTTGGCTATTGTTCCCAGATTTTCGACAGCCTCATCACGACTCATGCCTATGCCATTGTCGCTGATGGTAATCGTCCGCGCTTCACTGTCAAAGCGTATGCGTATGGTCAGTTCAGAATCGGATTCAAATAAAGCTGGATCAGACAATGCCTGGAAACGCAATTTATCAATAGCGTCAGACGCATTAGAAATCAGTTCGCGCAGGAAGATTTCCTTATTGCTATAAAGGGAATGAACAACAATATCCAAAAGCTGTTTTACTTCGGCCTGAAAACTGAGTTTTTCCTGATGCGCATCAACAACCATGTATGTTTGCCTCCAAATGATCAAACGATGTTGAAAACCTTACTACTGATCCAGCCGCAGAAACTGCCTGCCAACGGAATAACCGCGTTCTGGCAATACCGTCAGCCTCGATACGCTGGATTTGGGGATACTATATAGCCCAAAGTAAAATATTCAAGAGCCATTGCTCAGTAATGACTAACTTCTTATTGCACTCAACGCATTTTTCTGCTTTAGTGATTTAATCTTGTTTTAAGAAAACTGTATCCCGAAACAAGATTGATCAAAAAATGCCTTGCAAAGGATAAGGCAATCTTGTACCGTAGAATAGTTCAAATAATGATCAATATGGGGGTAGTTGCTATGTTCAGAATGTTCAAACCAGGAATCAAACAAGCCGAATTTGTATTTGCTACAATGAGTATCGGATGTCAGGCAGCGGCGCTGCATTATTTAAATCAATCCAGTCAGTCAAACAGATCTAACTCAAATACCCAAGATAGTTCAGCAAACAATGAGACTTGCGACAATCAATCAAAGCGCCCTCGCAGATCTTGATAAGCACGATTGATTGCATTCATTTCTTATCAGAAAGACTAATTCTAATAAAGTTGCTACCTTGCTAATGGAGATTCAGAAAATGTGGACAAGATTTTTCACACGAACAGCGATGCCGAAATTATCACTAAATCACGCAGAAGGGTTATTTCTCGGAATTAATATTGGCGTACAAGCTCTGATTTTTCACTTTTTCAACCAGAGATTTGGTAACACAGGAAGACACCTGCAATCCGGAATGCCGCAGATAGAGTCTACTCACGATCATCCAGCGCAATATTCCATCCATCGATAATTCTGGTTCGTCATTGCACAAACAAAAAAACCACCTGTTACGCAGGTGGTTTTTTGCAAAAATCACTTCCTGTTATTGTTTTCTTGGCGTGATAGAATCATTCTTCGATTCATCAGTAACTTCCTCGATTTTCACCGAGCTTGGCTGGGGCAGCTTCTTTTTCGATACTTTTTGTCCCTCAGTCCAATCCATAGCAAGAATGACGCGAGCACATTTTTCAAAATCTACGCCGTTTAGAATACCGAAAACGATGGCATTCATCACGCCGCCATAAATTGAGCCAACGAATAACGGTTTGGTTCCATGAAAAGCACCTTTAAACAATGTTCCAACAGATAGCGACCCTGTGAAGTATGGTCTGGCGCCATCCCTGATTAGCTCTTTTGCAACTTTCCACGCGCTGGGGGTCTTCATTGTACTCATATCCATTTGCTGGATTTTACGCTTATAAATCACATCCAGCGGATTCATGATAAAACTGCCCATCATACCAGCAGAGAGGTTCGAGAATATGAAATTAATCATTGGGTACTGATTACCAGGAAACAGATCATTCACCTTGGGCTGTATAATGGTATTCGCACCGATACAGAAAAATGCATTGAAGAAATTGCGGAACAAGCGAGGGTTAATACCAGCAAAGGCAAATTGACGCATTTCAGCCTTGGACTTGAATTTAACGGTTTCACCCATCGCGTTACGAATACGATGATTTGCAAAATAATGGGTAAATACGGTATCAAAAAAACCAATAATACCTGCTGTAGCCACAGTTGATATATAACGTTTCATCGCTGTAATTGGTTTTTCATTATCATGCAACCCATGCACCTGATCATGCACACTATCACGCTGTGATAAAACACCATTTTTAACCAAAGATGCTTTATTGGCATGAAACAATCCGGTAAAAATAGGTCGCCAGTTTGCGAGAAAGAATGCAGAAAATCCGAGATTGCTTTTTGCCACCCCGATTTGCATACGGGTCTGAATATACTCAATTGGATAAAGCGTGCACGCAATGGTGCTTCCGGTGAGACCTGCGGTCAAAAATGGAAGTACAATTTCTTTATATGAAAATGGCTTAACGGGTGTATTACTACCTTCAGTCGGTCTTGTATTACTCATGATACCCTTCTCCTCGTTTATATTTTTAATAGTGCTAGTGCTATTGTTATTATTGTCAGTGATAAATTACTTCTATCATTATTTTCAGTAAGCCTATTCTACTAGACATAAATTAAAGTAATATTAAATAAACTGTTTGTTTTTTAATACCTTATCAGACGATTTGAAAGGATTACCCCAAAAAGGGCAAAGATTATAGGAGGAAAGATAGCAGCAATCAAGGTTGGAATCTGATAGACAACACATAGCTGGCCAAAAAACGAATTCAGTATGAAAAAGACAAACCCAGTCATGATACCCACCACGATTCGCCACCCCATTGTCGAGGTCCGCAAGGCGCCAAGCACAAATGGAATAGCCAGGAATATCATGACCAGAGAAGCCAGGGGCTGAAAGACGCGCTGCCAGAAATCAAACCTGTATTCACTCGCCTGCAGCCCATTCTGTTCCAGATAGCGAACAAATTTCATCAACCTGGGCAGGGACATTTCATTCGGATCCACCAGGCCTACATTCAAGAGATTGGTATTCAACTTCAAATCCCAGAGTGCTTCTTTGTATGAATAGCTTTTGGTCCGTTCATTGAGAAATATTGTCTTGACCACATCATGCATTTTCCACTGACTGTCCTGGAATGATAATGACTTGGCGTAATAGGCGACCAGCAAGTGATGTTTATCATCAAATTCATACCGGGTCACACCCTCCAGAAGCTGCCTGCCCACGACATGCTGGATATGAATGAAATTATTATCAATATGAAACCAGACACCGGCTGCAGTCACCACTGCCTGGCCTGCATTTTGCGCATTTTCCTTGCGTACCTCGGCTTTATAACTTAAACCAGGACCTAACCATTCGCCAGCAATGCTGATGGCAAGAATCATTACGATTGCCGCGCCAAGCACACTGGTAATAATTTTTCGAATGGCAAAACCTGAAGCGCGCATGACCGCAAGCTCATTATGTGACGTCAACAGGCTAAGACCCACAATACAGCCTAACAGTATCAGCAGTGGCGAAAACTGATAAACTACGCTGGTCATACGCAACAAGACATACAGGAACGCCTGGCCAAGACCATAATCACCCTGGCCAATATTCTTCAGCTCACCAAGCATGTTCATCAGAAACAAAACACCAATGATGACCAGCGCTGACATGGCTGTCGCGCCAATAATCGTTTTCATTATGTATTGCTGCAGGATTTTAATCATCGTGTTTTAAACCATTGTCGGTTACCGAGTAACATGACAGCCAACACACACACCAGCATGATGCCATGCACCCACCACATGCCTAATATAACGGGAACATTACCCTGCTCTACCCAGCGCCTGGCAATAAAAAGCAGATTGATATAAACGATATAGATCAGTATCGCGGGAAGCAATGACAGGTATCGTCCCTGTCTTGGCTGCACCATGCTGAAGGGCACCGCAAGCAGCGCCAGCAAAAAGGCTGAAATTGCCACTGAAAAACGCCATTGAAACTCAGCGGCCCGTTTTGGGTTTGAGTAACTCTGCAAGAGTTGCAGTGTTGAGAGAGATTCATCTTCCTCATGCGTCACACGCACATCATTTTGCGGTATCCGTACCGCGTATTTTTTAAACTGTATGATCTTGTAATCATTCTGGCCTGGCGTACCTTCGTATCGATAGCCGTCGGCAGTAACAAACAACTGATCATTGGAGTCCGGATCCTTGGCCTGATAGCCTTCATTTGCCAGCACCAGCATCCAGGAATCCTGTTCCATGCCATTCACCATGCTTTTCCTGTCCTGGGCCATAAACACATTTTCGGCACGCTTGCGGTCTCTTGAGAGTTTTTCAACATACATGACATGACTGCCATCCGGACTCACCTGGAAACGTCCAGGAATCATGGTTTGGACAAGGTGGACAGTTGCCTCGTCACTAGCCATGACCTGTTGTCTCTTGGCAGAGATCAGAGGATTGACCCAGAGCATCAGATAAAGCACGGCTGCAACAATGAATAAAGCCAGCAATGCTGTCAGCCTGAGAATACGCCGGTTACCATATCCATACATCTGGAGAATAGACATTTCATTATCAGCATATAGACGGCCGTAAGTAAGAAGAATGCCAAGATACAAGCCCAAGGGCAGCAAAAAAGCCAAAAGATAGGGAATTTCATAGCTGACGAGCAATAACAATACATCCGTCGGTATCTTTCCTATGGCTACGTAATTCATGTAACGCACAACTTGCTGGCTAAGAAAGGCCAGCAGCAGTACCAGCGTCACTGCCAGCATTGTATTCACGACTTCGCGTGCGAGGTAACGAGAGATAATCACTTAATAAACCTTTAAAGACACCTTCATAAGACAATAGCAACTTTTCAAGTAGTGTGATTATATCGCGATCCAGCGGGTGACAAATCTTTTTTTTTGAATAAACTTGAATATTTATTACTTCAATCCTTAAAAACCCTATTGGGAGCACATATGAAACTAAGTGTTAAAGCGGCACAGCCAGAAAAACAGAAAAAATCCTGCCTGGTTGTCGGAGTTTATGAAGGCGGTGAATTGACCCCCACAGCGAGAGAAATTGATAAGGCAGCGCACGGCTACATAAAAAAACTCCTCTCGCAAGGTGTTTTTCAAGGCAAGTCAGGACAAATCCTGCCGCTATTTCACCTTGCTGGCTCAGGTTTTGAGCATGTTTTACTGGTTGGATGCGGCAAAGCGAAGACACTCACACCAACCGGGTTTCGCAAAATGATCCCGTCTGTGATCAAGGCCTTGAATGGCTCCCAGGCCAAACAAGCTGTCTGTTATCTTGCCGAGCTCGAAATTCGCGATAAATCCCTGCCTTGGAAAGTCAAACAAATAGCTGAAGCCGCCTGGGACGGTTTGTATCGATTTGATTTGTTCAAATCCGATAAAGAGGCGGCGCCATCCTTGAAGGACATGGTGATACATATTCCGGAAGCCCGCCAAATCAAGGCTTGCGAAGAAGCTCTGAAGCAAGGACAGGCCATTGCTGATGGCGTCATATTGACCAAGAATCTGGCTAATTTGCCTAGCAATATCTGTACCCCCACATTTCTCGCGCAGCAAGCCAAAGAGCTGGGAAAACGTTATTCCTCCATTTCCGTGAAAGTGCTTGAAGAAAGTGACATGCGAAAGCTGGGTATGGGAGCCTTACTTGCCGTCTCCCAGGGCAGCGCAGAAGATGCCAAACTCATTTGTCTTGAATACAAGGGCGGCGCAAAAAAACAGCCCCCGGTGGCACTCGTAGGCAAGGGAATTACGTTTGATACAGGCGGTAACTCATTGAAATCACCAGATAATATGGTTGGCATGAAATATGACATGTGCGGAGCCGCAACAGTGCTTGGAACGATCAAGGCAGCCGCGGAGCTCAAATTACCCATCAATATTGTCGGTATTATTGCCGCCGTTGAAAACATGCCTGGCGGGACTGCTTACAAGCCGGAAGACATTTTAACCAGCATGTCTGGTCAAACGATAGAAGTCATCAGCACTGACGCGGAAGGCAGGCTCGTTCTTAGCGATGCCTTGACCTATTGCGAGCGCTATAACCCGGATGTTGTCATTGATATCGCCACACTGACCGGCGCAGTTGTTATCGCACTGGGATTCCACGCTACCGGCTTGTTATCCAACCATGACCCACTCGCCAAGGACTTGCTGAGGGCTGGCGAGGAAAGCAATGATCGCGCATGGCAATTGCCGCTTTGGGATGAATATCAGGAACAGATCAAAAGTCCATTTGCTGATATCGCAAACACAGGCGGACGTGCCGCCGGCACCATCACAGCGGGCTGTTTTCTTTCCCGCTTCGCTAAAAAATTCCACTGGGCGCATCTTGATGTCGCAGGTACCGCCGCCATGATGGCAGGCACCAGTGAACGCATGGCAACTGGCAGACCTGTCCCCATGCTCATGCAATATCTCATCAATAAAGTGGGCTAATGCATGCATCATTGCCAGCCCTGCATTTCTTAAGCTCATTCAGAGATGCAGGGCTTTGGCTGACTGTATGGATAATGCGTTTTGACAGAATTGAATTCAGATTCACTGCCATTCATCACAGGTAATATAATTTGCGGAATATCAACCTATGAAAATAGATTTTTACGTTCTGGACACGCAAAGCGGACAACAATCATTATTTTTTGCCTGCCAGCTGATTGAAAAAATCCATACAGAGCAACATAGGCGCATTTATGTGAATATGAATTCACGCGAAGAAGCCGAACGATTTGACGCACTGCTCTGGACATATCGTGATGACAGCTTTTTGCCCCATGATATTTATCGGCAGGATAACCCTAACCCTCCTCCCATACAAATCGGTCATCATGAAGCACCGGATGGATCACGAGAAGTATTATTGAACCTCTCGAGAGACTTTCCCTTATTTCATGAAAATTTTGAGCATGTGATAGAAATTGTTTTTTCTGACCCGCTTGTGCAACAATTGGCGCGAGAGCGGTACAAACAATATCGCGATAAAGGCTATGATATTAATACGATCAAATTAAAAGCAAACGAACCATGACCGAAATCGAAAAGACTTACAATCCGCAATCCATGGAACAACACTGGTATCAGACCTGGGAATCCAAAGGCTATTTTGCGCCCGCCGGGAAAGGATACCCCTATTCCATCATGCTTCCACCGCCCAATGTCACTGGCAGCCTGCACATGGGTCACGGCTTTGGATTTACCCTGATCGATGTCTTGATACGTTATCATCGCATGTGCGGGATGAATACCTTGTGGCAAACGGGAACCGACCACGCGGGCATAGCCACACAAATGGTCGTGGAACGCAAACTGAATATTGAAGGTAAAACCCGCCATGATCTGGGACGCGAGGCATTCATAAAAAAAATCTGGGAATGGAAAGAAGAATCAGGCGGAAACATCACGCGTCAATTACGCCGTCTGGGCGCATCCATGGATTGGACTCGTGAACGCTTCACCATGGATGAAGGACTTTCTCACGCCGTACGCGAAGTATTTATCCGCCTTTTTGAAGAAGGATTGATTTATCGCGGGAAACGCCTGGTCAATTGGGATCCGGTATTACTGACTGCCATTTCAGATCTCGAAGTACTGAATCAGGAAGAAGATGGCAGTCTTTGGCATATCCGTTATCCTCTTGCTGAAGGCGAAGGCCATGTCATTGTCGCTACCACTCGTCCAGAAACACTGCTCGGTGATGTCGCCATCGCAGTGCATCCAGAAGATGAACGTTATCAGCATCTGATTGGCAAACAGGTCAAGCTACCGTTAACAGGGAAAACCATCCCAGTCATTGCAGATAACTATGTGGACCCTCTTTTTGGAACAGGATGTGTGAAAATTACTCCAGCCCATGATTTTAATGATTATGCTGTTGGTACCCGGCACGGTCTCGAACCTGTCAATATTTTCACGCCGACAGCACACATGAATGAAAATACACCTGAAACATATCAAGGCCTGGAACGGTTCAAGGCGCGCGAACGCATTGTCAAAGACCTGGAAACCCATGGACTTCTCGAAAAAACCGAAAAGCATAAATTAAAAGTCCCGCGTGGCGACCGCTCCAATGCAGTCATCGAACCCTATCTTACCTATCAATGGTATGTAAAATCCAAAATCCTGGCAGAACCAGCGATCAAAGCCGTTGAAAATGGTGATATCCGTTTTGTTCCGGAAAATTGGGATAAAACCTATTTTCAATGGATGAACAATATCGAAGACTGGTGTATCAGCCGCCAATTGTGGTGGGGACACCGCATACCAGTCTGGTATGACGAGGATGGTGAGGCTTATGTGGGGCATGATGAAGCCGATGTGCGCAAGCGCTATCAGCTTGATGCAGATTTGCCGCTTACACAGGATGAAGATGTGCTGGACACCTGGTTTTCCGCTGCACTCTGGCCATTTTCATCACTGGGCTGGCCACAAAAAACAGGTGATTTGAATACCTTTTTTCCAACCAATGTATTAGTCACCGGATTCGATATCATCTTCTTCTGGGTAGCCAGAATGATCATGATGAGCCTGAAATTCACTGGAAAAGTTCCCTTCCGTGAAGTTTACATCACTGGCCTGATTCGCGATGCGGAAGGCCACAAGATGTCCAAATCAAAAGGCAACGTACTGGATCCGATTGATTTGATCGATGGCATTGATCTCGATGAACTCGTGCAAAAACGCACCTATGGATTGATGCAGCCGTCCATGGCACAAAAAATTGAAAAAGCCACTCGCAAGGAATTTCCAGAAGGCATTCCTGGATATGGCACGGATGCGCTGCGGCTCACTTTCTGCTCTGTCGCCTCTTATACGCGTGAAATACGTTTCGATACCAATCGATTAGGCGGATATCGGAATTTCTGCAATAAATTATGGAATGCCTCGCGTTATGTCATGATGAACACAAAAGGCCACGATACCGGCATTAATGACAGACCAAGAATACTTTCTCTTCCCGACCGCTGGATACTTTCCCGATTGCAATCCACAATTGCAGAAGCCCACCAGCAGATCAAGCAATATCGCTTTGATTTGTATGCCCAGGCTCTTTATGATTTCACCTGGAATGAATTTTGCGACTGGTATCTGGAATTATCCAAGCCTATTCTCACTTCATCTGACAGCACACCAGAAATGCTGCGCGGCACAAGGCACACACTGGTGACAGTGCTTGAAATATTATTGCGCCTACTCCATCCAATCACGCCTTTCATTACCGAAGAAATCTGGCAGCGTCTCTCGCCGCTCGCCGGCAAGAGTAGCGACAGCATCATGCTCGAGCATTATCCACAGGTAGACAAACAGTTCATTGATGAAAGCGCAGTGAAAGAACTGGAGTGGCTAAAAAATATTATTGTTGCCATCCGTACCATTCGCAGTGAAATGAATATCGCACCTGGGAAATTGCTGCCAGTCCTTTTGCGCAAAGGCACAGATATTGACAAGTCATACTATGCGGCAAATCAGCGCCTGCTGTTTTCACTAGCCAAACTCGAATCGGCAAACTGGCTAAGCCCAGATGAAACACCACCGCAGTCTGCAACCGCATTTACAGGTGAACTCGAGATTTTTATACCCATGGCCGGCTTCATCAATAAAGAGGAAGAATCGGCACGCCTGAACAGGGAAATTGCGAAACTGGAAAAAGACCTGACACTGATTGAAAATAAACTCAATAATCCTCAATTTGTGGACAAGGCGCCGGCTGATGTTGTCGCCAAGGAACGTAGCAGGCTACAGGAAATTTCGATGACACTTTCCAAGCTAAAAAACCAGCTGGATGAACTGGCGAAAATAGCCACATAACGTCACTACCCCTCCGGGTGGTAAAACCCGGAGATTTTTTCAGATTGAATGAGGACAAGATAATGGAATATCGAAGACCAAGCGCTGATGATTTTACAAAAATTGTCGATTTGCAAAACAGGAATCTGCTTTCCGTCCTCGGAGAAACAGAGCAAGCTGACGGTTATCTCTCAGCCGCATTTTCGGAACAGCAATTTCGTGAAATGAATAACGACTTGTGTGTTGTCGTTTGCGCCGATCGTGAGAAAATAGCGGGATATGCCTGTGCCACTTCAATCGAATACAACAAGGGAGTGCCGCTTGTAGCGAACATGCTCAAGCAATTCCAGCATGTCAGTTATAAAGGCAAACCACTGAATGCCTATCGTTCCTTTATCTATGGACCTGTCTGTATTGACAAGGAATACAGAGGCAAAGGCATTTTGAATAATCTCTTCGATAAAATGAAATGGCTTATATTGCATGAACATCCAGAGCTGGAGCTGCTGACGGTGCTCATTGCCAAAGAGAATATACGGTCGATCAAGGCTCACGAGAAGCTAGACATGGAAACAGTCGGCGAATTCCAATTCAACAACAGAACTTTTTTGATCCTGGTCCTCCCGATGCAAACAGATACGTAACCACATTCGATCCCATCATGTCCGTCAATCCAGACATACCGGCATGGATCACGGTGAAAATGGTAGTATCAACCTCATGCAGTGTTGAAAACTCCTTCGAGACGCAGATATTAGATACATCAGGTTGCCATATCACTACATACTGCTTGTGAGTCTGGCATGAAATTCCTGCTTTGCGAGAACCACTTTGTTATAAGCGATTGCATCATTGAGTGCCTGATTGAATGCCCGTTCATTGCCGTCCAGTAGCAATGTCTCAGCAGTGATCTGATCAAAGTCCGATATGAATTTCAAATTGTTTTTAATATCAGGAATCTTCAAAACAGCGATAAATTCATAGTATCCGTGTCCACCGCTGTTAAAAAGCAATCCGGACATAAAGCATTTCAAAAATTTGGTGAACTGCTCATTGGAAGACCAGACAAGCTTGTTATTGTCCTTAAGGTATTTCATTACGCGCAGCTGCATCAGCGTTGTACCTGAAATTCCACATGAAAATGGATGAACCAGCATGGCAAAATTTTTCTTTGGCCATTCAGCAGACGGATCAAAGTTATTCTGGTCTGACGGTTTTACAAAGGAAAAGCCGTTTTCCGCATAAATCACATCATCTTTTGGCACTGGCATATATTGTTTCATCAAGCCAAAGTGTCTGGAATAAAATGGCAACACTGCAGAATTTTCATGATCCTTGATTTCAGATTTTGAATTCGTTTTTAACGTTGACTTCGATTCGGACTCCGGTGTTAATGTCGGTTCTGGTTCAAATTTTGCTTCTGATTTTGACGGATGTTCCATTGACTTGACTTCACTCATGCCTGTTTTGGAAGACATTGAGCTCGATGTACTTACCAAACATGATAGATCCACCGGGTTCTGATTCGTCTGCACTTGAACCGGGATATCATCTGGTTTTTGAATCTTACCTCTGCCTGCAAACAATCCGCTTTCATATACCTTGCCCAATGGCAGGAATTGCGCCCTGTTATGCATTACCGCCAGCCATGAGCACTGCAGTATCAAGATCAATTTTTCTTTTTTGGATTTCGATAATCCACTGTAGCCAGGATGATCATGAATTTTTTTAATTGCATCCGTATATTCTTGCGCAAACCTGTCGTCTTTTACCGGCTTCGCGCCACTCATATAATCCATGAATAATTTCTGTTTTTCGTTGTCGAGCGTATCAAGCACAGAGTTACGATATATCGTTAACTCTTTGAGATTCACACGATCCAGTGTATCCAGCAACGTTTCATAAGCAAGATGTGTCTCAAAATAGCGACGCGATGGATCCTCGTTAATTACGCTATAATCATAGGAAATTTGATATTTATCCGACAACCCTGATTCCTGAAACAATTCAAGTATGATTTTCAGGTCTACCTGATTGGGTATACCAGTGAGATAGAAGCGCTTCACCATATTGCATATATTGCTGTCATGTTTATATCGGTCTAGCAAAAGCAATATCGCCTGACCAGGTGAAATCGTTATCATAAGCCACTCTCTCGTCTATTCGTTTTTGAATTTTATATGTTTGAAGGCCAGATATTTTATATTTCTTACATTAAGGAAAGATTAAGCCAAAAGCGCCGCCAGCAAAAAACCAGGCAAATAACTATCTAATTCGTTTTGCATATCCAAAATCATCAATCAGGACACACCAGTATTTCATCATGAATAATGTTCTCTTAATTTACGTTTAATGGTCTCTTAACAAGAACGATTTAAAATAAGCGAACATTATTATTATAAAAGTTGAACACAAAACGAGAGACACCGCCATGTCACATACAAGAAAAGAAAAAGAATCCGTAATCGAACAAGAATTAAAATTCGAGGATAGAATAATTCTGGTTTCATCTGTTCAGGCTGATTCAGCAATGAACTATCTAACCTCAGATCCATCTCAATCAGAGTTGGTGATGGAAATATTCGAGAAAGGACTGGATCCATCAGCAGCCGTTATTGAGCGGACTGAAAGCTTTCTGAGAAAGGATGGCACGATCGCAGCGCATCTGCATTTCAAAAATGAACAATATACAGATACATTTGTTGACAGACCTCACATGCACTGGACATGGAATGGATTGGTACAGGCAAACTCAGGCGGCGACTGGGAATTAGCAACCATTGCATATCTTGAACCGCTAAGTGAATTTTCAGGTATTTATAGCTGCGCACCTTATGACACCATGACGATTGGACATCATAAGTTAAGCGCAAAATCGATTATTCTGGTTCCAGAAGCGATCGCAGACAAGTTACGTCAGCGCATGACGCGGTATGAAGGCACCATCCTGTCATACAATCCAGAAACGTCAACACTTCGGGAAGCCGTTGCAACAATCCTGAAGGAAGCCTATCCTGATGCGTTTGTGTTGATAAATAAAAACGATACTGAAATAAACAAACTGGTCGTTTCCGACGGCAAGAAAAAATTTGACATTAAAACATGCACGGAGAATGATTATAATCAGAATTGTGGATATTTTAATTCATATTATGTCGCAGCGTCCGAATCAAAAAAAGTGAAACTTCTTGACAGTCCGCATACTGTACGACTGAAAGAATATCATGAATACACCCAGGGCAGGCATGTCGGCTTGCATCAAGGTTCGCCAACGGACATTGAGAAATGCGATAAGTTCAAGAAATTAAAAAATGTTTCAGAGAATCCCGACCGCGAAATTCCAGCCAACATGAATGTGCTCGCAGGATTGAGTGGCAAAAAGAAAATTCATCAGCTTCTTTCTGTAATTACATATAAAAAATATGTCGACCTAACGGATTCAAGACGATATTGCAAAGCCACTGGCACCCATGATTATGCTGAATACCTTGTTAAAAAAGCACTCATTGCTGATTTAAGAAGTATTCACGTGCAATCAGGAAGTTCAACACCCCTCACTATGACCCTACTTAAGGACATGATCGAGGATAATTTTGATACCCTGCTTGACAGTCTTCGCGTACTGTCTGATTCACAGACACCGACCAGCCTCATGGATTACCGCAAAACCTTGATGAGAGCCTACGAAAAGGTGCTTCCTTTAAAACTGGAAACAGTAGTTGCCCATCCAAAAGCAGTAAAAATGTCAGGCTCAAAACATGGTTTTTGGAACCGGCATGGCAATAAGGTGATGCTGGGAGTCGGCGCCGTGGTGATTGGCAGTCTTATCACTGCTGCATTCATGAGCAAGAAACAGTAAGACTGGACTTGCAAGTTGCCCATCCATAGGCAGACTGCATGGAAGGTGATGAGGGCCATCATCACCTCTCCCATGCCTGCTTATATTGCTATAGCAAGAAATATATATATAAATTAGAGATAATTTGATACAATATTAGACAGAAAAAATCTAATTAAAATATTTTATATATAAAACAGAGAACTACCCATGCAAAGTCGCACGAAAAAAAACGAGGATACCCATCATAAAATCAAGGCAGACGTAACTGACGACTTTGCCAGCCGTGTTTTATTAGTCCATCCCTTACAGTCTAATTCGATATTAAACTGCCTATACGATATCGGAAAAGATCACCTTGCTGTCTTTGATCCAATCAAGGGACAATTTGATGCGCCCCTGTCTGCCGTTAATGCAATTGTCAAAGACAATACCATGTTGACAGATGACGCCGTAATAGGCTCGCATCTGTCATTTACCGACGATCAGTATACTGATTCATTTGTTGACAGGCCGCATATTCACTGGTGGTGGAACGGTCTGTTTCATGCAAATTCTGGCGGCGACTGGGAAACCTCGCTGATCGCCTATATTGAACCTCTATCCAGCTTTCAAAATGTCATGGGATGTGCACCCTACGATACCATGACCATGGGATCGCATCAGTTAAGCAGTCACTCCTGTATTCTCGTACCACAGGACAGCGTGGATGAATTAAAAGAGCGTTTACAGAATTACGAAGGCAGAATTATTGGTTTTGATCCTAAAACGACAACCTTGAGACAAGCCATCAATCAGACCATCCATAATCTTTATCCTCAGGCATTCAAGCTGGTAAATATAAACGGCGTGGATATCAATGAACTGGTTCTCTCCGGTGGCGACAGAAATTTTGACACCAAATTATGCGATGCTCAAGACTACGATCAGTATCGAGGATATTTCAGAAAATTATTTCTTAAATTTCCGGATGCTCAAATTGAACCATTAATGCTGAATGGAAATGATATTGCATATCAGCCATACAAGATGTTTTCGACAGGAAGATATGTAGGCCTGCATAGCGGCTCACCCACCGACAATGAGCGCAATGCTTTAATCAATTTATTAAAGAAAGCTTCAAAAAATCCGGCTCTCATTTTCAAAAAGGAAAATCAAAGCCATTTTGTTGGTGCTTCAAGTGATGTCCTGCCGCATCAGCTTTGCGTCATTGAAGCTTACGCTGTTTACAATAAACTGCTTAAACTGGATCCGAATACTGGCGCACATGACTATGCCAGATATCTGCTAAAAAAAGCATTCATTGCGGATTACAGAAGCATATATCATGCAAATGGTCATCATGACCCGCTTGACCGGGATTATCTCAAATCTCTTATCGAAACAAATTTTGAAATTCTATTGCAAAAAATCGATGCCCTCGCAAAATCAGGAACAAAATACGATATAACAGCTTATCGCAATACCCTGTCAAGGTCTCTGGATGTTTCCGTCATCGCTGATAAACAGGATCACACAGCCCTTAAAACCGAACATATGCCTGATCCGAAACAGACAAGTTTCGTCTCCTCAACACCAAGTTCAAGCTCACCCCATGGCTTTTGGTACAATCATCGCAAGGCCATCACAACTGTGGGAGTTGCGGCTGTTCTTGGCTGTGCAGGCGCATATGCCTATTACAGGTCATTTAAATAATCAATACGCAAAAGCTTCTTTGCTGTCTTACCTATTGATTAGACTCGATAATTCTGACTTGCTGCGCCATGTTTCAATATGTTTACCTTAATATCGCCTATTATTTCTGATGTTATAATTTTGGTATAACTACAAAAGCACGAGGATCGGCCATGGATTCCCGTCATGAATCCTTTAAAGAAGGATTATTGAATCACCTTATCAATGTGATTAATGGTTTTGTCCAGGCCAACACAGACTCCATCCTTGCGAATGAATTGTTATGCGGAAAAATTTCGGATATATGTGAACGAATTTACGAATACCTGGGTGTCAATATCGATATAGAAGATATACTGTCCAAACATAATTTATTGTCCATTGATGTCGTACTATTTCCAACAATAGCCGATCCCGAAGCCGGAAAAATCCTGAGAGAGACGGATTTCAGGAACCTAATCAGCGAAATCAGGCTGATTACACAAATAAATGACTCACTGAGTCCATCTGATGATTTATTAAGAAAGGAAATCAATAATGCCTTACATGATTTCACCATACAGACATAGCATCAATATGATCTGCACTTACGCTGCTTACATAAAACTTAGGATGCAAACTCCAGTAATCCCATTTTTTTGACCGCCGAGTCAAGTTCCTTCAGTGTACTCAACAGAACGCGCATTTGCTGCAATGGCCACATATTGGGGCCGTCTGATGGCGCATTATCGGGATCAGGATGCGTTTCCATAAATACCCCGGCTACCCCAGCAGCAACAGCTGCACGCGCGAGCACAGGCACAAATTGCCGCTGACCTGTCGTTTTATTCCCGCCGCCGCCAGGTAACTGTACTGAATGGGTGGCGTCAAATACAACCGGGCAGCCCGTCTCGCGCATGACTGCGACTGACCGCATATCCGATACCAGATTGTTATAACCGAAAGAAGCGCCCCGTTCACACACCAGAATCTGTTTATTCCCTGTCTCAATGGCTTTTTCAACCACGTTCTTCATTTCCCACGGAGATAAAAATTGCCCCTTTTTGATATTCACCGGGATTCCCTGTCGGGCTACCCGTTGTATATAACTGGTTTGCCTACACAGGAATGCAGGTGTTTGCATGATATCAACAATAGCAGCGACTTCTTCTACAGGTGTATCTTCATGCACATCCGTAAGCACTGGAACCCTGATCTGCTTTTTAACTTCGTCAAGAATGCGCAACCCTTCCTGCATACCAGGGCCGCGATAACTCTGCAGGGATGTTCTGTTCGCCTTATCAAAAGATGATTTATAGATAAACGGGATCTGCAAGGCTTGTGTGATTTCCTTTAGCTCACCAGCAGTATCAATAGCAAATTGCTCGCTCTCGATTACACAGGGACCAGCAATCAAGAAAAACGGATGTTCGATACCAACATCAAAGCCGCATAATTTCATTTTACCATTGCTCCCGATTTAACTTTCGATTCATGATAGGCATTCGCAGCGCGAATAAAACCGCTAAATAACGGATGTCCGTCGCGCGGTGTCGAAGTGAACTCGGGATGAAACTGGCAGCCAATAAACCAGGGGTGGTTTGGCAGCTCTATGAGCTCAACTAGATTATCCTGCACTGAACGCCCCGAGACTTTCAACCCTGCTTTTTCTATAGCAGGCAAGAGATTGTTATTTACTTCATATCGATGACGGTGTCGTTCAATGATGACATCACTGCCATACAGAGTATGGGCCAATGAACCTTTCATTAGACTGCAAGCCTGACCACCGAGACGCATCGTACCACCTACGTCGGATTTTTCATTGCGCTGTTCGCGTATGCCTGTTTGCGTAATCCACTCTGTCACCAGAGCGACTACTGGATAGGCTGTCTCCGAGTCAAACTCCGTGCTATTCGCACCTGGCATGTTTGCAACATGCCGAGCATACTCGATCAGGGCAATCTGCATACCCAGACAAATACCCAGGTATGGAATATTATTTTCACGCGCATATCGGGCCGCAAGAATCTTGCCTTCGACGCCGCGCTTGCCAAAACCTCCGGGCACCAATACAGCATCTACGTTTGACAGTAGTTTACCTGCACCCTTGCGCTCCAGCTCTTCGGAATCAATATATTCAATATTCACTCGTGTTCTTGTCTGGATACCCGCATGTTTGAGAGCTTCAGACAAGGACTTATAGGAGTCCGCCAAATCAACATATTTGCCGACCATGCCTATGGTGATTTCGGCATCAGGATGACGATACGCATCAACAACATTTTTCCATTCGTGCAGATCGGCAGCTTTTGCTTCCAGCCCGAGATGCTGCACAACAATGCGATCTAATCCCTGTTCATGCAATGCCAGTGGTAATTGATAAATGAAATCCACATCCAGCAATGGGATGACAGCCTCTTTTTCAACATTGGTGAACAAAGCAATCTTGGAGCGAGCGCTGTCTGATATTGGACGGTCACTTCGGCATAACAAGATATCAGGCTGAATACCTATTGAGCGTAATTCCTTGACAGAATGCTGAGTCGGTTTGGTTTTAATCTCACCAGCAGTCGGGATATATGGCAGGAGTGTCAAGTGTATGAATAAGGCATTATGCCGGCCTAGCTCCATACGCATTTGACGAATTGCCTCAAGAAATGGCAAAGACTCAATATCACCTACTGTACCACCAATTTCTATCAATGCCACATCGACATTGCGGGCACCATTAATAATGCAATGCTTGATTTCATCGGTTATATGCGGAATAACCTGTACCGTGCCCCCCAAATAGTCACCCTTTCTCTCCTTGCGGATAACATTGGCGTAGATACGTCCAGTGGTAAAGTTATTTGCCTTGGTCATTTTGACCCTGACAAAACGCTCATAGTGGCCAAGGTCCAGATCCGTTTCTGCACCATCTTCAGTGACAAACACTTCTCCGTGCTGCAAAGGATTCATTGTGCCTGGATCGACATTAATGTAGGGATCCAGCTTCATTAAATTGATTGTTAACCCGCGAGCCTCAAGAATTGCGCCTAGAGACGCTGCCGCCACCCCTTTGCCCAAAGAAGAAACAACACCGCCTGTGATGAATATATATCTTGTCATAATAAAGGATTATAAATGGAAAAGTTGAGAAAAAAACCTGAAGCGACTTTAACAAAATCAGAATGCTGCTGCAATGCCAAGTTCCATTAAATCGGACGTTACGGGTTGATCAAATATTTATCAAATATATGCGTAAGTTACTGACTATGCTGGCATTTAAGGCAAATATGCCAGCTTGACTACCTGCCAGTATCCCTTTACCCTGTATTGTTTGAAGGATTCGTGTTACCAAATAGGAGATGTATTAATGTTTATGAAAATCTTCGTATCTATTATCGTATTGATCGCCATCGGCGTTGGACTTGGGACTCAATTGCCGCGTGACCTGCTCATCAAGGTTATTATATTCCGTGACTTCTTCGATGCTGCCTTGCCGGTGCTGGCTTTCGGTGCATTGATTAAATATCTATGCACATGCTGCGTAAAATGCGATGCATGCCACAGCAAGACTGCTTGTTCAAGTCCTGCCCCGGACAAGAAGAGCGAATAACAAGTCAAATGAGGCTGTCTTAACAGTACCTGGCAGCCTCACTCATCCTGTTTCATCAATTCCTGTTAAAAACAATCTGATATCCCGTGTCTTCCGGCCTGGCGCTATATTTTTTGTCAAGAAAATATCCGACAGCTCCAATCAGTTTATTGTCAATAAATAACAGCGGTATCCTGTCACGCTCCCAGGGAAGTGTCTTCCATTCCTGGAGCAGATTTTTCAGAGCATGTCGGCCACGCCCGTCAAGATCAACAATTTCACCGCCTTGGCGGAATTTGACTGTTACCTGTTGAATATCCCTGCATAACCCCTGCCCCTGGCTCAAGGTAGTATTCAGGGTACCAAGTCCAGGTATCAATAATGGCTGAGATAAATTCCATAAAAAGTCCTGCTGGACTCTTGTTTCTGGCAAAGCAGGCATAAGATAAAGATCATCGCGGTGACGTCGCAACTCCACTTCGCTCCAGGACACACAAGGCGAACGATCCCAAGCGGCCGTTAACACATCACGCTGTATTGTCCCGATTTTTCTTGTATCGGGAACTGGGTATCCTTGCTCGAGTATCCATGTTCTAAGAACCAATCTTTGTCGTGCGGCACTTATCTGCAGAAGTTTTGATACTGATAAAGTATTCTCCCGTGATCCGGATACTTGCGCATAAATTTCAGCAGCGAATTCTTCAAGTAACGCCTGTGACTCAGCACAATGTGCCGCGCTACGCGATATGGCTGAGGCAGCACTCGTCCAGCGTGATTTGATGACACTTAACACCTGATGCCGTAAAAAATTACGCGTAAGCCTGACATCATCATTTGACTCGTCATTAATCCATTCCAATTTGTGTTCATGCGCATATGCCAATAAATCATCACGTGAAAAATGCAGCAGCGGACGCCCATGATAACCGCGCCCAAATCGTTTGATAACAGGCATGGCAGACAAGCCTTTTGGTCCAGCACCGCGTAAAAGCTGCAGCATGACCGTTTCAGCCTGATCGTCCAGTTGGTGCGCGGTTAATAAAATATCATTTTTGCCAATGCAATCAGCAAAGATGCGGTAACGCTTAATTCGCGCCAATTCTTCAAGACTATCGCCCGCATTCAATTCCAGCCGGATGATGCGCTCAATATACTGTATTGAATACTTGCCGCATAACTGCTTGCAGTGTTGGGACCAGCTATCTGCATGGGGACTTAATTGATGGTTAACATGAATTGCACTTACATTGATTTTTTGTTGTCGGCTCAATTGATAAAAAAGCGTCAGCAAAACACACGAATCCAGACCGCCGCTCAAGGCAATATAGTATTTTGTTTCAGTGCCGTGTTGACTGCAGAAATCCCGAACCGCATTTAAAAGTTTCATGCTCGCTAATTTCATATTTTAAACCAACGTTGTCACACCGCTCTCCGGTGAACAAGTACCATCATTTTTCAAAAACACTATCAGGCACTTACTCCATAGGACATGATACGCCTATAACGCTCATCCAGTAATGATGAAAGAGGATAGGATTGTAATTCAGTCAGATGTTTCAGCAATTCATTCTTGATGGATTGAGCCATTGCATCATAATTACGATGCGCGCCGCCAAGAGGTTCTGGTATGATCCCATCTACCAGACCAAGCTTTAAAATTCTGTCGGCGGTCAGGTTCATTGCCTCGGCAGCCTCTGGCGCTTTCTCTGCACTTTTCCATAATATGGATGCACAGCCTTCCGGTGATATGACAGAATAAATCGAATGTTGCAGCATAAAGACACGATCACCCACACCTATAGCTAATGCACCACCTGACCCCCCCTCACCAATCACCGTGCAGATAATCGGTGTCTTGAGCCTGGACAATACAAAAAGATTGCGGGCGATCGCTTCGCTCTGATTCCGCTCTTC
Source organism: Gammaproteobacteria bacterium (assembly GCA_021324305.1). Taxonomy (GTDB): domain Bacteria; phylum Pseudomonadota; class Gammaproteobacteria; order DSM-16500; family DSM-16500; genus Aquicella. Next base: position 27,425 of record JAJPJI010000004.1, on the reverse strand, counting down.
AGCCCCGATTCCCGGATATGCACCGGGCGTATCGATAAAAGTGATGATCGGCAATTTAAAACGTTCAGCCATTTTCATCAGACGCAAAGCCTTGCGATAATCCTCGGGATTTGGCATCCCAAAATTGCGTTCAATTTTTTCGTGTGTTTTGCGGCCTTTTTCATGCCCCAGCACCATGACTGGTTGACCTTCCAGTCGGGCAATACCCGCCACAATAGAAGGACCAGCGGACAGCATGCGGTCACCAGCCAATTCATCAAATTCCGTGAAAATGCGGCTAATGTAATCGATGGTATGCGGGCGCTGCGGATGCCTGGCCAATTGGGTCACCTGCCATGGAGTTAGTTTACTGAATGTTTCTTTAATCAACTGGTTACATTTGGTTTCCAGACGCGTAATTTCTTCGCTCAAATTAATATCTGCATCCGTACCCACCATGCGCAATTCCTGAATCTTTGCTTCAAGTTCTGCGATAGGTTGCTCAAAATCAAGAAAATTGATGTTCATGTATCCTAAACCTTTTTCTGGCGAAAAGCCGATATGATACCTAATTTTGTGCGAGTAAAATACAGATATTGGAGGCAGAAATAAGACAGACATCCAGGCTGCACCAAGATATCAGGTTGGGTTAGATAGTAATGCCTTTGTTGAAGAGCTATCTTCGCATATTATTGATCGTGGAAATTATAGTATTTTCCACAAGACCAGCAGTTGGCACAGGCAGAGCCGAGACAAGAACAGGTTCCGCAGTGATAGAGGTTTTCTTTTGCCTGGTTAGATACATATCGGCGGCAGTTACAATTGTAATAGGCGGGATCGAAAGGAGAAGTATAACGGCAGCCGCAATCATTCGGTGGTATGTAATCACATTTTCCATCCAGGGCATTGCAACCTGTTAATAATCCTATACATCCCAGTAAAAATAAAAGTCTTGCTTTCATGCACATCCTCCCTTCCTGGGTTAAAACCTTGCTTCTGGACAGTACAGCCTCTCGATACTTAAATTATTGCATATTTTCCAGCATGTTGCGAGACAGGAGTCAAGATACGCGGTCAGCTGCCAATGCGAGCCGCGATACATCATATCGTCACATCCTGGGCAATATCCGAAACCCTTCTATCCAGTACAACCGGAACATCCAGTTCAGGTATCGGGGGATAGAAAAGATAGCCTTGCACTTCATCACAGCCATAATCACGCAAGAAAGCAAATTGCTCTGGCTTCTCGACTCCCTCTGCTATCACTTTCATTTTCAAATTATGCGCCAGGGTAATTATCGCCTTCACAATCGCGCTGTCTTCGGGATTAACAGAAAAATCGGTTACAAATGACCGATCGATTTTAATGATATCAAATGGAAACCGCTTGAGATAATTCAGGCTTGAATAGCCTGTCCCAAAATCATCAAGTGAAATAGTGACATCCAGCTCCTTCAACAGCCTGGTCATTTTGATACTGTATTCGATATCACTCATAATCAGGCTTTCCGTCATTTCTAAAGTCAGATACTTTCCTTCGAGGCCAGTCTCATTCAGCACTCTGGCTACCCTTTCGGCAAAGTCATTTTTCATGAACTGCCGCACAGAAATGTTTGCCGAAATATGCAGCTGAGGATGGCCCGCACGCTGCCATATCAGGTTTTGACTGCAAGCAGTTCTCAATACCCATTCACCTATCGGAACAATCAAATCGGTCTCTTCCGCGATCGGAATGAATTCACTGGGCGGGATAAATCCCATTTCGGGATGAACCCATCGCAACAAGGCCTCCGTACCCTTGATGCTTAATTTTTTGATATCAACCACGGGTTGATAAAATATTTTCAGCTCATTTTTATCCAGAGCGTTTCGCAGACTGGTTTCTATGGTGACTCTCTTTTGAATCACTTCATTCATTTTTGTGGTGTAGAACTCAAATGTATTACGGCCGCGCTCTTTGGCTCTGTACATGGCCATATCGGCATTTTTCATCAAAATCTGCATATTGTCCGCGTCATCCGGATATATACTGATACCGATGCTGGTCGTGATATACAATTCATGTTCGTCCAGCATAAAAATATTCGCCAGGTCGCCACACAACTTTTTCGCAATCGTAACAACCCTCTCTGACTCAATCACTGATTCCAGAATGATGATAAATTCATCACCGCCGAGACGCGCAATGGTATCGCTTTCATAAACACAATTTTTCAGGCGTTCCACCACTTTTATCAGCAGTTGATCTCCTACATCATGCCCCAGCATGTCGTTTACATTCTTGAAATGATCAAGATCAAGAAACAATAGTGCTACCTTGGTGTTATTGCGATGCGCGCGGCGAAGCGCATGTGACAGACGGGCTGTAAACAGACTTCGATTGGGTAATCCGGTAAGAGAATCATGCGTGGCAAGATAATTAATTCTCGGCGTCATGTCGCTGATCAGGGAAAAACATCCGCTCATGTTAGCATCACGAATGTGAGGTATCAGCGTCACACTCACATATCGCTCCTGCTCATCCTGGAAATACATGATAGTTTCATAAGTCATCTGCTTACTGTTAAGCAGTTTTTGAAAATGTTCGTAAAAGATGGCAAACCCCGCATCACCCAATATTTCTTTCACAGGGCTGCCCGTAATATTATTCAATGGCTTGCGGAACCATTCCTCATAAGCAAGATTATTAAATCGGAAAATAAAGTCAGTATCGATATAGGCGATCAATACTGGCAAGGCGTTGGTGACCAGTCTGTATTGATCCTCACTATTTCTAAGCAAACGTTCAACTTCCTTGCGCTCCTTGATTTCAACCTCCAGCTCCTTATTAATCGACTCAATTTCATTCTTGGTTTGCGATAATCTTGAAATCAGATCATCGTTTTCGAATTTCAATTTCAGCGCGCTGTAGATTTCGGTGTTTAATCGTAACGATGCCAGTATGAGCGTTACCAGATAAACAAACGCCAACAGCCCGATCAAGTGATGCGCGATATCGTTCTGCATCAGCATTCGCACCCCGAAAAAGGGCAGTACCAGCATGATGAATACGCATGAAACAATTTTGCTGGAAGAAAAAAATGGTATTGAACCAGCCGCGATACCTGCAATGCCAAAAGTGACAAGAGCCTGTCTTGCTATATTCTCAGGATATATAAACATGCCGGCAAAAGACCAGGTAATCCCGCTCGCAATAGTGATGACCAAGAATAACCGGTACCATTTCTGTGTGTCCTCGATCCCGGGACAAGCTTGTTGATACGCATTGATCACACAATATCTGAGAATAGAGATCATGATGAGCGTCGCATACCATCCAATTAAAATATCATCATGGACAACGCCAAATAATCCGTAAACAATAAAGGTTGCGGTGAGCAGCGAGCCGAGAATCGCTCCTTTAGCCTGGTCATATAAAAGTTTGACTATCTCTGCAGATATTTTTTCATTCAAAGTGTGTTTATTCTTCAACACTTGCAAATTTGAATTCGTAAACAAGAGAACTCCCTTATAGCTTTCTATCCCCTCAATCCATTACTCTTACCCGTAGCACCCGGAATATGTAAAGCCGGTTTGTTAGCAGAAGTTACTATTAAAATTTTAAGTGGTCCAGCTTCAGAAGCCAACGATAGAAAAAAACCGCTCACACTGTTATGGTATATGCCTGATATCATCATCGGCCAAAATGAGTCGATGAAAAGTGAGTTCATTTATAAGATATTGATTTATTGAGCTAAATTATCTGAATTACGCAGTATTAGGACTTGTTCAACATGGATCCAACTTTTGTTCATTTGCGACTGCACACCGAATACTCTCTGGTTGATGGTTTACTGACCATCCCTGCCTTATTCGAAAAAGCGGCGAGGTTCTCCATGCCAGCCATTGGCATTACGGACATGAGCAATCTTTATGCAACCGTTAAATTTTACCAGGAAGCTTTCAAGGCAGGAATAAAACCGCTCATTGGTGTCGATCTTTTAGTTGCAAATGAAAAACAACCCAGGGAATATTCACGCCTCACTCTTTTTTGCCAGACAAATAACGGCTACAAGAATTTACTCAAGCTTATATCGCTCAGCTATCTTGAAGGCCAGACCAATGACAAGCCCATGATCCAGAAAGCATGGCTAAAGCCTCTTGCTGATGGTTTAATAGCACTTTCCGGAGCCCAGGAGGGCGACATAGGCCAGGCATTGCTTGCGCAAGATCACGTGACAGCGGCGGACTGTTTGCAATTCTGGCAATCTTTATTTCCCAACCGTTTTTATATCGAAATTAATCGTGTCGGCAAACCGCAGGAAAACGAATATATTCAGGCAGCCGTCAAACTGGCTGAATCAAATTCCATTCCGGTCGTTGCAACGAATGATGTACGGTTTCTGGAAAAAGAAGACTTTGAAGCACACGAAGCGCGTGTTTGCATACAACAGGGCGTCACCCTAAATGATCCACACAGGCAGCGTCAATATACCGAACAGCAATACTTTCGCAGCCAGCAGGAAATGCATGAATTATTTGCCGACCTGCCGGAAGCGCTGACCAATACATTAGAAATTGCCAAACGCTGCAATGTGACATTCACACTGGGCAAAAGCAAATTGCCACACTTTCCTGTACCGGAAAGTTACAGCACTGAAAGCTACCTTGATGAGGTAGCCAAAAAAGGCCTGGACGAACGCTTACAAACCTTGTTTGACAGTCATGCCGACACAATCGCGGCCCAGCGAAAAGTATATGATCAGCGCCTGGAACGTGAGCTCGATGTCATTAACAAGATGGGTTTTGCTGGATACTTTCTCATTGTCGCCGACTTCACCAGATGGGCAAAAGAAAACGGGATTCCTGTGGGTCCAGGACGCGGTTCGGGCCCAGGATCACTGGTTGCCTATGCCCTGAAAATTACTGACCTCGACCCAATCTCCCTGGAATTATTGTTCGAACGATTCCTGAATCCGGAGCGTGTTTCCATGCCCGACTTTGATATTGACTTTTGCATGGAAGGACGCGATCGAGTAATTGAATACGTGATGGACAAGCATGGTCATGACAGCGTTTCACAGATCATTACCTATGGAACCATGGCAGCCAAAGCAGTTGTACGTGATGTCGGACGCGTGCTTGCACTGAGTTATGGTTTTGTCGACAAAATTGCCAAACTGATACCTTTCGAGCTGGGTATCACGCTTGATAAAGCCATGGAACAGGAACCTTTATTAAGGGAACGTTACAACCAGGAAGAAGAAGTCCGCACCCTCATTGATCTGGCGCGAAAACTGGAGGGCTTAACCCGTAATGTCGGTAAACATGCTGGAGGCATTGTCATTGCACCCGGTAAACTGACAGATTTTGTTCCTCTCTATTGTGAACCTAATGAAGCCGCCCATCCTGTCACACAATTTGACAAGGATGACGTGGAAGCTGTCGGCCTGGTAAAATTTGACTTTTTGGGTTTAAAGACTCTGACCATTATTGATCGTGCGCTGCAGGTCATAAACAGGAAACGTAAAGAGGCCAGTGAGCCTCCTCTCGATATAAGCCTGATACCGCTTCAGGATGCACAGACATTCAAATTACTGAAAGCCTGCCAATCTACCGCCGTCTTCCAGCTTGAATCTCACGGCATGCGCGACCTGATCAAGCGGCTGCAACCTGATTGCTTCGAAGATTTAATCGCTCTCGTTGCATTGTTCCGCCCTGGGCCGCTGCAGTCTGGCATGGTAGATGATTTCATCAATCGCAAGCATGGTCGGGCAAAAGTCACCTATCCGCACCCGAAACTTGAGCCTGTATTACGTCCAACCTATGGCGTCATACTGTATCAAGAGCAAGTCATGCAAATTGCGCAGGTGCTCGCTGGATACACCCTGGGATCAGCAGATATATTGCGCCGCGCCATGGGCAAGAAAAAACCCGAAGAAATGGCAAAACAGCGTGAAATATTTTGCAAGGGCGCGGTTGCGGGCGGCATCAATTCAGAACTTGCCAATCAGATTTTTGATTTGATGGAAAAATTTGCCGGCTACGGATTCAACAAATCACATTCAGCTTCCTATGCATTAATTGCCTATCAAACAGCCTGGCTTAAAGCGCACTACCCATCGGCATTCATGGCTGCTGTTTTATCATCGGATATGGATAGAACAGACAAGGTCATTATTCTTCTTGACGAATGCCAGTCTATGAAGCTTCACGTCTCGCCGCCAGACATTAATCATAGCGAGTATTTCTTCAAGGTACTTGATGATCACCATATCATGTATGGATTAGGCGCTATCAAAGGCGTCGGAGAAGCGGCCATCGAAAATATCATTGCTTCGCGCCAGCAAGGAGGTCCTTTCCGGGATTTGTTTGACTTCTGTCAGCGTGTCGATTTGCGAAAAATCAATCGGCGCGTACTGGAAGCCCTGATCAAATCAGGGTGTTTTGATTCTCTTGGAACACACCGCGCCTCCCTGATGGCATCACTCAATCAGGCCCTGCAGCATGCCGAACAGTCATTGCATAATCAAACTTATGGACAACATGATTTGCTGAGCATGCATGAGCATGCAGACACCCCAAAATATGTTGATTCCGCGCCATGGAATGATGAAACACAGTTACAGGGCGAGAAAGAAACGTTAGGCTTTTATCTGACCGGACACCCTTTACGCCGCTATCTTGCCGAACTCGCAAATTTTACTACTTGCCGCGTTGCCGAACTCCATCCTGCCGAACATAAAACCGCACGCGTCGCAGGCATTGTTACCAACATTCGCGCGCGCCAGACCAAGCGCGGTGACCGCATCGGTATATTTGCCCTGGATGATGGTGCCACCCAGATCGAGGTGGTTTGTTTTAGTGAGGCATACCAGAAATATAGGTCATTGCTCACAGAAGATCAAATAGTGATTGTCGATGGCGAAGTCAGCATGGATGATTTCAGTAACAGTGCCCGCATTGTCGCTCGCGAACTATATACGATCGATCAGGCACGAGAGCGATTTGCGAAACATTTACGAATTAATATTGCTTCAGCGCAAACATTCGATGTCCAGCATTTTATGCGATTGCTGGGCAAATACACTGGCAATTGCTCCGTTATTATCCGATATCTGCATGAGAATATTCAGGCAGATATACGTTTAGGAAAAAGCTGGCTAATCAAACCAAGCGACGAATTGCTTGCATCCATCAATGAACAAATGGGAATTGAGAACCTGGAAATAATTTATTAAATTTGAGGCGCTAAATGAAATCCAAGATTGCGATATACCTCGCAGGAAGCATACAAAAAGGCCATGAACTCCATGAATCATATTGGTCGCATAATGAAATGGAGATATTAAGAAATCACCTTCCAGACTATCTGATCTCATTTTTAAACCCAGCGTTTCGCAGTGATGACTTGTCGGACCAGCATTCTGTTTTTGGACGCGACATGCTGCAAGTTTATTGCAGCAATATTGTCTTTGTCGATGCGCGCAACCGCCGCGGCCTGGGTGTTGGCGCAGAAATGATGTGGGCCAAATTTAATTCCATTCCGGTCATTACACTGGCGCCCAAAAATACCCATTATCACAAGGCAGAGACATCATTATTAGGTGTTCCGGTCGACAACTGGATACATCCTTTTGTTGAATCATTAAGTGATAAAATTGTAGAAACTCTCGAAGAAGGCACCGAGTGCATCAATCAGATTTTCAATAATCCCTCTTTCAAGATCAAAGACATTAACCATGTTCATGATGCCATGCGTCATTATCAGCAGCATCAGCTGGACAATGATCTTCCCATGCTGGATTTAATTTCAACAAACAGTGAATTATACGCGCGCGTCACGAGACTCATGTCGGATGCATCATAATGCAACATAACGATTGGGATATACGTTACAAAAAAAATGACACCCCGTGGGAAAACGGATTACCGCAGCAGGAAATGCAGCGTCTATTTATGTCATACATTTCTCCCGGTGAGACCGTTCTCGAAATTGGCTGCGGACTTGGAACCAACGCCTTGTGGCTTGCCAATGCAGGATTCAAGGTGAGTGCAATTGATCTTTCACCGACTGCCATAGAGTTTGCGAAAAACAAATCTGCTCAGGCCGGATTAGCGATTAATTTTCAAATCATGGATTTTTTGAAAGATTGGCGCAAGCTGTCTGTTTTTAATGTCATTTATGATTGTGCCGTCTTTCATGTATTTCAGGCACAACAAAGGCAGGAATTTGTAGAGCATGTAGCAAGCATATGCAGCACGAATGGACATTGGATAAATATTTCCTGCAGCGAGGACCAGTCAGACATGATTATGCGAACAACAGGTGTCAAATCACCACCCTATCTGACAGCCCAAGAAATTGTTTCTGATATTGAGCCATATTTTGAACTGATAGAAATGCACCGTTGTTATTTTCCTATAAATAGAGGTATCCAAGGAAAAGCTGAATTTTGTGCCTGGGGTTCAGTCTTCAGGAAAAGATAACCTCTCCTCCAACAGAATGCGTTAGACGAAATAACATCCAAACGTTATGAATTAGGACTGGTTACCTTGATTTTGGCGGCATTTGTCTGGCTGCGCTTATATAGCTCATATTCAAGCAAGCCGTCACTATTTTGTATTTGTTCAGCAAATACTGATAATTGCTTCTTATCTGTTACCGTTCCATTTTTTACAGCTTTCAATGCAACAATAGCATAGCCGCTTGGCACACGCGTCATACCATAAGGTATCTTATTTTGCATGGCAGCAGGATTAGGCAAGCGGAAAGCCAGATCCAGGACCGCAGTATCTACTTTTGTAGAGTAACGACCCAGAAAACCGGTGCTATTCCATTTGAACTTATATGACTTTGCAATTTGTTGTGGATCTGCACCAGCTTGAAGTTTTGCCTGCAAATCTTCAGCAAATTTGGATAATCTGGAATCTGCTTCCTGGTTTTTTAATTTTTCTTCGATCTGTTTCGAAATCTCACCAAGCGGCAGCAAGGTAGAAGCAACATGTGATTTCATTCGCAATACAATAACGGTTTCCGGATTGAGCTGAATAACATCGCTGTTATTCTGCAGATTCATGACATCATTACTGAATGCAGTGTCACGTACTTTTTTGTATTGGGATATGTCCTTACCCGCCTTTTCCTTGGTAAACAATTCACTTGTTTGTATAGGAAGGTTTAATGTCTTGGCAGCTAACTGTAATGAATCCGGGTGCTCATAAGTCAGGTCAGCCAATTGATCACGTAATTCAGAAAATTTTTCTTCAGCATGCTGATGCACATACGTATCTTTGACTTTATCCTTCACCGCTTCAAATGGCTGCATTTTAGGCTCCTGGATATCAATCGCCTTTACGACCATCAGCCCTTTGCTGGTCTTGAATGGCTCAGATGTATCGCCAGGTCTGGCCAGTGATGCTACCGCTTTTTGCAGCTCGGCTGGTACCTGACCCAATGTCATCCAGCCCTCGGTTACCATGTTGGCTGAATATTCTCGCGCAATCCTGGCTATGTCACCGCCGTTTTTAATATTCTGTGCCATGGTTGAGGCTTTTTTCTGCAGCTGCTTGATATCATCCTGTGTAGCGGAAGCAGGCACAGGTATTTCAACACTGGCAAATTTCCACTGCGTAGGCTGAGTATATGAATTTATATTTTCGTTATAAAAACTTCTCAACATTGTATCGGTAGGATTAATTTTTGTCGAAAGATCCTTTAGTGACAGCTGGATGTACTCAACATTCATCTGTTCAGGCGTCATGAAATCATTTTTATTCTGTTCATAATACGCCTGGATTTTTTGCGGTGATATGACAATTGGCTGGTTAAGAAAATATTGCATGGGAATATTGATGTATTCAATATCTCTTTCCTGATTAACCAGAGCGACCGTGTTCTCGGTTTCATTAGGTAAGGCAAACGAAGTAAAAACAATACCCAGTTTTGGTTGATCAATCAGTAAATTGGTCTTGATCAAATCAAGGAATTCACTCGTAGATAATAGTGTTGATGACAGAATTTCCTGAAACCGGTCAAAGGAAAACTGACCGTTCACCTGGAATTCAGGCATGCTTTGCAGATAATTATCAATTTGCCGATCGGATACAAGATATCCCTGCGCATTTGAAGCCTGCTTCAAGACTTCCAGATCTATCAGAGCCTGTAAGGCACGATTCTTAAGGCCAGACTCATCTTTTGAGGTAATGGGATTATTGGAACCGTACTGGTTTTGAACCTGACGACGCAGCCGTTCATATGCAACTGCGAGCTGCTCTTTTGAAATGTCGACACCATTCACTTGAGCAATATTTGTATTACCCCCGCCTCCGACGAAATAACTATGTATACCCCATAAAGCAAACGTCAGAATAATGATGGTAATGATGACACCTGCTATCCAACCTTGTGTATGCTCACGAATGGTTTGAAGCATTTTTTCCTCTATTAATCACAATAAAAGCACTCTTTGTCACCAAGATATGCTTTCCAGCAGACCATGAATTTTTACCTCCGGCTTCCCTAAGCCGGTGCAGGGCTCTTCCTTCCATACCAGAAGCCTTTTGGCTTCCGGCCCGAAATCTGCCATTCAGACAAGATTCAATGAAGGATTAACTTGAGCATTATTTAAACGGAGTGGACGGGACTCGAACCCGCGACCCCCGGCGTGACAGGCCGGTATTCTAACCAACTGAACTACCACTCCTTGGAAAAGCTTTTTATAACATTTTCACCAAATACACAATATATTAAAAAATTTTTTTTGGGTGCTGAGGGGATCGAACCCCCGACCTACGCCTTGTAAGGGCGCCGCTCTACCAGCTGAGCTAAGCACCCAGCAATAATGAATTACACACCATTATTTTGCTGTTTCTTTAACGGCTTCTTTAAGAGCTTTTCCAGCTTTGAAGCCCACTACCTTTGCTGCATTAATCTTAATCTTTTCACCTGTAGAAGGATTTCGACCCTCTCGAGCTGCTCGCACTTTAACAGTAAACGTACCAAAATTTACTAATACAACTGGATCCCCTTTTTGCAAGGAAATCGTGACACCTTCAAGTAAAGCATCCAGCGCACGGGATGCAGATGCCTTTGTCAGTTCAGCTTTCTCAGAAATCAGGTCGATTAATTCTGTTCTATTCATACGATTTATCTCTCTATCCATGGTTAACATAACTTACTACATTCGAACTACAAGCCCGGTACTTACTTTCCGTGTAAATCGAGAGCCCGTAACGAAGTGTGATTTATACCAATAGCGTCTCATTCAGTCAAGCAACTAAACAAGAAAATTTACATAGAGGATACTCATTGACTTATAAATTCATATTATGCGTAGTCATAGCTAAATGATCCGGGCTGCTGTATGCAGTTCATGTTATTTGTAAACACATCAGTTCATGCAAGAGAAATGAGCACGAAGAAGTTGAAACAGCCACGCTGGCTCACAGGCCGAATGTAGAGAACGATAGAAGCGTAAAAACCAATATTGCGGAAGCCATTCTCGCTTTATACTGCATGTTTTGCACTCTCCTGGCTTCACTCTCCAACGTCCAGGACGATCATCATTATCACCACCGCTATGTACTACGCTAAATAAAATGAAGCCACCCCCGGTGTTAATCCGAGGATGGCAATTAGCAAGAGATTTGAATATTAGTGCGTTCTGATTCTATCAGATTTGCGTATTTTTTCTTTTTTGTTAACACTAACAATTGGAGATTTGAGCTTTTTACTTTTACGCGACAAACGTTGCGGATATCCGTTAATCGCTGCGCCGAGAACTTCGTCAATCCAGCGCACTGGCTTGATTGTCAAATCCTGCTTGATATTATCTGGAATCTCTTTCAAATCCTTGACATTTTCAACCGGAATAATGACATTTTTAATTCCGCTGCGATGAGCTGCCAATAATTTTTCTTTTAAACCACCTATTGGCAATACTTCACCACGCAGAGTGATTTCACCTGTCATAGCATAATCTGCCCGAACCGGAAGATTGGTAAGAACAGATACCAGTGCTGTACACATGCTAATACCGGCGCTGGGACCATCTTTAGGTGTTGCCCCTTCAGGCACATGAATATGCAAGTCGTGTTTATCGAAGAAATTTTTTGGAACGCCCAGGAAAGCTGCTCGCGCCCTGACAACAGACAGCGCTGCCTGAATGGATTCCTGCATGACTTCACCAAGCTGGCCGGTGTAGATTGTTTTTCCCTTGCCAGGCAAAACAATTGCTTCGATGCTCAGCAATTCACCGCCCACCTCAGTCCATGCCAGCCCCTTGACCTGACCAATCTGATCCTGCTGCTCAGCGATATCATAACGGAAGCGTCTCACACCCAGATAATGCTCAAGATCATCTGGTTCAATCTTGGCTTTTTCACCTTTGGTTTTCAAGAGCACTTCTTTCACTACCTTGCGGCAGACCTTGGAGATTTCGCGCTCAAGATTGCGAACACCAGCTTCACGTGTATAGTAGCGGATAATGTTCTGCACCGTTTCAGCAGGTATTTCGATTTCCGCTGCCTTAAGACCTGCAGCTTCAATCTGCTTGGGAATCAAGTGTCTCAGGGCAATATTTACTTTCTCATCCTCTGTATAACCAGGGATACGTATTACTTCCATACGATCACGCAATGCAGGCGGTATGTCCAGCGTATTTGCTGTCGCCATAAACATGACGCTGGAAAGATCATAATCAACTTCAAGATAATGATCATTGAATGCATGGTTTTGTTCCGGATCCAGTACTTCAAGCAAGGCTGAAGCTGGGTCACCGCGAAAATCCATGGACATTTTGTCAACTTCATCCAATAAAAATAAAGGATTATTCACACCAACCTTCGCCAGTTTCTGAATTATCTTGCCTGGCATTGCACCGATATAAGTACGTCTGTGGCCCCGAATTTCAGCTTCATCTCGCACACCGCCGAGTGACATGCGCACAAACTTGCGTCCGGTTGCATTCGCAATGGATTGTCCTAAAGAAGTTTTACCCACGCCCGGAGGACCAACTAGACACAAGATTGGGCCTTTGATTTTCTTGACGCGTTTCTGTACGGCAAGATATTCAAGAATGCGTTCCTTGACTTCTTTCAACCCATAATGTTCTTCTTCCAGGACTTTTTCAGACGCATTTAAATCAACACGGGCGTTGCTGCGTTTATTCCAGGGCAGTGAAAGCATGACATCCAGATAGTTGCGTGAAACAGTTGCCTCAGCAGATTGCATAGGCATGGATTTGAGTTTATTTAACTCAGCTTCACACTTTTCTCGTGCTTCCGCAGTCATCCCCGCCTGTTCAATTTTCTTGGCAAGTGCATCAAACTCATTGGGAACATTCTCAATTTCGTTTAATTCTTTTTGTATTGCCTTGATCTGCTCATTCAAATAGTATTCGCGCTGGGTCTTTTCCATCTGACGTTTAACACGTCCACGGATTTTCTTTTCAACCTGAAGCAAATCAATTTCATTTTCCAGCAGCGCCATCAACTTTTCCAGACGTTTAGGCAGGCTCGCGATTTCGAGCAGTTTCTGCTTGTCTTCAAGCTTGATACTTAGATGCGCAGCAATGGTATCACCCAGCCTGCCTCCATCATCAATTGCAAGTATAGAAGCCATGATCTCGGCTGGGATTTTTCTATTTAATTTTACATATTGCTCAAACTGGGATTTCAGGGAACGAACAAAAATCTCAACTTCGCGATCGGTTGTGCCTTCGTCCTCAAGCAATTCAACATCAGCCAGAAAATAATCCTGATTTTCCACAAAACGGACGATGCGACCGCGCTTTACACCTTCTACCAATACCTTGACGGTGCCATCCGGAAGTTTTAATAACTGCAATACAGTTGCTAGGGTACCAATCTGATAAATCGTCTTTTCACTGGGTTGGTCTTCTGTCGCATTCTTTTGAGAAACAAGCAGAATCTGCTTGTCGGCAGCCATCGCTACTTCAAGCGCCTTGATTGAGCGTTCACGCCCAACAAAGAGAGGCACTACCATGAAGGGATATACCACCACGTCACGAAGCGGCAATACTGGTATGCTCATACTGGTTGTGTCAGTTGGAATGGATGTCATATTAATCCCTCCGATATTCAGTTGGATCACTACACTTAGTATATGTCATTTATTACTCAGCTGCTGATTGCTGCTGGTTTTCGTAAATTATGATTGGCTTTGTTTCACCATGGATTGCAGCTTCATCAATAATCACCTTGGAAACGTGATTCAAGGAAGGAAGTTCATACATAATGTCTAATAACGTTTTCTCGAGAATTGATCGCAAGCCTCTGGCGCCAGTTTTCTTTTCCACGCAGCGCTCAGCAATGGTATGTAATGCCGCATCTCGGAATTCGAGCGCTACACCTTCCATTTCAAAAAGCTTACGATATTGCTTTATCAAGGCATTTTTTGGTTCCGTCAGAATACTGACCAATGCATCCTTATCAAGCTCTTCCAGAGTTGCAACAACCGGAAGTCTACCGATCAATTCCGGAATCAAACCATACTTGATCAGGTCAGACGGCTCTACCTCACGCAGCAAGTCACCAATTGTTTTGGAATCCTCCTTACCGTGAATTTCCGCAGAAAAGCCAATGCCTGATTTTTCAGATCGGTCACGAATTACCTTTTCAAGACCTGCAAATGCACCGCCGCAAATAAACAGGATATTTCGGGTATCAACCTGAATAAATTCCTGCTGCGGGTGTTTTCTGCCGCCCTGTGGAGGAACAGAAGCAATTGTTCCCTCGATCAATTTGAGCAACGCCTGCTGCACGCCCTCACCAGAAACATCTCTGGTAATAGACGGATTTTCAGACTTACGAGAAATTTTATCGATTTCATCGATATAGACAATGCCCATTTGTGCTTTTGAGACGTCATATTCACAGCGTTGCAACAATTTTTGTATAATACTTTCAACATCTTCACCAACATAGCCAGCTTCGGTTAGTGTTGTCGCATCAGCAATAACAAACGGAACATTCAATAGGCGTGCCAGTGTCTCTGCCATTAATGTCTTTCCGCTTCCCGTTGGGCCGATAAGCAGGATATTACTTTTGCTTAACTCAACATCATCTTGTTTGCTATGTGTACGCAAACGTTTGTAGTGATTGTATACAGCCACAGACAACACTTTTTTTGCCTGGGTTTGACCAATGACATATTCATCTAATGTCTTGCGGATTTCTGTAGGCGCAGGAAGCCTTGGCAAGGTATCAGCAGGTGTAGCTGGTTTATCTTCACGTGTTTCTTCGTTGATTATATCGTTGCATAACGCAACACATTCATCGCAAACATAAACAGATGGTCCCGCAATGAGCTTGCGTACTTCGTGCTGGCTTTTTCCACAAAATGAGCAGTGGAATACCTTATCTCTTCCACTATTGCCACGCTGGTCATTACTCATAGTCAAAGCCTCTTCAGTTATATATCTATATAGATAGGGATGATTTACACAAAATCAACTGAGCCCATAATTATATTATTACTTCTTATTGACCCGGTAATCGAGGATTTTATCCACGATACCATATTCCTGGGCCCTTTCAGCGCTCATAAAATGATCTCTATCCGTATCTTTAGAAATAACATCTACAGGCTGTCCCGTATGCTTGGCGAGTATATCGTTCAAACGGGCACGAATTTTCAAGGTTTCTTCAGCATGTATGGCAATATCAGAAGCCTGACCTTGTACCCCGCCCAATGGCTGGTGGATCATAACTCGCGCATTGGAAAGACAATAACGTTTGCCTGGGGCACCGCCAGCCAGCAATAAGGCACCCATGCTGGCAGCCTGGCCCACACACATTGTGCTAACATCAGGTTTGATAAATTGCATTGTGTCATAAATGGCCAAGCCAGCTGTCACAACACCGCCGGGCGAATTAATATATATTGAGATATCCTTATCAGGGTTTTCAGATTCAAGAAACAATAATTGGGCAACTATCAAGTTAGCCACATAATCGTCTATTGGACCGCCCAAGAATATAACCCGGTCTTTAAGTAGTCTAGAATAAATATCAAATGCACGCTCACCCCTGGCTGTTTGTTCTACCACCATAGGCACCAGATTGGACGATATCATTGAGCGATTCATCATTTTTTCAGACATATTTTTTCCTTAAATTCTAAATAACCATAATATATGAGTATATATGATTAATTATACACGTATACCCTTGAGTTCAGCATAACTCATTGTTTTCTCAGTAACTGGAATGCTTTCTATCAGCTTGTCCATCACCTGATCTTCCATCACTTGAGCTTCGATACCAGCACGCCGCTCATCGGATGATAGCCATTCGATTACTTCTTCGGGCTTTTCGTAAACAGACGCAATCTCCTGGATTCGCTGGCGAACGCGATCTTTATCAGCCTTGAGATTAGCCTGTTTCGCATACTCAGCGATTAATAAACCGAGGGCTACGCGTTTTTTGGCAATCTCATTGAACGTTGACATTTCTTCATCAGAATGTTGATGATGATCATGATGCTGATGCTGATAAATTTCGTCATGAATATTTTTAGCTTCTCGATTGACAAGAGCACTTGGCACATCCAGCTGATTCTGCTCAAGCAGATGCTTGAAAACCTGCTCTTTCAGCTTCTCTTTGACCAGCCTGTCACGTTCCAATTCAAGTGATTGTTTAATTTGTTGTTTTAAATCATCTTCTATTCCGCTCTTTACACCCAGCTTCTGGATAAAACCTGCATCCATTTTGGGTGTCTCTGCCTCAAGTACCTGTTTAACATGGATGACAAAGTCCACTGCCTTTCCTGCTCTCTCCTGCACAGCGAAATCCGCCGGGAAAGCCAGGCTCAATTTCTTTTCCTCTCCTGCTTTTACGCCAACCAAACCGTCTTCAAAACCCGGGAGCATGACATTACTGCCGAGCTCAAGAGGGAAATTCTGGATTTTGTTTTCCTTGTCTTCCTGACCCTCAAAAATAGCATGATAGTCTATGATGACACGATCCTTCATTGCGGCAGGCCGGTCTACAACGCTCCACTTTGTGTATTGTTTCAACAATTGCTGCAATACGTGATCGATATCTTCCTGCTTGACTTCAACCTTCAGCTTTTCTATCGAATCTATTGAGAATTTAACACTTTCAATATCTGGCATCACTTCAAATGAAGCAATGAATTCAAGCGGCTGATTGGGTGCAGTTACTTTAGGCTCAACTTGCGGAGTACTAACAGGTCTAAGATTCTTTTCGGTAAGAGCCTGATAAAGAGCATTCTGAATAACATCACTTAACGCCTCTTTTCGGGCATCATCACCAAAACGCTGCTGGATATATGACATGGGCGCCTTGCCGGGACGAAAGCCCTTGATGTTTGCGTTTTTCGCAAACTTATTGATTTGTCTCGTATATGCCTCTTCCACTTGATTAACAGGCACAACAATGGTCAGACGTCGCTCTACGTTGCTAATTTTTTCAACTGATACTTGCATGATTTGGCCCCAAAGAATCTCTTAATTAACTTTCATGAACATAAGGCTTCCCCACGGAAGTCCCTTTTTAAACGGCGTATTATATTGATAAATTCTGCTGCAAACCAGAATTTTTCAATAATTTTAAATCGATACTTCAGAACATCTCCCTCTGCCGTACACTGTTAAGGCTGCTGCTCATTAACCAGACAGTTCATTCTGGAATCCTTTATCCATAGAAATAGCAGGATGACATTTCAAGGTGGATACAGAAGATGCGATAAAGAATCAGTATGCTAATATGTGCAAAATATAGTGCGAAAGGAGAGACTCGAACTCTCACGGGTTACCCCACTGGAACCTAAATCCAGCGCGTCTACCAGTTCCGCCACTTTCGCGATTTACATCTTGTCGAGGTGCCATTTTTACTGTAGTTTTCGTTTACAATCAAGTTCATTCTCATCTCTTCCAACGAAACAATAACAAACGACAACGGACAATGACAGAGGCCTTTAATGAGAAAGTATATTAGGCCTCAATGGTGCCACTGCTTCCTGGATCATCTTTCGAAAATCACTTCTGCCAAACAATCCGGTTTTCAAATTGCTCAACTTGACATCAAGTCGTGTGATCAGCTTCGCATCGTCTTTTTCTGATTCCAGTAAAGTGATTACTTCGTCTATATCGTTTTGTCTTTCAACTGAATTAGCCCTGTTCAGATTCAACAGGTTGGCCTCGGTATTGTTTGCATCAATATAATGCCTGATTGCTTCCTTGATTCGCCGCCGCAAAGGAAGTGCAGCATCATTGACCATTAAATAGTCCAGCTTCTGCAATATAATTGAAAGTTTTTTGTACGACTGCAAAATCTCAGGATACTGATTCGACAGGAATTCGGCGACGACCGGCCGCATTTCATTTTTCAGCTCCGCAATGGCCACAGCATATCTTGCACTCAGCGCACGGACATTATCCAGTGAAAACTTCCGTCTATGGATTTTAAAAAGCAAATGCTCGATATCTGCCAGCATGTACTCCAGTTCTGTGTTAATTGCAGCGTAGCGGTCAGTATTCTTCGAGAAACGTTCAAGAATATACCTGCTGTTATCTAATTGTTCCGCCAATAAAATGATGTCCGTACAATCCTGAGCATATTGGTTTAATATGCCATCCACCTGCTTCTTGACAGCATGCTTGGTGGCACAGTGTCTGATACTTTCGATACCAATTGTTTCAATAAACTCAGAGAGTTCATATTTTGTGTCACCCAATTGATCAACCGCTCCATCAAGCACCTTTTTTAATTCCGTTATAGGAGTAGACGTAGTTTTGTTCTTGTCCAGATTGTCTAACAGGACACGCGTTTTGGCCGCCAATACATTTGCACTTCTGACACATTGCCAATGCTCGACTGGTACGCTCTTCAGACGTTGCTCCAGCTTGATTCCTTCAAATAAGGTAATTCCCTGATCCAATGTCGATCTGTGCGCTGGATTGAAATCAGCCATTCCAACCAGCATGATTCGAATCATTTCCAAATGATGAGTGCTGATACCTGATATGCCGGAACCCAGATCATCCAAACTGGCTGGCTCGGTCTTTTTCACCACCAATGAGTCAATTAAGTCAGATAACATCCCAGTTCTTTCTTCTGCCCGCCATAATCCGCGCAATATCAAACCCACAGAATAAATATCGGATATCTGATCATAAGGATAAGACCTTGAGTAAACTTCTGGCGCGGCATAGGCTGGTGATCCGGGATACATATAATCATTTCTGAATTTGTTGCGGCTAAATCCGTAATCAATAACATTAACTTCACATGTATCCATATTGACAATTATATTCGCGGGTTTTAAATCCCGATGCACCAGATCTAGATCATGCACCTGTTCCAGTACAGCACGCATTATGTTAATTGATATCTGAATTCTTTTTTCCAGGGGAATTGGATTGATATTGCATTTGTCATTATCAATGATAGTTTGCAGCGTTTGACCTGAAAATTCTTTAATAACAAGATAACTTGTGTCCGCACCTGCGTCGATAGTCAAATATTTTGCATGTAAATGCGGCGCTATCAGTGAATTTTTCGCCTCATTCTGCGCCCATATATCGTTCGCCTGTACCTTGATGACACGCCGTTTGTCTTGTTTGCGAAGTATGCAGTTTTTCCTGTGATGGAGTGTTCCCAACACGCGATAAACTGATCCGTATTGCCCTCCTCCCAGCAGGTTGACATCAAGGATACTATAGCGATCAATTTTTCTTCGCTTGCCGGGATATGAATTCGGCTTGGTACGGTATACAAGTGTATTTGTAAGCTGAACATCCACTTCATCAATCTGACCTGTCCAGTCGTTAAAAATCTGAACTGTGTATGAAACATTATTATACAGGACTTGAATATTGGATTGTCTTGATTGCTGTAAAAGAATATGTAGAATGCGTGACGTTTTATCAGTCAACTTGGCTGGATCAATTTTAATTATCTTATTAGACATGCCGATTGAATTCCGATTTCTGACACTGATGGCAACACCCGACTATCATAATGATGAAATCTTATTATAACCTTAAATAACAAAAAAATTCCGTATCATGAAAGACTTAGCGCATTAATATTATGATAAGCATTACATTATATAATGCCACTAACTAAAAATTAGACAGGTAACCATCATGCAAAGAAAAACCAGCGACACTTTTGATTTATTTTATATAACCAATACGAAAGAGCGGTTTGCCATGGTAAAGGATTTATCCGTAAAAACCATGAAAATATTGATCGCCCAATATGAACTGGACAGTGAATTGCGAGAGAGAGTCAATCAAATCTTCCAATGTGAAAGTCTTGACGGCAAAACTCAAACCCGTATCCAGAATGAACTCAGATTTTTCCTAAGTGAAAAACTTGAAGACGTGTTGTGGGTGGCTTCACTGGATAAAGGCAATACGACACTCACCCACAAGCTGAGTGAATTGCGCAAATACGAATTAACCGAAAATGATTTAATGATGGTATTTCGTCAATTAATGCTGGATAAGGAATTGTTTCAGCCGAGAGTTTTGAGCAAATAGTTTCATCCTGCAAAACTCAACTTGCGAACAATCCCGGAACAAGGTTTACCGGGATTGCCGCAACATAAATATTCCTGATAAAAACCACCATGACAATGCGCATGCGGCAGGCAAGGCGTTATTTCCTGGTGCAGGTTTCTGTTCCAACCAATCCCTGGCTCGCAGACAGCCAATGACTTTCCAACGTCCCGTCAGGTTTTCTGACATACAATCCAACGTTGTAATAATCCCGTTTTAGCGGCCAATACATAATTGCATAAGCATTAATCGCATCAGGATTTTGTACGGCATTGCCTAACATCAGAGGATTGCCATTGGCATCTTGCCACTGGATATTATAAACATCCCCATTTTTTGTAATCGTGACATTAGGAAAATTATAATTATTTTTATTGTATGGATCATATCCCTGACATTGATATGTTCCGCTAATATCGGCAGATGCTGGCGCCTGAGCAGGAGCTGCGGCAGTAGTTGCTGGCGTAACGGCTGGAACCGGAGCTGCACTGGTTGCCGCAGTTGCGGGTGCAGCTGTTGTGGTATTTGCTGTAGCAGGCGCGGCATGACTTGTATAGGCGAATGCACTTGTTATGGATAACATGCTCAATAAAATATATTTCATTTTCATATATACCTCGATACTGAGTATGGCCTATATGATTATTATAATAATTAATTTGTTTTTCCGATAGAACGCTGCCAACCTACGATGTTTTCAATTAATCAAATTCATATTAAATATAAAAACTTAGAAGCCGAATGTTATTTTTACCTGATTTATCTGTTATTCCTTCACGATATAAACCGCAGGATTCGAAAGAAAAATACATTTGATTGATTAACAAACAGTTATGATCTGATTTGTTGCATTTCCGACTGTCTGATTTTTAACATGACGTCAACAAGCCCAAAACGACAGTCATCGCATAATAGGTCCGTATATAATTCTCCATTGAGATGACCTACTTCATGCTGGATCAATCTGGCTAAAAAACCTTTTGCGATACCCTCGATTTTCTTTCCATCAGGCGCATAGCCCGAGTACTGAATAGAAGTATAACGGTATACCTCGCCCATTTTATCCGGCACGGAGTAACAACCTTCCCAGTCTTTGGTTTTCCCCTCATCGACATTGGGTATATATACTGGATTGATAATAAATGTCGGCGGCAATGTGTCATAAACATCCTTACGTACCTGTTTCGCTTCGGGCGGAACCTGTATGATGATCACTCGCCATGGCATGCCGACTTGAGTAGCAGCAAGTCCGGCTGGTTTTCCAAATGGACTTTTCAGATTGGCAAAAAATTCCTGCATTTCATGCAAGAATTGTTTAACCTGACTATCAACAGGAAAAACAATTTCTCGCGCTGGGCGCCTCAATACTTCATGGTCGGGCATGGTATTTGTCACTAACTGCATTCGATGTCTCGTCTACAATACAAAAAATTCAAATAGCTACCCTGATTTCAGACACATCCATTTGGCCGGCATTGGCTAAATACCGCTTCAAGCGATGGCCTGACAGAAAGCGTACTATAATATAACAGTTTTCCATTTTGCCGTACCGGGCTTAATTCGCCATTGATTACAAACGCCCAGGTCCGCCTGGATTCCGGAAACTTGGGACCATGTTCAGTCCAATTCACTCCGTTGCCCCTCCCATGATCAGTTGTCACAATGACCATTGTGCTATCCATCTTCCCTGACTTTTTAATCGCAGCAAACAGTCTATCCAGCGCAGTATCATAAAATGTCAATGCCTGGTAATACTCTTCGCGATTTCCGTCATGCGCTGCTTCGTCAGTATCCTGCAAGGAAATCCACATAAACCTTGGCTGGTATTTGTAATAATAATGCAATGCCTGTGCGAATGTATATCTATCATATCTGTCCGAATTTTTCTGCACATGATCGACAGATTGCTGTTTATTAATCACTGACATGACAGCATCTGGTTTACCTGATACAGGGTCACTTACTGGAAAATTTCCTGCGTTGACAAAGGCAGTGCCTTTTATACTTTCAGCTGCATGCTCAAGCACACTCCATGATGAAAATATTGCCACATCTTTTTTTGAAAATTTATATTTGTGAACAAGGACCTCTGGGAGTGTCTGCACAGTAATCCGCCCGCACTCATTTCCGTCGCATGGTTGAACGTTGCCTGACATTTGACTTTGGTATGAGGGCAAACTGACAGGAATGGATGCGGTTTCCATAATGGTTCTACTGCCTGGAGCACCGTAAGTTTTTGCTTTTGCTGCATAATTGTTCCAGAACTTACGCAGGTATTGATGCGTGCGGAATACGTCCTGCCAGCGTGTTCCATCCAGCGTAACATAAATGACATGCGTGATTTTATGTACAGCTGGATACGGTTGCGCGTATAACCATTCAGGCAAAAATAATGACAACAAGAAAATAAATCCAGCGCATCTTTTCAATATCATACAACCTCCTTGTTTCAAATTGATATAAAAGCACTATTTCAGAGGTGATACAATACAATTATCATGCAATGAATGGTGAGTTTATGATAAGACCTGCAATCGGTTCTGTCGCAATCAGTTCTTTACTTTTCTTCGCCATGATCTTGCCAGGCTGTTCAACTGGATATGGTCCTGCCGGCGAATTTGGAGGATTTGATCACGGCGGCTACACCGACACACGGGAAAATGCCAATACGGCCGTCGTTACATTTCGGGGAAACAGCAATACGCCCGCCAGCCAGGTACACAATTACCTGCTCTACCGATGCGCCCAGGTAACACTCGAAGATGGTTATGATTATTTCATTGTGACATCAACCACTTTTTCACCTGTCAATGTCAATGTTGCAACAAGGGACAGCTACAACAATTACCAGACTGACCCACCGAAACTGTATACAACGTTTTATCATTCCAGCACATACAAATCATCACGCTATACACATACATCTGTTCCGGGATTTTATCCAGATCTTCATGGGGCGGTTGCGGTCATCAAAATGTTTCAGGGTAAAGCACCATCTGGCGCCTATAATGCACATGATATCATTGCACAGCTCGCACCGGCGGCATTTTAAGCCCCAGATTGAAACACGTCAGATACCAGCGTATTTTTAAGAGCAGCATGCATAAATACTTGCTTCTCATGTTCCATTGTATCGCTGTTAACTACCCGATTCATTGTTTAAGAGAGCATGAGTTCGACAGGCGACATATTTTTCAGATTTTCAAGAGAGGTACTTAAATTCGTGAATATAATCCCTAACATATGCTTAACAACGACTATATTTTGTCATTGCCAGCGCCTGTTACAATATAGTGCTAAAATAGTAGTATCCGACAGATAAAGGTAGAGGAGCATGCTTATGGCCAGCGACAAAGTTTGGTTTATTACTGGCTGCTCAACCGGCTTAGGCCAGGCACTCACAAGAGCAGCTCTCGCGGCCGGAGCAAAAGTAGTAGCGACTTCGCGAAAAGTGTCCGATATAGAACATTTCGCCAAATCCTATCCTGATACTGCATTAACACTTCAACTTGATGTAACCAATAACGAACAAATACACGCCGCGGTTGATGCAGCGCAAAAGAAGTTTGGCCGGATAGATGTGCTTGTTAACAATGCTGGATATGGAATCATTGGCTCACTTGAGGAAGTTCCCGATGATGAAGTACGTAAACTTTTCAATACCAATTTTTTCGGTTTGCTGAATGTAACAAGAACAGTACTACCAATCATGCGCACACAGCATGCTGGACATATCATCAATATTTCAGCCGCTGGAGGCGTGGTATCAACTGCAGGGCTGGGAATATTCAACGCGAGCAAATACGCAGTTGAGGGTGTGACAGAGGCATTGGCACAGGAGCTGGAACCTCTTGGCATAAAAGTGACGCTGATTGAACCGGGACCCTTCCGAACCCAATTCGCCGGCCGCTCTCTGAAAAAATTTTCGGGTATCGCCGATTACGATGGTACGCGTGGTGTCATTTCAACAGCATTAACGAATTACGATGGTAAACAGGAAGGCGACCCTGATAAAGCCGCACAAGTCATTATCCAGATTGCTGATAACCCGGTTCCGCCACTACGTTTACCGTTGGGAAAATTCGCTCTCGAGCGCATTCATGAAAAACTTTCCAGCTTTGATGAATTACTGAAAACCTGGCAACAGGTATCCATAGATGCCGATTTCAAGAAATGAAAGCCAGGCAGAACACTGTCTCGCAATAGTATCGATCATACAGGATATACAGCTATCCATACATTAGCTCGCTGCCTGGAATCCAGCCGGCAAAAAACGTGATATAGTTACTATCTGGAGCTCATATAAAAAAGGACTTTCGTCATGGTATTCTCAGTCAATGTCAGCACTCATGATTTATACGGTTTCGGCAAGAACTGGATGTCGTTTTTTATCTGGGGTCTGGCCTTGTTCCTGTTAGGCTTATTTGCGGTCAGCGCGTCCACCTTCACAACGCTTGTTACCATTATTCTATTAGGAATACTGCTATTAATAAGCGGCGCCGTTGTTCTTGTTGATACCCTCACCTTCTGGCGCGGCAAAGGATCAGGCTTTATTCTGCATTTAATCATGGCAATCCTTTACCTTGCTGCCGGATTCATTCTGGTTGCCAACCCTCTCGCGGGTTCTGTTTCGATTACCTTATTCCTGGGGATAATGTATATCTGCATCGGGATCTTCAGGATTATCTTTTCTCTTTCCCTGCAATTGCTGAACTGGGGCTGGAGCCTGTTTAATGGCATCATTACCTTGCTGCTTGGAATCCTGATCACCGCCAGCTGGCCAGCCTCCAGCCTGTTTGTCATCGGATTATTTGTCGGAATTGATTTACTATTTGCCGGTTGGACTTATATGATGATCGCACTGGCCGCCCGTAATCTGATCAACCGATCAGCATCAACATAAAACAGCACGCTTACGAAGAAAACGGGATGCAAGCGCATCCCGTTTTATTTTTTAACAATAACGCTATACGGATTGTCCGTTATACCTGTTCCTGACCAACAATGGTTCCTCTTCATCCACAACAAAATCATCATTGATGACATGATGGCTTCGTTCCAGGAGACTCATATCAATCCACACTTCCTGATTATCAAGCATGGCGATTGCTTCGGATTTTAAAACACTATGGAATGTACGCGTAGTTGATTCACACGGGGCGGATGATATAAAGGCTTTCACGTAAATAGCAAATTTATTATTCAGATTTTCACGCATGGCGTAACCCAAAAACATATTCTCTGAATTACACCATGCCGAATGATTCGCTTACTTGTTTATTCCCAGCAATTCAACCTTGAATATCAGCGTTTCATTGGGACCGATAACCGGAGGAGCGCCATTTTGTCCATAGGCAAGTTCAGAAGGGATATAGAGTTCCCACGTTGAACCGACTGGCATTAATTGCAACGCCTCTGTCCAGCCGGCAATCACACCATTTACTGGAAAAGTCGCTGGCTGCCCACGCTTGTAGGAGCTGTCGAATTCAGTGCCATTTATCAACGTCCCCGCATAATTCACTGTGACTGTATCATTGGCGGTCGGCTTGGGGCCATTGCCAGCCTTGATTATTTTATACTGTAATCCATCTGGTAAAGTGACCACACCAGGCTTGTTTTTATTCGCCGCCAGAAAAGCGTCTCCCGCCGTTTTATTCTTGTCTGTTGTCGTTTGCATTTGAGTTCCTGTTGATGATTGCATGTTCTGGTCATCCGCGTAGACGTTCGCACAGATCAAACCAAGACTTGCCATCGCAATAATTGTCAATTTCGAAACGATTCCATTTTTCATCTTTAATATGCTCCTAGATTCATTCATGAATTCCGATGCTGTTCGCTGGATCCTTGTATAATAGTCGCTAAAAAGAAACTGAACCCGCTTTTTACATCGGAGCTACGATATAGGCAATATCAAGACAGGGTCAAGTGCTGGAGTTAAATATTTCAGAATCTGCGATCAGGCTACGATCAATCTGGTTGACATTTTCAACACCTAATTGCGCCATGGCCACTTTCAGTTCGGTACGCAGCATTGCAAGAACATGCGCAACCCCTGCCTTGCCGCTGGCCGCCAGGGCATAAGCCCAGGCGCGGCCAATCATGCAGGCATCTGCTCCCAATGCCAATGCTTTTAACACATCCAGTCCGTTGAATATCCCGCCATCAATAATGATTTCCATGCGTCCATGGAGAGCATCAGCTATTCCAGGCAAAAGTGTTACGGTTGCTGGCTGAGAATCAAGATGTCGGCCTGCATGGTTAGAAATAATGATTCCATCTGCGCCTCTGTCAGCAATCTGACAGGCATCGTCCTGATCAAGCACGCCCTTGACGACCAGTTTTCCATTCCAATGTTCACGGACCCATTCGAGATCACTCCAGGAAAGGGTAACACGGTACTGGCTCAGACTCTGAAGGTCCATGCTCAGTGATGCAAGATTACCTAATGTCAACGGCTGACCCAGCATGTAAACCTGATGCAGCCAGTGCGGATGGAAAAGGTATTCCCGTAACAGGCTTAATCTGCTGCGTATCGGCATTCGCGACGCATCAGTACCAAACATATTGTTGCGTATATCACGATAGCGAACTCCCAGGACCGGCAAATCGACTGTGAACACCAGAACGCGGCAGCCGGCATGCTGCGCCCGGTTGAGAAGATCAAGGCAGTATCCCTTATCTTTCATCATGTATAACTGAAACCAGAATGGCTGAGAAACCGATTGACGCACCTCTTCCAGGGAGCAAATTGACAGGGTAGACAAACAGAATGGAACACCAGCGAGTTCCGCAGCTTGCGCTGCCTGGACCTCGCCTCTTCTGGCATAAATTCCTGCAAAACCTATCGGCGCAAGGATAACTGGCTGAGCCAGCTTTTCACCTAATAAAATCGTTTCGGTTTCGCTCATTTCT